>NZ_JAPZBC010000001.1:1256666-1885000 GCF_027460265.1 Streptomyces sp. WMMC940
GGACGGCGGGACCGCGCCGGGCGTCGAACGGACGCCGCCCGTGCTCCGGCTGCCTCCGCCCGGGGCGGCAGCGCCCCGGAGCGACCGGGGACGGAACGACGGCGACGTGCCCCGCGGGTCCTCACCGGGACCGTTCACGGTACGGACGCCGCCCGCGGCCGGCTCCCCGAACCCGCCTCAGTCCCCCACCACCACCGTCCGCTGGGCCGAGAAGTCCCCCCAGTTCCCGTCCGGGAGCCTGGCGCGCAGCTTCAGCGAGTGGCGGGTGCCGGGCGGGTCGGTCACGGTGAGGGTGTACTTCGCGGGACCGGGCGGGGGTTCGGCACCCCAGACGATGGTGGTGGCGAGTCTGCCGTCGAGGAAGAGCTGGTGCTCCCGGACCGGGACACCGGTCGCCGGTGGGGTCCAGGTCAGCTCGACCGTGTGGACGGAGGGGGCGGTGCGACGGATGGCCGCCGTGAACCCGGTGGGGGCCGTGTCGGGGCCGGCACCCGGGGCCCTGTCGGTCGTCAGGTCGAGCGGGGCGCTGTCGGGCGAGGAGTTGTCGGCCGCGTCCCGGGCACGGACGGTGAACGTGTAGACCGTGCCCGGACGCAGACCGGTGACCCGGGCCGTGGTGGCGGTTCCGGGCACGCTGTGGATGCGGGAGTCCGCCTGGTAGACGTCGTACGCCGTCACTCCCCGGTCGTCGGCCGAGGGCACCCAGGCCAGGGTGACCGCACGGCTCCCGTCGGCACGGCCCCGGAGCGCTCCCGGGCGGTCGGGCGGGCGCCGGTCCTCGACGGCGGGTTCGAGCGTGACGACGCGGACCGGCGCGCTCTGCGCCGAGGCGTTGCCTGCGGTGTCGAGGGCGCGGACGGTGAACGCGTACGAGGTGGAAGGGGTGAGGCCGTCGATGTCGGTCATCCGGGTGGCCGCCGGGAGGGACGTGACCTTCGTGCCGTCACGGAAGACCTCGTAGCCGCTGACGCCGGTGTCGTCCGTGGAGTGCTCCCACATGACGTGCACGGAGGTCGCGCTGCTCGCCTGGACGGTGGTGCCGCCCGGTACGGAGGGACTGCGGGTGTCCGCGGCCCCGGTGCCACCGCCGCATGCCGCGACCAGCAGCACGCACGTACACGTCGGCACGGGGAGGAACAGGGGGCGTTGCACCGGACTGCCTCCATCCGCCGGGGCAATGGTCCAGACCTGTATCGCACAGTCGGCCGCCCCGGGCAAGAGGGCGGAGGGCACGCGGGCGCGGGCGGGGCGGGGCGGAGGCTGCCCGGGAGTCAGGAGGGAGAGTCGCCCCCGGGGGCCTGACGTTCGCTGTGGCCCAGCGTCCTCCCGGGCGCGACCCGGTCCCTGACGGCCCGCTTCACGGCGGTCGGCTCGGGAAAGCCCTGTTCACGACGGTCCCAGACGACCTCTCCGTCGACCCGTACAACGAATACGCCCCCGATCCCCGGCCTCAGTGCCACCTCGACGAGCTCGGTGCGGTCGAAGGTGCCGAGGAGCTCCTGCGCCAGCCATGCGGCGCGGGGCAGCCAGCGGCACTGGGTGCAGTACTCGATCTGCAGCCGGTGGCCCGCCGTTTCGCACTCCGGCCCGGCTTCCGGCACCTCGTCCGCCGCGGACATCCGGCACCCTCACCTTCCCGTGCCGCGGCGGCGCGCCGCGGACCGTCCCACCGTCGCCCTCGCCGTCTTCGCGGCGTGCGCCGCCAAGTCTGCCACCCTGCCGTCCGGATGACGCCCCCGCAGGTCCTCCAGGACGCGGGCCGCGCCCGCCGGGTCCGTCTCCGCCAGTGCCGTCAGCAGGGACGGGGCGCCGCCCGGCCAGCCGGCGGCGGCCTCGTCGAAGGCGTCGACCAGGGCGGTGGGAACGGGCTCGGGGACGCGGTCCGCGTCGGCGGCGGCCACGAAGACCCGCATGTCCGCCGCCCAGCGGGCGTCCAGTTCCTCCAGCAGCAGCGTGGCCCGCGCGGTGAGGGGCACGAGGGCATCGTCCGCCGGTTCGCCCCGGGAGTGGAGGAGCCGGTGGGCGTGGGCACCGATGACGGGGTCGGTGAGCGCGGCCCTCAGGGGTCCGTCGGGGATGTGCGCCCGGTCCAGACGGTCGAACAGACCCGTCGTCAGGGTGCGGTGGAAGTCGGCGGACTTGGTCGCGGAGACGGCGTCGAGCAACTCGCTCCACGCCGCGTCGGTGGCGCCCCTGGCCGTCGTCCACGCCGTGACGGCCGCGGCGGCGACGGCCGGCGGCCAGTACTGGACGGCGGCGACGGCACGTGCCGCGCCCCAGGAGACGAGCTCGTGCTCGTCGGGGGCGGCGACGTGGCCCACGGCGAGTACGTGGCGGACGACGGCGTTGCCGAGCGGGGTGAGGCCGTAGGCGTCGCCGGTGCGGAAGACGCAGCCGGTGCGGGCCAGTTCGTCGACCACCGCGGCGAGCGCGCGGGCCGGGCCGTCGACCGCCGCGCGGTCGTCCTCGGTGAGACCGGGGACGCCGAGCAGCCCGGACAGTTCGGCGAGCGGCGGCGTCTCGTACCCGGGCGGGGCCGAGGCGGGGACGACGGCCGGGGCGTCCTCCAGATCGGGCGGGACGGTCAGGTCGGTGTGGCCGGACGCCTTGCGGGCCACGGACTCGGGGGTGCCGCCCCGCGCGTACAGCCCGTAGAGGACGTGCGCGGCATCGAGGGCGTACTCCTCGTCGGCGGCGCGGTCCGGGTCGGAGCCGGCGGCGATGCGCTCCACCACGGCGGCGAGGACGTCGGCGCCGAGTTCGACGAGTTCCTGCGGGGTGCCGCCGGTCCAGACGGCCTCGGCCGGTCCGGGGAAGCCGCACTGCTCGGCCACGTCGTGGACGTCGTCGCTCCCGGCCGCCAGTGCCGCGGGCAGCGGGGCCGCGTGCAGCAGCGCCCGGATCTCACCGGGGCCGGGCACGGCGGCGGGCGGGGGCAGCGGAGTGGCGGAGTCGCCGTGGTGGTCGAGGTGTTCGTCGAGGAAGCGGTCGGCGAGGACGACGTGCGGCAGGGCCTCGGGCCCGGGGGCCAGTCCCTCGTACGGACCGGAGAGCGCCTCGGCGAGGCCCGCCGCCGTCCAGCGGTCGGTCAGGGCCACCGCCAGCGCCTCCAGCTCGGACGTGAGCGCCTCCTCGGGGCGGGCGGCCTCCAGGGCGGGAGTCGCGGGCAGCAGCGGCCCGGCCGGTGAGGGTCCTTCGACGTCGTGGGCGAAGGCGGCCAGCAGGGCGTCGGTGAGGCGGATGCGGGCCGCGAAAGTGGCCGCGGTGACGTCCGAGCGGTGCAGGGGTTCGGGGAGCCCGGGCCGCTCCGCGTGGGGTGCGGAGTCGAACGCGGCGAGCCAGGCGCGTACCGCCTCGGGGTCGTCCGCCTCGACGCCGTCCGCCCGCAGCAGCGACGCGTACCAGCGGGGCCAGGTCAGATTGCGGGGGTCGCCCAGGGCCCGGAGGAACTCGGGTACGGCGTCGCCGGCCGCGGCGAGGACGCGGGCGTGGCGCTTGGCGTTCAGCCGGCCCGCGTCGCGCACGCGGTCCGCCAGCGCGGTGAGCACGGACGGGACGGCGGCGGCCTCGTCCGGGCTCGCCCACAGCAGCAGGGGCAGGTCCTCGACGAGGACCCGGCGCACCAGCTCGGGTGTCGGCTCGGGCACGCCCGCGCGGCGGTCCGCGCCGTGCAGCGCCAGCAGGGTCAGTACCGCGTCCGCGGGGCGGGGCGGCAGGGCGGTCTTCCGCTCCGTCTCCGCCCAGGCGAGGAATGCGTCGAGGCCGGTGTTCAGGGCAGTGGTACGGGTCACCTGGGGAGCGTATGGGCGTTACCCGGGCAGGAGGGCTTGCCCGTGCGGAGGATGGCCCGATCGGGCGAGGGACGGTCGCCGTCGCGCGGCACGCGCGGTCCCCCGTACGGGCCGCACGCCGTACGAGGGACCGCGCCCGGCCCGCGGGCCCAGGGCCGCACCGGGACGCGTCGGCCCGCGCGGCTTCGCCCGCGGCGGCTCCCCGCCGATGAGTTCCGGCCCGCCGGGAGGTCTGCACCTTCATGGAGACCGACAGCACCAACGGTACGAAGAGCGGGGGCACGCCGGACCTGGGTCCGGTGGCCGCCTCCGTGGCACGACTGGCCGAGGGGGTGACGGACGCGGGCCTCGGGAAGCCGACCCCGTGTCCGGAGTACGCCGTACGGGAACTGCTCGCCCATGTCATCGGGCTGTCCGCGGCCTTCCGGGACGCCGCCCGCAAGGACTTCGGGCCGTCGACCGCCGTCGACCCGGGAACCGTGGAGTGGGTCCTGCGGGACGGCTGGCGCTCGGACCTGCCGAGGCTGCTGCACGAGATGGTGAACGCCTGGCGCGACCCCGGGGCGTGGGACGGAGACACCCGGGCGGGCGGGATCGTCCTCCCGGCCGCCGTCGCGGGGAGGGTCGCCCTCAACGAGCTGCTCGTCCACGGCTGGGACCTGGCGCGCGCCACCGGCCAGGACTACGCACCGGACGAGGCCGCCCTGCGGGTGTCCTACGGCCTGCTGGCCCCGGCGGCGGACGACGGGGGCCGCGGCGGCATGTTCGGCCCCGTGGTCCCGGTGCCGGACGACGCCCCGCTGCTCGACCGGGTCATCGGCCTCAGCGGCCGTCGTCCGGACTGGCGTCCCGGAAACTGAGGCGGGCACCTCGCCCGGCCGTTCAGCCCGCAGGGGGCCGGGGCTGAACGGACGTGGGCCGGGCGGGCCGCGGGTGCGGCGGCCGGCGGCTCGTGCGGTCCGGCGGCTCGTACGGTCCGGCCGCTCGGCCTGTCGTCCTCACTGCCGTACGCGCCCCGGGCCCGGATCCGCCGTACGCACCCGTCCGTCGCCGCCGGGGCGGCCACGGACGGTGAAACCCGACCACGCACGGCGTGCGGTCGGCCGCACGCCGTCGCCGTACGGGACGGCGGGTCCCTCGGTGCATCGGAACCGGATCGGGCTCCCGTTCCGCCTCGGCAGGTGACGCCTCGCCGGTGCGGGTCCCGAGAGTCCACCGTCGCCGGGAGGTGTGTGCCGTGTTCTCGGCGCACGCCTCCCGGCGGCGGCTGCCGCGGACCCCGCTCGGGTCCGCGGCCCGCCGGCCGAGGGCCGTCCCCCTCGACCGGACTACCCGGGGTGTCAGGCCTGCGCGGCGATCCGCGCGAGGCGCTGGGCCTCGTCCCGCGTGGAGCGGGCGATGGCGTCCTCGTCGGCCTTGAGCAGCCGGCCGTTCTCGACGACCGGCTCACCGCCGACGAGGGAGAGCGTGACCGGGGCCGCCGCACCGAGGACGAGGGCGGCCACCGGGTCGGCGATGGAGGCGTGGGCGAGGGTGTCCAGCTTCCAGAGGACCAGGTCGGCGAGCTTGCCCGACTCCAGGGAGCCGATCTGCGAGGCGCGGCCGAGGACCCGCGCGCCGCCGTAGGTGCCCAGTCGCAGCGCCTGACGCGCATTCAGCGCGGCTTCGCGGTGCACCGGGTTGAGGCGGTTGACGAGCAGCGCGTTGCGCAGCTCGGTGTGCAGTTCGCCGGACTCGTTGGACGCGGTGCCGTCGACACCGAGGCCGACGGGGACACCGGCCCTCAGCATGTCGGGAACGCGGGCGATACCGGCGGCGAGGCGGGCGTTGGACGAGGGGCAGTGGGCGACACCGGTCCTCGTCCGGGCGAACGCCTCGATGTCGGAGTCGTTCATGTGGACGCAGTGCGCCATCCACACGTCCTCGCCGAGCCAGCCGGTCGACTCGAAGTAGTCGGTCGGGCCCATGCCGAAGAGTTCGTGGCAGAACTTCTCCTCCTCCACGGTCTCGCTGCCGTGGGTGTGGAGGCGTACGCCCTTGCGGCGGGCCAGCTCGGCGCCCTGCTTGAGCAGTTCGGTGGAGACCGAGAACGGGGAGCAGGGCGCGACCGCGATCTGCGTCATCGCGTCGAAGGAGGCGTCGTGGTGCGCGTCGATGGTCTCCTCGGTGGCTGCCAGGGCGCCTTCGAGGGTCTCGACGGCGAAGTCCGGCGGCAGGCCGCCGTCCTTCTCGCTGCGGTCCATGGAGCCCCGGGCCAGGGTGAAGCGGACACCCATCTCGGACGCGGCCCGGATGATGGCGCCGGAGAGGTCGCCGGAGCCCTTCGGGAAGACGTAGTGGTGGTCCATCGCGGTGGTGACGCCGCCGCGGGCCATCATCGCCAGGGAGCCCTGTGCGGCGGAGTACGCCATCTGCTCGTCGATGCGGGCCCAGGTCGGGTAGAGCGCGACGAGCCAGTCGAACAGGTTGTGGTCGGTGGCGAGGCCGCGGGTGATCCACTGGTAGAAGTGGTGGTGCGTGTTGACCAGGCCGGGGGTGGCGAGGTGGCCGGTGCCGTCGACGCGGCGGACCACGTTCTCCAGGTTCTCGGGGGCCCTGCCCGGACCGACCGACTCGATGCGGTTGCCGGCGACGACGATATGGCCGGAGGCGTACTCGGTGTCGTCGGCGTCCACGGTCGCGATCGAGCAGTTCTCGATGACGATGCGCGGGGCTGCTGCCGATGCTGCCATGGCGGTGCGTCCTTTGACTTTCAGTGGCGGTGCGGGCACGGCAGGACCCTGGAGGATTTGAGTGCCACGGCCCGGGGGCCGTGGGTGCCGAAGGAGTGGGAGGACCGGGTGGGCGGGACCGGCGCGGGCGTGTCCGCCCCACGTGCACGTGTCAAGGAAACCACCTGTTCCCCCGTGTCCGGTACGGCCCCGTCCGGTCCGGCGGTCGGGGCCGGTCCGGTCCGGTCCGACGGGCGGCTCCCCGGCCGCGTCGACCGGGGCGACCGGGGTGACCGTCAGAGGTTGGTCAGGTCGACCGGGATCCGCGCCTCGGCGCCGTCCCGCAGGATCGTCGCCTCGATGAGCCCGTAGGGCCGGTCGGCCGCGAAGTAGACCTCGTTGTCGTTCTTGAGCCCGAAGGGCTCCAGGTCGACGAGGAAGTGGTGCTTGTTCGGCAGGGAGAAGCGGACCTCGTCGATCTCCGCACGGTTGTTGATGATGCGCGCACCCATCTGGTACAGCGTCTGCTGCAGCGAGAGGGAGTAGGTCTCGGCGAAGGCGTGGAGCATGTGCTTCTTCACCTGCTCGTAGGACTTGTCCCAGTTGGGCGTCTTCTGCTCGTCGTCGGTCCAGTTGAACCGCCAGCGGCCCGAGACCTCCGTGGCCAGGATGCGGTCGTACGCCTCCTGGAGGGTCGTGTACTTGTCCTTGACGTAGCCCCAGAACTCGGAGTTCGTCGAGTTCATCACGACCAGGTCCTTCAGCCCGGAGACGACCTCCCACGACTCCCCGTCGTAGGTGATCTGGGTGAGACGGGTCTCCTGGCCCTTGCGGACGAAGGAGTGCCTGACCTCGTCGGCACCGATGAACTTGGAGTTGGCGTCGGAGGTCGCGATGCGCTCCCAGGCGTACTCCTCGATGCGGATGCGCGCGCGGTGGATCGGCTCCTGCGAGGTCACGAAGTGGCGGGCGAGGTGGATGCCGAACTGCTCGGCGGACTCGATGCCGTACTCCTTGGCGAACGCGTACACCGTGTTCTTGGTGGTGTCGGTCGGGAGGACGTTGGCGTTCGAACCGGAGTAGTGGACGTCCTCCATGTCGCCGGAGAGCGCGACCGAGACGTTCAGGTCCTTGATGTGGTGGGTGTCGCCGTCCCGCGTGATCTTCACGACGCGGTTCTCGGCCTTGCCGTACTGGTTCTGTCCCAGGAGTACGGGGCGGCCGGGTCGGGATGTGGCGGTCATTGTCTGCTAGCTCCCTCGGTAAACGGAGTAGCCGAACGGGTTGAGCAGCAGCGGTACGTGGTAGTGCTCACCCGGCACGACGGCGAACGTGATCGCCACCTCCGGGAAGAACGCACCGCTGTCCCGATGCGCGGGGGCGTCCTGCTGGGCCTCGGCTTGCTTCTTCGCGAAGTACGGCTCGGTCTCGAAGTCGAGCCGTACGTAGGTCGTGCCCTCCGGCAGTGCCGGCAGGTCCTTGCACCGGCCGTCCGCGTCGGTCGCGGATCCGCCGAGTGCCGCCCACTCGCCGCCGGAACCCTCGCGGGCCGACAGGGAGACGGCGACGCCCTCGGCGGGGCGGCCCCTGCTGGTGTCCAGGACGTGGGTGGACACGGACGCCGTTGTCTCGGTGCTCATGCGCTCTCTTCCTCCACGAGACGGGTGAGCCGGATCCGGTTGATCTTCCCCAGTTCGGTGCGGACGATCTCCCGCTCCTGCTCGGGCGAATGACCGATCCGCTCCCGGACGGCGTCCCTCATCTGCTCACCGGTACGACCGGTGGCACAGATCAGAAAGACATGGCCGAACTTGTCCTGGTAGGCCAGGTTGAGTTCGAGCATTTCGGCCCTGAGCTCCTCGGAGGCGCCGGCCATCCCGCTCTGCTCGCGGGAGGAGGTCGGGTCCCCGGGCTTCGGCCGGCCGATCGGCGGGTGTCCCGCCATCGCTTCGGCCAGGTCCTCGGCGGTCAGCTCCGCCATGGCGGCGTCGCTGGCGGCGAAGAGGGCCTCGACCGTGGCGTAGGGGCGCCGGGCCAGCAGTTCGCCGCCCCAGGCCGAGCTGGCGCACACCTCGTGCAGCACGGCCAGGGCCTCGCTGTCCGTCGAGGTGTTGAACCGGGTGAGGCCCGGTACGGAAGTCGAAGACACGGGAGCCTCCGTGGCTGTTCTGCAAGGTGCGTCGGACGGGCTGCGGATAGCTAACGCCTTCCCCGGACAGCCCGTCAACACTTTGTTGAAACTTCCTGGACGGAAAGGCCGCCGTCCCGACATACGGACGGCGGCCGCGTACGGTTCGTGACCGCCTAGTCACCCTTGGCGGCGTGCTCCCGGTTCAGGTAGTTGTAGACGGTGAAACGGCTGACCCCGAGCGCGCTCGCCACCGTCTCCACCCCGTGCCGTACGGAGAAGGCGCCGCGCGCCTCCAGCGTCCTTACGACCGACTGCTTCACCTTGCGGTCGAGGGCCGACAGCGGCATGCCGTAACGGCGCTCCATGGCGGCCAGGATGTGGTCGAGCGACTCGGACAGCTGCGGCAGCCGCACGGCCAGCACCTCGGCACCCTCCCAGGAGAGCACGACATCGTCCGGCTGGGCCTGGTCGGGGCGGAGGATCTCCGCACCCATCGCGTCCACCAGCGGCTTCACGGCGTCGACCAGGGGGTGGTCTCCCGACTCGGTCACTGCTCCCCCTCCTCGTCCTCGTCCGCGCCGTCACGCACCTCCGGCGCGGCGTCCTGCTCCCCGATCACGTTGAGCTGCAGCGAGACCCGGGTGGCGCCTGCCGCCAGTGCCCGGCGCAGCAGCGAGTCCACCGCGGTGAGCACGGCGTCCGCCCCGCCCTCGGCCGTGTTGCCGAAGGGGCCCACGTCCACGGCGTCCAGGTGGGCCGCCTGGATGACCTCGCGGGCGACCAGTGCGTGGGCCGGGGCCTCGTCGAGGTCGAAGGGTTCCGTCGTGAACTCCACTCGCAATCGCATGACCCCACGTTAAGCCCGCCCGCACGCCCGTCCGCCGCGTGGTACCGCAGAATCCGGCGCCCGCGTGCGACGGAACCGCTCGACTCCCGCGTAGAGCCGGATGACGGAGCCGCACGCCCGGGGGTGGCACGGCGGCAGGACGAGGGAGGGGTGGGCCGGCATGACAGGTCACGGCCGCAGAGCACTACGGGGAGCGGCGGTCGCCGCGACGGCGATGGCGGTGCTGACCGCCTCACAGGCGCAGGGGGCCCCGGCCTCCGCCCCCGCACCCGCCGAGGAGGCCGGGACGCCCGGGCCGAGCGTCTCGGGCGATTCCGCGTACCGCACCGAGCTGCCCCCGCTCCGGGTGCGAGGGCGGGGCGGCCCGGCCGACCGGGGTGCGGGCGAAGGGAGCGCACCGGCGGGCGCCGGCGCTCTCCCGGTCGGCGTGTTCGCCGCCTATCGGCAGGCCGAGTCGGAACTGGCGCGCAGCGCCCCCGGATGCGGGCTGCGCTGGCAGTTGCTCGCCGCGATCGGGCAGGTCGAGTCCGGGCATGCGCGCGGCGGGCGGGTGTGGCCGGACGGCACGACCGTCACGCCGATCCTCGGGCCCCGGCTGGACGGCAACGGCTTCGCACGGATCACCGACACGGACGGCGGCGCGTACGACGGGGACACGGTCTACGACCGTGCGGTCGGGCCGATGCAGTTCATCCCGTCGACCTGGGCGGTCTGGGGCACCGACGGCAACGGCGACGGCCGGGCCGACCCCTCGAACGTCCACGATGCGGCGCTCGCCGCCGGTCTCTATCTGTGCGCGGGCCGCCGGGACCTCTCGGACCCGGCCGACCTGGACCGCGCGATCCTCGGGTACAACCGCTCGACGGCCTATCTGCGCACGGTCTTGGCTTGGTACGGCTACTTCCTCCAGGGCCACCTGGTGGTGCCGGACGCGGGGGCGCGCGGCACCGCCGCGCCGCGCGCCACAGCGGCGCCCTCCCGCACGGCCCGGCCCGCCCCGCCCGGACCGAACGCCTCCGCGCGGCCGAAGGGGAACGGCGGCGCGGACAGCGCACGGCCGCCCCGGTCCCCCGCGTCGCCGCAGCCCCGGCCCGCGGAGCAGGACACCCTGGGCCCGTCCGCACCCGCGCTGCCCGCCGCGCCCGTGGCGTCCCTCCCCGCGCCCCGGGCTCCGCTGCCCGGCGGCGGCGTACCTTCCGGCACGGAGCCGCTGGTGGGCAACGGTACGGACTCGATGCGCGCCACCCCCTCCACAACCCCGGATACCCGGCGGTAATGTCGCCCCCCGCCGGGCAGGACGGGACCGGTGGGGCGAGCGCGAAGGGGCCCTCATGGCGACGGACACGCATACAGCGCATTCGGGCGGGCCGCGGGAGAGGGCCGCGGACGGCGGGCCGGACGAGCGGGCGGCATGCGGCGGGCCGCAGGAGCGGACGGCGCAGGAGCGCTGGCAGCGTGCCTGGAGCCATCGCGAGGACCTGCTCAAGGTGGCGCGCCGCCGGTCGATGAGCCCGGAGGACGCCGAGGACGCCGTGCACGAGGCGATGCTGCGGGCGGCGGAGAACCCCCACCTCGACGACGAGCGGCTGGGGGCGTGGCTGACGACGGTGACGATGCGGCTGTGCGTCGACCGGTACCGGCAGGTCAACCGGGAGGCGGAGGTGCGCAGCAGCCCGCGGCTGGTGGCGCCGCGGCCCGCGCCGGTCGACGAGGTCGTGTGCGACCGGGCCGAGGCCAGGTGGCTGGCCGTGCGCAGCGGTGAGCTGCCCGCGCGGCAGGCGGAGGCGCTGCGGCTGAAGTCCGAGGACCTCGACGTCGGGGAGGTCGCCCGGGAGATGGGGCTGAGCTACCGGACGGTGGAATCGCTGCTGGCCCGGGCCCGGCGGACGCTGCGGGCGTCGCTCGCGGGCACGCTGGGACTGGTGCTGTGGCTGCTGGGGCGCAGGCCCCGGACGGGGGGCCAGACTCATCTGGTGGTCGCGGCGTCGACCGCGGCGACCCTGGCGGTCGCCGGTTTCGTCGTGCCGTACGGCTACGACGGGGACGGGCCGGAACCCCGCCCCGCCACGTCCGAGACCGCCGACGAGTGGTCGGCGGACGACGACCGGGGCCGGGGCGCCGACGGGCCGGGGACCTCCGCCGGCCCCCCGGCTCCCGCCCCGGGTGCGGCGCGGACGCCCGGCGGCAGCCGGCCCCTCCCGCTGCTCCTGCCGGACCCGGCGCTGCCCTCGCTGCCGCCGGTGCCCCCGCCCGCGGTGCCGTCGGTACCGGACGTGCAGGGCGTGCCGGACGTGCAGGGCGTGCCGTCGGTACCGGACGTGCCGGGGGCGCCCGAGATCTCCGGGATCCCGGCGCTGCCCGACCTGACGGCGGCCGAGGACACCACCGTCCGCGACGCACCCCCCCTGCCACGGGCCGTCGTCTCCGGGGGCCCCGCGCCGGGAGACGACGGCCCGTCCCGCGCCGTGCCGTCCGATGCGCCGTCCGCACCGTGGGCTCCGGGAGACGCACCCTCGCCCTGAGCCCCCGGGGCGCATCCCCGTCCACGCGCTCGGGCCCGGAGCAGGCATCCGCCCACGAGACTCCGCACCGGTCGCGCGGCGAGCGCACCGGTCCCGTCCGCGCCGACGCGGCCCCCGGCGCACCGGTGCGGCCACCCCGCCGCCCCCCGCCCAAAAAAGTCGGTCCTCGCCGCGACGGACGCCCCGCCCCTCCCCGTAGAGCAGATGTCGTAGCTGCTCAACGGCTGAAGGGTGTACCGGATGGGTGTCGAGATCCGTGTGGAGGGGCTGACCAAGTCCTTCGGCCGGCAGGTCATCTGGCAGGACGTGTCGCTGACGCTGCCCGCCGGGGAGATCTCGGTCATGCTCGGCCCCTCGGGCACGGGGAAGTCGGTGTTCCTCAAGACCCTCGTCGGACTGCTCAGGCCCGACCGCGGGTCGGTGCGGATCGCTGACCGGGACATCACCCGGCTTCGCGAGCACGACCTGTACGAGGTGCGGAAGCTGTTCGGCGTCCTCTTCCAGGACGGCGCGCTGTTCGGGTCGATGAACCTGTACGACAACATCGCCTTCCCGCTGCGCGAGCACACCCGCAAGCCGGAGACGGAGATCCGTCGGATCGTCCTCGAGAAGATGGACATGGTCGGCCTGATAGGCGCCGAGGAGAAGCTGCCCGGCGAGATCTCGGGCGGCATGCGCAAGCGGGCGGGGCTGGCGCGCGCCCTGGTGCTCGACCCGGAGATCATCCTGTTCGACGAGCCGGACTCGGGACTCGACCCGGTGCGGGTGGCCTATCTCAACCAGCTGATCGTCGACCTCAACGCGCAGATCGACGCCACCTTCCTCATCGTCACCCACGACATCGCCTCGGCCCGTCAGGTCCCGGACAACATCGGGCTCCTCTTCCGCCGGGAGCTGGTGATGTTCGGGCCCCGCGAGCGGCTGCTGACCAGTGACGAGCCGGTCGTGCGGCAGTTCCTCCACGGCCGGATGCAGGGTCCGATCGGGATGGCGGAGGAGAAGGACGCCGCCCAGGTCGAGCTGGAACTCGCGCAGCTGGACCGGGGCGCGGCGGCCGACGACGGCGTCGACGCCCGGGTGGTCACTCCCCGCCTGCTGCCGAGCCCCGGCATCACCCGCCCGCCCCGCTGGGAGGCCATCGCGCGGCGCGAGGCGGAACGGCACGGTCGCAAGGAGGTTGCGGGAACATGAGCCTCTCCCCCACCGGGGCCCTGCGGCACTCCGGCAGCCTGTTCGCGATGGCCCTGGACGTCCTCCGGACGCTGCCCCGGCGGCCTTTCCAGGTCCGGGAGTTCATCCAGCAGGCCTGGTTCATCGCCAGTGTGACGATCCTTCCGACCGCTCTGGTCTCCATCCCCTTCGGCGCGGTCATCGCGCTGCAGATCGGCAGTCTGACCCGGCAGCTCGGCGCCCAGTCCTTCTCGGGCGCGGCCTCGGTGCTCGCCGTGCTGCGGGAGGCGTCGCCGATCGTGACGGCCCTGCTGATCGCGGGAGCCGGCGGCACGGCGATCTGCGCGGACCTCGGCGCCCGCAAGATCCGCGAGGAGATCGACGCGATGCAGGTGCTGGGCATCGACCCGATCCACCGCCTGGTCGTCCCCCGGGTGCTGGCGTCGATGGTGGTCGCGGTGCTGCTCAACGGCCTGGTGTCGGTGGTCGGGGTCGCGGGCGGCTACTTCTTCAACGTCGTCCTGCAGAACGGCACTCCCGGCGCCTATCTGGCGTCGTTCACCACGCTCGCCCAGCTGTCCGACCTGTGGGCGGCCGAGCTGAAGGCCCTGGTGTTCGGGGCGATCGCGGCGATCGTCGCCTCGTACAAGGGGCTGACGGCCAAGGGCGGACCGAAGGGCGTGGGCGACGCGGTGAACCAGTCGGTGGTCATCACCTTCATGTTGCTGTTCGTCACGAACTTCGTGATGACCGCCGTGTACTTCCAAGTCGTTCCGCAGAAGGGCTGACCGTGGCGCTGATCGACCGTCTCGTGGGACGACCGCTGCGTTCCCTGGAGGAGCTGGGCGCCCAGCTGTCCTTCTACGGGCGCTCGCTGGCCTGGACCGGACGTACCCTCCGCCGCTACAAGAAGGAGGTCCTGCGGCTGCTGGCCGAGGTCAGCTTCGGCCGCGGCGCGCTCGCCGTCGTCGGCGGGACCGTGGGCGTGATCGCGTTCCTGTCCTTCTTCACCGGAACCGAGGTGGGACTCCAGGGGTATGCGGCGCTCAACCAGCTCGGCACCTCCAACTTCGTCGCCTTCCTGTCCGCGTACTTCAACACCCGGGAGATCGCCCCGCTGGTGGCGGGACTGGCTCTGTCGGCGACCGTCGGCGCCGGGTTCACCGCCCAGCTCGGTGCGATGCGGATCAACGAGGAGACCGACGCCCTGGAGGTGATGGGCGTCCCGTCGCTGCCGTTCCTGGTGACGACCCGGATGATCGCGGGGTTCGTCGCCGTCATCCCGCTGTACGTCGTCGGGCTGCTGTCCTCCTACTTCGCGGCCCGGACGATCACGACGGGCTACTACGGCCAGTCTGCCGGCACCTACGACCACTACTTCCAGCAGTACCTGCCGCCCGTCGACGTGCTCTGGTCGTTCGGCAAGGTGATCGTCTTCGCCGTCGTGATCATCCTGGTGCACTGCTACTACGGCTACTACGCCGGTGGCGGACCAGCGGGCGTCGGCGTCGCGGTCGGTCGCGCGGTGCGCACCTCCATCGTCGCCATCAACATCCTGGACTTCTTCCTCAGCCTGGCGATCTGGGGAGCCAGCACGACCGTACGGATTGCGGGGTAGTGCCGATGTCCGTCCGACTGCGGATCAACGGAATCGTCTTCATCGCCGTGCTGGGGCTGCTGCTGTCGCTGTCCGTGGCCGTCTACCGGAAGGCGTTCACCCCCGTCGTCCGGGTCACGCTGGAGACCGGCACCCTCGGCAACCAGCTGGAGCCCCAGGCCGACGTCAAACTGCGCGGGCTGCTTGTCGGCGAGGTCCGCGGGGTGCGGGCCGACGGGGAGAAGGCGTCGCTGGACCTCGCCCTCAACCCGGAGCACGTGCCGCGGATCCCGTCCGACGTCCGGGCCCGGCTGCTGCCCAAGACCCTGTTCGGGGAGAAGTACGTCGACCTGGTCCCCCCTGGCGGCACCCGGGCGCGGGCGATCCGCGCCGGGGACGTCATCACCCAGGACCGCACCGCCGTCGGCATCGAGGTGCAGCAGCTGATGAACGATCTGCTGCCGCTGCTGCGCACGGTCCGCCCCGCCGAACTCAACGCCACGCTCACGGCGTTCTCCACCGCACTGGAGGGCCGGGGCGACCGGATCGGCGCCAACCTGGCCCGGGTGGAGGACTATCTGCGCCGGCTCAACCCCCATATGCCGTCGCTGCAGGAGGACATCTCGCGGTTCGCGGACGTGGCCGAGGTGTACGGGGACGCCGCACCGGACCTGATGAGGATCCTGCGCAACACCCTCACCACGAGCCGCACCGTGGTGGAGAAGCGGGAGCAGCTGGCCGCCCTGTTCACCTCCACCACCGGCGCCGCGAACACCGCGAACGGGTTCCTCGACGACAACGGCGAGCGGCTGATCACCCTGGGTCGGGTCTCGCGGCCCACGCTGGCGCTGTTCGCCCGCTACTCGCCCGAGTACCCCTGCCTGCTGGACGGTCTCGTCCGGCAGGAGGCCGCGTCGGCACAGACCTTCAGAGGCGGAAAGATGCGTATCACCCTTGAGTTCGTCCATCCGCGGCCCGGGTACCGTCCCGGGGAGGAGCCCCGCTGGGGGGAGCGTTCGGGCCCCGACTGCCACGGCATGCCCCGGCCGCGGGTCCCGGCACCGGACGTCAAGCTGGACGACGGCACCGCCCGGGTCGGGCCGGCCGGCGCGGCGGGACGACAGGTGTCCGCGACCGGGGCCGAGCAGCGTGCCGTCGGATCGCTCGTGGCGCCGGTCCTGGGCGTACCCGCGGACGAGGTGCCCGCGGTGGCCACCCTGCTGTTCGGCCCGATGGCCCGCGGGACGGCGGTGAGCGTCGCATGAGGGCCGGGTCCCTGCGGCGGGCCGGGGAGACCGCCTCGCCGCTGATCAAGTTCGGTCTCTTCGCGGTGGTGACGGTGCTCGCGACGGCGCTGCTCGCCGCCACCATCGCCACCGTCTCCTTCACCCCCGAGCACACCTACCGCGCGGTGTTCAGCGATGTCACCGGCCTGGAGGAGGGCGACGACATCCGCGTCGCCGGCGTGCGGGTCGGCGAGGTGCGGGAGATCGGCGTCAAGGACCGGACGCTGGCGGAGGTCACGTTCACCGTGAGCGAGAACCGCCCGCTGCTCACCGGCACCGGCGCGGTCATCCGCTACCGCAATCTGGTCGGCTCGCGTTACGTCGCGCTGACGGAGGGCCCCGGCGACGGGGCGACACTGCCGCCCGGGAGCCGGATCCCCCTCTCGCGCACCCAGCCCGCGCTCGATCTGAACGCCCTGCTGGGCGGGTTCAAGCCGCTGTTCGCGGCGCTCAGCCCCAAGGACGTCAACCAGCTCGCCACCGAGATCGTCAGGACGCTGCAGGGCGAGGGCGGCACGGTGAACAGCCTGCTCGCGCACACCGCCTCGCTCACCAGCACCCTCGCCGACCGCGACGAGCTGATCGGCTCGGTGATCGACAACCTCAACACCGTGCTGGCGACGCTGGACAAGCGCGGCGCCCGGTTCTCCGCGCTGATCAAGCAGCTCCAGCGGGTGGTCTCCGGTCTCTCCGCCGACCGGAAGCCGATCGGCGAGTCGCTGGCGAACATCAACAGCCTGACGGAGGCCACCTCCGGCCTGCTGGAGGACGCCCGCCCGCCGCTGCGCGACGACATCGCGGAACTGCGAGAACTGACCGGGACGCTGAACGACAACGAGAAGACCGTGGAGGGCGTGCTGAAGCGGCTGCCGAACAAGCTCGACAAACTGACCAGGACCGCCTCCTACGGTTCCTGGTTCAACTTCTACCTCTGCGACTTCGACGGCCGTGTGGTGCTGCCGAGGACCCGGGAGGTCATCACCCCCGAACTCCACGTCGCCCGGGCGAGGTGCGCATGAAGGGGCGTCCGAGGACCCGCATGATCCCGTTCCGGGAGCGCAACCCCGTGACCATCGGCGCGGTCGGCCTCACCACGCTCGCGCTGCTGGCCGTCGCCGCGTTCAACGCCGACGACCTGCCGCTGATCGGCGACGGTGAGAGCTACAGCGCCGCGTTCTCGGAGGCGGGCGGGCTGAAGCCCGGCGACGAGGTGCGGGTCGCCGGGGTGAAGGTCGGCAAGGTCGACGAGGTGGACCTGGACGGGGACCACGTCAGGGTGGTCTTCCGCGTCAAGGGGGAGCCGGCTTTCGGCACCCGGACCGGTGCCGCCATCCGCGTCAAGACGATCCTGGGCTCCAAGTACCTCGCCCTGGAGCCGAAGGGCCCGGGGCAGTTGAGGCCGGGCAGCGAGATCCCGCTGAGCCGCACCACGCCCGCGTACGACGTCGTGACGGCGTTCAGCGACCTGACCACCACGACGGAGCAGATCGACACCGAGCGGTTGGCCACGGCGCTGGACACGATCTCCACCACCTTCGAGGACTCCCCGGCCGAGGTGCGGGAGTCGGTCGAGGGCCTGTCGCGGATCTCCCGTACGGTCGCCTCCCGCGACCAGGCACTGCGCGAACTCCTCGAACACGCCGACGGGGTCAGCACGGTTCTCTCCGAGCGCTCCCGGGAGTTCTCCACGCTGGTCAAGGACGGCGACGCGCTCTTCCAGGAGATCTCGCGGCGGCGGGCGGCGATCCACGCCCTCCTCAAGAGCTCCGCCTCGCTCGGGGTCCAGCTGTCGGGCCTGGTGAAGGACAACAGCAAGGAGATCGGGCCCGCGCTGAAGGGCCTGAACCAGGTCGTCGACATGCTCGAACGCAACCAGGCCGCACTCGACCGCAGTGTCCGGCTGCTCGCGCCGTATGTGCGCGTCTTCGCCAACACCCTCGGCAACGGGCGCTGGTTCGACAGCTACATCCAGAATCTGGTCGCCGCTCCGGTGGTCCCGCGGACGGGAGGTCCCTCGTGAAAGCGCCCCTGTCGCGCATACGCCTGCCCCGCACGGCTCTGGCGCGCATACCTCTGCCCCGCATACGTGTGATGCGCACGGCTCTGGCGCGCATACGTCCGCCCCGCACGTCCCTGGCGCGCACACGTGTGCCGCGCACACCCCTGATGCGGGGGGTGGCGCTGGTCGCGGCCCTGGCACTGGTCGCGGTGGGCCTGCTGCTGTGGCCGCGGCAGGAACCGGTCCGGGTCACCGCGTACTTCCCCCGGACGGTCGGCATCTACCCGGGCTCGGACGTCCGGGTGCTCGGTGTCCGCATCGGCGAGGTCAAGGAGATCACTCCGGAGGGCCGCCGGGTGCGGGTGGTCCTGGAGTACGGGCCCGAACGGAAGGTGCCCGCCGGGGCGAAGGCCGCGATCATCAACTCGTCGGTGGTCAGCGACCGTTACGTGCAGCTGCTGCCCGTGTACCGGGGCGGCCCGGTGATGCGCGGCGGCGCCGTCATCCCGGAGGAGCGCACGGCCGTACCGGTGGAGCTGGACCGGGTCTTCGAGAGCCTGCACACCACCTCCGAGGCGCTCGGCCCGCGCGGCGCGAACGACGACGGCGCGCTGTCGCGGCTGCTGGGTGTGAGCGCGGACAACCTCCAGGGGCAGGGCGAGGCGATCCACCAGTCGGTGGAGGACCTCTCCCTGGCGGTGACCACCCTGTCGGACGGGCGGCAGGACCTGTTCTCCACCGTCCGCAACCTCCAGGTGTTCACGGCGGCGCTGGCCGCGGACGACAAGAACGTCCGGTCCTTCAACGACAGCCTCGCGAAGGTGGCCGGACAGCTCGCCGCGGAGCGCAAGGACCTTGCGGCGGCGCTGCGACACCTGGGCGTGGCGCTCGCCGACGTATCCGACTTCGTCCGGGCGAACAAGCGGTCGCTGGCGTCGAACGTGGAGGGTCTGAGCAAGGTCACCAAGGTGCTGGTCACCCAGCGCGCCGCGCTCGCGGAGCTGCTGGAGGTCGCCCCGGCCGGGCTGTCGAACCTGCAGAACGCCTACAACCCGTCCGCCGGGACGCTCGACACCCGCAACAACGTCGAGCACCCGCAGGACCCGGCCTCGCTGCTCTGCTCGCTGCTGCGCACGACCGGGGAGGCGAAGGCCAAGGACTGCGGGGACCTGCACAAACTGTTCGAGTCCCTGCCGGAGCTGGAACCGGCCGGCACCCGGGCGGTCTCCGGCACCGGCCCGGTCGACCGGACGCTCGGCGGAATCCTGGAGGCCCGCGCATGAGGACACTGCGCACCGGCACCGCGGCGTGGGCGGCTGCCGGCTCGCTGCTGCTGACGGGCTGTGAGTTCAGCGGTCTGCACGACGTCGCCCTGCCCGGCGGCGCCGCGGCCGACGGCAACGCCTACCGGGTGACCGTCGAGTTCAGGGACGTGCTCGACCTGGTGCCCCAGTCGGCGGTGAAGGTGAACGACGTCACGGTCGGCGCGGTCGAGAAGGTCGAGCTGGACGGCTGGCACGCCCGGGTGCGGCTGCGGGTCGCGGACTCGGTGGCGCTGCCCGCCAACGCGGTGGCCGAGCTGCGGCAGACGAGCATGCTCGGCGAGAAGTACGTGGCGCTGTCCTCACCCGCGGACGCCGCCCCGGCCGGCCGGCTGGAGGACGGCGACCGGATCCCGCTCTCCCGCAGCGGCCGCAACCCGGAGATCGAAGAGGTGCTCTCCGCGCTGTCGGCGCTGCTCAACGGCGGCGGGGTGGCCCAGCTGAAGACCATCACGACCGAGCTCAACAAGGCGCTGGAGGGCCGGGAGAACCGGGTCAAGTCCCTGCTGACCGAGCTGGACACCTTCATCGGGGGTCTCGACGGCCGACGCAAGGAGATCGTCCGGGCGCTGGCCGGCATCGACCGGCTCGCCGAGCGGCTGGCACAGGAGAAGAAGACCATCGCCGGGGCCCTCGACACGGTGCCTCCGGCGCTGAAGGTCCTGGCCGACCAGCGGCGCAGCCTGACGGCCATGCTCACATCGCTGTCGAAGCTGGGGAAGACCGGCAGCCAGGTGATCAACGCGTCGCGGGACGACACCGTCGCGAACCTGAAGAGCCTGCGGCCGATCCTGGAGCAGCTCAACGCGGCAGGTGCCGATCTGCCCAACGCCCTGGAACTGCTGACGACGTATCCGTTCCCGCGGAACGCCGTCGACGCGATCCACGGCGACTACGTCAATCTGAAGATCACCGCCGATCTCGACCTCGCCTCGGTCTACGGCAATCTCGCCGACGAGCCGTCCAGGCCCGGTGTGCCGGAGGTGCCCGGCGTACCGGATCTGCCGGACCCGCCGGAGCTCCCGGACGTGCCCGGCATCCCGGACGTGCCCGGCGTCCCGGCGCCCACGGCGCCGCCGGGCGGGCCGGGCGCGCCTTCCGCCCCGAGCCTCCCGGGCGGCGGAGGCGGTCTGTGCCCGCCGGTGTGCACCACCGGGCACGCGTCGTACGGGAGCGGCGACGGCGACGGACGTCCTCCGGGGGTCGATCTCGCCCTGGCGGAGCTGATGCTGAAGGGGATGCAGCCGTGATCACACGCATGGTCAGGATCCAGCTCGCGGCCTTCGCCGCGGTCACGGCGATCGGCGTGTCGTACGTCGGGGCCCGCTACACCGGCCTGGTGGACGCCGTCCTCGACCGCGGTTACACCGTGCGCGCCGACCTCGCCGACTCGGGCGGGGTGTTCCAGGGCGCCGAGGTCACCTACCGGGGAGTGCCCGTGGGCCGGGTCGGGGAGCTGCGGCTGACCGGGCGGGACGGCGTGTCCGTGGACCTGGACATCGAGGACGGTGCCCGCATCCCGGCGGACACGGTGGCGGTGGTGGCGAACCGCTCCGCGGTCGGCGAGCAGTACGTCGACCTGCAGCCGCGCGGAACGGGCGGCCCGTACCTGCGCGAGGGGAGCGTCATCGCCCGCGGTGACACCCGGGTGCCGCTGCCCACCACCGACGTCGTCCTCAGTCTGGACCGGCTGGTGAACTCGGTCGGCAAGGAGGACCTGCGGATCACGGTAGACGAACTCGGCAGGGCATTCGCGGGCACCGGTCCGGAGCTGAGCAGGCTGGTGGACTCCGGCAACAGCCTGGTCGAGTCGGCGTCCGAGTCGCTGCCGCAGACGATCGCCCTGATCGAGGACTCCCGGAAGGTACTCGGCACCCAGGCCGAACAGGGCTCGGCCATCCGGTCCTTCTCACGGGACCTCGCGGCGCTCACCGCGGAGCTGAAGTCCTCCGACGGTGACATCCGGCGGCTCGTCGGCGCCGGGGCGCCCGCCGCGCAGGAGGTCGACTCGCTGCTCTCGGAGACCCGGCCCCATCTGCCGGTCCTGCTGGGCAACCTGATCAGCGGCGGCCAGATCACGCTGGCCCGGCTGCCCGGTGTGGAACAGGCCCTGGTCACCTTCCCCGTGGTGGTGGCGGGCAGCTGGACGGTGATCCCCGGGGACGGCACCACCCACTTCGGCATGGTGACGAACGCCGACGACCCACCGGCGTGCCGGCAGGGCTACGACACCCGGCGCCGCGACCCCTCGGACACCTCGGACCGGCCCGCGAACACCGCGGCGCGCTGCTCGGCCCCGCGCGGTGGCCCCACCTCGGTCCGCGGCGCGCAGAACGCGCCCGGCTCCTCGGGGCACTCCGGCGGCGGTGCGGGCCCGGCGGCGTACGTCACCCCCTACGACCCGGAGACCGGCGCGGCGGCCGGACCGGACGGAACGGCTGTCGAGATCGGCTCGACGGGCGGCGAACAGAGCGTGTTCGGAAAGGAGTCATGGCAATGGCTGCTCGTGGGACCGATGGCATGACGGACGTGGCGGCGGAGAGCGCGGAGACCCGCGCCTCGGCGGTCACGGCGACAGACGGCGGCAGGACCGCCCCGGCGGCCGACGGCGGGAAGACCGACGCGACGGCCGACGGCGACGGCACCGCACCGGAGACGGACGGACACGGGACCGACCCGTCCGCAGGGACGGCGACAACGGCACACGAGGCGGACGGCAGGCGCGCGGGGCCGGTGGTGAGGACCGTACGGGCGCTGGCACGGCTCGGGGCACGGGCGGCCTCGGCCGCCCGGCACGGCAGGGCGGTGGCCGCCGTTCTCGCGGTGGCGACCGTCGCGACGACGGCGCTGTCCCTGTGGCTCGGACTCCAGGTGTACGAGCAGCGCGCCGACGAGGAGCGCCGCCAGGACATCCTGGCCGCGGCCCGCCGGTCGGCGCTGAACTTCACCTCGCTCGACTACCGGCACTACGAGCGGGACAGCGCGAACGTCCTCAAGGGCGCGACCGGCGACTTCAAGGAGCAGTTCGCGGCACAGACCGCGGAGCTGACCAAGCTCGTCGCCGCGAACAAGTCGGTCTCCCAGGGGCAGGTGCTGGAGGCCGGCGTCGCCCGTGCCGACGAACGCACCGCCAGGGTGCTGGTCGTCGCCGACAGCAAGGTGACGAACTCGGCCGCCCCGGAAGGCCAGTCCCGTACCTACCGGCTCCAGCTCGACCTCGTGCTCGAAGGCGGCCGCTGGCTGACGTCGAACGTCGAGTTCGTCGGCTGACCCGCACCCGCCGTCGCGCCAGTACGCCCCACAGTGAGGAGAATCCCCGTGGCGAACACGACGACCCGCGGCCGTGGCGCCGGCTCCCCCGCCCGGCGCTCGATGACCGCCGCGGCCCGGGCGGCGGCCAAGCGTGCCGAGCAGGCCCAGCAGACCGGGGGCGGCCGGCGGCCGGCGCCCGGCGCGGACACCTCCGGCCCGCCCGGCGACTCCGGCGCCCTGGTGTCCGGACGGACCCTGCGCGCCGAGGACCCCCCGGCCGAGGGCACCGAACCCGACTGGGAGGCACCCGACTGGGAAGAGCCGGAGCGGGAGCCGGGCTCGGGGCCCTCGGCCGGTGCCCCGGCCGGGGAGGACGGCGGCCCACAGGGCCGGCGGTCCCCGCGACGCCGGCTGCTGGTCTGCGCGGTGCTGGCCCTGCTGACCGTCGCCGGGCTGGTCGCGGCGGCCCTCCTGGGCACGGCGTACGCGCACGGCCGGCAGGCCGACGAAGGACGCGCCCGCGCTCTGGCGGCGGCGCGGAAGGCTGCGCCGGCCGTGCTCTCGTACGACCACCGGCATCTGGACCGGGACTTCGCCGCCGCCCGCGGCCATCTCACCGGGCCCTTCCTCGAGGAGTACCGCAGGACGACGACGAAGGTCGTGGCGCCCACGGCGAAGAAGTACCAGGGGGTGGTCACGGCCTCGGTGGTGACGCCGCCCGGCGGCGGCAGCCCCGCCGCCTCGGTGGTGTCGGCGTCGCCGGACCGGGCCGTGGTCCTGCTGTTCGTCAACCAGGTGACGCGGAGTACCCGGGTCGACGGCCCCCGGGTGGATCTGAACCGCGTCCGTATGGAGCTGACCCGCACCTCAGGCGGGTGGAAGGTCAGCGCGGTCGACGCGCTGTAGCGCCGCCGGGGGCCCGGTGCCTCCCGGGTGGACGGGGAACGACCGTGCAGGTCGCCCCCGGTCCACCCGGGAGGCCCTTTTCTTCTCCCCGGCAGACCCGGGGACCCCTTTCGTGCCCCCGGGGGGCCTTTTCGTGCTCTCCGGCGGACCCGGGGGGCCTCTTCCGCCTCCCCGGCAGGCCCGGGCTCCTCGTGCCCGCCCCGGCCGGCGGGGCCCTTCGCGTCCGACCCGCTCCCCCACGACCCGTCCCCGTCCCGTACACCCCGGCCCTCCACGGCCCGCCCCCGGTCGCCCGGACGCGTTTCCGCCGCCTGTACGGCCTCCTCCGTCCGCGCCCGTCCGCCCGGGAACATCTCCGTCGCAGGTCCCGTCCGCGCGAGCCCGCACACCGCTTCCCGAGTCCGCCCGTCCCGGGGCGCCTTCCGTACCGCCGGGAAGCTCCCTGTCGTGCCCGTCGCCCCGTGGGCCCCCGGGCCGCCGGCGGGAAGCGGTCCACATGTCGGTCGGATGACGGCCCGGTCTTGACAGCTCTCACCCCGCCAGGCAATCTTCCATTAAGCAGAAATGAGTTTCCGCAATACGGAAGGAGCGCAACTCCCTCATGGGATACACGGACCAGCGCTTCGATGTGAACCTCTCGATCCTCTTCACGGAACTCCCGCTGCTGGAGCGCCCCGCGGCCGCCGCCGCGGCGGGCTTCACGGCGGTCGAGCTGTGGTGGCCCTGGATCGACACCCCCACGCCCGACCAGAGCGAACTGGACGACCTGCGGCAGGCGCTCAAGAACTCCGGCACCCGGCTGGTGGGCCTGAACTTCTACGCCGGCCGGCTTCCGGGCCCGGACCGCGGCGCCCTCTCCGTGCCCGGTGAGGAGTCGGACCGCTTCCGCGCCAACATCGACGTGGCCGCGGACTTCGCCGCCTCGGTCGGCTGCAAGGCGCTCAACGCCCTGTACGGCAACCGGGTCGAGGGCGCGGATCCGGCGGCACAGGACGAACTCGCCCTGGAGAACCTGGTGACGGCGGCCCGCGCGGCCGACCGGGTGGGCGCGATCCTGCTGATCGAGACCCTGAACAAGCCGGAGTCCCCGCTCTACCCACTGGTGAGCGCGCCCTCCGCGATCGAGGTCGTGGACAAGGTCAACGCCGCCACCGGCCTCGGCAACGCCAAGTTCCTGCTCGACATCTACCACCTGTCGATGAACGGCGAGGACGTCGCAGCCGTCATCGACGCGTACGCGGCGAAGACCGGCCATGTGCAGATCGCGGACAACCCGGGCCGCGGCGCGCCCGGCACCGGCTCCCTGCCGCTCGAGGAGCTGCTGGACCGGCTGAGGAAGGCCGGCTACGACGGCTGGATCGGCCTGGAGTACAAGGCCGGCGACCGTCCGAGCGCCCGGTCCTTCGACTGGCTCCCCAAGGGCGCCCGGCCCGCGCGCTGACCCCCGGCCCGCCGCCCGCCGACTCCCTTTCGTACCACCGCTCCAAGAGAGGCATCCCGATGAGCACCCTCGCAGACTCCTCCCGCTCCTCCCGCCCGAACCTGCCCAAGATCGCGTGGATCGGCCTCGGCATCATGGGCTCGCCCATGTCCGAGAACCTGATCAAGGCGGGCTACCAGGTGACCGGGTACACCCTGGAGCAAGAGAAGCTGGACCGACTCGCGGCCGCCGGCGGCACCGCCGCCGCCTCGATCGCCGAGGCCGTCGGGGACGCCGACGTCGTGATCACCATGGTCCCCGCCTCACCGCAGGTGGAGGCCATCGCGTACGGTCCGGACGGGATCCTGGAGAACGCCAGGCGTGGCGCCCTACTGATCGACATGTCCTCGATCACCCCGCAGACCTCCGTCGACCTGGCGGCGAACGCCGCCGGCAAGGGAATCCGCGTACTGGACGCCCCCGTCTCGGGCGGTGAGGCCGGCGCCGTCGAGGCGGTGCTGTCGATCATGGTCGGCGGCGGGCAGGACGCCTTCGACGAGGCCCGGCCGATCCTCGAGGCCCTGGGCCGGACGATCGTCCTGTGCGGTCCGCACGGCTCCGGCCAGACGGTGAAGGCCGCCAACCAGCTGATCGTCGCCGTCAACATCCAGGCCTGCGCCGAGGCCGTGGTCTTCCTCGAGAAGTCCGGCGTGGACCTGCGGGCGGCCCTGGACGTCCTCAACGGCGGACTGGCCGGCTCCACCGTCCTGACCCGCAAGAAGGACAACTTCCTCGACCGCGACTTCAGGCCGGGCTTCCGCATCGACCTCCACCACAAGGACATGGGCATCGTCACCGACGCCGCCCGCAACGTCGGTGCCGCACTGCCGGTCGGGGCCGTCGTCGCCCAGCTGGTCGCCTCCCTGCGCGCACAGGGCGACGGCGGCCTGGACCACTCGGCACTGCTCCGCGCGGTCGAGCGCCTGTCCGGCTCGCCGGTCGCCTGATCCCGCCGCGAGAGACCGCTCGCCGGTCGCCTGATCCCGCCGCCGGAGACCGCTCGCCGCGCACCCGCCCCCCAGCACGCACCCACCGGGCCACCCGCCCCGCGACACGCTCCCACCCGGGCCACCCGGGCCTGCGGTCCGCCGCGGCCGACCGGGTCCACCCCCGAAGGGACCGTCCACCCCGCTCCGGCCTGGGGTCCCCCGACCCGGGGTCACCATCGACCCCCTCTCAGACGTCCGGGCCGTGGCCGCGCTGACACCTGTCCTGTCGCGCCCAAGCGCAGCCACGGCCCGGATTCACACCCTTGACTTCAACAAACTGTTGACGTTTTCTCGGACGCGTACTTACGCTCCAGACACCTCAGCAGCTCCCGCACGGAAGGCCGCCCTCCCACCCATGACGCAGCGCGTGCTTACGACCGAGTCCGGCGCTCCGGTCGCCGACAACCAGAACTCCGCCACCGCCGGCGTCGGTGGCCCGCTCCTCCTCCAGGACCAGCACCTGCTGGAGAAGCTCGCCCGCTTCAACCGCGAGCGCATCCCGGAGCGAGTCGTCCACGCACGCGGCTCCGGCGCGTACGGCTACTTCGAGGTGACCGACGACGTCGGCGGCTTCACCCGGGCCGGCTTCCTGGACACGGTCGGCAAGCGCACCGAGGTCTTCCTGCGCTTCTCCACCGTCGCCGACTCGCTCGGCGGCGCGGACGCAGTCCGCGACCCGCGGGGCTTCGCGGTGAAGTTCTACACCGAGGAGGGCAACTACGACCTCGTCGGCAACAACACCCCGGTGTTCTTCATCAAGGACCCGGTCAAGTTCCCGGACTTCATCCACTCCCAGAAGCGCGACCCGTTCACCGGCAAGCAGGAGCCGGACAACGTCTGGGACTTCTGGGCCCATGCGCCGGAGGCCACGCACCAGATCACCTGGCTGATGGGCGACCGCGGCATCCCGGCCTCGTACCGCCACATGAACGGCTACGGGTCGCACACCTACCAGTGGACGAACGCCGAGGGCGAGGCCTTCTTCGTCAAGTACCACTTCAAGACGAACCAGGGCATCCGCTGCCTGAGCGGCGAGCAGGCCGCCGAGGTCGCGGGCACGGACCCCAACTCGCACCAGACGGACCTGCTCCAGGCGATCGAGCGCGGCGTGAACCCGTCCTGGACGCTGTACGTCCAGATCATGCCCGCGGCCGAGGCGGCGGACTACCGCTTCAACCCGTTCGACCTCACCAAGGTGTGGCCGCACGCCGACTACCCGCTGCAGCGCGTCGGCCGGCTGGTCCTCGACCGCAACCCGGACAACGTCTTCGCCGAGGTCGAGCAGGCGGCGTTCTCACCGAACAACTTCGTGCCGGGCATCGGGCCCTCGCCGGACAAGATGCTCCAGGGGCGCCTCTTCGCCTATGCGGACGCCCACCGCTACCGTCTCGGCGTCAACCACACCCAGCTCCCGGTGAACGCGCCGAAGGCCGTGCCGGGCGGAGCCGACAACTACGGCCGCGACGGGCTCATGGCCACCCGCAACGGCTCCCGCCACGACAAGAACTACGAGCCCAACTCGTACGCGGGCCCGGTGCAGTCGGACGCCGCCCTGTCGGCCCCGCTGGCACTCTACGGCCACACCGGCACGCACGCCGCACCGCAGCACGCCAAGGACGACGACTTCCACCAGGCCGGTGAGCTCTACCGCCTGATGTCGGAGGAGGAGAAGTCGCGTCTGATCGCGAACATCGCCGGCGGCCTGTCCCAGGTCTCCCGTGACGACGTGATCGAGAAGAACCTCGCCCACTTCCACGCGGCCGACCCGGACTACGGCAGGCGCGTGGAGGCGGCGGTCGCCGCCCTGCGCGAGGACTGAGACTCGGCTCCCCGTCCCCGCCGCGATCGTCTCGACCGCGGCGGCGGACGGGGTGCTGGGACCGAGACCGCGTACGCACGCAGACCGGGAGGTCCCGCCTGCGTACGCCGTCCGAACCGCCGGCCCGGATGAGGGGTGGCCGACGGCGAGGACACGGCGCCGGCCGCACGGCCGGCGCCCGCCGGAGGACCGCGGCGGTGTGCGAGCCGGTGCGGTGGTAAGGGCCGACCCGGCCCCCTTCCAGACCTGAGGGAGGGGCCGTCGGGAGAGCCCATCGCCCCGCCGCGGTCCCGGCGGAACCCCGGCGGCCCGGTCCGAGAAGGCCCTCCCCGACTCGGCTCCGGGCACCCGACCTCAGGGCTCCGCGAGCCTCCGGCTCCGGCTCCGCAGCACCCACGAACCCCGCCCGGCGGCGCGAACGTCCTGTCGCGCCAGCCTCGCACCGTCGGGCGGAACCACCTCCCCGGACCGGGCGGGACGCTCGCGCAAGCGGTACCAGCCCGGAGGGCGCGCACCCGGGACGGGCGGTGCGCCAACGCGCTGCCGCCCCGGGTACGGGCCGGCGGACGGTTCACCGGCCGGGCCCCCTACGATGAGCCCATGACCCGCCGCACGACGAGCCGCACGCGCCCCGCAGGGCGTGGGCTCGCGCTGCTGGTGCTGGCGGTACTGGCGGGCGTACTGGGCATGCACGCCCTGGCGCCCGCCGGGGTTCCCGGGTCCCAGGCACGGGCGCACGGCGCTGCGACCACCGTCCACACCTCGACCGTCCACACCTCGCCCGCCCACGGGCAGTCCGCCCACGCGCAATCCGTGCCCGAGCCGTCCGTACCCGAGGCCGGTCCGGGCTGTTCGCACACGGACGGTGGGGCGGACCACCTCGACCACACGGACGGGACGTGCGCCGCAGCGGGGGTCGGCTCCCCGTACGCACCCCCGGAGCCTGCCGCCGCGCTCGGTGCCCCGCCCTCGGTCGCGACGCCGAACGGGGCCGGTCGCACACCCCCGGACGGGCGGGCCCCGCCCGATCTGGCCGAACTGCAACTCCTGCGCATATAGGGCACGCGGCACGGCGCCTCCCGTTTCGCGCCCCGGCCCGGGCGGTGAGCGGCGCCGCGCCTCCGCACGCCCTCGTTCCCGCGATCCCGCGCGTCCGATCCAGGTCGCGCGTCAAGGAGTTGCACCAGCATGACCAGCAAGCATTCCCCTGCCCGACGTACCGTCGCCATGGCCGCCGCCGGCGCGGCCGCCTTCGTCCTGGCCTCGTGCGGCGGCGGCACCGACACGTCGAGCGGCCACGGCGGGCACGCGGCGGCGACCCCGCCCGCCGCGGCCTCCGCCCCGCGAGGGCGGCACAACGCGGCCGACGTCGCCTTCGCCAACGGCATGATCCCCCACCACCGACAGGCGGTGGAGATGGCGGAGCTCGCGGCGGCCCGAGCGGAATCGGCCGAGGTGAGGAAGCTCGCCGAGGACATCCGGAAGGCCCAGGGCCCGGAGATCAGGACGCTGTCCGGCTGGCTGTCCTCATGGGGCGAGGACGTCCCCGCGGAGGACGGTGCGGACCATGCCGCACACGGCGCAGAAGGGATGATGAGCCCCCGGGAGATGGCCCGACTGGAGCAGTCCTCGGGCAAGGCGTTCGACACCGCCTTCATGGAGTTGATGATCGAGCACCACGAAGGCGCGGTGGCCATGGCCGAGGCCGAGCGCGCCGGCGGCGCCGACGCGGCCGCGAAGCAGATGGCGGGCGACATCATCACCGCGCAGACCGGCGAGATCTCACTGATGAGGAAGCTGCTCGGCCGGGGCTGACCCCCGCGGCGGGGAGGGGGCCGGCGGGCCCCCTCCCCGTTCTTTTCGACCATTCCCGGAATACCCCAGGCCGCCGGATCCGTCCGTCGACCCATGGCCGTGCGCCGGTCCTTGTCCGTGCCGCTGCCGGGACGACCGCGCCGAGTCGCCGTGGCCACCCTGCCGCCCGCCGCCCGTGCGGAAGACGCCTCACCGCGCTCCACGCCGGTACGCGGCCGGCCGCGGGCACCCCGGACGGCGGGGCGGCGCCCCCTCGGCTGCCGCGCACCGAACCGGACGGGGATCGTCGGCGACACGTTCCAGGACTCGCCCTCCCCGCGCTCGGCCGCCGCCACGAGTTCGCTCGGGCCGGAAGGCCCGCTTCCCGGCGCACCGTCGCTCCGGCGTGCAGCCGGGAAGGCGGAACCACGCGGACGCGGCCGTCCTCAGTCCGCCGGGGGGAAGCCCCTCAGGCGCAGGCTGTTGCCGACGACGAAGACCGACGAGAAGGCCATCGCCGCGCCCGCGATCATCGGGTTCAGCAGTCCCGCCGCGGCGAGCGGAAGCGCGGCGACGTTGTAGGCGAACGCCCAGAAGAGGTTGCCCTTGATCGTGCCGAGCGTCCTGCGGGACAGCCGGATCGCGTCCGCCGCCGCCCTCAGGTCGCCGCGCACCAGCGTCAGGTCGCCCGCCTCGATGGCGGCGTCGGTTCCGGTACCCATGGCCAGGCCGAGGTCGGCCTGGGCGAGCGCGGCAGCGTCGTTGACCCCGTCGCCGACCATGGCCACCGTCCGGCCCTCCTCCTGCAGGCGCCGCACCACGTCGACCTTGTCCTCGGGCATGACCTCGGCGACGACCCGCTCGATGCCGACCTCCGCCGCGACCGCCTCGGCGACGGCCTTGTTGTCGCCGGTCAGCAGGATCGGCGTCAGCCCGAGGGCCCGCAGTCGCCGCACCGCCTCGGCGCTCGTCGGCCTGACCGCGTCGGCGACCTCCAGGACCGCCCGGGCCTCGCCGTCCCAGGCCACGACGATCACGGTCCGGCCCGCTGCCTCCGCCTCCGTTCCGGCCCGCTCCAGTTCGGCCGGGAGCACGATGGACCACTCGGCGAGAAGGCGTTCGCGGCCGACGAGGACGGCATGCCCGGCGACCACGCCCCGCACGCCGAGGCCGGGGACGTTCACGAAGTCCTCGGGTGCGGGGAGCGCCCCGACCCGCTCGGCCGCTCCGGTCGCCACGGCCTGGGCGATGGGGTGCTCGGAGGCGTGTTCCAGCGCCCCGGCCAGCCGCAGGGCCTCGGACTCGTCGGTCCCTTCCGCGGTGTGGACCCCGAGGAGGGTCATCCTCCCGGTGGTCACGGTGCCGGTCTTGTCGAGGACGATCGTGTCGGCCCTGCGCGTGTTCTCCAGGACCTCGGGCCCCTTGATCAGGATGCCGAGCTGCGCGCCGCGCCCCGTGCCCACCATGAGCGCGGTGGGCGTGGCGAGACCCAGCGCGCAGGGGCAGGCGATGATCAGGACGGCGACCGCGGCGGTGAACGCGGCCGTCCATCCAGCCCCGCTGCCGAGCCAGAAGCCGAGCGTGCCCACGGCCAGGACCATGACGGCGGGCACGAACACGGCGGAGATCCGGTCGGCCAGCCGCTGCGCCGCGGCCTTGCCGTTCTGCGCGTCCTCGACCAGCTTCGCCATGCGCGCCAACTGGGTGTCCGCGCCGACCCGGCGGGCCTCGACGACGAGCCGGCCGCCGGCGTTGAGGGTGGCTCCGGTGACGGGGTCGCCGACGGACACCTCCACGGGTACGGACTCGCCGGTGAGCATGGACGCGTCCACGGCGGAGGAGCCTTCGACGACGGTGCCGTCGGTGGCGATCTTCTCTCCCGGGCGCACCAGGAAGCGGTCGCCCACGGCCAGTTCGGCGACGGGGACCAGCCGTTCCCCACCGCCGCGCAGCACGGTCACGTCCTTCGCGCCGAGCTCCATCAGGGCCTTCAGCGCGGCGCCGGCCCTGCGCTTGGAGCGGGCTTCGAAGTACCGGCCGGCCAGGATGAACGCGGTCACGCCGGCGGCGGCTTCGAGGTAGATGTTGCCGGCGCCGTCGGTGCGGGTGATGGTCGGCTCGAAGCCGTGGGTCATGCCCGGCTCACCCGCGGTGCCGAAGAACAGGGCCCACAGCGACCACAGGAACGCCGCCGAGGTGCCGACCGAGACGAGGGTGTCCATGGTGGCGGCCCCGTGCCGGGCGTTGGTGAGGGCGGCGCGGTGGAACGGCCAGGCCGCGTACGTGACCACGGGCGCGGCCAGGGTCAGCGAGAGCCACTGCCAGTACTCGATCTGCAGGGCCGGGACCATCGCCATGGCCACGACGGGCACCGACAGCACCACCGCGGTGACCAGTCGCTGCCGCAGCGTCCGCAGCCCGCCCTCCTCCCCCGTCCCGGCGTCACCGGGTTCGGTACGGGTGCGGGGCGGCGGGGGCTCGGTCGCGGTGTAGCCGGTCGCCTCGACGGTGGCGATCAGATCGCGGACGGAGACCTCGTCGTCGCGGTAGGAGATCTTCGCCTTCTCGGTGGCGTAGTTGACCGTGGCCTCCACACCGTCCATGCGGTTGAGCTTCTTCTCCACACGGGCGGCGCACGAGGCGCAGGTCATGCCGCCGATCGCGAGTTCGACCTCGGCGGTGCCGTGGACCGTGGCAGTCATCCCTGCTCCTGAGCTCGTGGATGGGGCGGGCCGGCCGCCGGCGGGGCTCCCCTCGTCCGGCGCCCGATCCTCCCGGGAACTATACCCCCTAGGGGTACGCTTCGACGTCCATACACACCCCCCACCCGTATCCGACCGCAAGCGCCTTCCAGGACCCGGGAGGAGCCGCGGCTTCTCACCGCCTCAGGCAATCCGCTCACCCCGGCGTCGCATCGCGCTGGGGCCGCCGACGGCATCCGCAGCGCCCCGGTCGACCCGCCCGCCCACCGGGCCGGCCCGGCGAGCCGGGCGTCGCGGGCACCACGACGGCCGCCCGAGCGGCCGGGCCGGCCGCCTGAGTGGTCGGGCCGTCGCCGCCCTCCGACACTGGACCTGAGGACACCACACACGACGGCCGGGCACGAGCGCCGCCCCGTACCCGACCGGCCAGGACACGGCGCTCAGGAGGCGACGGCATGGGTACGTTCTCACCCGGCTTCCACGGTCGCGGACGCGGCCTGGCGGAGAAGCTGCCTCCAGGGCAGTACCCGACGGAGTCGTTCCCGGTGCTGTCCGCAGGCCCCACACCCCGTGTGCCGACCGAGACCTGGACCTTCACCGTGACGACGGAGAACGGCGACTCCCGCGGCTGGACGTGGGACGAGATGATGTCGCTGCCCCAGGAGGACACGGTCCACGACATCCACTGCGTGACGCGGTGGTCCAAGTTCGGCACCCCGTGGCGGGGCGTCCCGGTCGACGCCTTCCTGGAGGACGTCGAGACCGCCGCCGACCACGCCGTGGCCGTCAGCCACGGCGGCTACACCACGAACCTTCCGCTGGAGGACCTCCTCGACGGCAGGGCATGGGTCGTCCACACCTACGACGGCTTCCCGCTGTCCCCCGAACACGGCGGCCCCGCGCGGCTGCTGGTGCCGCACCTGTACTTCTGGAAGTCGGCCAAGTGGGTGCGGGAACTGCGGCTCACGATCGAGGACGAGCCCGGTTTCTGGGAGAGCGTCGGTTACCACAACTACGGCGACCCCTGGCGCGAGCAGCGCACCTGGGACGACTGACGATGGCCGCCGACTGGCGCCGCGCCCACCTCGTGGAGCGCCTGCCGCAGACCCCCACCGCCCGCTCGCTGACCTTCAGCGTGCCGGGCTGGCCCGGTCACCTGGCCGGCCAGCACGTGGACGTGCGGCTCACCGCCGACGACGGCTACCAGGCCGCACGCAGCTACTCCCTCGCGGCGCCGGCCGACGGGGAACGCATCGAACTGGGCGTGCAGGCCGTCGCCGACGGGGAGGTCTCGCCCTACCTCGCCGACGGCCTCCCGCTGGGCGCCGACGTGGAGGTGCGCGGACCGCTCGGCCACTGGTTCGTCTGGCGGCCCGGGCAGACCGGTCCGGTGCTCCTGGTGGGCGGCGGATCGGGCGTCGTCCCGCTGACCGCCATGATCCGCGCCCACCGCGAGGCGGAGTCCCCCGTCGGCTTCCAGCTGGTGTACTCGGTGCGCACCCCCGAGGACTTCTGGTACCGCGACCTGCTCACCGGCGGGGCGGACCGGCTGGACCTCGACGTCCTCTACACCCGCCGTGCACCGCCGGACACCGCCCGCGCGCCGGGCCGCGTCTCGGCCGCCGACCTGCGCGGACACGTCTCGCGGCTCGCGGGAGCCGGGACCGTCTTCGTGTGCGGCCCCACGGCGTTCGTCGAAGCCGTCAGCGACCACCTCGTGGACCTGGGACGCGCCCCCGCCACGATCCGTACCGAGCGATTCGGCTGACGGCGGCTCGCGCCTCGCCTCGACCGAACCCATCACCTCATCCGGGAGGCCCACCATGGAAGACACGCCCCTCCACCGCGACGGGAACTGGCTGGCCGGCCCGCTCTCGGAAGTCCTCTCCGTCGAGCCCACCCAGGCGTGGTGGCGCTGCCCCACATGCGCCATGGCCGGCCCTCTCGCCCAACTCCACGTCTACGGGCCCGAGCCGGGCCTCACCGCCCGCTGTCCCGGCTGTGCCCGGGTCGCCCTGAGACTCGTGAAGGAGGCCGACCACATCTGGCTTACCCTGGGCGGCGCGACGGGCGCCTTCCGCTTCCGTACCGCCTGAGCTCCGCGGGAGAGTCCCCGTCCGGCGTGGACACCGGGGCGCCCGGTTCACGCACGGCGGATGCCACGGGCTCCGGCCCACGGGCGCGGGCTGCCGTACGGGGTGCTCCCGGCCCGGCCGCGGTGAGCCGCGGCTCAGGGCATCCCGCCGAAGTCGTCCCCCACCGTCAGCGTGACCAGGCCCTCGGGCGCGTCGGCGCGCTCCGCCACGGGGGTTCCGGGCAGCCGCGAGGCCAGGGCACGGGCCTGCTCTCCGAGCCCCGCCGGGTGAGTGACGGAGGTCCGGGCCGCAGCCGCTGACGCGTCGCCGGTTCCGGTGACGGTGAATCCGGCCCGGCGCAGCGCCTGGGCGGCCTCCCAGGCGAGACCCGGCGTGCCGGTGCCGTCGAGCACCCGCACCCGGACGGTGCTCGCGTACAGGGGCTTCTCCCCGGCGGCGGCGACGGTCTCCTCGCGGACCTCCCGGTCCCGGGCGAGTGCCGTGAACAGATCGGCGGCCGCCGGGTACTGCCAGACGACGTTCGCCGCGTCGGACGGCACGTCCATGCTGCGGGGGTAGTTGGGCACGGTCACGAACGTCAACCGGCCGGGCGGGATCGCCTTGAGCCGGGAGACGAGACCGTACAGGGGCTGGATCCCGGCGAGCGCCTTGTCCGTGGTGAGCGACTTGGTGGCGGACTCCAGCAGCCCGTACATCGCGCCGGGGCTGGTCAGCTTCTGCTGGGCCCGGTCGGCCAGGGCGCGCATGAACTCCTGCTGCCGGCCGATGCGTCCGAGGTCGGAGCCGTCGCCGACGCCGTAGCGGGCGCGTACGTAGCCGAGCGCCTCCTCGTCCCGCACGGTCTGGCAACCGGCGGGGATGTCGAGGCGGGCCTTCGCGTCACGGATCGCGGCCGTGGGGCAGACCTCCATCCCGTCGAGGGCGTTGACCATGCCCTTGAACCCCTGGAAGTCCACCGACATGAAGTGGTCGATGCGCAGTCCGGTGTTCTGCTCGACCGTCTTGATCGCGCAGGCGGCGGCGCCCGCGACCTCGCCGCCGGAGCCCCCGATCGCGAACGCCTCGTTGATCTTGGCGTGGTGGGGGCTCGAGGTGCCGCCGTCGCCGCGGTCGCACGCCGGCACCTTCACCCACGAGTCGCGGGGGAAGGACACCACGGTCGCCCACTTCCGGCTCGCCGCGAGGTGAAGGAGCATCAGCGTGTCGGACCGCATGGTGGTCAGATCCCTGCCGTACCGGGCATTGGCCCCGGCCCGGGAGTCGGAACCGACCACGAGGATGTTCTTGGAACCGGGACTCATATTGGGCGGGCGGTCGTCGCCGATCCTGTCGTCCACGTCCGCGGACCGGATGTTGCCCTGCAGGTCCCGGTAGACCCAGACGCCGGCGGCCGTGGCGACGGCGAGCAGTACCGCGAGTGCCGCCACGCCCCTCGGTGTCCTCCGGCGGCGCCGGGCAGGGCCGCCGACCGGGCCTCGCTGCCGGCTCCGCCCGCCGGCCGCCACCGGCCGCCCCCGTCCCGTCCTCGACGGGGGCTGCCGGGTCGTCCGGGAAGGCCGGGCTGACGCGGCCCGGGGCCGCGTTCCCGCGGGAGGCGGGGGCGTCGCAGGAGAGGGGCCCGCCGGGGGCTGCCCGGGCGCATCGCTCACGTCGAAGTTCCTCCACTGCCCGGGCGGATCGGCGCCCGCCCGTCGTCGGCACGTGCTCTCGGCGGACGGGAAGGTCCAAGCACTGTACTTCCGTGTAGAAGGCATCGGGCCACGACGACACCCGGGCCGCGCAAGGCAGGCGGGGTGCGGGGCCGACGGCCGCTCGCGAGCTCCCCCTTCGGAATCGTCCGCACGGAGCACGGCGGCGCGGTGCACGGGCGGGACGGCGACGCCGGGGACGGCAGCGGCCCCGCCCTTACGGACGCGCGTCGCCCGCCGGGGCGCGGAGGCGTGGGGAGGCACGGCATCAGGAAGTCGTGAAGACTGCCGTAACACGGCAATGAAATCCGCCCGGCGCGCATGGGACGATGCGTCCATCGGGGCGTTCAAGGAACAGGGGGGTCTGCTGGTATGGGTTTGTTTCTCGGTCTCGGCATCGTGGGCATCGTCCTGCTGGCGCTCTCACTCGTCCTCGACGGAGTGCTGGAAGGTGTCCTCGGCGGCGTGCTGGACGGCCTGTTCGACGGCTGGCTCTCGCTTCCGGTGATCGCCGGCTTCACCTCGATGCTCGGGTTCACCGGCGCGATCGTGCTGGGCACGACGGGCCTGGGCCCGACCGCCGCCACGGTGGCGGGAGTTCTCGCCGGCCTGCTCGCGGCCCGGCTGACCTGGCTGCTCAGCCGCGTGCTCATGCGGGACCGGAGCGCCGCCGCCCCGCGGGGCGACGACCTCCTCGGCACCGGAGGGTCCGTGGTGACGGCCATCCCGGCCGGCGGCTACGGCGAAGTGCTGCTGCGCGTGGCCGGTCAGCCCGTGAAGTTCGCCGCCAGGTCCACCACGCCCGTCCCGCGGGGCGCGGAGGTCTGGGTGGAGGCCGCCCTGTCGGCCACCTCCGTCCTCGTACGCCCCGTCGAGCGCTGACGTTCCGTCACGGCGCCCGTCCCGTTCGACATTCGACACCTGATCTGCCGCCCTCCGGGAGGCAGGGGGGAGCACCATGAGTCCAGTCGTCATCGCCGTGGTGGGAGTCGCCGTACTCCTCGTCCTGCTGGCCCTCGTCGTCATCACGCGATACAAGGTCGCAGGCCCCAGTGAGGCGTTCATCATCACCGGCCGGCGCGGCAAGGAGGCCACCGATCCCGAGACCGGGCGGGTCTTCACCGACAACAGCGGCCAGAAGGTCGTCGTCGGCGGCGGCGTGTTCGTCGTGCCCTTCGTGCAGCAGAGGTTCACCCTCGACCTCTCCAGCAGGCACATCCCCGTCGCCGTCCGGGGCGCGGTGACGCTGCGTGGCATCAAGGCCAACCTGGAGGGCGTGGCGATCGTCAAGGTCGGCGGGAGCGAGGACTCGATCCGGGCCGCCGCCCAGCGGTTCCTCGTCCAGCAGGACGGAATCGTCGGCTTCACCCAGGAGGTGCTCTCCGGCGCGCTGCGCTCCATCGTCGGCCGGATGTCGGTGGAGGACATCATCCGGGACCGGGCCGCCTTCGCCGGCCAGGTCGCGGAGGAGGCCGAGGCCAGCCTCTCGGGACAGGGCCTCGTGCTGGACGCGTTCCAGATCCAGGACATCACCACCGAGGGCTCCTACCTCGAGGACCTCGGACGCCCGGAGGCGGCGCGGGCCAAGCAGGAGGCCGACATCGCCGAGGCGGTGGCCCGGCGGGCGTCGGAGCAGGCGCGGCTGAAGGCCGAGGAGGAGATCGCCGTCGCGCAGCGGACGTTCGCCCTCAAGCAGGCCGAGATCAAGGCGGAGACGGACGAGGCGGCGGCGAAGGCCGCCGCGGCCGGGCCGCTCGCCGAGGCCGACCGGCAGCAGGAGATCCTCAGCCAGCAGGAGAAGGTCGCGGAACGCCGGGCGGCCCTGACCGACAGGGAACTCGACACACAGGTCCGCAAGCCGGCCGACGCGGCCCGGTACCAGGCCGAGCAGGAGGCCGAGGCGCGTCGTGTCGCCCTGGTGAAGCAGGCCGAGGCCGATGCCCAGCGCGCCCGGCTGACCGGTGAGGGCGAGAAGGCGCACCGCGCGGCGCTCGCCGACGCGGTCCGTATCGAGGGCGAGGCGGAGGCCGCGGCGATCGCCGCCAAGGGGTCCGCCGAGGCGGAGGCCATGCAGAAGAAGGCAGACGCCTTCGACCGGTACGGCGACGCCGCGGTGCTGCAGATGCTCGTCGAGGTACTGCCGCAGGTGGTCGGCAAGGCCGCCGAACCGCTCGGCGCGATCGACAAGATGACCGTCATCTCCACCGACGGCGCCGGCAAGCTGCCGCGAGCCGTGGCGGACAACGTCGCCCAGGGACTGGAACTCCTGGGTTCCACCACGGGGGTCGACCTCGCCGAGCTGCTGCGGGGCATCACCCAGAAGGGTCCGAAGCCGGAGCCCGCCAAGGCCGTGGAGAACGGGTCGGTGCCGATCACCTGAGCCGGACCACGGGCCGGCGGGACGGCGAGCCGGGACCTCGGGACGGGGCCGGGACCGCCCGCCGGAGGGGACGGGGACGCCACTCCCCCGGAGCGGTGGCGGACCGCGCCGGGCAGCCCGTAAGGGCGTGCCCGGCGCGGTCCGCCGCTGTTCGGGCGAGCACCCCGGCACCGGCAGGTGGTCTTCGGCGAGCGCCCCGCACGGACAGGCGCGCCCTTCGGGAGGGCGCGCCCGGCGCGGCAGACTCCCTCCGGCAAGCACGCCCGGCGCCCCCGGGGCCCGTCGGTGGCGCTTCCGTGGGGCACAGCACCGTTCGACCCCTCGGCCCTCCGACGGGCGGCGTTCGGCGGGCGTCATCCTCCGGCACGCGTCACATCCTCCGACGCGCGGCGGTCGGCGGGCGTTGAGCCGTCGGTGGGCGGACGGTTCGCTTCGGGGCGGCGTGTACGCCGGCTACGGCCCGGCCCCGGCGGTTCCGCCGACGAACACGCCCACCCGCCCCGGAGCCCCGTCGGCGGACGCGGCTACCGGGCCCGGGGCCCGAGGAGTTCCGCGAGACCACGGCGCGTGGCGGCGACGACCACGCGGTCACCGGGGCGCAGCAGGTGTCCCGGGTGGAGGTCGAAGAGCAGACCGGTGGTGTGGTGCGTCCCGTCGTCGGGCGGGGCGGCGGAGAGGTCCGGACGCCGGTCGCCCGGCGCCGTCATGTCCAGGGCGAGCACCCGCCATCTGCCCGGACTGATCGCTTCTGCGATCGTGTGGCCCTCCAGCTGCGGCAGGTCGGCCACTTCGAGTGCGGCGAAGAGGAGCACCCGGCGCTCGACGGAGACGGCTCCAAGTACCTGACGGCCCATCATGGCTCCGGCGAAGGCGGGGGCGGAGAGCGACGTCACGCTTCTGCTGCGGGTGAGTGCCCCGGGATGCGCGGCACGCAGCGTCCGGTAGACGGCGGTGGCGAAGTCGTCGTCGTACAGCCGCAGTGCCACCCGGAGGTCGGGGGCGATCGAGCGGGCGTAGAGGGCGGCTTCGAGATTGGTGGTGTCGGAGCTGGTGAGGGCGAGCAGCGCGTGCGCCCGGTGGGTCCTGGCGGCCTCGAGCACGCCCTCCTGTGTGACGTCCCCGATGATCACGGGCACGCGCAGCCGGCGGGCGAGGGCCACGCCGCGCGCCTCGGGGTCGTTCTCGACGCAGACGACGGGCGTGCCGAGCTCACGCAGCCGGCCGAGCACACGGGTGCCGACCTTGCCGAGGCCCAGCAGGACGACGTGCCCGCTCAGACCGCGTGGAGGCCGGCGCAGGGCGGTCGCCGAGCGGAAGGAGCTGAGTGCTTCCAGCACGGCGGCGACGAGCAGGGGCAGCAGGAGGAGTCCCACGAGCCCGGTCAGCAGCTGAAGGACCTGACGGTCGGGCTCCCCGCCGACCGCGGGGTCGTTGATGGAGAAGAGGTCGAGGAGCGTGATGTAGGCGGCGTGGAGCGGGTGGCCGCCCATGGTGAGCCAGGACGCGACGGCCAGGGCGGTGACGGCCGCGCCGACGCCCGCGAACGACCAGCGCACCCGGCGGGAGAAGAGCTCCCGGAACGGCAGTGCGGGACCGCTCAGACGGCTGCCGGGCCCGGCTTCCGGGCCGGTGACGGCTTCGAGCACGATCCTCCCGCGGCCGGACGCCGCGGCCACGGCCCCGTCGTCGGGCAGCAGGAGCGGCCCGTCGGAACCGCTGCCGTCGGATCCCTCCACGCCGGCGGGGTCGCTGCTGGTGGAGGACAGCAGCGCCAGGGTGCACAGACCCTGGTCCACGGTCCCGCCGCGTCCCGGCGGGGGCCTCTCGGAGGTGCGCAGGAGCAGCCCGTCGGCCTGGACGATCTTGCTGGTTCCGGTGACGGCGGTCGCGGCGAGCGCCGGAGCGGCGGTGTCGGCGTCCGACAGGACGGTGGTGGACGCGTCGATGTCGTCGGCGTCCATCCCGGGTACGGCGAGTACGGCCGCCTGGTCCAGCAGCTCCTCCAGGTGCTGGCCGAGCTTGCGGTTGTAGAGGCGGATGACCAGACGCAGACGGGGGTTCAGCCGGCGGGCGGTGAGCGCGGCACGGATGTTGGTCTCGTCGTCCTCGTGCACCAGGGCGAGCGCCTGCGCGGTCTCGACCCCGGCGTCCCGGAGCGCGACATCGTCGGGATCGTCCGTTTCCCTCACGGACACGGGCATCTCCTCCGGACGACCGGCTCCGCCGTTCACGGCCGAACGGCCCGCTCCCGTACGGACGATGCCCGCCGACACCCTGCCGAGGAGGGCGAGGGCCCGGCCGCCCGACGGGGCGTTCGCGTCGGCGGGCGGACCCGTGGACGAGCGGCTGGGCGGGACGAGGAGCGTGACCTGCTGCCGGTAGACGTCGCGGAGTTCGGCGGCGAGCCGATGGGCGAGGGCGTCGTCACCGCTGACGAGCATGTGGCCCGGGGCGGGCCGCGCCTGCTGAGGAATGGGATGCACATGCCATACATTGCCGTGCCGTCCCCCCGCGGCGCACCTCAACACGGTCTCGGGTCGGGTCCGTTGGCCTGCCCGAGGCGTCCCTGCGCGGGCCGGACCGTCGGGTACGGGCGTGACGGAAGTCTTACGTCCTGGCGTGGGAGCGGGCAGGCGGCGGAGACGGCCCCTAGCGTCGGCGGCATGCGCGTACTCGTCACAGGAGGCGCCGGCTTCATCGGCGCACACATCGTCTCGGCACTCATCGGGCGGGGGCACGAACCGGTGGTCCTGGACGCCTTGCTGCCCACCGCGCACCACGGGCCTCCGGCCCCGCCGGAGACCGGGTTCGTCCACGGCGACGTCCGCGACACGACCGTTCTCGCGGCGGTTCTGCACGGAGTGGACGCGATCTGCCACCAGGCGGCGATGGTGGGGCTCGGCAAGGACTTCGCCGATGCGCCCGGCTATGTGAGCTGCAACGACCTGGGGACGGCGACGCTCCTCGCCGCGGCGGCCGAGGCGCGGGTGCGTCAGGTGGTGCTCGCCGGCTCGATGGTCGTGTACGGGGAGGGGCGCTACACATGCCCCCGCCACGGCGCGGTGCGGCCGGGGCCGAGGTCGGCGGCCGATCTGGCGGCGGGGCGGTTCGAGCCGGCGTGCCCGCGGTGCGGCGCGGAACTGGCCCCGGGTCTCGTCGACGAGGACGCCCCGTGCGACCCGCGCAACGTGTACGCCGTGACGAAGCTGGCGCAGGAGCACCTCACGGCCGCATGGGCACGTGCGACGGACGGCCGGGCCGTGTCCCTCCGTTACCACAACGTCTACGGGCCGGGGATGCCCCGGGACACCCCGTACGCGGGAGTGGCCTCCTTCTTCCGGTCGGCGCTGGCCCGGGGTGAGGCGCCCCGCGTGTTCGAGGACGGTGCCCAGCGACGGGACTTCGTCCACGTCCGGGACGTCGCCGAGGCGAACGTCGTGGCCCTGGAGGCGGTCGCCGAACGGGAGGCGGGCGTTCTCACCGCGTACAACACGGGCAGCGGGGAGCCCCGCACCGTCGGCGAGATGGCGGCGGCCCTGGCGGCCGCGTGCGGAGGGCCCGACCCGGTCGTCACCGGTGAGTTCAGGCTGGGGGACGTCCGGCACATCACGGCGGACTCACGCCGGTTGCGCCGCGACCTCGGATGGTCGTCCCGCACGGGATTCCGCGAGGGCATGGCCGAGTTCGCCCGTGCGGCGCAGCGCGCACCCGGCGCCGCACACGCCGCCGGCACTTCGCCGTCCTGAGTCCGGGGCCCGAGGACCAGGCGTCGGCGAGACGGCGGGGCGATCGCCGTGCGGCGGCTGCCGGGCATCCAGCGCGGCCCTGCCGGCTGCGGCGCGGGCGGCCCGCCCGACAGCGCAACGGCCCTGCCCCCGCGCGGACACCACCGGCGGCGGCGCGGGACGTCCGGTCACCGCGTCGCGCCGCTCCCGGCCCCCGGTACGCGGCACCCGGCGGACCGCGGCGGACGGGGTGCGTTCCGGCGACGCGGTACGGCACCGCTGCTCACGGAGGATGACGTCCGCGTTTCGTAAGGGGTCGATGTCCGCTTTGTTCGCCGCCGATTCGTACGGTGAAAGTCGTGACCACTGACGTCGTACTTCCCTGTCTGAACGAGGCCGGGGCGCTGCCCTGGGTCCTCGAACGCGTCCCCGCCGAATGGCGCGCCATCGTCGTCGACAACGGCTCCACGGACGGCTCCGCCGGAATCGCCCGCGAGTTGGGGGCGACCGTCGTGCGCGAGGAACGGCGGGGCTTCGGGGCGGCCTGCCACGCGGGGCTGCTGGCCGCGGAGGCGGACATCGTGTGCTTCTGCGACTGCGACGCGTCCCTGGACCCCGGACTCCTCGTCCCCTTCGTCCGTGCCGTGGCGGAAGGCGAGGCCGACCTGGTGCTGGGGCGGCGACGGCCCGCCGGCCGGGGGGCCTTCCCGGCGCACGCCCGCGCGGGGAACCTCGCGCTGTCCTGGATGCTGCGCCGGCGGACGGGTCTGAGGCTCCACGATCTGGGTCCGCTCCGGGCGGCGCGCCGCGAGGGGCTGTTGGGGCTGGGTCTGACGGACCGTCGCAGCGGCTATCCGCTGCAGATGGTGGTGCGTGCCGCGGACGCCGGCTGGCGGGTGCGGGAGGAGGACGTGCCCTATCTGCCCCGGACCGGGAAGTCGAAGGTGACCGGGACCTGGCGCGGCACCTGGCAGGCGGTGCACGACATGCGCCGGGTGCTGGGCGAGGCCGGTGGTGCCCGGTGACCACGCTTCTCGTCATCGCCAAGGAACCGGTACCGGGCCGGGTGAAGACACGGCTGTGCCCTCCCTTCAGCCCGGCGCAGGCGGCGCTGCTCGCCGAGGCCGCGCTCGCCGACACCCTCGCGGTGGTCGCCGGGCTTCCCGCGGAGCGTCGTGTGCTCGTCCTGGACGGGACGGCCCGCGACTGGCTGCCGTCGGGCTTCGACGTGGTGCCCCAGGGCACGGGCCGGCTCGACGAGCGGCTGGCCGCGGCGTTCGCCCTGTGTACGGGCCCGGCGCTGCTGGTGGGGATGGACACCCCGCAGCTCTCGGCGGACGTCCTCGCTCCTGTGCTCGCGCCGCGGGCGTGGCACGAGCACGACGCCTGGTTCGGGCCCGCGGCCGACGGCGGCTTCTGGGCGCTGGGACTGGCCGCACCGGATCCGGAACTGCTGCGCGGAGTACCGATGTCCGTGCCCGGGACCGGGGCCGCGCAGCGCCGCCGGCTGGTCGGCGCCGGTCTGCGCGTGGGCGACCTGCCCACCCTGCGCGACGTGGACACCGCCGCGGACGCGCGGCTGGTGGCCCGGGAGGCGGCGGGAAGCCGGTTCGCGGCCGTGTACGCCCGGCTGGTCCCGGCGTCGACCGGACCGGACCGCGCGGACCGGTCCCGGACCCGGCCCGCCGCCGCGCGACCCGGAGACGGTCGTTCGCCGGCGGGTCCGCGATGACGGCGACCGCGTGGCGCGCCGACCCCTACACGAACGCGCTGCGCACGGGCCGCGGGCCGCTCTTCCTGCGTCGTCGCGACGGGTGGTTGCTGCCCCTGGAGGTGGAGCGCTGGTGCGAGGGACCGGACTCCGCCGACCTGACCGTGCTCAGCCGCTGCCACGGGCCCGTGCTGGACATCGGCTGCGGCCCCGGCCGGCTCGTCGTCGCGCTCGGGGCGAGGGGACGCCGCGTGCTCGGGATCGACGTGAGTCCGGAGGCGGTGGCCCGTACCGTCCGGGCGGGCGGAACGGCCCTCCTCCGGTCGGTCTTCGAACCGTTGCCCGACGAGGGCCGCTGGGGAACGGCGCTGCTGATCGACGGCAACATCGGCATCGGCGGAGACCCGGCCGAGCTCATGCGGCGCGTGTCCGAGGTCACCGCGCCCGGAGCGGTGCTGATAGCCGAGACCTCCGCGGAGGACGAGGACGCCGACGAACGCGTCGAGGTCACCGTCGTCAACGGCAGGGGGGAACGCGGGGCCCCGTTTCCCTGGGCGCGCCTCGGGGCCCGCGCCCTGTGCGAGCACGCGGCGGGCGCCGGCTGGACCCCGGCCGGGCGGTGGACGGCGGCCGGGCGCAGCTTCGTCGAACTGCGCGGCTCCGCTCAGCGCCGCGGGGCCTGACGCGCCCGCCCGCCGTCGTCCTCCGTGTCCCGCGGTCCGCGGCGAAGCCTCCGGACGATGAGGACCAGGCAGGCGACGCCGGCAACCGCTCCCAGCACGATCACCAGGTTCCGTCCGTAGGGCAGGGGCAGGGCCGACGGGTTGGGCGGGGTGCCGGGGCGGAGCAGCAGCGGCAGCGTGATCAGCACGAGGGAGCCGCCCACGACGAGCGCCCCGCGCACCACGCCCCGGGCGGGCAGGGCCGCGACCAGCATCCCCACGCCGAGAACGAGCGGAGCGAGCACCGCGTCGTGCAGCACGAGCGCTCCCCCCAGCCACACCACCACTCCCCAGGCGTCGCGGGCGGAGAGGACCAGCCCCGTGCCCACGGCCATCAGCACCACCCCCAGGCCTCCGACGGCGTACCGGAGCAGCGCGGGGCGTGGAAGCCGCGGCATCACAGGACCTCCAGTCGGGTGACCCACTTCGTCTGCAGCACACCGGGACGGTTCGGGGCGATGATCCGTGCCGGGAAGCCGTGGTCGGCCGACAGCACCTGTCCGTTGAGGGTCAGCGCCAGGAGGGTCAGCGGGTCGTGGGCGTACTCGCGGCCCATCTCCATCACGCGGTAGGCGCCCCGCACCTCCAGCGAGACCACGCGCAGCCCCGCGTCCCCGTCGGCGCCCGCGCGCTCCAGGAGGTCCCGGACGCGTACGCCTCCCCAGTGCGCCGAGGCGCTCCATCCCTCGACGCAGGCGATCGGCAGTACGGCCTCGGCCTGTGGAAGTGCCCGCAGTTCGTCCAGGGTGAGCGTGTAGCGGCGCGGCCCCAGCACCTCCAGGCGCCAGTCCCGGACCATCGCGGCGGTGACGCCCGCGGCGGCGGCCGTCCGGTTCACCGGCAGCCCCTGCGGACCGATCCCGGGATGTCTCGGTGCCAGCAGGTCGAGTCTCTTCAGCGGAGTGAGCGCCTGACCGACGGTGGTGAGGGTCACGGCGGTGACCGCCGCGCCGACGGCCACGAGCAGCGACCTGCGGTCCGGGGCGTCCTCCGGCGGCAGTGTGAGCGTGCCGGGCGACCTGCGGCTCCAGTGGTCCCTGATCTCTGGCGCCTTGACGGCCACGTGCAGCAGCACCGCACCGGCGACCAGCCAGGCGACGGCGAAGTGGACCGGTACGAACGAGAACGGCCACGGATACCACTCGACGATGTTCAGCAGCCCGGTGAACAGCTGGAACACGGCCGCGGCGACCAGGACCCCCACCGAGAGCCGTTCCAGGCCGTGCTTCACGGAACGCACCGGCGGCCACACCCACAGCCGCGGGTACACCGCCCAGAGCTTCGCCAGGAGCAGCGGGATGGCCGCCAGGCCGGAGGCGACATGGAGCCCCTGGGTCAGCCGGTAGCCCCACACCGGCCGCGACGGCAGCTCGTTCGCGAGCCATCCGGGCGGGTGCTGCAGGTAGTGGCTGATGAGGCCGGTGAGGAAACACACGGCGATCGCGGCGCCCAGCCAGCGGCCGATCGCCGTGGCCGTTCGGGCGTCGTGGAGTCTGCCGGAGAAGGACGGTGCCCGTAGTCGCGGTCTCATGTATCCATGAGACCGCCGGGACGGCCCGGACGGCGGCTCGGACACCTTACGAAACGCGGACGGCGCATCCCACGTGCCGTTCCCGCGTCCGCGGCGCTGCCAGGCTGGGCGCCATGACCAGCCGCCGCACCGCCGCGACCGTCCTGCTCCTCGCCGGCCTCGTCGCCGTGCTCGTCGGCACCGTGCGCGCGGACGACTACCACTCCGCCCCCGGACGTCTGTCCCTGTGGTACGCGGCCGCCTGGCTGCTCTTCGCGGCGGTTCTGTGGGCGCTGCGGAAGGTCCCGGACCGGACCGCGGTGGTGCTCGTCATGGCCGGCGCGGTCGCCGTCGCCGCGACGGGTCTGGTCGCACCGCCGCGCACCAGCACCGACTCCTACCGGTACGCCTGGGACGGCCGGGTGCAGGCGGCCGGCATCTCTCCGTACGACCACGTGCCCGCGGCCCCCGAACTGGTCCCGCTGCGCGACGCCTGGCTCTTCCCCGAGGGCCGTGCCGCCTGCGCCGGACCCGACCGGGCGGCCGTGGGCGACGGCGTGTGCACCCGGATCAACCGGCCCCGGGTGAACACCGTCTACCCACCCGTCGCGGAGGGCTACTTCCTCCTGGTGGAGACCCTGTCGCCCGAGGGCGCGCGGCACAAGCCGCTGCAGACCGGCGGGGCGTTGCTCTCGGTCGCCACCGCGGCCGCGCTGCTGCTGATGCTGCGTCGCCGCGGTGCGCCGTGGAGAGCGGCCTACTGGGCCTGGTGCCCGGCGGTGCCCGTCGAGGCGGTGAACAACGCCCACGTCGACGTGCTCGGCGTGCTGTTCTCCGTCGCCGCCCTGGCCGCCGTCGTCCGGCACAGGGCGGCGGGCGGGGCCCTGCTGGGCGTGGCCGTGGCGACGAAGCTGCTGCCCGCCGTGCTGATCCCGGGCGCGCTGTCCGGCGTGCGGCGCGCCCGGGACGCCCTGGCCGTGCTGCTGCCGGCGGCCGGCGTCGTCGTCGTGCTCTATCTGCCGTACGTGTTGGCGTCGCGGGGCTCGGTCCTCGGTTTCCTCGGCGGCTACGTCCGGGAGGAGGGTTACGACGACGCTTCCGCCAGGAACCGCTATGCGCTGCTGCGTCTGCTCCTGCCGGACGACTGGGCGCTGCCCGCCGTGGCCGCGGCGATTCCGGCCGTCGTGGCGTACGTGGTCCTCCGGGGGGACCCGCAGCGGCCGTGGAGCGGTGCCCTGGTGGTCACCGGGACCGCCTTCCTCCTCATGACGCCCGGCTATTCCTGGTACGCCCTGCTCCTCGTCGCCCTGGTCGCCCTCGACGGCCGCTGGGAATGGCTCGGCATCGCCGTCGCCGGAGCGGCGAAGTACGTCACCGGCCCCGCCTTCCCCGGGCACGGCGACACCGTGGGCACCATCGCCTACGCGACTGCGGCGGCCGCGGTCCTCGCCGGGTGGGCGCTGCGCGGGCGGACCGCCCGCGGCCGGCCTTCAGGGACTCGTCCGTCCCGACCTGCGGCCTCCGCGGAGCCGTCGGGAGGCAACGGGAGGAGCGCATGATCACGCACCCGTCCTGACGGGTCGTCGGGCACCGGTCCGGGCGCGGACACGACGGCGTGACGGCGGGACCGGTCGCCCCACGGCGGACCGGCCCCGCCGTACCGGGGGAAACCGGGTCAGCTCCTCAGCGGCACGATCGCGGTGGGGGCGTGGCCCGGCTCCGTCGCGATCTCCTCGAACTCGGTGACGTCGCTGATGTCCGCGGTCCGGCTCATCGCGATGTTGGTGATCCGTTCCAGGATCGCCTCGACGACGACCGGAACCCGGTGCTCGGCGGCGAGCTTCCCGGCCTGCTCGAAGGCCGCACCGAGTTCGCTCGGGTCGGTGACGCGGATCGCCTTGCAGCCCAACCCCTCGGCGACCTTGACGTGGTCGACCCCGTAGACGCCCAGCTCCGGGGAGTTGATGTTCTCGAACTCCAGGTTGACCTGGAAGTCGATGTCCAGGCCGAGCTGCGCCTGCCGGATCAGTCCCAGGTAGGAGTTGTTCACGAGGACGTGGACGTACGGGATCCGGTGCTGCGCGCCGACCGCCAGCTCCTCGATGAGGAACTGGAAGTCGTAGTCGCCGGAGAGGGCGACGACCGGGGTGTCGGGGTCGGCGGTGGCCGCGCCCAGGGCCGCCGGGATGGTCCAGCCGAGCGGGCCCGCCTGACCGCAGTTGATCCAGTGGCGCGGCCGGTAGACGTGCAGCATCTGGGCGCCGGCGATCTGGGAGAGGCCGATGGTGGTGACGTAGCGCGTCTCCGGGCCGAAGGCCTTGTTCATCTCCTCGTAGACGCGTTGCGGCTTCATGGGGATGTCGTCGAAGTGCGTACGGCGCTGCAGGGTGGCCCTGCGCTCCTGTGTGGAGGCGGCCCATGCGGAGCGGTCGGGCAGCCTTCCGGCCGCCTTCAGCTCCTTGGCGACCTCCACGAAGAGCTGCAGCGCGGCCCCGGCGTCCGAGGTGATGCCGTAGTCGGGGGCGAAGATCTTGCCGATCTGGGTGGGCTCGATGTCGACGTGGACGAACTTCCGGCCGTGGGTGTAGACGTCGAGCTTGTAGCCGGTGTGGCGGTTGGCCCAGCGGTTGCCGATGCCGAGGACGAAGTCGGACTCCAGGAAGTTCGCGTTGCCGTAGCGGTGGGAGGTCTGCAGGCCGACCATGCCGGCGTTGAGCTCGTGGTCGTCCGGGATCGTGCCCCAGCCCATCAGGGTCGGGACGACCGGGGTGCCGGTGATCTCGGCGAACTCGACCAGCAGATCGGATGCGTCGGCGTTGATGATGCCGCCGCCCGCGACGATCAGCGGACGCTCCGCCTCCAGCAGGAAGGAGAGCGCCTTCTCGATCTGGGCGCGGGTCGCGGCGGGCTTCCACACCGGAAGCGGCTCGTACGTCTCGGGGTCGAACTCGATCTCGGTGAGCTGGACGTCGATCGGCAGGTCGACGAGGACCGGGCCGGGGCGGCCGGAACGCATCAGGTGGAAGGCCTGCTGGAAGACGCCGGGGACCTGAGCGGCCTCCAGGACGGTCGTGGCGGCCTTGGTGACCGGCTTGGCGATCGACGCGATGTCGACGGCCTGGAAGTCCTCCTTGTGGATCACGTTCGTCGGCGCCTGGCCGGTGATGCACAGGATCGGAATCGAGTCACCGATGGCGGAGTAGAGACCGGTGATCATGTCGGTGCCGGCGGGACCCGACGTGCCGATGCAGACACCGATGTTGCCCGGCGCGGCGCGGGTGTAGCCCTCGGCCATGTGCGAGGCGCCCTCGACGTGGCGGGCGAGGGTGTGGTCGATGCCGCCACCCTCCTTGAGGGCCTTGTAGAAGGGGTTGATCGCCGCGCCCGGCACACCGAATGCGTGGCTGACGCCTTCACGCTTGAGGATCTCAACGGCCGCTCGGGCGGCGGTCATACGGGGCATGGAGTGCTCCTGCTTCGGCCTGGCGGATCGGGCTCTGTCGCGCCACCTGAGAGCGTCGATTCCGTGCTGGTTCCCTGATCGTCTTCCGTAGCCTCGCGGCTTCTTCCATAATGCGGAAGACATCTTCTACTATTCGGAAGTAATGTAGGTGGCGTGCCGGACCGCGTCAAGGGAAGGGCGGGCCGCCGATGGCCGAACTCCCTCCCCAAGGGTTCGCGGTTGGTGGACGATGGAGCACGAGGCGTGCCCGGAAGCGCCGGAGGGGGACGGACATGGGAGATCACGTACCGGTGCGCTGTCCGGTGTGCCGCCGCTCGCACACGTTCGCGTCGCCCGTCTATCCCTGTGCCTGCGGGGCGCCGTTGGCACCGCCGCTGCTGCAGGGGGCGCCGGCCGAACCGATCCGCCACCGCACCTGGACCGACGACTGGGTCACCGTGCGCTGCCTGGCGTGCGGGCGACAGGACCAGTGGCCGCAGCCGGAGCTCGGCTGCCCCTGCGGCACGGTGCTGCGGATCCCCGTACGACCGGTGACCGCCACGCCGGAGTCGTCGGAGGGCGCGGCCGCGGCGCACCGGACCACCACCACCGCCTCGGGCGCCGGAGGCGCCTTCGCGGCCTCCGGGACCGGCGGGCCGGGTGGGGCGGGTGACCCGGACGGACCCGGCGCCTCCGACTCGGTCACCTTCGCTTCCCGGGATTCCGGGCCCACGGATCCGGCCGATCCGGTCGTCCCGCCTGCCAAGACCCCGCTGCCGTCCGGCTCCGCGGACGGGACGGCGAAGGACGTCCCCCTGCCCGTGCCGCCGCACGCCGTTCCGGCGACCCGCCCCGCCTTCCGTCCGGTCACGATCCGCACGGCACGCGACGCGGTCACGGCCGCTGCCCTCTATCTGCGCTGGCTGGGTTTCCAGCAGGTCGTACAGCCCGAGGAGCGGACCACGTCCGGGATCGATCTGCGCGCGCGGGGACTCGTCGCCCAGGTGGACCCGACCACCCGGCCCGTCACCCTGCGCGCGGTGGAATGCCTCTGGCTGAACGGGCTGAACTCCTCGGCCAGGAGCGTCGTCTTCTCGCTCGCGGGCTACTCGGCGGACGCCCGCGCACGAGCGGACGACCTCGGAGTCCCCCTGTTCGCCATGGATCTCACGGGCGCGCCCGAGCCGGTGAACGGACCGGCGAGGGACCTGATCTCCACGGGCGCCTGACCGGGCCGTCCGGAGCCGACGGTCGGGGAGCCGGGGCTCAGCGTCCGTACGTCGTGCGCAGTTCCACCTTCCGCACCTTTCCGCTGACGGTCATCGGGAAGGCGTCGAGGATCTCCAGCCGCCGGGGGATCTTGTAGTGGGCGAGCCGTTCGTGGCAGAACGCGGTGAGGTCCTCCAGCGTCGGCGGGTCGGCCGGGTTCCGGGGGACGACACAGGCCAGGATCTCCTCGCCGTACCTCTCGTCCGGGACGCCGACCACCTGGACGTCCGCGACCTTGGGGTGGCCGTACAGGAACTCCTCGATCTCGCGCGGGTAGACGTTCTCCCCACCGCGGATGATCATGTCCTTGATCCTTCCGACGATCTGGACGTATCCGTCCTCGCGGATCACGGCAAGGTCTCCCGTGTGCATCCAGCGTCCGGCGTCGACCGCCTCAGCGGTCCTCTCCGGCTCGTTCCAGTAACCGAGCATCACGCTGTACCCGCGGGTGCACAGCTCACCCGCCTCGCCCCGGGGAACGGTGACCCCGCTGACCGGGTCGACCACCTTGACCTCGAGGTGCGGGAGAACCCGGCCGACGGTGCCGGTACGCCGCTCCAGGTCGTCCTCGCGCCGGGTCTGGGTGGACACCGGGGAGGTCTCCGTCATCCCGTAGCAGATGGACACCTCCGCCATGTTCATCTCCGAGACGACCCGCTTCATCACCTCCACCGGGCAGGGGGAACCGGCCATGATGCCGGTGCGCAGCGAACTCAGGTCGTACGTCGCGAAGTCCGGGAGGTTCAGTTCGGCGATGAACATCGTCGGGACGCCGTAGAGCGATGTGCAGCGCTCCTCCTGCACCGCGCGGAGCGTGGCGGCCGGGTCGAAGGAGGGCGCCGGGAGGACGATGCAGGCACCGTGCGAGGTGGCCCCGAGGTTGCCCATGACCATGCCGAAGCAGTGGTACAGCGGCACGGGGAGACACACCCGGTCCTGCTCGGTGTAAGCGATCATCTCGCCCACGAAGTAGCCGTTGTTGAGGATGTTGTGGTGGGAGAGGGTCGCCCCCTTGGGGAATCCGGTGGTGCCTGAGGTGTACTGGATGTTGACCGGGTCGTCGCAGGACAACTCCGCCGCGCGGGCCTCCAGTTCTTCCGGCCCGGCGGCGTCCGCCGACGACACCAGTGCGTTCCAGCTGTCGTCGCCGATGTAGTGCACCGACCGCAGCACCGGGCAGTCGCCCCGGACCTCCTCGACGATCGCGCGGTAGTCGCTCGACTTGTGGGAGAGGGAGGCGACCAGCAGGGAGATCCCCGACTGGTTCAGCACGTACTCCACCTCGTGGGCGCGGTACGCGGGGTTGATGTTCACCATGATCGCGCCGATGCGTGCCGTGGCGTACTGGACGAGCACCCATTCCGGACAGTTCACGGCCCAGATGCCCACCCGGTCGCCCTTGGCGACACCGCGTGCGAGCAGCGCCCGGGCCAGCTCGTCGACGTCCGCGCCGAGTTCCGCGTACGTCCATCGGCGTCCGGACGGGACGTCGACCAGCGCCTCCCGCTCCGGATGCGCCTCGATCACCCGGGCCAGACTGCGGCCGATCGTGTCGCCCAGCAGCGGGAGGGTGCCCGTGCCGTGCGTGTAGGACAGGGTCATCGGAAGTCCCCCTCGTCGTACTCGGCCGTGGAGCCCTGGGCCGTGCGCTCACGGAGCTCGATCCTGCGGATCTTCCCGGAGACGGTCTTCGGCAGCTCGGCGAACTCCAGCCGCCGGACGCGCTTGTACGGCGCGAGGACGGCCCGGCAGTGCTCGAAGATCTGCCGGGCGGTGCCGGCGTCCGGCTCCCAGCCCTCCGCGAGCACCACGTACGCCTTCGGGACGGCGAGCCGCAGCGGGTCGGGCGCGGGCACGACCGCGGCCTCGGCCACCGCGTCGTGCCCCAGGAGGGCGCTCTCCAGCTCGAACGGCGAGATCTTGTAGTCGGACGCCTTGAAGACGTCGTCGGTGCGGCCGACGTAGGTGATGTAGCCGTCGGGGTCGCGCGCACCGATGTCGCCGGTGCGGTAGTACCCGCCGGCCATCACCTCGGCCGTACGGTCGGGGTCCCCGTGGTAGCCGGTCATCAGCCCCACCGGGTCGGCCGACAGGTCCAGGGCGATCTCCCCCTCGTCCGCGCCGGGCTTTCCGCTGACGGGGTCGAGGAGTTCGACGCGGTACCCGGGGCTGGGGCGGCCCATCGAGCCGGCCTTCAGCAGCTGTCCGGGGCTGTTGGAGACCTGGACGGCCGTCTCGGTCTGCCCGAAGCCGTCGCGGATGGTCACGCCCCAGGCCCGGCGCACGGCCTCGATGACCTCGGGATTGAGCGGTTCACCGGCGGCGACGACCTCGCGCGGCGGGGTGCGCAGCTGGGTCAGGTCCGCCTGGATCAGCATCCGCCACACCGTCGGGGGCGCACAGAAGCTGGTCACGCCCGAGCGGTCCATCTCCGCCATCAGCCGGCCGGCGTCGAAGCGGGCGTAGTTGTGGATGAACACGGTCGCCTCCGCGTTCCACGGGGCGAAGAGGTTGGACCAGGCGTGCTTGGCCCAGCCGGGCGAGGAGATGTTGAGATGGACGTCTCCGGGCTTCAGCCCGATCCAGTACATGGTGGCCAGATGACCGACCGGATAGGACACGTGCGTGTGCTCGACGAGCTTGGGCCGCGCCGTCGTACCGGAGGTGAAGTAGAGCATCAGCGGCTCGTCCGCCCGGGTGGGGCCGTCGGGAGCGAAGCTCTCCGGCGCCGCGTGGGCGTCCTCGTACGGCAGCCAGCCCACGGCGCCGCCGCCGACGGCGATCCTGGTGTAGGTGCCCGGCACCTCGTCGAACTTCGCGGTGTCGTCGGTGCGGGCGATGACGTGCCGGACCCGGCCGCGCTCGATGCGGTCCCGCAGGTCGGCGGTGCCGAGGAGCGGCGTGGCGGGGATGACGACCGCCCTGAGCTTCATCGCCGCGAGGGCGGTCTCCCACAGCTCGGCCTGGTTGCCGAGCATCACCAGGACGCGGTCGCCGGCGCCGACACCCTGCCGCCTGAGCCAGTTCGCGGCGCGGTCCGAGCGGGTCCGCACCGCGTCGAAGGAGAGCACGGTGGCGGTGCCGTCCTCCTCGGCGATGTGCAGCGCCGGGCGGTCGTTGCCGTCGGCGACCGCGTCGAACCAGTCCAGCGCCCAGTTGAACCGCTCGAAACGGGGCCAGGTGAAGCCCTCGTACGCCGCCGCGTAGTCCTCCCGGTGCCGGAGCAGGAAGTCCCGGGCCGCCCGGAACCTCGCCGTCTCGTCGCCTGACGTCATGTGTCCTCCTCGTTGCGGGACCGCTCACAGGCATCGTGTAATCAGTGACGCAGGTCTCACTACCCCCGTACGGGGGTGCTCCTTCCCCCTCGTGGGGGTGGTGTGCTGTCGGGAGGACCGGAACCCATGACATCGGCGAGCTCGGCGACACGGGGGCCGGACGCGGTGGAGATACGGGCCGCGCTGCTGCGGCTCCGCCGTTCCACCGGCCTGCGGATGGCGTTCGGCGGGCTGCTGCAGGAGCCGCTCGGGATGCGGATAGCGGAGCTGAACGGCGCGGTGACCGGAGCACTGCGTGGGCTGGTCGCCCGGTCCGGCAGCGGTCTCGGCGGCAAGGCCATCGCCCTCTCCCGCCCGTGCGCGGTGACCGACTACGGCGAGGCCCGGCACATCAGCCACGAGTACGACGTACCGGTGGCGGCCGAGGGCCTGCGCTCGGTGCTCGCGGTGCCCGTCGTCGTACGCCGCAAGGTGCGCGGCGTGTTGTACGGGGCCGCCGACCGTGCGAAGGGCCGCAGGCCGAGGCCGTCGCACAGACTGTGGGTTCGGAGGGTGCAACGCATCGTGACCATGCGGGACTCCATGAGCCCCGAGGGCTCCCGCGGACCCGGTCTCCCGGCCCGGCCGGGAGGGGGACTCCGCGGCCGGGTCGGGGCGCGGACGCACCGGCGGTCCGCCATGCCGCCGCCGGTGAGCCCGGATATCCTGCCCGTGCCGGTCAGGAACGCATGTACACGGCGTGAGCGCGGGTAGAGGGGCGGGTAGCAGAGCGCGGCGTGCGCCTCGCTCGCACGGGAGGTGACCCAGGATGCCCCGACGAACCCGTTCCGCCCCGGCCCCGAAACGGCAGTCGTGGCGCCGCCGGGTCTCCCCCACCGCTTCCCCGCCGAGGCCCCCGGAGCCCGCGGCGCCGGCGGCGGCGGCCGAACGGGCACGTGCGGAGCAGGACCGGCGCAGCATCGTCCAGGCGGTGCTCTACCGCGACGGGCGCCGGGTCTCGTCGCCGTCGTCGCTCGCCGAGACCTTCCGACTGCTGAGGGACGACCCGGCCGGGATGGCCTGGATCGGCCTCCACCGGCCGACCGACGCGGAACTACGGGCCCTGGCGGAGGAGTTCGACCTGCACGAACTGGCCGTCGAGGACGCCATGGAGGCCCACCAGCGGCCCAAGCTGGAACGGTACGGGGAGACCCTCTTCGTCGTCCTGCGCGCCGCCCGCTACCTCGACGCCCTGGAGGAGGTCGACTTCGGCGAGTTGCACGTCTTCGTCGGCCGCGACTTCGTGATCACGGTCCGGCACGGGGCGGCGCCGGACCTCTCGGCGGTCCGCCGCCGCATGGAGGCCGACCCCGAACTGCTCGCCCTCGGCCCCGAGGCGGTGCTGTACGCCATACTCGACGCGGTCGTGGACGGGTACGCGCCCGTCGTCGCCGGTGTGCAGAACGACATCGACGAGATCGAGACGGAGGTCTTCGGCGGCGATCCCGCGGTGTCCCGCCGCATCTACGAACTGTCCCGCGAGATGGTCGAGTTCCAGCGCGCGACCCGGCCGCTGGTCGGCATGCTGCACGGCCTGATGGCGGGTTTCGCGAAGTACGGCACGGACGAGGAACTCCAGCGCTACCTCCGCGACGTCGCCGACCACGTCACCCACATCAGCGAGCGCGTCGACGGGTTCCGCCAGGCCCTGGCGGACATCCTGACGGTCAACGCGACATTGGTGACGCAGCAGCAGAACGCGGAGATGCGGGCGCTGGCGGAGGCGGGCTTCGAGCAGAACGAGGAGATCAAGAAGATCTCGGCGTGGGCGGCGATCCTCTTTGCCCCCACGCTGGTGGGAACCATCTACGGCATGAACTTCCAGAACATGCCCGAGCTGAACTGGGGGTTCGGCTACCCCTTCGCGATCCTGCTGATGGCGGCGGTGTGCCTGACCCTCTACTTCGTCTTCAAGCGGCGGGACTGGCTCTGAGTCCCTCTTGCCGAGCTCAGCTCTTGTGCGGCCTTTGCTCTCGCACCGTTCACGGATCGGGGTGAAATCAGCCCTGGGGAGTCTCTGGGGAGAAGTGATCCGGGTGATCTCCTCTACCTGCCTCTGTTACGCCTCTGACCAGCACTTTTACCCTCCTGAAGCCGCTGGGGAGAATCCGGGGAGAATCCGCCGACGGCACGGGCCCTGCGTCAGCGACTCCATCCCTATCCCGTTCCCCGCAAAGCCTGCCGCCGAGCGCCCTTGCCCCCATCTGCAACGGACACAGACAGTGACATTGACTCCTTGGTTGAAGCCACCAGCCCGCGACCCTATGCGCCCGCCATAATGGAGGCATGGCCTCCCACCCACAGCACACCGGACCCGGGCCGAGGATTCTCTCGGGCGCAGACGCCGAGGACCTCGCGCTGTACCGGGAAAAGTTCCGGCGCCGTCTGCCGGAGTCACTTGACGAGCTGCACGGACCGGCCCAGGGCGTCGTGGAGCTGCCGCTGCACCTGGCCTGGTCCGGGATGACCTCGTACGGCCTGGACAAACCTCGCCAGCGCATGGGCCTGTACCGCACCGTCCTGCACGAGGGCCTGCACGACGACCTGCCCCGCTACCTCAACCGGGATCTGCTCCTCGAGCTATGGCCCGTACTGCGCACCCTCGTCGGCCGCACCGTGCGCACCGTGTGGGAGGACGCCTTCCCCGAGCTCGCCTCCCGCACCCGGGCAGCCGCGTGACGGACATGCCGGAGCTGCACACGCGGCTCCTGGCGGATGTGATCGCCCTCGGCTCGCCGTATCCCCTGGTCCTCACCGGCGGGTACGCCGTGCGGGCGCACCGCCTCGTGAACCGCCCCAGCCAGGACCTCGATGTCGCCACTGAGAACCCGGCACCCATGGCCGACATCGCAGCCGCGCTCTGCAGCGGCCTGACAGCCCGGGGCTGGAAGGTACAGGCGTTGGAGACTGCCCCGCTGTCCGCTCGCTTCACCGTGACGGACCCCGCCACCGGGCAGGAGTGCGAAGTCGACATCCTCAAAGAGATCTTCTGGCGGCCCGTCGCCCAGAGCCCGTACGGGCCTGTCCTCGCCGAGGAGGACGTGATCGGGACCAAGGTTCGCGCCCTGGCTGACCGAGGAGCGCCACGCGACCTGATCGACGTGTACGCAGCCTCCCACCGCTGGAGTAACGCCGAGCTCGAAGAGTTCGGTCGCCGACACGCCCGCGGCCGTTTCGAGCGCGAGGACCTCCAGGCGAACCTAACGGGCGCCGAGTGGACCGACGACGAAGCCTTCACCGCCTACGGCCTCGACGAGACCACCATTAGCGCTCTGCGCGCCTGGGCCGTGGAGTGGGCCGACGACCTCGCGACCCGTCTGCTCGAAGAGTCCCATGACCGCGACATCGACTGATCACGCCCAGGCGAGACTCCATCTGGCAGGTACCCCCGTGCCAGTAGATCCGTTGCGGAGCGGAAAACCGTTCCTCAAAGGTCTCTACACTCACACCGACCCGCCGGGTTCACTCTCCAACGGCATCGCGGGCAGACGGTCTTCGAGGACTCGCCGAGCTTCTGCGAGCTGTGACTCGGCACGTTCCAGAGCAGCGATCAGCTTCGGGAGCCCTGTGCCTGGGGCCGGATCGTCATCGGCACCATCGGTGTACGTCTCGAGGGTGCGTGCCAGCCGAAGGAGGGCGTCCCGCGCCGCTCGTTGTTCGTCCTCTTCGAGATGCCCAGAGACCTGATCACCCATATTTCTGCAGGTCAGGGCCTCCCAGGTGGCGCCCACGAACCCCGCAGCACTTCTCCGGCCGCCGTGATGGGGCCATGTCCTCCAGCCCACAGCACCCCGCACCCGCGCCGAGAGACCTCTCGGGCGCGGACGCCGAGGGCCTCGCGCGGTACCGGGAGAAGTTCCGGCGCCGTCTGCCGTCGCCGGACGAGCTGCACGGGCCGACCCGCGGCGTCGTGGACTGCCGCTGCAGCCGAGGGACCGGGCGGGCGTTCTTCCCGGTCCGGATGCTGAGCCGCCGGTCAGCATCCGGACCGTCGGGGCGGCTCAGCCCTTGGGCAGGGTGTAGGTCTTCGCCGCGGGGACCTCGCGGGCCGGTTCGACGTTCGCGAGGCCGCCGGGGGCCGTCTTCGCCGGCTTGTGGATGAAGGACTGGTACGTCGCCGGCTTGGCGCGGTCCGAGAAGTCCAGCGGCACGCCGAGCACCGTGAGCTCGGACTGCTTGCGGTGAGCCGCCGCTATGCCCTCGCGGGTCAGGTCCTTCGCCCGGCAGGCCGCCTTCAGGTCCTCGCCGAGGACGCTGATCGCGTTCCAGCCGCTGACGACACCGGCGTCGAGCAGGTCCTTCGGGTACTTCGCCTTGTAGTCGTCGGCGAGCTTCTTCATCGCCGGGTTGTCGGCGCTGAACGCCGGGGCGGGGCTCACCACCTGGAGCATCTTCTCCAGGGCGGGACCGACCGGGGTCGCCAGCAGCTGCGGGGCGAAGCCCGGCGAGCTGGTGAGGACCGGGACGGCGAAGCCCGCGGCGGCCGCGGTACCGACCAGGGCGGCCGTCTGGCGCGGGCCGGCACTGATCAGGATCGCCTTGACGCCGGCCTGCTTGAGGGCGGTGACCTGGGCGGTCAGGTCCTGGTCGGTGGGCTTGATCTTCTGCCCGACGATCGTCAGCTTCTGGTTCTCGGCCGCGTACGTGGCACCGGCGAGCGCGTTCTCGCCGTACTCGCCCTCGAAGTAGACGTGGCCGATCTTGTCGCCCGCCTTCAGCTTGGCCGTGCGGACCACGAAGTCGACGCCGTTGATCATGTCGACGTCATACGTGGAACCGACCACCTGTACGTACTCGCGGCCCAGCAGGGTGGAGGCCCAGGCCATCGGGAACGTGAGCAGGTGCTTTGACTCCAGCTCCTGTTGGAGCGAGGACACCACGGGAGAGCCGACCATCTGGGACACGGCGGCCACGTTCGGCTCGGTCTCGGTGAACGCGGACACGGCCTTCTGCACGTCGTAGCCGTGGTCCTTCACCGTGATCTCGACGGTCCGGCCGCAGATGCCGCCGGAGGCGTTGAGCTGGTCGACGTACAGCTGCTGGGCGTTGACGATGCTCCTGCCGAGCGAGGCGTACGGGCCGGTGAGGTCGGTCAGCGCGCCCAGGGTGATGGTCTTCTCCGTCACTCCGGGGCCGGTCTTGATGCCGTCGCTGCCGGCGCTGTTGGCGTCGGTTCCGCTCTTGGTGCTGCAGGCCGTGGCGCTCAGGGCGAGTGCGGCGATGACGGCTGCGGCCGGGGCGAGTCGGGTGTGTCTCACGGGGTGTGCTCCTTCGGGGTGGTGCGGGTGCGGAGAGGGGAACGCCGGGTGCGGGGGGAGCCGTCGCCCTTGCGGCGCGGCCGTCGGTGGGCCAGTCCGGCCAGGCCGCCGGGGGCGAAGATCAGGACGAGGACGATCGCGGTGCCGTAGAGGTAGCGGGCCGCGTCGCCCGGGGACACGCCCGATCCCGTGGTGCCGGGAGCGGTGAGCAGGGGCAGGTCGTCGGCGTACTTGGTGAGCAGGTGGGGGATCAGGGCGACGAAGACCGCGCCGCAGGCCGCGCCGCCGACCGAGCCGAGGCCGCCGATGACGATCATCGCGAGGTAGTCGATGGACAGCAGGAGCCCGAAGTGGTCGGGGACGACGCGCTTGAACACCAGGGCCAGCAGGGCACCCGCGGCGCCCGCGTACATCGAGGAGATGATGAACGCCGAGGCGCGGTAGCGGGTGAGATGGACTCCCATGACGGCCGCGGCGACCTCGCTGTCGCGTACGGCGCCGAGTGCGCGGCCGGGGCGCCCGCGCAGGAGGTTGTGCGCGGCGAGCCAGGCCACGGCGACCAGGGCCAGGCCGACGTACCACAGGCGCTCCAGCCCGCCGAAGGGGACGCCGATGACGGTGAGACCGTCGGGTGAGGTGTCGGTGAAGGAGAAGCCGAGGATGTCCAGCGGCGGTACGGAGCGGCCGTTGAACCCGCCGGTGACATGCGGGGCGTTGAGCATCATGTGGTGGCCCAGGAAGACCAGGGCGAGAGTGGCGATGCCCAGGTACATGCCGCGCAGCCGGCCGGAGATGGGGCTGAAGAGGCCGCCCGCCGCACCGGCGAGGACGATGGCCAGCACGAAGGCGAGCACGGGCGGGAGCCCGAGGCCGTACAGGCTGCTGGAGCCGGTACCGGACGGCTCGGACGCCAGCCACACATAGCCGTACGCGCCGACGGCGAGGAAGAAGGCGTGGCCGAGGGAGAGTTGTCCGGTCGTCCCGGAGAGCAGGTTCAGCCCGATGGCGCCGATGACGGCGGCCATGGCGAACAGGCCCGTCTGGAGCCAGAAGGAGCTGACGTAGAAGGGCAGGGCCAGCAGGACCAGCACGCCTGCGGCGAGGGTGGCCGCACGCCGCCCGCGCGGGGAGACCTTGCCGGACCGACTGCCGGGGGCGGACGGGGAATGGGGGGCCGCGGCGGGAGCCGTCACGGTGCCCGTAGGTTCCGTGGGTTTCGTGGGTTCGGCAGTGGCGCGGGTGTCAGACACGGGTCAGCTCCTTCGATCCGAAGAGGCCGGTGGGCCTGACCAGGAGCACGAGCACCATCACGAGGTAGGGGGCCACATCCGGGAATCCGGCGCCCAGGACGCTGAGTTCGTTCTGGTAGCCGGCGGCCATCGCCGCCGTGAGGCCGATCACCAGGCTTCCGACGAGCGCGCCGACGGCCGAGTCCATGCCGCCGAGGATCGCCGCGGGGAAGGCACTCAGGGCGATCTGACTGGTCGTGCGATCGAGTCCCGGTGCGGGGAAGGCGGCCAGGAACACGGCGGCGACGGCGGCCAGTGCCCCGGCGACGCACCAGGCGATGAGGCGTACGCGGTCAAGCCGTATCCCCATCAGCGCCGCGGCCTCCGGGTCGGCGGCCGCGGACCGCATGGACAGGCCCCAGCGGGACCAGCGGAAGGCGGCGAAGAAGGCGCCGATGACGACGACCGCGACGACGATGCTCGCCATCCGCGCATCGGCGACGGTGATGCTGCCGAACCGGGTCACATCGGCGCCCCAGGGGTCGCCCATGGTGAGGTAGTCGGCACCGACCTGCCGGTTGAGTTCGGTGCTGAGCAGGACGTCCACGCCGATGGTCAGGATCGTCAGCGTGTGGATCTCCGCGCCGCGCAGGCCGCGGGCGGCCAGGAGCTGCACAAGGCCGGCCAGTGCCGCGGCGAGCACGGCGCCGACGAGGACGGCGGGGATGAAGCCGATGGCCTCGTGGAGGCGGGCCGTGACATAGCCGCCGAAGAGCAGAAGGGAGCCGTGCGCGAAGTTCATGACGCCGGACGCCTTGAAGATCACGACGAAGCCCAGGGCTATCAGCGCGTAGACGGAGCCGAGCGCGAGTCCGTTGAGGACGGTTTCGGCGAACTTGATCATGATTCTTCCTCCGAGTCGCACTCGGTGTCCTTGGCGGGGTCCGAGGCGGCGGCCGTGGCACGTCCCGGGTCCGGCTCGCCGTCCGGTTCGGTCCCGTCCACCGGCTCGGGTGCCGGGATGGGCTCCGGCTCGGGTGCCGGGCCGGCTTCCGCCTCGGGTGCCGGACCGGGTTCTGGTTCGCGTGCCGGGCCGGACTCTGGACCCGGTTCTGTTTCCTGGACCGGAGTGCCGAGATACGCGCTGATGACCACCCGGTCGTTCTGGATGCGCTCGGGCGGTCCGTCAGCGATGAGCCGGCCGAAGTCGAGCACCGTCACCGAGTCGGCGATCCTCATGATCAGGCCCATGTCGTGCTCGACGATGAGGATCGAGATCTTCAGGGCGTCACGGACCCGGGCGATCGTCTCGGCCATCGCCGAACGCTCGGTCGGGTGCATACCGGCGACGGGCTCGTCGAGCAGCAGCAACTGAGGCTCCATGCACAGCGCGCGCGCCATTTCCACCCGCTTGCGGTCACCGTAGGCAAGCCCGGCGACCGGCTTGTCGAATGCGGGGCCGAGCCCCAGGAAGTCGGCGATCTCGGCGGCCCGCTCCCGGTGGCGGCGCTGCTCGCGCACCGTGTGCGGCAGTCGCAGCGCGCTCGCCGTGAAGCCCGCCCGGGTCAGCCGGTGGCGGCCGAGCATGAGGTTGTCGGCGACTGTCCCGTGGGTGAGCACGATGTTCTGGAAGGTGCGGGCGACACCGAGCTGCGCGATGCGGTGGGGTGCGAGGCGGGTGAGGTCCTTGTCCGCGTACCGGACGCTTCCGGCGGTGGCTCGGTAGACGCCGGAGATGACGTTGAAGCAGGTGGACTTGCCCGCGCCGTTGGGGCCGATGAGGGCGTGGATCGTGCCGGGCGGGACCGTGAAGGAAAGGTCGTCGAGGGCGACCAGGCCGGAGAAGCGCACGGTCAGGTTCTCGACCGTGAGGGCCGGGACCGGGTCGGGCCCCGCGTCCGGTCCTGGGGCCGTGGCGGCCTCGGGGGTGGTGGCCGTCGCGTCGACGCTCATCCGTTCCACCTGCCGAGCTCGGTCAGTCCCGGTCCGGTCACGGCCGGAGTGCTCGCGGACGTCGCGTACCGCGCGTCGGCGTCGGGCGCGCCGCAGCCGGTCTCGTAGCTCTCGCCCAGATACAGCCGCCGCACCTCGTCCGCCGCGGCGAGATCGGCCGAGGCCCCCTCCAGCCGCACCTGGCCCACGTCCAGCACCGACGCGCGGTCGGACAGTTCCAGCGCCATGGCGGCGTTCTGCTCGACGAGCAGGATCGAGGTCCCCCGGGCGTTGATCTCACGGATGATCTCCGCGATGCGTCGGACCATCAGCGGTGCGAGGCCCAGCGAGGGCTCGTCGAGGAGGAGCAGGCGTGGCCCGGCCATCAGCGCGCGGCCCATCGCGAGCATCTGCTGCTCTCCGCCGGACATCAGCCCGGCGGCCTGCCGCCGGCGTTCGGCCAGTACCGGGAACTGCGTGAAGACACGGTCGCGGTCGGCTCGCAGCTCGGCGCGCGAGCGGCGTGCCGACCCGAGGAACCCGGCCTTGAGGTTGTCCTCCACGGACAGGGCGCCGAAGATCCGCCGGCCCTCGGGCACCTGCACCACCCCCGCGGCGACGGACCGCGTGGCGTCGCCGCTCAGCCGTACGCCGTCGAAGTGCACGGTGCCGCTGTCGACCGTGCCGCGGTGCAGGGCGAGGGTCCCGGAGACCGCCCGGAGCAGTGTGGACTTGCCCGCGCCGTTGGAGCCGAGCACGGCGACGATCCGGCCCTGCGGGACGGTCAGCGACACCCCGTGGAGCGCCTGCACGGACCGTCCGTAGCTGACGTGCAGATCACTGACCCGGAGGGTCCCGGCCTCGGTCTCTGGTGGGCTCATCTGGGCGTTCTCCTTGCTTCTCGGCGAGCGGGCGCCGGACTGGAGCGCTACGGGAACACGGCGGGGGCGGGGCGTCCATGGACGGGGAACGAGCCGCTGTCAGCTCCCAGCCGGGGCGCGCCGCGCTTGTGAGGGGGCACAATCCGTACCTCCTGCTGTGCGTGGGTCATCACGATTTGGCAGAGGTCCCGCCCCAATACGTGACCGACTGCTTAGCATGTGGATTCCTTGAAGGTGCGCCGCCGCCACACGCCGATCGCCGACCGGTGGAGCACCCGCACCTGCTACCCGCGCAGCACAAGACATGGCGACCCGCCGTGGTGTCCCAGCACGCCCCGTCCGTCTGGAGGGTCCATGCACACCAGTTCCGTCCGTGGCTCGGTCCGCCCTCGCGTCACCACCGTCGGTCCGCTGCCCCAAGCCGCCGCCGAGCCCTCGCCGCTCCAGCTGTTCGACCACGCCTGCCGGCGCCTTCTCGGGCGGGGCGCCTCCTTCACCGACTCCGTGGTGCACCAGATCCGCACCGAGGTGCCGTACTACGCCGACCCGGTACTCTCGCCGCCCGACCTCAAGCAGTCCGCGGACACCGGCATCCGCTTCGCGCTGGAGGCCGCCCTCGACCCGGGCCGCATCGTGGACATCGAGCGCTACACCCGTGAGCTCGGCATACGCCGTGCCGAGGAGGGCCGCCCCCTCGACGAGGTGATGCACGCCTTCCGGGTGGCCGGCTCGGAGGTCTGGAGCGGGATCATCAGCGTCGTGGAGCGGGACGGGCTCGGCGACCAGCGTCATCTCGTGCACGTGGCGGAGCTGGTGTGGAAGATGAACGACCGCGACGCCGTCCTGGTCGCCGACGCCTACCGGCAGGTCGCCAAGGGCGTGGCCAGCCGGCACAACGAGCGGATGCGCCTGATCCTCGCCGCCGTCCTGGAGAGCCGTAACGACCCGGCGTTCATCCGGGACGCCGCGTCGATCCTCGATCTGCCGCCCGACGGACGCTTCGCGGTGGCGGAGCTGCGGGCCACGCCGCCCTTCGGTCGAGCACCCGACGCCGTTCCGGAGATCCCCGGCATGCGCGTCCTGCGCCACGTCGGCGCACAGCGCGATGTGCTCGTCGCCCACCTCGGCGACCGCCCACTCGACGCGCTCGCCTCCGCCCTCGACGCCGGACCAGGCATGCGCATCGGCATCAGCCCCGTCGTCCACGGCCTGAAGAACCTGCCCCGGGCGCGGGACTTGGCCGGACTCGCCCTGCGCACCTGCCGCGCGGACGGGGAGGTCGCCCAGCTCGACGCCCGTCTACCCGACGGTCTGCTGGTCTCACGGCCCGACCTGTCCGCCGAGCTGGCCCGAGTGCTCCGGCCGCTGTACGACCTGGAGCCCGCCGACCGCGAAACGCTGATCGACACGCTCGGAGTGTGGATCGAGAAGGGCGGCTCCGCGGTCCAGGCGGCCCGGCACATGCTGTGCCACCGCAACACGGTGCTGAACCGGCTGCGCCGCTTCGAGCAGATCACGGGTCTCGAACTGTCCCGCCCCCGCCACCTCGTACGGCTCACGCTCGCCTTCGACACGCTCCAACTGCTCGGGCCTGCTGCCGTCCTCGGCTGCGGGGACGCCTGGGACTCCGACCCGGAGAGCTGAAGCCGCGGTACGCCCGTCCGGCACGGGTACGGCCGCACGGCGGTGGGCAACTCCCGACACGCGTACGGCTCCACGGCGGTGGGCAACTCCCGGCACGCGTACGGCCGCACGGCGGTGGGCAACTCCCGACACGCGTACGGCCGCACGGCGGTGGGCAACTCCCGGCACGCGTACGGCCGCACGGCCGGTACGCCCCTCCCCGCACGCGTATCACCATGGCCGGATTCCTTACCGCGGATGGCCGAATGGGCATCAGCACAGTCGCGCCCCTACGGCGTTGGGAGCGGACAGCGGGGTGTCCGAGGCGCATGGACTGACCGGTCGGTACGTGCTCTGGTGAGCCCTCGTCAAGGGGCGGTGCCTCGCCAGGCATCGCCCGAGCGAAGCGATGCGCGCGCATCCCTGCCCGCCAGGAGAGCTCCATGGCCCATCAGCACGCCCATCCGCACACCCCCCGCTTCCATCAAAGACCCCGGCCCCACCGGGTGAGCAGATCCTTCGCGCTCGTCAACGGAGTGACCTTCACGGTCCATCTCCTGCTTGCCTGCGCCGCAGAGGACCTGCTGGCCACCCCTGTCGCCGGACAGATCAACCTCGGCGTCGTCGCCCTTCTCGCGCAGGGCTCGCTCCTGTTGTGGACGGCGGCGCGTTACGACCGCGCCACCCACGAGGAGGCCGCGTACGAGTCGGCGGAGGAGCACTGATGCTTCCTCAGATCCTGCTCGCCGCAGGGGGTCCCGGCACCCTCGACCTGGACACGGACACCCGCTCCTGGGTTCTCGTCGGCTTCCTCACCTTCATCGTCCCGATCCTGCTCATCTGCGTGCTCAACGGACCCGAGCGGGACCGGGTCGACGACTTCTACACGGCGGGCCGCGGGCTGGGACCCGTCCAGGGCGCCCTCGTCCTCACCGGCGTCTACCTCTCCGCCGCGACCGTGCTCGGCACGACGGGAACCGTCGCGGTCTTCGGCTTCGACGGACTGTTCATCGCCCTGTGCACCGTGCTGTCGCTCGGCGTCCTGCTCCTGCTGTCCGGCCCGCTGCGGGAACGCGGCAGCTACACCCTCGGCGACACGTTCGCCCTGCGGGCCCCGGGGCCCTCGGTCAGGATCGCGGTCGCCGTCGTCACGCTGAGCGCGTGCGTCCCGTATCTGATCGTCCAGCTCTCCGGTGCGGGCAGGACCACCGCCATGCTGCTCGGCCTGTCCGGTCCCGGCGCCGAGCAGACCGCCATCGTCATGATCGGCACCCTCGTCGTCTGCGCCACGGCCTTCGGCGGGATGCGCGGCATGATCGCGATCCAGGTGATCAAGACGGTGATCCTGCTCGCCATGGCCGTGGCCGTGGCGGCGGTGCTGCTCCACCGCTTCCACTGGAGCCCCGACTCCCTCATCGAGGCCGCCGGGCGGGGCAGCGGCCGTCCCGAGGGCTATATGCGTCCGGGCCTGCGGTTCGCTGCCAGCAGCCCGGTCGAGGGGACCCTCGACTTCATCGGTCTGATGATCACCGTCGTACTGGGCGTCGCCTGCATGCCCCATGTCGCCACCCAGCTCAACACCGCGCCCGACACCGCCACGGCACGCCGTACGGTCCGCCACACCATCGCCATCGTCGGTGCCATCTGCCTGCTCACCACCGTGCTGGGTTTCGGGGCCGCGGCGCTGATCGGCGCCCCGAAGATCCTCGCCGCCGACCCCGGGGCCACCAGCAGCCTGCTGATGCTCACCGGCGATCTGGCGGTCGGCTCGTCGGCGCAGACGGGCGAGGCATGGCTCGTCGTGCTGGTCTCCTGCGCGGTGTTCCTCACCACGCTGGCGGTCGTCGCGAGCGTGACGCTGGCGGCCGCAGGCTCGGTCGCCCACGACCTCGTCACCAACGTCTTCCGCCGCGGGCGCACGACCGAGGGCCGGGAAGTGGCCGCGGCCCGTATCGCGTCCGCCTTGGTCGGAGTGCTGAGCATCTGCCTCGCGGTGTGGGTGCAGGGCTGGAACATGGGATTCCTGTCCACGATCTCCCTGGCGGTGGCGAGCTCCTGCCTGCTCCCGGCGCTGGTGTACTCGCTGTTCTGGCGCGGCTTCACGCACAGGGGGCTGCTGTGGACGCTGTACGGAGGTCTCGGCTGCGCGCTCGGACTCCAGGTCGTGAGCCCCGTCTTCTCCGGCAGCCCGATGGCACTGTTCCCCGAATGGGACATCTCCTGGTTCCCGCTGCAGACGGTCGCCCTGGTGTCGCTGCCCGTCGCGTTCCTGCTCGGCTGGCTGGGGAGCGTCACGGGACAGCGGCGTGCGACCGCGTTGCCGGAGCAGCCCGTCAGGGCGTGACGCACGAATGCGGCGGCCGGTGGAGCGCCCTCACACGCTCCACCGGCCGCCGCCCCGTGCGGCGTTCAGCCCGCGGCGACGTCGTCGATACGTCGACGCAGGCGCCGCATCCCGCGCAGCACCGGTCGGTGTCGCTCGCGCGGAAGGCGCGATGGTCCCGTACCTCACCGTGGGGAAGGATCCGGAACCGCCCGCCCTCCAGTCCTTTCATCACCTCGTCGGCCACGACCTCGGGGTCGAGCACCGGGCCGCCGGGCGACCCCGATGGCCCGAACCCGGCGCCGGTGACCACGACACCCGCGCCCTTGAGCTCCATGGGTGCCATCCGTCTCACTCGCCTGCGACGGCGAGCACGAGCTTGCCGTGGTTCTCGCCGCGGAAGAGCTCGAGCAGCGTGGAGCGGCCCCCCGTGAGCCTCCGCCAACGTGAAGCCGCAGGTCAAAGGGCTGGTCTGACGGTTGTTCTGGGTGCTCATGCTGGTCAGGGGCGGCAGTCTGTGCAGTAGATCATCCGTCATCCCGATCCCCAGTGCGACGGATGATCGGGGGTTGCAGAGCGGGGGCTGCCAAGGGACAGAACCTCTTGGTACATCAGCCGCGTTGGTATCTGGCTGCCATCGTGTGGAATACCTTCCTCGGTTCCCAGCGCCTCTCGTCGAGCATCCTGACGACGCCGTAGGAGCCAAGGTATTGCTTCCCGGGCGCTGTATCCGGCGAAGGTGAACCAGAGCGCGGTGTCCTCGAAAGCTCGAGTGCCGGGCCGATGGGCCGGTCACGTCGACCGACACTCCCACCTTCCACCCGATTATCGTATTTGCGACTTTTTCTGTGTTTTGATGCACCCGCTGGCGCTCGGGCGCTGCGGTGACGGCCCATCACAGAAGGAGAGCGTGTCGGATGTTCGGATCCCGGGGTAGAGATGACGCTGATCGCGCACGGCCGGCGACACTGAGCCGGCATTGGAAGACGGCCGTGGTGGCGGCCGCAGGCTTCGCCACCATCGCCGGCACGACGGCCCTGGTCGCCGTCACCGACGACGACAAGGCGGGAGCGAAGACCGCCTCCGCGGCGGCCGACCAGGCCAAGGGCACGACCCAGCCCGCACCCGCCAAGGACGCCACGACCCGCGGCGGAAGCGCCGAGGACACCGAGGACGACAAGGACGCCGACTACTGGGCCGAACACGCCGGAAACCCCGGCTGGAACGACAGCGACAACACCGAAGACCACGCAGGCAGCAGGGACGTGAGAACGGGCCCGGACACCACTGACTCCGGCAACCACGACGACAGCGACGCGGACGAAGACCACGACGAGAGCAGCGCCGACCAGAGCCACTCCGGCGAGCCCGAGGGGAAGCCCGGCCCGGCGGCCGCGGACACGCAGAAGCGCGCCGGCAACCCGAACGGCCCCGAGGGACAGAACGGCCCCGAGGGACACAGCAGCCACGACCGCGGCCATGACGGGCAAGGCGACCACGGCGAACAGACCGACCACGACAACGACAGCGACCGCGGTCGTGACGGGCAGAGCGGCCGCCACGAAGAATCCGGCCGCCAGGGGCAGGACGGTCACCGGGACTCCCGCGAGGCCGGGGACAAGGCGAGGTCCGTCGGCTGCGACCCCAACGACCTGATCTCGGCGATCATCGACGCCAACAGCGACGGCGGAGGAACCCTCTCGCTCGCCGAGAAGTGCACCTACACCCTCACCGCCAACCAGGACGGCAACGGCCTTCCCGAGATCATCCAGCCCATCACCATCCACGGCAACGGCGCCACCATCGCCCGCGCCGCGGGCGCCGACCAGTTCCGCATCTTCGAAGTCGGCACCGGCGGCGACCTCACACTCCGCCACCTCACCCTCACCCGCGGCAAAGCCGCCGCCGACGAGGACGGCGGCGCCATCAACGTCAACGCCGCCGGCCGCCTCACCCTCGACCACACCACCCTCCACAACAACACCGTCGACGACACGAGCACCGACAACGCCGGCGCCATCTACAACCAGGGCATCACCACCATCCGCAACAGCACCCTCAGCAAGAACTCCGGCGAAGACGGCGGCGCGATCCACAACGACAACGGCAAACTCGACATCGCCAAAACGGAACTCACCCGCAACACCGCCGGCGATGGCGGCGCCATCTACAGCGCCGGCTCCACGACCATCGACAAGAGCCTGTTCAAGAGCAACACCGCCAGCGGCGCCGGTGGTGCCCTCTACGTCCCTGCGGGTGCGACCGACATCGACAGCAGTGCCTTCCTCTACAACTACGCCGAAAGCGGTGGCGGCGCCTTCTACAACGACGGCGTCGGGAGCCTGTACGTCCGCAGCAGTACCGTCGCCCGCAATACCAGCGACGACGGTGGCGGCCTCTACGCCGACGGCAACTCCCACACGGTGATCTCGGACAGCCGCTTCCGTGGCAACACCGCCTTCGAAGGTGACGGCGGCGGCATCTACCAGGACGGCGATCTCGCCCTTCAGCGTACGGTGGTCAGCGGTAACCAGGCTCCCAGCGACGGTGCTACCGGCGGCGGCATCTACGTCGGAGTCGAAGTCCTGAACCTGACCGACGTCGAGGTCACCGACAACACCTCCGACACCGCGCCCGGCGGTATCGACAACAACGGAACCGTCACCACCCACGGCAAGATCAAGATCATCGACAACGTGCCGACCAACTGCGAGGGCAGCGCCAACCCCGTCCCGAACTGCTTCGGCTGACACCCCCACCAAACAAGGAAAACTGCCATACAAAGCAATGAATCACCCCGCACCCGCCCCCGGCACCCTGCCGGGGGCGGCCACGGGCACCGGCCGGGCGGAGCTGATCGGACTGCTCGCCGCCCAGGCCCCGCGCCTGGACCGCGTCCTGAAGAAGGTCGCCGGGCAGGGCGGGGAGGTGGTCCTGATCGACGGCACCCTCATCCGCACCCAGCGCCGTACACGCAGCGCCGACCGACGGAACTACTCCGGCAAGCACCGAACCCATGGCCTGCACTTCCCCACCCTGACCGACGAGAAGGGACGCCTGATCTGGATATCCGCCGCGCGGCCTGGCCGCACCCACGACAACACCGCCGCCCGCCACGACCACATCCTGGCCCACCTGCGCGCCGCCGGCCTCGGGGCGCTGGCTGACCTCGGCTTCCGCGGCCTGGACAACGACATCTTCGACCCAGTGATCGTCACCGGCTACGCTGCCAGCCGCACCCACAAGCTCACCCCAGGCGAGAAGGAAGCCAACCGCGTCCTCCCGTGGGACGCGCGCCGGTCGAGCACGGCTTCGCCCACCTACAGAACTGGCGGATCCTCACCAAGCTGCGCACCGACCCCGCCCGCGCCACCCAGCTCCTGCGCGCCCTGCTCGTCTTGACGAACCTCGAAGTCAACCGCTGACGGATGATCTTCGCCGTGGACTCCCGCCCACAACCAGCATGAGCGCCCCGAGGAGCGGTCACACCAGCCCTTTGACCTGCGACTTCAAGTTGGCGGAGGCTCCGTGCGGTGCGCGGTCGGAGGTTCGCCGATCAGGCGACCGCGTCGGGAGCGGGGCCCACCAGTTCCTCCAGGACGTCCTCCATGGTGACGAAGCCGATGACGGTGCCCTTGGTGCCGGTGACGGCGGCGAGATGGGTGCCGGCGCCCCGCATGGCGGTCATGGTGTCGTCGAGAGGGGTGTCGATGGCGACCTTGATGATGGGGTGCAGGGCCGTGCGCGGGAAGGGCTTCGTGCGGTCGGCGGCGCCGAGCGCGTCCTTGATGTGCAGGTAGCCCAGGATCGCACCGCCCTCCGCGACCACCGGCAGCCGGGAGAACCGGTTGGCGACGGAGGCCCTTTCCAGGCCCTGGGGGGTGATTCCGGCGCCGACGGTGAGCATCTTGTTGAGCGGCACCATCACCTCGCCGACCGGCCGGGTGCCCAGTTCCAGCGCGTCCTGCAGTCGCTCCCCGTCCTCCGGTTCGAGGAGCCCGGCCTCGCTGGAGTCCTTGACCAGGCGGGCCAGTTCGTCGTCGGTGAAGACCGAGGCGACCTCGTCCTTGGGCTCGACCCTCAGCAGCCGCAGGAGGGCGTTGGCGAAGGTGTTGATGCCGAAGATCACCGGTCGCAGGGCCCGGGTCAGCGCCACCAACGGGGGGCCGAGGAGCAGCGCGGTCGGCGCCGGGGCGGCGAGGGCGATGTTCTTCGGGACCATCTCGCCGAAGAGCATGTGCAGATACGTCGCCAGCGTCAGCGCGATGACGAACGCGATCGGGTGGATCAGCGCATCCGGGACGCCGATGGCGTGGAACGGGGGCTCCAGCAGATGGGCGATGGCCGGTTCGGCGACGGCGCCCAGCACCAGCGACGACACGGTGATGCCGAGCTGGGCCGTGGCCATCATCGCGGACAGGTGCTCGATCCCCCAGAGGGTGCTCCGGGCACGCAGGTTGCCCTTGACCGCGGCCGGCTCGATCTGGCTGCGGCGCACGGAGATCAGGGCGAACTCGGCCCCGACGAAGAAGGCGTTGGTGACGAGGGTGAACGCACCGATCAGCAACTGGAGGGTGGTCATCGGGTCTCCTCCACGCTCTCCGCCACGGCGGCGGGGGCGGTGATGCGGACACGGTCGGCACGGTGGTGCTCGGTGTGGAGCACGGCGAGCCGCCAGCCGTCGACGTCGAGGCGGTCGGCGGTGGTCGGGATGCGCTCCAGCCGCATGGCGATCAGTCCCGCCAGGGTCTCGTACGGGCCGTCGGGCGCGGCGAAGCCGATCTCCCGGAGCTGGTCGATACGGACGCTGCCGTCGGCGTGCCACACCGGACGGCCGTCGAGCGCGGGCTCGGCGGGCGCCAGGTCGGGCGTCTCGTGGGGGTCGTGCTCGTCGCGGACCTCACCGACGACCTCCTCGACGATGTCCTCGACGGTGGCGACGCCGGCGGTGCCCCCGTACTCGTCGATGATCACGGCCATGGTACGGGCTCTGCGCAGCCGGCCGAGGAGCTTGTCCACCGGCAGCGAGTGCGGCACCAGGAGGGGCGCGGTGGCCAGGTCGGCTATCGGCGTGAGCGGCCGCTTGTCCTCGTCGAGGGCGAGGACGTCGCGGATGTGCACGGTGCCGATGACCTCGTCGAGGCTGTCCCGGTAGACCGGGAAGCGGGACAGGCCGGTGGCGAGGGTGAGGTTCGCCGCGTCCGCCGCCGTGGCGTGCACTTCGAGGGCGCGGACGTCGACGCGGGGCGTCATGACGTTCTCCGCCGTCAGCTCGCCCAGGTGCAGGGTGCGGACGAACAGTTCCGCCGAGTCGGCCTCGATGGCGCCCTCCCGGGCCGAGTGCCGCGCGAGCGCGATCAGTTCCTCGGGTGTACGGGCCGACGCCAGCTCCTCGGCGGGTTCCAGCCCGAACCGGCGCACGATCCGGTTCGCGGTGTTGTTCAGGTGGTGGATCAGCGGTCCGAAGGCGGCGGTGAAGCCGCGCTGCGGCCCGGCCACGACCCTGGCCACGGCGAGCGGGCGCGAGATCGCCCAGTTCTTGGGCACGAGCTCGCCGACCACCATCAGGACGACGGTCGAGATCGCGACGCCGAGCAGCGTCGACACGGTCGGGACGACGCCGGGGGGCAGTCCCACCGCCTCGAGCGGGCCGCGCAGCAGGGCCGAGACGGACGGTTCCGCGAGCATGCCGATCACCAGCGAGGTCACGGTGATGCCCAGCTGGGCACCGGACAGCTGGAGGGTGAGGCGCTTCACGGCCTTGAGGGCGCTCTCGGCGCCCCGGTCGCCGGCCCGCGCCGCACGCTCCAGCTCACCGCGTTCGACGGTGGTGAGGGAGAACTCGGCCGCGACGAAGACGGCGCAGGCGAGCGTGAGCGCCAGGGCGACGAGCAGCAGGAGCACTTCGGTCACCGTGCCACCTCCCGGCCCTTGGAGAACGGTGGGCGGGACGGGGCACGGCTGGGACTGGGAGGTTCACCCATTGCGGGTCTGCTGCTCCTTCGTGGCTCGACGGACCGGGATCGGCCCTGTTGGGGTCATGGTCGGGACAGTGTCCGCCGAACCATGGTAAAGGAGGGGTAAAGCGACTGGCCATTCCCTTTGCACTGGCCACCCGTAGGGCGTTTTCGGCCGTTCCGGTGCCGCGCCCGGTGTGTACGGGCCGCGGCGGGTGCTCCCCTCCTATGCTTCTACATGCGTGTAGATAACGCCAGGGCGGTACGGGTTGTTCCCGCGGTACGGGATGTTCCCGGGGACGAGGAGCGGTGCCCCGCGGGCCCACCCCGCCCGTCCCCGCGGAATCGCCGCGTCGTCCCACAGGAATCCCGCACACGAAGGAGTGAACGCCACGATGGTGTTCAAGCGACTGCTCGGCTCGGTCGGCGTCGGAGGCCCGGCCGTCGACACGGTCCTCGCCCCCGGAGCCGTCCCGCCCGGGGGCACTCTCACCGGCGAGGTCCGGCTCGAGGGCGGGGACACCGCCTTCGAGATCGAGCACATCACCCTGGAGTTCGTCGCCCGCGTCGAAGCGGAGAGCCGGGAAGCCGGCGAAGGGGAGCGGGAGGCGGAGGTCGCCTTCGAGCGGTTCACGGTGGGCGGCGGGTTCCGGCTCGACCCGGGCGTGCGGCACGTCGTCCCCTTCGCGGTGACGGTGCCCTGGGAGACGCCGGTGACCGAGTTGCACGGACAGGCGCTCGGCGTCGTGCTCGGTGTGCGCACGGAGCTCGGCGTGGCCGGCGCCCGGGACAGGGGCGACCTGGACCTGCTGGCCGTGCGGCCGCTCCCGGTGCAGGAAGCGGTACTGGAGGCATTCGGGCAGCTCGGCTTCGGCTTCCGGTCCGCCGACATCGAATACGGACGCATCGGGGGCACGGGGCAGCAACTGCCCTTCCACCAGGAGATCGAGCTCACCCCGCCCCCGCACGACGCCCACGCGGTCGACGAGGTCGAGGTGACCTTCCTCGCCGGACCGGGCCGTGTGGAGGTGGTCCTCGAGGCGGACCGGCGGGGAGGGCTGTCCGCGGACGGCCACGAAGCGCCGGCCCGTTTCGACGTCGCCCACGACGAGGCCGGCGACACGGACTGGAAGACCAGGGTCCGCGCCTGGCTGCACTATCTGCTGGAGCACCGCTCCGGCCCCGCCGGGCACGGGCCGCACGGCGGCAACGCCGCCCACGGCCTCGTCCACGGCGGCGGGCACGAGGACCACCACCACGCCGGGCACCACGGCCACCACCGCGGCGGTCACCACGGACCCGGCACGGGCGCCGCGGTGGCCGTCGGCGCGGCGGGCCTGGCCGTCGGCGCGGGCATCGTCGGCGCGGAGGTCGTGGACGAGATCGGTGACGCCTTCGAGGACGAGGGCCCGGACGGGAGCGACGCGGAAGGCGAGGGCGAGGAGGGCTGACGACCGACCGATCCTCCCGTGCCCGCGCCAAGGGCTGCCCCGTGGTCTCCGGTGGATCAGGGCGCGGCGTCAGATGCGGTGCATCGCAAGGCGCAGGGTCGTCCTCATGCCGGGTGCATTCGGGCGATCCGACAACGCAGCGAGGTGCCGCAGCCGTCGTCGTGCGCCCGCTGGGGAGCACGGGACAGCCCTTACAGCGGCGTCGCGGCCTTCAGCACCAGGAACAGCGCCACCGCCGAGTTCGCCGACGACAGCGCGGAAACCGCCGCCCCCGCCGCGGCGGTCCAGAGCGCCGCGCCCGCGGCGGTGAAGGCGGGCGGCCAGGTCCCGGCGGGCGGTACGGGCCCCAGCAGGGCGGCGACACGCCGCGGTACGGGGCCCGTCGCGAAAGCGGCCGGGACCGGGAACGGGGCGCCCCGGGACACCAGGCCCGCCTTGCCGACCGCCCTGGCGGTCACGCGCCGGTCGCCGATGGCCCCGGCGGCCTCCTCGTCCGCCCAGCGCTCCGCGCAGTAGGCGACGGCGGTGTGCAGGGGCAGCAGGAAGGGATTGGCGCGGGAGGCCAGCCGGGCCGCGAGGAGATGGCGGTGGTGACCCGCGGCCAGATGCGCGCGCTCGTGCGCGAACAGGGCGCGGCGCTCACGCGAGTCGAGGCGGGCCAGCATGCCGGTGGACACCACGATCCGGCCCCGCACCTGGCCCCGGCCGCCGGGCAGCGCGTAGGCGTACGGCGAGTCGTCGGGCAGCACCGCGACGGGGGACGGCGGCAGCCCTTCCAGGGCGCGCTCCGCCCGGCGCCGGACGCGGTGGTGCCGCCACACCGTACGGACCGCGGCCGCCGCCACGGCGGCCAGCGCGGGGATGGCGGCCTTGCCGACGACCTCGTCGTACGGCACCGCCTCGCGCACCTCGGGGTCGGACCAGGTGTCCGGGAGCGGGTTGCCCGGCAGTTGCGCGGTGCCCACCACCATGATGAGCGCGAGGCAGAGGGTGCTGCACAGGGCCATCAGGGCGCCGACCCCGGCCAGGAGACGCGTGGCGGTGCGGGGGTGCAGATGCTGCTCGGCGAGGCGCGCGATCGGCCAGGCCGTCAGGGGCAGCACCAGCGGCAGGAAGACGAAGACGCCCACCCGGTCACTCCTCGGGATCGTCGTCCGCGTGGCCGAGCAGTTCGCGCAGCACCTGCTCGTCCTCGGGTGACAGGGAGGTGACGAAGCTGGTGAGCACCGCCTCCCGGTCCCGTTCGCCGTCGAGGACGCGGCGCATGCGCAGCGCGGCGAGCCCCGCCTGGTCGGCGGTCGCCTCCCAGGCGAACGACCGGCCCTCCCGCTGCCTGGTGACGGCGTTCTTGGCCTGCAGCCGGGACAGAATGGTCATGACGGTGGTGTACGCGAGCTGCCCGGGCAGGCGCTCCTTCACCCAGGCGGCCGTGACGGGTCCCGGCGCGGTCCTCAGCACCGACAGCACCTGTGCCTCGAGCTCGCCCTGTCCGCGTCTGCGTCCACCGCCCTCAGGGAGGGAACCGCCCGTTCCCCGGTTGCCCAACTCCGTCTCCCTCCCGCCTCGTCGGCGTCCTCGCGGCCTCGCCGCCTCATCGTACTGATTCACGGCGAGTCTGGGCGCGTCACCGGACAGGCGACTTCTACACATCTGTAGACTTCGAGTGTCCCCAGTTCCGTCGCCCGCGTGCCGCCGCATCCGGGCACTCACGTTCCTCTCCGAGGACGCCTCCACCGAGACCGCCATGGTGTTCGGGGAGCTGTAGCGCGACGGCGACGAGTGGAGGTTCCGCGCCGTGAGCCAGGGGCACGCCTCGGGGCTGACCGGCATCGCCTCCGACTTCGGCGGGGCGGTCTGACGCGAAACCCTGCGCCGCACGGCGGAACACCGCCCCGGGGCGAACGGCGCGATGCCGTTCGCCCCGGGGCGGCGCCTTGCGCGGCGCTGCGACACGTCCCGTCAGGCGACGAGGGTGATGCCGCTGTCGTCACGGGGCTGGGCGGTCTCCTTCGACGGTCCGGGGAGCGGACCGCCGGTGGCGGGCGGGGGCACCTTCCCCGCTGCCGCCGCCCCCTGCAGCAGCGCGTCGGCCCGTTCGAGCGCGTCCGCGACGGTGCTCGTGGCCGTCATCACGCACAACGTGTAGCTCACGTCGTCCAGAGCACGACGGTTCTCGTCGTTCTTCGGTGCGGCGATGCGCAGGTCCGCGTAACGCGCCAGGAGGCTCCGAAGCGCCTTGGGGTCCGGCATCAACACAGCGTCCACTCCTTCTTCTGATGTGCTCACCATGTGCCCCGGAATCACCGTCGCATGCACGGCATTTCAGGCGTCCCTCACACGACGTCACAAGCTCGCCCGTATGTCCGTACGGTCGACGACACCGTGTTCCGGCGGCGTTAGAGTGCCGGGGCCCACCCCCCGAACGGACGTCCCACAGGAAGACCGAGCCCTTCGTGAACGACATCCACGAGTCCGGCTCCGTCGGCGAGCGCCGTCTCCAGCAGCTCCTCGGCACCGCCGAACAGGCAGAGAACTTCTACGACCGCCAGGTGCAGTCACGCCTCACCGGGCGGATGGCGGGCTTCGTCGCCCGGCAGACGATGATGTTCCTGTCGACGGCGGACGCCGGCGGCGCCTGCGACATCACCTTCCGGGCCGGGCCGCCCGGCTTCGTCACCGTGCTCGACGACCGCACGCTGACCTATCCCGAGTACCGGGGCAACGGCGTGCTCGCCAGCGCCGGGAACATCACCGAGAACCCCCATGTCGGCCTGCTCTTCGTCGACTTCACCCACGACCACGTCGGCCTGCACGTCAACGGGACGGCACGGCTCCGGGCCGACGAGGAGCAGCGGCCGGCGTGCCCCGGTCTGCCCGTGGACACCGCTCCGGGGCGCCGGCCCGAGTTCTGGGTGCACATCACGGTGGAGGAGGCGTACGTCCACTGCTCGAAGCACATCCCGCACCTGGAGCCGGCGCCCCGGCCCCGCCAGCGGACCGACCGGCCGCGCGACGGCGAGTACTTCGTCGCGCCCGAGCGGCTCGGGGCCCCGGCGTACGGGCCGGTTCCGCCCGCCCGGCCCTCCGGCGCACCGCACCCCGGCGCCCCGGTGTGAGGCGCCCGGCACCGGGCGAACGCGGTCACCGCGCCCGCGCCTTGACGAGCTCGGCCTCGAACTGCGCGCCCGCAAGCAGGGCGAGGTTGGAGACCCACAGCCAGACCAGGAACACGATGAACCCGGTCAGCGGCCCGTACAGCCGGTCGTAGGTGCCGACATGGGCGGTGTACGAGGTGAACACGGCGGAGGCGGCGAGCCAGAGCAGAACGGCGAGTCCGCCTCCGAGCGCCCGCCGCCGCTTCCCTCGGGCAGGTACCGGTCCCGAGCGGAAGAGCACCAGCACCATCGTGGCCGCCAGGCAGAGCAGCAGGGGCCACTTGAGCACGTCCCAGGTGACGACCGCCGCCCCGTCGAGACCCAGCGCCCCGCCGAGCGCCACGGCCAGCTCGCCACTGAGGGTGAGCACCAGCGCGCTGGAGACGAGGGCGGCCAGCAGGACGCACGCCGTGACGACCGCACGGGGCACGGTCCGCCAGGCGGACCGTGCGTCCTCGACGCCGTGCATGGAGTGCAGGGCCCGGCGGAAGACGGCCAGATAGCTGGAGGCGGACCAGAGCGAGCCCACGAAGCCGATCAAGGCGACCAGCCGCGCCTGGGACTGCCGCCCCGCCAGGTCCCGCAGCGTTCCCTCCAGCAGCGGCCGGGTCTGGGACGGCACCAGCGCGGCCGCACGCTCGATCAGGGCACCGGTCTGCGTGGCGTCGGCGAGCCCGGTGAGCGAGACGGTGACCAGCAGCATGGGGATCAGCGCCAGTACGGCGTAGTACGTCAGTGCCGCGGCCCAGTCCATGACGTCGTCGTTCCAGACGGACACCGGCGTCCGGCGCAGGGCGGTGAGCAGATCGGCCCGCGGGGGCAGCACCGCGGACGGGGTGCCGTCCGGCACGGCCCCGCCGGTACGCGTCCGGTCACCGTGCATGTCGTCTCCTGTCGCGAGGGAGTGCCCCGGTCCGTGTGCCCGTGGACGGCGAGTCACGCGGGCGGCGGCCCCCGACATCTGCCCGCATCCCGCCGGGCCATCCGTCCCGCGCGGACGTCATCGAGCGGGTGTGTCGTGGCCCCGGGTGTCCCCGGCCGGTAAAAAGATATGGTTGCGGTGGCGGGGACGGCCTCTGCCTCTGGATCTGCGGCGCTGCCACGGCCCCGCGAAATGAGGGTGACCGATTCGGGGTGTCGGAAGGTATGGACGCGAACCACTCTGCTTCCGGGCCCCGCCGGCGCGACGACCCGGCGGTGGGCCACGAGTTCGTCGAACTTCTCGAGGCCCTGTGGACACGGGGCCGTGAGGTGCCCTACGCGCCGGTCTCCGCGTCGCAGCTCCGTGTCCTCTACACCCTCGACCGCGACGAGGGGATCAACCTCCGGACCCTGGGCGAGCTGCTGGGCTCGGCCCCGCCCTCCGTCAGCCGGCTCTGCGACCGGCTCGAGGCGCTCGGTTTCGTCCGCCGGCTCCCCAGCCAGGTCAGCAGGCGCGAGCTGGAGCTCCATCTGACCGGCCGCGGCCGGACCTACCTGCAGGAGCTGCGCAGCCGCAGGGACGCGTCGTTGCTCGAAGTGATCGCCGCGATGCCCCCGGCCGCGGCCAGGTCCCTCCTCCTGGGCCTGTCGGGCTTCCGGGACGCGCTCGGTGAGACGGGCTCCGCACCGGGGTTGCGCCCCGCCGACGACGCACGTTCCGCCTGACCAGCCCGCCGGGCGCCGTCCGGGCGGTCCGGCGAGCGGGCGTTCTTCACGCCCGCCGCACCGGATCGTTCCCCAATCGTTCCCCCACCGGCACAAGGATCTGCGGCCGGTCGGGTAGTCGGGGGGAGGGATATGGTTGCCCATGTACCCGCCTCGTGCCCGCGCGACGACGCCGGCCGCCGGAACCCCGGCCACCGGTATCCGTCCGGCGCCGGCGCGCGCGAGGCAGGGGCGCGGCACCGGGTCCGCGGCATCGGCGGAGCACGTCTGATTTGGAGTGTCACGGCATGAGCACGAGTCCGGCTCCACGCTCGCGGCGGGCGACCGATGCGGCACGAGCGGCCTGCGACGTCATCGAGATGCTCGAGATCCTGTGGGAGCGGGGCAGGGACACCGCCTCGGCCGTCTCCGCCTCACAGCTCCGGGTGCTGTACAGCCTGGAGCGCGCCGACGGGATCAACCTGCGCACGCTCGGCGACGTCCTGGGCTCGGCGCCGTCGTCGGTCAGCAGGCTGTGCGACCGGCTGGAGGCCATGGGGCTCGTGGAACGCACCCCCAGCCCGGTGAGCCGCAGGGAGCTGACGATCCGCCTGACCGGCCACGGCCGGGCGTACCTCTCGGAGTTGCGGTCCCAGCGCGAGGAGGTCCTGCTGGCGGCGATCGAGGCGATGGACCCCGCGTCCCGTGCGGCGCTGCTCGAGGGACTCCACGGATTCCGGGAGGCCGTGGTGGCGGACGGAGCCCGCAGCCCCGGTCCGGGCGGCGCCGGGAGCGCGGGCCCGGACGGCGGTTCCGCGAGGCACGCGTAGCGGCCCAGGGCACTCCGCACCGCGCAGGCCGTCTCGTCCCGCCCGGTCAGCCCGCGGTGTGCGCCCTGCCGCCGGAACCACTCCCCCGTCCGTACCAGTCGAGGCAGACCACGAGCGCGTCGTCGTCGAGGGGCTGGTCCCCGCGGTGGCCGGCGAGCTCACGCAGCACGGCCCCGGGGACCTGGGTGGGCGGGAGCAGGCTGGTGGCCAGCAGCGTACGGGCGAGGGTCCGCAGGCCGTAGGACTCGCCCGCGGGGGACACCGCGTCGTAGACGCCGTCGCTGCCGAAGACCAGACGGTCGCCGGGGAGCACGGTGAACCGCTCCGGTACGTACACCGTCTCCTCGAACATGCCGAGCGGCAGCTGCGCGTCGAACGGGATCGGCTCCACCTCGCGGTCGCGGAGCCGCCAGAGCCGCGGCGACCCGGCGTCGATGACCTCGACCTCGCCCGTGGCGAAGTCGAAGCGCAGCAGCAGCACGGACACGTAGGCCCGGCCCCGGTAGTGGGCCCAGACGGCCTGGTCGGCGAGGGCGGCCTGGTCGGCGAGGCCGAGGCCGGCGCGGCGGGCGTTGCGCAGGGCGTTGACGGCGAGATTGCTGAGGAGGGCCGCCTCGATGCCGTCGCCCATGCCGTTGGTGACGGCCATGGTGAGGTGGTCGGACGACACGGACCAGTCGTAGTTGTCACCGAAGATCGCGTAGGCCGGTTCCAGCTGGGCGCCGAGCGCGAACTCGTCCCGTGCGCAGGCGTGGCCGGGAAGCAGCTGCCACTGCATCTCGGCCGCGAGGGTCAGCCGTGCCGCACGGCGGGCCAGGACGTAGAGGTCCGTGTCGCGCTCCGCGACGAGGATCTCGTGGCCGAGCGCCTCGCAGGCCAGTCGGAGGTCCGGGAGGTCGCCCTCGGTGAAGGCGTCCGCGGCCATCCGCACCGTCAGCACGCCGAGCCGGTCACCGCGCACGGTGACGGGCAGGTGCACCGCGACCCGGCCGCCGCCGTCCTCGGTGATGTGAGGCTCCTGGGAGCCGAAGACACGGCCCTCGGGGGTGCCGTGGATCGGCACCGGCTCCGACGTGCCGGTCCCGGGGGCCACGGCCTGCAGTGACCGCAATCCGTAGTCGGCCAGCCGGAGTTCCACCCCGGCGGTGCCGTACCGCTCGTCGAGAGCGGCGCCCACCACATCGAGCAGGGTGTGGGGAGCGGCACCGCGCAGGGCCTGCTCGAGGGCAGCGAACTTGTCCACGTCATCCGATTTCTCGTCGTGCCGGGAGTACAAGCCCAGCATGCCGTCAGTGTGCGCGCATCCACGGACTCCGAGGGCACGGACGCCGAGCACGAGCACGTGATTCTACGAACCGGAAGCAACATTTGTCACGCGACAACGGTATGCGGGCGGCAAACTCGGCCCGGGGAGGTGTGCGAACGGCGACACGGGGCACACGTGCTCCGGTCAGCACGGGTGTGCGACTCACACCGCGCGGCGCCCGCCACGGACGCGCCGGCCGAACGAACCATCCGAAAGCGGAGGCATGTCCACCATGGAACAGAACCTGGACGTCGAGGTCGAGATCCACGACCCCGGTACGGCGCTGGTGACGATCCGCGGCGAACTGGACGTCGACACGGCGACGCTCCTCCACCACCACCTGGCGAACCAGGCCCTCCACGGCCGCCGCCACCTGGTACTGGACCTGTCCGCCGTGGGCTTCATGGACTCCTCCGGACTGAACGTGCTGATACGGGCCACCCGCGAGACCCGGGCGACGGGCGGCGACCTGCACCTCGCGGCTCCCACGCCGCCCGTCGCCAAGCTGTTCGACCTCACGGGCCTGAGCCTGACGACGGCCGTTCACGAGGACGTCGAGGCGGCGCTCACCGCCGTGGAGCGGGCGGGGGCACGGCCGTGACGGACGCGGCTCCCTGAGGGAAGCGGGGCCGGGAGGGCTCCGTGTCACGCCCCTGCGACGACGGCCTCGCCCCGGGGCGGGACGTCCGGCGCGAGGGGGTCGCGGGAGCCGGGCGTCACGGGCGGTCCTCGGCGCCTCGGGCCGGGGCGGCGGGGAGGGGGCGCCGCGGGCGGGTGGACACCGGACCCCCGAGGGCCCGCCCGGGCGCCCGGGCCTCGCGGCGGGCCTGCTCCGGATGGCGGCCGCGCCAGTAGGGATTGTCGTGCGGGAGCCCGCCGCTGACCCGCCCGTACATGCCGAAGGTGACGATCAGCAGGCCCATCACGAAGCTGAAGACGACATTGGACATGCCGAAGTCGAGGATGTTGGCGGGGCGGCCGAGCAGGAACAGGTGCACGAATCCGCTGAGCAGGAAGGACGCACCCACGATCATGTTGAGCGTGCTCGCGGCGTTCCCGCCCACGAGGGCGCCGCCGAGCAGCAGCAGGCCCACGCACAGGGAGATCAGACTGAGCAGGCCGTTGCTGGACAGCCCGGCCACCCGCGCGCCGTCGGTCTCGAAGAAGCCGAGCCCGTCGGCGAAACCGAGGCAGGCGAAGACCAGCAGCACCGCACCGCAGAGGGCGGCGCCCGCGCGGTAGACGGTGGCGAGAGAGTGGTCGACCGGAAGTTCGTCCCCGAGCCTCACCGTGTCCTCCTCCCCGGCCGTGGACGGTCCCGTTCCGCCCGGCCGGATACGCGTTGCGCTCCGTCACGGTCCGGCTTTCCCCCGCTCCCGGACCGGTCCTCCGTCTGCAGGCTGCGCCACCGCGGTGGGGCGGACGAGTCGCATCGGTGCTGCGTCGTTGACCGCGGGCATCCGGGACCGCGCCCTCCCGGCCCCCCGGCGCTCCAGGTGACCGGCGGCGACGAACGCCGACCGCCGCTCTATAGGCTGAGCGCGTGGCGAGTACGAACGAGACGGGGCCGGCGGACGCCGCCACCACCTCCACCCGGAGCGACGCGGCCGCGGGGGGCGCGGGCCGCGACCTGCGGGCGTTCGCGGTGCAACTGCGCCGTATGAACGGCGAGATGAACCGGCTGATCCACGGCTTCGCCGCCGCCCAGGGACTGCACGCCACCGACGTCCAGGCGCTCGCCGCGATCCTGGACTCCGACACCCCCCTGACCCCCGGGCGCCTGCGGGAGCACCTCGGCCTGACCTCGGGCGCCGTGACGGCCTGCCTCGACCGGCTGGAACGGGCCGGCCACATCCGCAGATCCCGCGACAGCAAGGACCGCCGGGTCGTCCATCTGCACTACGCGGCACGCGGCAGGTCCGCGGCCCGGGCGCACTTCCTGCCGCTCGCCGAGGCGACGGCCCGCGCCCAGGAGGGCTTCAGCGGCGACGAACTGGGCGTCGTCCTGCGCTTCCTGAACGCGATGAACGAGGAACTGGACCGTCTCTCCGGCCGCGGCTGACCCCTGCGGCAGGTCCGCGCCACCTCATCGGGCCGCGGGGCATCCGGCGGCAGCCCCTCCGCCGAAGAGCAAACCGGCACGGCGCCGCACCGCCCCTCCCCCGCCGTCCCCTGCGGACGGCTCCGGACGACCCCTCCGCGCAGCGGAACCGGCGCATGCCAAACTGTTTCAATCATTGAGATAGTCGATGAGTGAAATACTTCGTTCGGGGTGAAGAAAACGGATGAAACGACCGCACACGACCGGGAGTGCCATGTCCCCCTCCTCGCGACCGGCCCGCAGGCTGGTGCCGCTCCTCCTGCTGGCCGTCTGGCTCGTCTGCGGCGCCGCCCTCGGCCCGTACGCCGGGAAGCTCGGCGAGGTCGCCACCAACGACCAGGCGGCCTTCCTGCCCCGCAGCGCCGAGTCCACGCGGGTCGTCGACACCCAGGAGGCCTTCCGGCAGGACGAGACCCTCCCGGCCGTCGTCGTCTGGACCGTCGGAGGCGACGGAGTCGTGGGCCCGGCGGTGCGGCGGTCGGCGACCCAGGCGCTCGCCTCGCTCGAGGGGACACCCGGGATCACGGGCGCCGCCTCTCCCGCCCTGCCCGCCGAGGACGGCCGGGCGCTCCAGGGCGTCGTCCAGTTGCGCCCCGCCCCGGACGGCGAACTCCCCGACGTCCTGGCGGCGGTGCGCGAGGCGGCGGACCGGGTGCCCGGCACGACGGTCCACATCGCAGGGCCGGCCGCGACGCAGGCCGATCTGTCCGAGGCGTTCGCGGGGATCGACGGGCTGCTGCTCGGCGTCGCCCTCGCCACCGTGCTGCTGATCCTGCTGCTCGTGTACCGCAGCGTGCTGCTGCCGCTGGTGGTGATCGCCGGGGCGGTCCTCGCCCTCGGCCTGGCCTGCGCCGTCGTCCACGCCCTCGCCGACCGGGACATGGTGCGGGTCGACGGCCAGGTGCAGGGCATCCTCTCGATCCTGGTCATCGGCGCCGCCACCGACTACGCGCTCCTGCTGACGGCCCGCTACCGGGAGGAACTGGCAAGGAACGCGGACCGGTTCACGGCCGTGCGGGCCGCGCTGCGCCGCTCCGCCGGCCCCGTCGTGGCGAGTGCGGCCACCGTCGCCCTCGGGCTCCTCGCGCTCCTCTTCAGCGATCTGACCAACAACCGCGCCCTCGGGCCGGTCGGCGCCATCGGCATCGTCTGCGCCGTGCTCAGCGCCCTCACCTTCCTGCCGGCCGTACTGGTCCTGCTCGGGCGGGCCGCGTACTGGCCCGCGCGGCCCAGGCAGCCGGCCGGCGACGGCTCTTCGGCCCGGGGCGTCTGGACGCGAGTGGCGGCTCTGGTGGACCGTGCCCCGCGCAAGGTCTGGGCGGCCACACTCGCCGGACTGCTGGCGTGTGCCGCGTTCGCCCCGGGTCTCGTCCCGAAGGGGGTGCCCCTGGACGAGATCTTCGTGAACGACGCCCGGTCCGTCACCGCGCAGGCCGTTCTCGGCGAGCACTTCCCCGGCGGCTCGGGCAACCCGGCCGTCGTCATCGCCGACGCCGGCCGGGTCCGGGACGTGACGGCCGCCGCCGCCGCGACGGACGGTGTGGACTCCGCGGCTCCCGCGACCGCCTCCGGGCGCCCCGGCGCCGGAGAGCCGCTGGTGGCGGACGGGAAGGCCCGCATCGACGTCACCCTGGAGGACGCCGCCGACAGCGACGCGGCCAAGGACACGGTGGTGCGGCTGCGCGACGCGGTGCACGCCGTGCCGGGCGCGGACGCCCTCGTCGGCGGATACACGGCGCAGCAGTACGACACCCAGCGGACCGCCGAGCGTGACCGCCTGGTCATCGTGCCCGTGGTCCTCGTGGTCATCCTGCTCATCCTGGTCGCGCTGCTCCGGTCCGTGGTGGTGCCGGTGCTGCTCGTCGCGACGGTCGCCCTCAACCTCCTCGCGACACTGGGCGTCTCGGCGCTGGTGTTCCAGGGCGTGTTCGGCTTCTCGGGCACCGACGCCTCGGTGCCGCTGTACGGGTTCGTGTTCCTGGTGGCCCTCGGCGTGGACTACAACATCTTCCTGATGTCCCGCGTCCGCGAGGAGTCCCTGCCGCACGGGACGCGCGAGGGCGTCCTGCGCGGCCTCACCGCGACCGGCGGGGTCATCACCTCCGCGGGCGTGGTGCTCGCCGCGACCTTCGCCGCGCTCGCCGTGATCCCGCTGGCGTTCCTGCTCCAGATCGCGTTCATCGTCGCCTTCGGGGTCCTGCTCGACACCCTCGTCGTGCGGTCCCTGCTCGTCCCCGCGCTCGTCAGGGACATCGGCCGCGCGGCCTGGTGGCCCGGGCGGCTGAGCCGCGAGCAGGGGCACCGGAAGTCGCCCCGGGTGCCGGCGGACATCGCCTGAGCCGCGCCCGGGGTCCGCACCGACTCGGCGCCGGTGCCCCGCCGCGTGCCGACCCCCGGCGTGCGGGCCGCTCACACCGGGGGCCCGCGCGCCGGAGCCTCAGGGCCCGCGGCCGTGCCCGTAGGCACCGCCCCGGACCGCGCAACGCCCTACCGGGCCGGCGCGCACGCCCCGGGACCGGAGAGGGCCGGCGCCGGCCCGTCCTCGCGGGGTACGGGCACGTCGTGTGCGAGGGCGTCCCGGGGCTGGAGCAGCGCGTCGGAGACATCGAGCAGGGAGAGTCCGTCCCTCGCACCGGCGGCCTGGAGCATCGACAGCGCCTCGGCGACGGGACAGTCCTCGCGCGCCGCCAGATACCCGGCCGCCCGGTGGATGCGCTCCCAGCGGGCCGCCCGGGTGTCGGTGGTCCAGACCGGACAGTCGCACTCGTCGCTGCCGTGCACGGGGCGCCAGCGCAGCAACGCGTCGAGCGCGAGGCCCGCGGCGTGCTGCGCCTCGGCGATATGAGCGTCCGTCACTTCGGTGCGCACGGTGTAGTACAGGCAGATCACACCGACCGGGGCGCGCTGGACGTACATGGGGAGCGCCAGCACCTGGCGGACGTCGGTGAGCCCTTCGTGAAGCGGCGATCCCGCACGGCACGGCGCGCTGCGCAGGTCCCGGACATGGACCGGCCGCATGCGCAGGGCGGCGCTGACGGACGGCCCGTCGCCCAGGGTGAACTGCGCGGCCTCGCCGCGAAGGGCCGGTTCGTCGGTGGCGTGGAGCAGCCTCCAGCGCTCCACACACGGCAGGAACGACAGGGCCGCCCGCTGGGCGCCGAGCGCCTGGGTGAAGGCGGCGCACAACCGCTGCGGCAGGGTCCGGCGGCCGACCGCCGCGGCGACCGAGACGTCATGAACGATCGACGGTGGTTCCTCCAGCATGTCCAATTCCCTTCAGCCGTGGCTGCCGTGGGGCAGCCGCCCCGCGGGCGAGTCCGGGACGCCTGGTCCGGACGCCCCCGGGGATGCCCGTTCGTCTACCACGCTTCCGGGGCCTCATGTGCGATCCGTCCGTTCTGTCCCACACCGGACACATTCGGGCGGTAGCCGAACGGCCGTCGACCGGAGCCGCCCCGCGGGCGGTCGACACCGCTCCCGCAACTCGCCCCCTGGGCCGTTCGGGTCATCGCGGACCTGCCGCGGTGATTACCGTCCGCCATCACGGGTAGCCGGTCGATCACGTTCAGTGGCCGCACTGTTCCGGCGCGGGCCGGCAGAACGACCACGGCAAGGAGCGCGCTATGAAGAGCCGATTGGAAGCGTTGCTGGACCAGGTGCGGGAGCGGGGCCGCTACGTCAGGCGGCAGGAGGCCGCCAGGGCCGTCGAGAGCGTCCTGGACGTCCTGGGTGCCCATCTCGTGGGCGACGACCGCAGCGATCTCGCCCGACTGCTGCCCCACCAGTGCGGCCCGCTGCTGACGGGCGGCCCACCCGCGAGCGAACCCCTCACCCCGCGCGGCTTCGTCGCAGCGGTCGCGGCCCGCGACCACGGCGACTTCGGCGAGGCACGGCGCGCCGTCACGGCCGTGCTCGGCATCGTCGCCGAGGTGGCGGACGACGCCCTGCTGCGCCGCATCCTGACCCAACTCCCGCCGGGTCACGCGGGGTTGTTCGGCCGTACGGAGCCGGTATGACCGGGGCGGAGGCGATGGCCGGGCCCTCGTCGGACGCGTTTCGCGCGACCGCCGGTCCGATCGGCGAAAGGAGGGGAATGCACTCCGGTATCCCGGGTATGCGGACCGGGCACGGGGGTTGGAGACACGGACGACAGGGGTGGATGGCATGGCAGCCGTGACCGCAGTGACAACCGCGGCACCGGAGACGACGTCGGCAACCGGGGCGATCGGCATCACGCCCATCGCGGACCCGTCCAAGGTGGCTCCCCAGGACGCACGCGACCTCTCCCGACAGTTCTTCGCCCGGCTGGCGCAGCTCGAAGAGGGCACGCACGAGTACCAGTACGTGCGCAACACCCTGATCGAGATGAACCTGTCGCTGGTCAGGTACGCGGCGGGTCGCTTCCGCAGCCGGGGCGCGGACGAGATGGAGGACATCGTCCAGGTCGGCACGATCGGTCTGATCAAGGCCATCGACCGGTTCGACCTGTCCCGCGAGGTGGAGTTCACCACCTTCGCCGTGCCCTGCATCGTCGGTGAGATCAAGCGCTTCTTCCGGGACACCAGCTGGGCCGTGCACGTCCCCCGGCGGCTCCAGGAGGCCCGCGTCGAACTGGCCAAGGCCACCGAGGAGCTGCGGAGCCGACTCGGCCGGACCCCCACGGTGAGGGAACTCTCCGAGCTGATGTCGCTCTCGGAGGAGGACGTCATCGAGGCCCGCAAGGCCTCCAACGCCTACAACTCCGCTTCCCTGGACGCCGCCCTCACGGGCGACAACACGCAGGACAGCGAGGCGGCCCTGGCCGACTTCATCGGCGAGGAGGAGGCGGCCCTCGAACTCATCGAGGACTTCCACTCCCTCGCTCCCCTGATCGCCGAGCTGGAGGAGCGCGACCGCCGGATCCTGCACCTCCGCTTCGTGGAGGAGCTGACACAGGCCCAGATCGGCGAGCAGCTGGGCATCTCCCAGATGCATGTCTCGCGGCTGCTCACCCGCATCATCAAGCGGCTCCGCGCCGGTCTGCTGGAGACCGGCACCGGCTGAGCCGCCGGACGCGGACAGCGCACACACGCACGAACGGCGGTGCCCCCCGGCCCGGCAAGGGCGAGGGGGCCACCGCCGTTCGGCGTAGTGGGGTGCCGGTGGACAGCCGTTCGGCGTAGCAGGGGTGCTGGTGGGCCGTCGGGCGCGGACGGGACGTCCGGGTACGCGCGGGAGCCCCGTCCGGGCCGGCGTCCGGTGACGGGGCGCCCAGGGGAGCCCGCGCGGCGTCCGGCGCCGCATCAGCGGACGCCGCGAACCGGATTCGCATCCCGGCAGCCGCCGGTACCGGCCCGGCCGTGTCCTTCCCTCCCGCCCCACCACCGCCCGAGGGCTTCGGGGCCCGCCGTGCCCTGCGGGTCACCCGGGTTCTCCCCGTCCACGCGAGAGTCGTTTCCCCTTTCCCCGGGGCCGCTCGACCGGGATCCGTCCGGGAGGCACGGCGGGTCGGGTCTCGGGGCGCAATGGCGCGGCCCGGGACAGGCTGATCCGGCCGCGCGGGCTCGCCTCGCGGCCGGATCCGCCCGGACGGCGGCTTCGTGACTACCGGAGCGGTGCGGTGACGGGCATACTCGCCACCATGGACGCGAGCAGCGAAGACCAGCCCCGCACCGACGTCGGGTTCCGGCAGGACGGAGAGGGTCCGGTGGGCGTCCAGTACGCGGCCGGAGGGGCTTGGGTGATCGCCGCACGCGGCGATCTGGACCTGACCAGCCTTCCGCCGCTGGACGCCGCTCTGACCGCCGCGTCCGCGGAGCACCCCCAGGTGGTCCTGGACGTCTCCGGCGTCACCTTCGGCGACTCGGCCTTCCTGAACCTGCTGCTGCGCGTCCATCAGAACGCGGCCCTGCGCATCGTGGGGCCGCAGCCCCAACTGCGGCGGCTGCTGGAGATCACGGGAGCCGACCAGGTCCTGGACGTCAGGGACGACCTGGACGCCGTGCCCCGTCCCTGACCCCGTCCCCCTGATGGGGCGTCACCGCTCCGGAGCGGCCGGAACGCTGCGGACCGCCGGCGCACCGCAGCGTTCGCGTGGCGACGACGCGTCCGGCGCACACCCGGTCAGGGGCAGGCCACACGCACCGTGATGCGCTTGCCGACCGGCTGGCGCTCGACGGTGAATCCCTCGCACAGTGCCAGGACGATCTCCAGTCCGTGCTGGCCGACGCGTCCCGGGTCCGCGGCCCGCGCGAGGGGCAGGGTCGTGCTGCTGTCCCACACGGTGACCTCGATGCCCGACGGGATCCTCTCCAGGTCCAGGGCGCACGGCCCGTGGGCGTACTTGCACGCGTTGGTCACCAGCTCCGACACGATCAACTGGACGGCGCCCACCGCCTCCGAAGCCGCTTCAAAGCCGTGCCTGTCCACCAGGAACCGCGTGGCGAAGCCGCGGGCCTCGGCGATGCTCCCCGGGCCGCCGTCGTACACGGCGCCCGCCCATGCGTCCGAGGCCCATGCCGCGGCAGCCCCGCGCCCCGTCCCGATCACCCTCGTACTCATCTGCTGGTCGTCCCGTTCGTCCCTGCCGTCCCTGGGTCGGCGCTCTCCTACCCCGAATCCGCGCGACGGCACCTCCCGGCGGACGGAAATCGAAAACGGGCGGCGAACGCAAGGGGGCGCGTCCGGCCGGTCAGTTCCCGGCCGTGTGACGCCGACGTGCCCAGAACGGCAGGACGAACCAGCACAGCAGGTACCAGGCCAGGACCCCGGAGACCACCCAGGGGACGAACTCGTCGTGCGTGGCGGCCCTCAGGATGAGGAACAGGGCTGACGTGAGCGTGGCGAGCAGCAGGACGATCCCGGTGAACGTCAGCCGGGACGCCCAGACGACGGCCTGCGGCTTGATGCGGCGGCCGGAGACGATCCGGTGCAGCGCGACGGGCCCGATGAGCGCACCGGTGGCGAGGGCCCCCAGGACGACGGTGATGAGGTAGATCGTCTTGTCGGTCTGCCCCAGGCCCTGGAAGTGGGGCGTGAAGACCACCGTGAGGAGGAAGCCGAAGAGGATCTGGACCCCGGTCTGGGTGACGCGTATTTCCTGGACGAGTTCCTGCCAGCGCCGGTCGGCGCGTTCGTCCTCCGTCTCCCGTCTGCCCTCGGCGCGCCCCGCCGTCTCCGGTCCGCCTGCGCCGAGGTCTTCGTGGTCGGTTGCCGGGCCGGGGTTCATGGGCGCTCCTTCGGGGCACGGTGCGCACGGCTGCGCATCGTTCGGGTGACCTTTGCCAGCCACCCGTTTGCCCCCGGTTCGCCTGGGGAATCCTCGGCCCCCGCACCTTTCGCACCGCCGCCCGGCCCGGGGTCCCGGCCCGGGCTCCGCGCCCGGGACCGCGTGGCCGCGTGCAGGGGGTCTGAGTCAGGAGCGGGGCAGCCGCACCACGGTGACGAAGAAGTCGTCGATCTTCCTGATCGCGGCGATGAACTGCTCCAGGTCGACCGGCTTGGTGACGTAGGCGCTGGCATGGAGCCGGTAGCTGCGCAGGATGTCCTCCTCCGCCGCGGACGTCGTCAGCACCACCACGGGGATGTGGGTGAGATCCGAGTCGGCCTTGATCCGCTCGAGCACCTGCCGTCCGTCGTACTTGGGCAGATTGAGGTCGAGGAGGATCAGGTCGGGGCGCGGGGCGTCCTGGTGGGCTCCCCTCCGGTAGAGGAAGTCCAGCGCCTCCTCGCCGTCGCGCACCACGTGGAGCGTGTTGCCGATCTTGTTGTCCTCGAACGCCTCGCGGGTCATCAGTTCGTCGCCCGGGTCGTCCTCCACGAGGAGGACCTCGATGGGCTTGGTGGCGTTCATGCGTGATCTCCTGTGGTGAGGGGCGCGCGACCGTCCGGGGACGGACCCGCTGCGGGGTGCTGCGGTACCGCGTCCACGGACTCCGTCCTCGCGGGGGGTTCCTCCGCGGGGACGGCCGGCAGGGTGAAGTGGATCCGCGTCCCCTCGGCCTGCTCGGTGTCGATCCAGATCCGGCCGCCGTGGTGTTCCACGATCTTCTTGCAGAGGGCCAGGCCTATGCCCGTACCGGTGTAGGCGTCCCGGCCGTGGAGCCGCTGGAAGATCACGAAGACCTTCTCGGCGAACTCCTCAGGGATGCCGATGCCGTTGTCGTCGACCCGGTAGTGCCAGGCCGGGACCTCGCCGTCGTTCTCCGCCTCCACGGTGACGCGGACGACCGGCGGCCGGCCGGGGGCCCGGAACTTCACGGCGTTGCCGATCAGGTTCTGCCACAGCATCGTCAGCAGCATCGGATCGCCGGTCGTGGAGTGGAGGTCGTCGGGGCGCTCGACGGCGGCGCCCGCCTCCTCCACGGCCGCGCCGAGGTTCGCCAGCGCCCCCTCCAGCGCGGAGTCCATGCCGACGGCGTCACTGGCGTCGTTGAGCCGTCCCACCCGGGAGTAGGTCAGCAGATCGTTGATCAGGACCTGCATGCGCTTGGCGCCGTCGACGGCGAAGTCGATGTACTGCTTGGCCCGGTCGTCGAGCTGGTCCCCGTACCGCTTCTCCAGCAGCTGGCAGAAGGAGGCCACCTTCCGGAGCGGCTCCTGCAGGTCGTGCGACGCGACGTAGGCGAACTGCTCCAGTTCGGCGTTGGAGCGGCGCAGTTCCACCGTCTGTTCGTCGAGGACGGCCGTGCGCTGGGCGAGCAGTTCCTCGCGCTGCTGCGAGGCCCTCAGGGCGTCGAGGACGCGGACGCGCATCGCCTCGACGGCCGCGGCGAGGTGCCGGGTCTCCGCAGGCCCACCGGGCTCGATGCGGTGTTCGAAGTCGCCGTCGGCGACCCGCTGGGCCGCCGTGCGCAGCCCGTCCAGCGGCCGTCCGACGGCTCGCTGGAGCACGACCACCAGCACCGCGACGAACGCGACGAAGGCGGCCAGCATCCCGGCCAGGACCCAGTCGTGGCCGGTGCGGGTACGGTGCATCTCCGCCCTGGCGGTGGTCCGTTCCTCGGTGAGGGTCCGGTTGAGTTCGTCGAACCGCTCGCGGAGCCCGTCGAAGGCGGCCTTGCTCCGCTGGAGTTCCGTCGTCGCGGACGCGGGCAGAGTGCCCCGGCGGGCCCGTTCCACGAGCGGCCCGGCGTGGCCGGTCCGCCAGGCCTCGGCCGCCTCCTCCGTCGCCGACACGACGGCGAGCAGGGCGGGGTCGCCGGCGAGCGCCTCGCGCAGGGACCGCTCGGCGGACTCCTCCTCCTTCTGGCCCTGGGTGTAGGGCTCCAGCCAGCGGGTGTCCCGGCTGAGGACGAAGCCGCGCACCCCGGTCTCCTGGTCGAGGAGCGCCTTCTGCATCCGGTAGGCGTCCACCCTGGCCGGCTGGATGCGGTCGACGAGGTCGTCGGACTCGGCGGCCGTCCGGGAGAGCAGCTGCGCCCCCACCACGGCGAAGCCCGTCACCACGACGAGGATGGCGACCAGGACGATCCCCAGCCACATCGGGACGGTCAGCACGGTGCGCCGGTCCCGCGCGGGTGGGGCGCCGGTGGGCGTCAGCGCTTCTTCGCGACTGTTCACTTCTGCTTGTCCCATTCGAGGTGGAGGAGGGCGACGTCGTCGCTGTGGCCGCCGTGGTCGGCCGAGAGGGCCCGCGTCTCCGCGATCACGGCGGTGACGAACTCCTCGGCGGGCCGGCCGGTGTAGCGGCGGGCGAGCGCGAGAAGGCCGTCCTCGCCGAGCCGCCCGCCGTCGGCGCTGACGCGCCCTTCGAAGAGTCCGTCCGTGAACAGGGCCAGGCCCCCGGCGGCCGGCAGGTCCAGATGGTCCTCCCGCCAGTGGCAGCGGCCGTCGGGGAGCAGGCCGAGCGCCGGGCCGACGGCGGTCTCCACGAGCCGCACTCCCCCCGGTTCCCGCAGCAGCAGCGGTGGATGACCGGCGCGGACGACCTTGGCCTTCGTCAGGCCCGGGGGCAGTTCCACGGTCGTGACCGTGGCGAAGATCTCGGCGCCGGTCCGCTCGGCCACCAGGACCTTCTGCATGAGTTCGCACACGCCGGTACCGGTGACACCGGCGAGGGTGAAGGACCGCCAGGCGACACGGAGGCACACGCCGAGCGCGGCCTCGTCGGGGCCGTGGCCGGACACGTCGCCGATGACGGCGTGGACCGTGCCGTCCGGGGTCTCCACGACGTCGTAGAAGTCACCGCTGAGCAGGCCGAGGGACCTGCTCGGCTCGTACCGGGACACGACCTGCACCCCGGCGCCGTGCAGGAGCGGTGAGGGCAGCAGTCCCCGTTCGAGCCGGGCGTTCTCCTGGGCGCGCATACGGCTGGCCTCCAGGGCCATCGCCGCCTGCTCGATCTGGCGGCGCTGCACGGCGTACCTGACCGACCGTGCCAGCACGGTGGGCTCGAAGACGCCCTTGATCAGGTAGTCCTGGGCGCCCGCCGCGACGGCGGAGAGCCCCACGCCCTCCTCGGCCAGTCCGGTCAGCACGACCACCGCGGCGCGGGGCGCCTCGGCGAGCACCTGTCCGACGACGTCCAGTCCCTGGGCATCGGGCAGGTGCAGATCGAGCAGGACGCACTGGGCGGGACGGCCGTGCTCGCCGCTCAGCTCCCTCCGCGCCTCGGCCATGGACCGGGCGCGGGTGAGCCGGACGGCAAGACCGCTGTCGCGGAGGGTCTCCTCCACGAGGAGCGCGTCGCCGTCGTCGTCCTCGACGAGCAGGATCGTGAGGACGAAGTCGCCGTCGGCCGCGAGTCCGGCCGGTGACACGCGGGCCAGAGGCACCTGCGGGACCGAAGCCCTCGGCCCCGGCACCTCCTGGCCTTGCCCTCCGACAGGGCTCCTCACAGCCGACCTCCCCATCCCCTTCGGCCGCACGCGGGCCGTGGGGCGCAAGCAGAATACTTGCCGCTCGCGAATAATTGCACTCGCGCGGCTCCTGCTCGACCGTACCGTCCCGATCAGGTCAAACGGCGCATGGATCTTGCTCGTTCACCCTCGCGCGACGGGCTCGTCCACCCTCGCGCGGCGGTGGCGGCGGGCGGCGCCCCGGGTCGTGCGGCCGGAGGCACACCACGGCCGCGCAGAGGCCCCGCACCGGCTGTGGCCTGCGGTCCGGCGGCGGGCAGCACCAGATTTCACCCGGGACGAACGGACGCGGGGATTCCGGGAACGTGGCGGAGGTCACGCCGCACGGGCGGGTCGCGCCTCGTCGCCGTGCGGTTCATGCCCGGGATCGGAGTGGGCCTTGTCTCATCACCGGACGGTGGCTCGCGCCGCTCGTCGGCGGCGACGGCACCACGCGGCGGCGCCTCCCCCCGCGGCCACCGCGAGCACGGCGGCGGTGATCCGGAGTGCGGCACCACCTCTGCCCGTCCGGCGGGCGGGTCCGCCGGCCTCCGGCACGGACGACCGCCCCTCGGCCGGCGCGGAGGGCCGTCCGCCACCCGGCGCGGGAAGCCGACCCTCGCCCGTCTCGCGTGCGAGGCGGGCCCACACCCCGGGCGGCGGCGGTCCGACCAGGTCCGACGGTGTCGCCGAGCGGACGGCCCGCACGAGGCGGCGCAGCGAGTCGAGTTCACCGCGGCAGGCATCGCACGTCCGCAGGTGCTCCCGCACCCGCGGATCCGCCTCGTCGAGCACACCGCCCGCGAGGGCGAACTCGGCCAGGTCCGCCGGATCCGGATGCCCCGTCACCGGTCACCGGTCACCGGTCGCCGTGCACGCGGGCCGCGGGGCCCCGAAAGCACGGCGGCCCCGGGCGCACCCTCCGCACCGCGCAGGTCCACACTGCGAGTTCCGCGGCGTTTCGTCATGGAACGTCCTGCGATATCGACGCGTCCTGTCATCCCGGATGTCCTGTCATGTCGACTCGGAGCGGGGCCCGGAGGACCCCACGACCCGTTCCCGCGGAGGAGGGTGTCCGGATGCGGCCGGGCACACCGGGCAGGCCGCCCGATCCGCTCGGGCGTTTGCCCGAAGGCGCCGTTCTCCGATGATTGCGACGCAGAAACGTTGCAAGTTGTGGGCATCCGGCGCGGCGATGAGTCTGACCGTGCTGCGGCGCACGGAAGCGCCCAGGCACGGCAGGCCCGGTCCCAGCGAACGGGCCCGTGTCCGGAACCAGCGCCGGGCCGACGGCCCGGCACGAGGAGCCGAGATCATGGTCCTTGTCGGATCCGCAAGGCCCCACCGCCCGTCCGGGGTGCCAGGGCCGGATGCCTCCCGCCCGGCAACCGGAGCCGACGCACCTCGCCCGGCGCCGGGAACCGCCGTCCCCGGCCCGGCGCCCGTGGCGCGCGACCCCCGTCCGGCCCCGGGAACCGGCGGCGGCACCGCCCCGGGCGACCCCGACGACGCCGCGCTGGCGGCCGGGTTCGTCGCGGGCGAGGAGGGTTGCCTCGAGGTCGTCTACCGCCGCTGGGGTTCCCTCGTGTACACCCTCGCCCGGCGGACCCTGGGGGACGAGCGCGAGGCGGAGGACGTGACGCAGCAGGTCTTCCTCGCGGCCTGGCGCGGACGGCACGGCTACCGGCCGGGACGGGGCGGGCTCGCGGGCTGGCTGGTCGGCATCACCCGCCACAAGGTCGCGGACGCCCTCGCGGCCCGCAGCCGGCGGGCCGAACTCGTCGCCGCCGCCGGCGCGTTCCTCGCCCCCGCGCCCGCCGCCGGTGTCGGTCCCGAGCAGGTCGTGGACCGGGTGCTCGTGCTGCGCGCCCTGCAGGATCTGCCCTCCGCCCAGCAGCACGTCGTACGGCTCGCGTTCTACGCCGACCTCACCCAGACCCAGATCGCCGAGCGGACCGGACTCCCCCTCGGCACGGTCAAGAGCCATATGCGCCGCGCACTGCTGTCCCTCCGCCGCTCGCTGTCGGCCCCGGCGTGAGGCGGGCTCCCGTCACCCGGTCCGCGACACGCGCCCGGTGACTGCATCCGCCGGCGGCCCTTTCGCGGAAGCATCGACGGCATGGCCTTCCCGCCCGGGAGGACCGTTCGCCGTGCCGTCACCACTGCGGGAGGGACCACCGTGCACGACGTGGACGTCGTCATCGTCGGTGCGGGTGCGGCGGGTCTGTCCCTGGCCCGCCGGCTCACCTCACCGGAGGCGGGAGCCGGTCCGTCCCTGGCCGTCGCGCTGGTCGACGCCCCGGCCGGACCGCTGCGCCCGCCCCCGCGCACCTGGTGCTTCTGGGAGGAGACCGGCGGGGAGTACGACGACGTCCTCGCGGCGAGCTGGGACCGCCTGCGGGTCACCGCTCCGGACGGTGCGGCGGTGACCGTGCGGCCCGCGCCGCTGCGCTACAAGATGATCCGCTCCACGCACTTCGAGGAGCGCACCGGCACCCTGCTCTCCCGGTCCGGCTGCCTGCGGTACGAGGCCGCCGTGGACCGGGTACGGGACCTGCCCGGCGGCGGCGCCGAGGTGTGCGGACGGGACGTCGCCGGCGCGGAGTTCCGGCTCCGGGCCCGCTGGGCGTTCGACTCGCGGCCGCCGCGGCGGCCGCGTGCCGCCCGCACGACGCTGCTCCAGCACTTCCGCGGCTGGTTCGTCCGCACCGCCCGCCCGCGGTTCGACGACGGCGTCGCCGACCTCATGGACTTCCGCACGCCGCAGCCCGGCCGTGGCCTGGCGTTCGGCTACGTCCTGCCGCTCGGCCCGCGGGAGGCCCTGGTGGAGTACACGGAGTTCTCCCCGTCCGTCCTCGGCACCGCCGCGTACGAACGGGCCCTGCGCCACTACACCGACGACGTGCTGGGCCTCGGCCCGTTCCGCGTCACCGCCACCGAGCAGGGCGTGATCCCCATGACCGACGCGCGCGTCCCCCGCCGGGCGGGACGGTCCGTGTTCCCCATCGGTGCGGCGGGGGGCGCCACCCGGCCCTCGACCGGCTACACCTTCGCCGCGGCGCAGCGCCACACCCGGGCCGTCGCGGACGCGCTGGCCCGGGGCCGCACTCCGCTGGTCCCCGCGCCGCACTCCCCGCGCTCCCGGCTCATGGACGCGGTGCTGCTGCGCGCCCTCGACACCGGGCGGGTGGACGGCGCCGCGTTCTTCACCGGGCTGTTCCGCGAGGTGCCGGCGCACCGTCTGCTGCGCTTCCTCGACGGCGGCACCCGCTGGTGGGAGGACGTCCTGATCGGGCTGCGCACCCCCGTACGGCCGATGCTCAGGACCGTGCTCGAACTGCCCGCGCTCCCCCGCCGCGCCCACGAGCCCGGCGGGTCCGCTGGGCCCCGGGGGTCCACGGGGCCCCGACAGCACTAGGGTCCGTCGCCGTTGCCCGTCCCCGCCCGCCGTCCGAGGAGTTCGCCGATGTCCCTGCTGCACGACGCCGATCTGTCGGCGGCGTTCGACCACGCCGCCCGCTCCTACGACCGTATGGTCGCGGCCAATCCCGGCTACCACCGCCAACTCCGGCGCTCCGCCCGGCGGCTCGGCCTGCCGGGCCGGGGCGTGGGGATGCGGGTGCTGGACCTGGGCTGCGGGACGGGAGCGTCGACCGCCGCGCTGCTCTCGGCCGCACCGTACGCGGAGATCACTGCGGTGGACGCGTCGGAGGGGATGCTGGCCCGGGCCCGGCGCAAGTCGTGGCCCCGGAGCGTCTCGTTCGTGCACGCCTCCGCCGAGGGGCTGGCCGGGGCCGGAGTGACGGGGCCCTTCGACGGCGTCCTCGCGGCCTATCTGTTCCGCAACGTCTCCGACCCGGACGAGGTGCTCGCCCGGGTGCGCGGCCTGCTGGCACCGGGCGGTCGCCTAGCCGTCCACGAGTACACGCTCAGCGGACGGCCCGCGCACCGCGCTCTGTGGACGGCCGTGTGCCGGGGGCTGGTGCTGCCCGTCGCCCGGTGCTCGGGGGACGGCTCGCTGTACGAGCATCTGTGGCGCAGCGTCGTCCGGTTCGACACCGCGGACGCGTTCGCCGCGCGGATGGAGCGGGCGGGGTTCGTGGGGGTACGGGTCCTCCCGCTGCCCGGGTGGCACACGGGCATCACGCACACGTTCGTGGCGCGGGTGCCTGCCGCGGAGGGCGAGGGCGCGTGAACGGCGACGGCAGGCACACCGGCGGAGGGCCGGGGCGCGTGAACGGCGGCGCGGACGGTCGGGCCCACGCGGGCGCCGGGGCGGACGGGGCTGACGGGGGCGCCCGTGGCCGGGACCGGCTCTCGCGCGTCCTGCCCGCCCGACCCGGCAGGGCACGGGTGGACGGATCCGCCCCGCACGCCGGGATCGTGGGAGGCGGCATCGCCGGTCTCGCGGCAGCCACGGCCCTGGCGGAGCGCGGTGTCGCCGTCACGCTCTACGAACGCGACTACGGGCTCGGCGGCAGGCTCGCCGGCTGGCCCGTCGAACTGGCCGACGGTTCCGTCGCCACCATGAGCCGGGGCTTCCACGCCTTCTTCCGGCAGTACTACAACCTGCGCGCGCTGCTGCGCCGGACGGACCCGGGACTGCACTCGCTCACCCCGCTGCCCGACTATCCGCTGCGGCACAGCGGCGGGATGCTCGACAGCTTCGCCCGCGTGCCGCGCACTCCCCCGCTCAGCGCGCTCGGATTCGTCGCGCAGAGCCCGTCGTTCGGCTGGCGCGACCTCCTGCGGATGGACCCCGGCGCCGCGCTGCCGCTGCTGGACGTGCGCGTGCCGAGGATCTACGAGTCGCTCGACACCGTGAGCGCGGCGGACTTCCTCGCCCGGATCCGCTTCCCCGAGGCGGCGCAGCACCTCGCGTTCGAGGTGTTCTCCCGCAGCTTCTTCGCCGATCCGCGGGAGCTGTCGGCGGCGGAACTGGCGCTGATGTTCCACATCTACTTCCTCGGCTCCAGTGAAGGGCTGCTGTTCGACGTCCCCCGGGAGCCCTTCCCGCAGGCGCTGTGGGAACCGCTGGCGGAGTATCTGCACCGCCTCGGGGCCACGATCCGTACGGCGGCGCCGGTCGACTCGGTCGAACCCGCGCGCGGCGGACGGTTCACGGTCACCGCGGCGGGCGGCACGGCCACGCACGACGCGGTGGTGCTCGCACTGGACACGGCGGGCCTGCGGCAGGTCGTCGCGGCGTCGCCCGCGCTGGGCGGCGCGCAGTGGCGGGCGCGCGTCGCGGCGCTGCGCACCGCGCCCCCTTTCCTGGTGTCCCGGTTCTGGCTGGACCGGCCCGTGGCCGCGGACCGGCCCGGATTCCTCGGTACGAGCGGCTACGGCGACCTGGACAACATCAGCGTCCTCGACCGCTGGGAGGGGGAGGCGCACCGGTGGGCGCTGCGGACGGGCGGTTCCGTGGTGGAACTGCACGCCTACGCGGCCCGCACCGACAGGGGCCGGGCGGCCGTGCGGGACCGGCTGCTGGAGCAGTTGCACCGCGTGTACCCGGAGACCCGCGGCTCCGGGGTGGTCGACGAACGGCACGAATGGCGCGACGACTGCCCGCTGTTCTCCGTCGGCGGCCATGCGGCCCGGCCGACCGTCCGCACCCCCGACCCGGCCCTGATGGTGGCCGGGGACCTGGTCCGGACGAACCTGCCGGTCGCCCTCATGGAACGCGCGGCCACGAGCGGCTTCCTGGCGGCCAACGCCCTGCTAGCCCGCTGGGGCGTGCGAGGCCACCCGCTGCGCACGGTCCCCGCCCGGGGCCGCTCGGCGCTGCTGCGGGCCCTGGTGAGACTGGGCGCTCGGTGAGGGCGCCGGAACAGGCACGGGGGGCAACGCATGCCGGGCCCGGAGGCCAGAAGACCCCTTTCGGAGCCACGGGGAAGGTGACGGGGACGACCGGGGAGCGTCGAGGACCGTTTCCGTACCGGGCATCAGTGGCCGGCCGGTGACACCCACCGACCGGCCGGCACCGTCACCCTTGTCGTCACCGGCCGACCACCACCGGCGTCACCGTCACCCTTCGTCACCGGCCGACCACCGGCACCGGCACCGGTGAGCTTCCACCGGCGGACGGATACCGGCACGGCCGACCGTCGTCGTCGCCCCTCGCCCCCGCCCCTCGCCCCTCGCCCCTCGCCCCTCGCCCCTCGCCCCTCGGGTCAACGCGAACGCACCGGCGGCGGTCCGGGACAGCGCCGCCCCACCCGCCGTCAGCCCGGAAAACGGCCGGTGCTGCGCAGGTTCCAGCGGCGTTCCGCGTAGGCGAGGTCGTCGCGCCAGAGGCGGGCCGCCGCCGCGCGCATCAGCGGACGCAGGGCGGGGGCGGCGGCGCGGGCCGCGGCGAAGCCGGGACGGCCGGAGACGGCGACCACCGCCTCGACGACCGCGGTGCGCGGCCTGTCGAGGTGGTCGGGTCCGAGCGGTGTGGCGTGGGTCTCGACGACGGACCCCTCCCCTTCACCACCGGTGATGTGCATGACCACCGTACGAGGTTCGGGGGCCGTGAAGACCGCGGTGACCGGGACGACGACCCGTCCCGCCACCTTGAACGACACCTCGACCGTGAACGCGTCGCCGTCACCCGCCGTGCCGGCGGGCGTGCCGGAGCCCTCACCGGTGCCGGGGCCCGGGGCGTCGACCACCGTGAGGTCGACGAACGAGTACGGATGGAACCAGGAGCCGTGCCAGGGGTCGAGGCGGTTCGCCACCACGTCCTCCGGCTCGCAGACTCCCGCACCGGTGTGGACGGCGGCCACCGACGCCGCCGGCCGCGGCCGTGCCGGCAGCACCGGCCGTTCCAGCGGCTCCTCGCCGCCGACCTCGTCCAGCCGGACCCATGCGAGCACACCGTCGTCGTATGCCGGGAACGGCTCCCAGCCCGCGAACGGCCCGCCGTCCAGGGCGAGTCCGTGCCAGTGGCAGATGAGCGTTCCGCACCGGACACGGCTGTCGCGCAGGGGCGCGCCGAGGTGGGGACACGCGCCGGGTCCGGCGACGAGGCGTCCGTCGGGGTCCCTCCAGGCGACCACTTCGACTCCGGCGACGGTCCGACCGAAAGGGGCGCCCGGCCGGACGGCGCGGGTGTCGCCGAGGACGTACCAGTTCCCCGAGGGGCGGGCGAGCGCGCGCTTGAGGGCGCTGTCGATCAGTGCCGGGCGGGCGTCCCGCCAGGTGGGGCGCTGGCGCTCCCACACGGTGGCGGGGCGGCGCAGCCGCAGCGGCAGGCGGCCGCGGAGCGGGCCGGTGCCGGGCGTGGTGGGGCGCGTCATACGGTCGTCTCCTCCACGGTCGGTGCGAACTCCTCGTGCCGGTGCGCCCGTTCGGGCCCGACCTGCCCCGCCGGACGGCGCGGTGCGGCGAGACGGGCGGCGGCCACCCTGACGAGACCGTCGAGGGCGACCGCCGCCCTACGGGCCGGAGCGACGACGGCGCGCCGGTGCACGCACGCGTACCCGTCGTCGGCGATCGCCTTCAGGATGCCCCCGTACAGGACGAACGCGGTGCGGATGCAGGGCCTGGACACCGGGTCCAGCATGGGCAGTCCCGGTGCCGCCTCCCGGTACACGCTCCGAGTGAGCGCGGCGGCGGCCCCGAGGGCCCCGGTGATGCGGGGGTCGCGCCGGCCCGTGGCACGGCTCCAGAGCAGCAGGTCCCGGCCCACGCCGTGCGCGGCGAGCAGATCCGCGGGGAGGTAGACGCGTCCGCGGTCCAGGTCCTCGCCGACGTCGCGCAGGAAGTTGGTCAGCTGGAAGGCGACTCCGAGGGCGGCGGCGTGCGGAGCCGCCTCCTCGCGCGGGACGACGGTGCCGAGGACGGGCAGCATCTGCAGCCCGATCACGGCGGCGGAACCGTGCATGTAGCGGCGGAGTTCGCCGTAGTCGGCGTAGTCCGTCACCTCCAGGTCGCTGCGCATCGACGCCAGGAAGTCGGTGAAGTGGCGGTGGTCGATGCCGTAGCGGCGGGCGGTGTGTGCGAGCGCGTGGACGACGGGCTCCGGGCTGCGGCCGACGCGCAGCCCCAAGTCGAGCCGATCCGACAGCCGTCGCAGCGCGGCGGCGCGCTCGGCGGTGGTGGCGTCGCTGTCGAGATCGTCCACGATGTCGTCCGCCCAGCGGGCGAAACCGTACAACGCGTGGACGGCGGGACGGCGTTCGACGGGCAGCAGCCGGGTGGCGAGGAAGTACGTCCGGCCGTGGCGGGCGTTGAGCCGACGGCAGTCGGTGTAGGCGGCGCGCAGATCGGGGTCGGTGATCCCGGCGGCGTCGAGTTCCCGGCGCGTCATGCGGTCCCGCCTTTCGGAGTGCGGAGGCTGTCGGGCGGGGCCGTGCCGGTCCGGGAGGTGCCGGTGTCCCGGCGGACGTTCGCGGCGGTGGGCGGACGGTGCGCCACGCCGGTGGTACGGTGCGCTCCCTCGGCGGCCCGGTGCGCACCGGTGATGCGGGCGGCGGCGAGCTTTCCCGAGATCAGAACGGTGGGCACGCCGACTCCGGGCGTGGTGCCGCAGCCCGCGACGACGGCGTTCTCGATGCCGTTCACGAGGTTGCGCGGCCGGAACGGTCCGGTCTGGGCGAAGGTGTGCGCGACGGAGAACGGGGTGCCCGCCGCGTGGCCCTGACGGGTCCAGTCAGCGGGTGTGACCAGGCACTCCTCCTCGATGGCGGCGTCGATGCCGGTGAGGCCGCGGCGATCGAGCTCGGCGAGGAGGGCGGCTCGGTAGCGGGGTCCGAGGTCCTGCCACCGCGCCGCGCCCGGGCCGACGTCGGTGTTGGGACAGGGCGCCAGGACGTAGTGGACGTGCCGGCCTGGCGGCGCCAGGTCCGGGTCGGTGGCGGTGGGCCGGGTGACGAGGAGGGACGGGTCCGTCATCAGGCGCCCGGTGCGCGTCAGTTCGCGGAACGTGCTCTTCCAGGCGGCGCCGAACGAGATGGTGTGGTGCGCCAGTCCGGGCCAGGTGCGGTCGGTGCCCAGGTGCAGGACGACCGCGGACGGCGAGTGGCGCAGGGCGAGGGGTCGCCGGGGCTCGCGGCCGAGGAGCCGGTAGGTGGCCGGCAGGTCGGGCGTGAGCACGACGGCGTCACAGGGCAGCCGCTCCCGGTCGGTCACGACGGCGGTGACGCGTTCGCCGGTGCGCTCCAGCCGCGTGACCGTCCGCCCGTACAGGAAGGCCGCGCCCGCGTCGGCCGCGGCACCGGCCATGGCGCTGGGCACGGCGTGCACCCCGCCCCTCGGGAAGTGGACCCCGGCGACCGTGTCCATGTAGGCGATGACCGCGTAGGCGGCGAGGGCCCGGGACGGGGCGACCCCGGCGTAGAGGGACTGGAACGAGAAGACGCGGCGCAGCCGTTCGTCCCGGAGGAAGCCCCCCACCCGGGCGTCGAGACGGCCGAAGCCGCCGAGGGCGGCGAGACGGGCGAGGTCGGGGGTGAGCAGTTGCAGCGGCGAGTCGAAGTTGGCGTCGATGAACCGGCCCATCTGCACCCGGTACAGCTTCTCCAGCCAGCCGCGCAGACGCCGGTAGCCGACCGCCTCGCGCGCGCCGGCGAAGCGCTCGATCTCCGCCTCCATGGCCTCGGGCCGGGTGTGCACGTCCAGGACGCTGCCGTCGGCGAACGCCGCCCGGTACGCCGGGTGCAGCGGGACGAGTTCCAGCCTCTCCTCCAGTGTGTCGCCGACCGCCGCGAAGGCGTCGGCGAGGAGGCCCGGCATGGTCACGACGGTCGGTCCCGTGTCGAAGCGGTAGCCGCCCCGCTCGATCCTGCCCGCGCGGCCCCCGGGCAGGGGGTCGCGCTCGACGACGGTGACGCTGCGGCCCGCACCGAGGAGGTGCAGCGCGGCGGACAGGCCCGCGAGCCCGGCCCCCACCACCACGACGTGGTCGGTGCGGCCCCTGACGGTCCTCATCGGCTGCTCCTGTCGGCTGTCGTACCCGACGGCTGCCGCGCGGCCGGTCCACCGCCCGGTCGGACGCGCCGGGCCGGCGGGTGCGGGAGGGTCACGGGGTTCGCGGGCGCGGCGGCGGGTGTGACGGGAACGGGCCCCGGCGCGGCGGCGGTCGGCGTCGCAGGAGAGTCCGCCGCCGAGTGCGCGGGCCCTGCGGGCGCGGACGTCACGGGGGCTTCCGCGGACGGCCTCACGGCTGCGGCCGACGGCGCCGGACGGCCGGGCACGGGCGCCCCGCGCGACCCGGGCCCGGCGGACGAGGCCGACGAGGCCGACGAGGCCGCGTCAGGCATCACGCCGTCGTCCTCGGCCGGGGTCTGCTGTGCGGCGGACGCCGCGCAGCAGACCCCGGCCGAGGGGACGGGCCGTCCGACTGGTGGCGCTTGCGCTGCCGAACCCGGCGGCACGGCGGGCGCCGGACGGGCCGTGGGACTGGTGGGGGCGGCCACCGCGGCGAGCAGTGCCCGCAGCCGACGGGCCGGGGCCGGCTCCAGGGCGGCCGCGGCCAGCCGGCGTTCGCCGGCCGCGAGCAGCCGTCCGATCCGCTTCTCCACGGCCTCCAGGGCACCGGTGTCCGCGAGGACCCCCCGCACCCGCAGCAGCCGGTCCTCCGTCAGATCCGCGTCCCCGAAGGCGGCTTCGAGGACGGACAGTGCCACGCGGTCCCGGCGGGACTCGGCCCGGGCCCGTGCGACCGCGACGAGATACGTGACCTTCCCGGAGCGTATGTCGTCGCCCGACGGTTTGCCGGTGAGGAGGGGGTCGCCGAACACGCCCTCGATGTCGTCGCGGAGCTGGAAGGCGATGCCGGCGTACCGACCCGCCGCGCACAGGTCGAGGACCGTCCGCGGGTCGGCACCCGCGACCGCCGCACCGAGGGAGAGGGGCCTGGCGACCGAGTAGAGCGCGGTCTTGAGGCAGGCGGTGCGGATCGCCCGGGCGGCGGAACGGGAACCGGTCGCCTGCCCGTGGAGGTCCAGGTACTGGCCCGCGACCATCTCGGTGCGCATGGCCCGCCAGTTCTCCAGCACGCCGTTGCGGGCGGCGTCGCCGCCGAAGTCCGTCCCGGCGACGATGTCGTCGGCCCAGGCGAGTGCGAGATCGCCGGCCAGGACCGCCGCCGAGGACGCGAAGGGGGCCGCCGCGGTGCCCGGGGACGCGGCACCGGGGTACCGGGCGGCCAGCCGGGCGTGGAACGAGGGCCCGCCCCGGCGACGCGGCGACCCGTCCATCACGTCGTCGTGGACGAGCGCACAGGTCTGGATCAGCTCCAGCGCCGCGGCCGTGCGGAGCGCCGCGGGCGTCTCCCGCGCCGCTCCGCCGCAGGCCCGCATCGCCCACCACAGGAAGCGGGAGCGCATCCGTCCGCCCCCGTCCAGGGTGAACCGTGCCACGGACGCGGCCAGGTCTGCAGCGAAGTCGCCGTCGAGTACGGCGGCACCCACCACCCGTTCCCTCAGCAGGAGGTCCAGCTCCCGTCCCACCGCGGCGGGTACGTCGGCGTCCACGGCGGCCGGTGCGACGGCGTCCCCCGCCTCGTAGGAGGTCTCGCGGGAGGGCCCGTCCGCACCGCGGCAGGGCCCGTCCGCCTCACCACTCGGGTTCGTCGCACAGGTGGGGTCCGTCCCGGGGTTCGAAGCCGTCCCGGGGTTCGGGTCCGTCTCACGGGTCGGAGCCGCCCCGGAGTTCGAAGCCGTCTCACGGGTCGAAGCCGTCCCCGGGTACGGGGCCGTCCCGGGGTTCGGCCCGGTCGGGGTCGGTGCGTGGGCCCCCGGTCGGTGCATGCGGTCCTCCGCATCGGTCGGCTGCTGTCACTCGTCCTTCCGCGGAGGTGCGGCGTTCGGATGCGCCCGGCACGGCGTGGCGCCCGGCGGGGAGGCCGGTTTCGACCAGTCGACCACGCCCGGGCGGGATCCGCGGCAGCACACGGGCGAACGGTCGCCCGCTTCCGCCCGATTGCCCCATTCACCGGCACCGGGGCTGCCTCACGTCCCCCTCGGCCCGCCTCGGCGGCGGCCGCTCACGGCCCGGTGCCTGGCGACACCGGGCACCGGCCGTCCCCGGCCCCCGGGACGAGCCTCTCGGCCCGCCCACCCGCCGGCCGGCCCTCCGCCCCGCGCCGTGCGGCGCGCCGGCGGCGGGACGCGGCGGCTCAGGGCGCCGACCGCCCGCGCCGGCGCTCCTGCTCCAGGAGTTCGGGGAGGTCGGGGAGCCGGTCGAGGCCGGCGACGGGCCGGGCCATGCGGTGGTTGCGCGACAGCCGCTCCCGGTGCCGGTGGAGGAACGCCCAGTATCCGGCGGTGTACGGGCATGCCCTGTCGCCGACGCGCACGGCGGGCCGGTAGGCGCATCCGCCGCACAGATCGCTCATCCGGTTGATGTAGGCGCCGCCCGAGGTGTACGGCTTGGTGGTCATGAGCCCGCCGTCGGCGTACTGGGACATGCCGACGACGTTGGGCAGCATGACCCAGTCGTGGCCGTCGACGAAGTTGCGGTGGAACCAGTCGGTGACCTGCGCCGGGTCCCAGCCGTCCTGCAGGGCGCGGCTGCCGAGGATCATCAGCCGCGGGATGTGGTGCGTCCAGCCGGTGTCCCGGACCTGTGCCAGCACGGTGGACAGACAGCGGGCGGTGACCGCGTCCGCGTCCAGCCCGGCGAACCAGTCCGGCAGCGACCTCCGGTGGCGCAGCACGTTGCGGCGCCGGTAGTCCTCGCCGAAGTGCCAGTAGAGGTGCCAGACGTACTCGCGCCAGCCTGCGATCTGGCGGACGAATCCCTCGGCCGACGCCACCGGCACCCCGCCTTCGCGCCACCCCCGTTCGGCGCGCTCCACGCACTCGGCGGGGTCGAGCAGCCCGAGGTTGAGCGGCGCGGACAGCATGCTGTGGCTCATCCAGGGGTCGTCGGCGAGGACGGCGTCCTCGTACCTCCCGAAGCCGGCCAGCCGGTGCTCGGCGAAGCGGTCGAGGGCGGCCAGGGCCTCGGCGCGGGAGGCGGGGAAGAGCCGGGGACCGTCGCGGCCGGCGAAGGAGACGTCACCGGCGCGCTCCCAGGAGTCCAGATCGTGCCGTACCGCTTCGTCGATCTCGTCCTCCCGTGCCGTCCACGGCGAAGGCGCGCCGAGGGTCGGCCGGCCCCGCGGGGGCGGTTCGCGGTTGTCCCGGTCGAAGTTCCAGCGGCCGCCTGCCGGTTCGCCGCCGTCCATCAGCAGGTCGTGGCGCCGGCGCACCCAGCGGTAGAAGTCCTCCAGCCGCAGGGCCTCGCCCCGCCGCTCCGCCGCCCAGGCGGCGAATTCCTGGCGGGGCACGAGGAAGCCGCGCGCGGGCAGCACGTCGACGTCCGGCAGCCCGGCGACGAACCGGGCGGCCGCGTACGAGGTCGGGTGACGGACCGTCGTACGGCTCCTCCCCGCGACGCGGGCCAGCCCCTCCCGGTAGGTGTCGGCTTTCACGTACCGGACCCGGTCGCCGAGTTCGGCGGCGCGGTGGCGCATGGCCGAGAGCACGAGGTGGGCCTTGGCGCGGTGGAAGCTCCGCCGGCGGAACACGGCGCGGGACTCGATCATGACGATCGGCGCGTCCTCGTCGGGTCCGTCCGCGCCGGGCTCGGTGAAGCGGGGACCGAGCTGGTCCCCGAAGAGCAGGTGCGTACGGGGCGTACGGGACGGGCGTTGTGCACGACGGGACATGGGCGCTCCTGTCAGCGCGGGAACAGTGCCTCGACGACGTCCACCGCGGAACCCAGACCGTGCAGCCGCAGGGTCCCCGGGTACGCGCCGCCCGCCCAGCCGGGTCCGGCGAGGAGCACGGAGGGGCGCTTCCGCGCGCCCTTCACGCCCCAGTGGATGCCGGAGACGATCCGCACCAGTGAGCGGTCGGCGGTGGACCGGGACTGGGCCCAGAGCACCACGGCGGCGGGGCCGAGTCGTCGTACGGCCTCGTGGAGCGCGTCCGCGGGCAGTGCGGGCCCGAACATCCTGGCGGGCACACCCCGTTCCCCGAGCGCGGCGGCCAGCGCCTCGACGGGAAGGCTGTGCTGCTCGCCGGGTACGCAGGCGAGCAGCACGGGCGGCGCGTCGGGCCGTTCCACCGCGGGCCGTACCCGGCGCAGCGCCGACGACACGTGCCAGGACAGCAGGTGCTCGACCTCGACGTAACGCTCGCCGGACGTCGCCCACTTGCGCCCCACGGCGTGCAGGGTCGGGGCGATGACCTCCTCCCAGGCGACGACGAGACCGTGCTCGGCGAGCACGGCGTCCAGCAGGGCGTCGACGGCGGGGGCGTCGAGACGGACGGCGGCGCGCGCCAGCCCCCGGCATTCCTGCCGCACGTCCCCGAGGGGCAGGGCGTTGGGTCCGCCCGGCGTGTGCGAGGGTCGGACGTCGTGCTGCCCGGTCTGCGCGGCCGGCCCCCGGCGCAGCGTCGTCGCGGGGGTGCTCATCGCCGCACGGGCGGCCTCGGCGGGCGGGACGCCTTGCGCGGTGAGCCGGCACATCTCCTCGAGCCGGGCGATGTCCTCGGGCGTCCAGCGGCGGTGCCTGCCGTCCTCGCGCGTGGCGGGGCCGATCGCGTAGCGCCGTTCCCAGGACCGGAGGGTCGTGGGCGCGACACCGAGCCTGCGGGCGACCGCGCCGGTGCTGAGCGCGGCGGTGACGCCGTCCTCCGCCGGGCCCTCCGGGGCACTGTCGGCCTTCACCAGGCCCATGGTACGGCGCCTGGCGCGGCCTGCCGCCGCGGTGGACGGGTGGCCGTCGCGGCCCGGGCGGCCGTTCACCGTGCCCGCCCGGCCAGTACTTCGCGGGCCGCGCGGGTCCCGGAGGCCATGGCGCCCTGGACCGAACCCGTGGCCCGATGGTCGCCGCAGACGTGCAGCCCGTCGGCGATCCTCGTGGTGCGGCTCAGCGGCCACGGCGGGTCCATGGCGGGGAGGGCGCCCCGCACGGTGCGGGCCGCGAGGAGCTCCCAGCCGCCGGTCTCCGTCCCGTACACCTCGGCGAGCACGTCGCGCAGCGATTCCTCGCGGCCGGGGGCGTCGGCGCCGAGCACCGAGGTCGAGACGAGCGCGCGGCCGTCGGACGCGTAGCCCGGCACGACCTCGGACAGGACCGCGGTGTTGAGGAAGCGGCGCTCCGCGTCGAGCAGCAGCGTCGGTTCCCGCAGCGGCGGGGCGGCCGCCGCGTGGTGGTACGTCGTCACCGTGCGGGTGCGGGGCGGGTCCAGATGCGGGACGAGGGCCGAGGCGGTGGCGGCGTCGGTGGCGACCACCACGGAGGGTGCGGTACGCACCGATCCGTCGGCGAGCGTGACACCGCCGCCGTCGACACCCGACACCGGCGTCCCCGTCTCCACGGTGCCCACCGGCAGCCCGCCGGCGAGCTGGGCGGGGACGGTCCCGACACCGGCGGCGGGCAGCGTCATGCTGCCTCGGACGAAACTGCGCCAGACCAGGTGGAACATCCTGCTGGTCGTGCGCAGTTCGTCCTCCAGGAACACGCCGGCGAGGAACGGGCGCACGAGACCGTCCACGACCTCCTCGGACACCCCGGCCCGGGAGAGCTCGGTGAGCGTCGTGTACTCGGGGAGACCCTTGAGCACACGCGGTGGCAGCAGGGTGTCACGGGCCGTCAGGGCGCCGAGGGCCAGCAGGTCGCGTGCCGGGACGTGGCGGCCGGTGACGAGGGCGGCGGCGTCGCGGGGCCGGCGGGTCGGATCGCCGAACCGGACCCTGCCCCTCGGCGTGTGCACCAGGACGCCGGGGGTGAAGGGCCGCAGCCGCAGGTCCGCCAGCCGCAGCCGCCGCTTGACCTGGGGGTAGGAGGTGTTGAACACCTGGAAGCCGCGGTCCAGCAGGAAGCCCCGGTGGCGGTCGGTGCGCATCCGGCCGCCGACCGCGTCGGAGGCCTCCAGCACGGCCACCGAGAGGCCCGCCGCGGTCAGGTCGAGGGCGCAGGTGAGACCGGCCAGGCCGGCGCCCACGACGATCACGTCCGTGTGCGTCCCGTGGGGCCTCTTCATCGCTGTCACCGTCCTCGGTGCGTGGTGATCGGTGGGTGGTGGGCGGTGGGTGGTGGGTGCCGGTGTGCGGACTCGGTTCCGGTGTGCGGCCCCGGAGGTCCGTTACTCCAGGGCGGCTGCGGTACCTCTCGCCGCGTCGCCGGGGCGTAACGGCCGTGCGTGGCGCTCGCGCGTGTGGTCAGCCGCTGCCGCGGCCCTCCTTGAACCGGGTCAGTCCGTCGCCGAGCGCCACGATCGGGCCGGGGTAGTCCAGCCGGGCGCGGTCGGCGTCGGGCAGTTTCCAGGGTTCGTGCACGGCGGGCCCGCCGATGTCCGCCAGTTCCGGCACCCAGCGGCGCACATAGGTGCCGTCCGGGTCGTAACGGTGGGCCTGGCGGACGGGGTTGAGCACTCGGTTCGGCCGGGTGTCCGTGCCGGTGCCCGCCACCCACTGCCAGTTGAGCTGGTTGTTCGCGAGATCGCCGTCGACCAGCAGCTCCAGGAAGTACCGGGCGCCGACGCGCCAGTCGACGTACAGCGTCTTGGTGAGGAAGCTCGCGGCCAGCAGCCTGCCGCGGTTGTGCATCCAGCCTTCGTGGCGGAGCTGGCGCATCGCGGCATCGACGACCGGGTATCCGGTGCGGCCGTTCTTCCACGCCTCGACGTCGGCCTCGGCCTCCTTCCCGGAGCGCCAGCGGTCGTGCCGGGGCCGGTAGTCGGCGACGGCCGCGTCCTGCCGGGCGGCGAGCACCTGGTGGTGGAAGTCGCGCCAGCACACCTGTCGTACGAAGGCCTCGGCGCCGGGCCCGCCGGCCGCCCGGGCCCGGTGGACGGCCTCGGCCGGGGAGAGGGTGCCGAAGTGCAGATGGGGCGAGAGCCGGGAGGTCGCGTCGCCCGCGAGGTCGTCGTGGCGCTCGTCGTATTGGGAGAGACCGCCGCGCGCCCAGGCGTTCAGCCGCTTGCGCGCCTCGCGTTCGCCACCGTGAGCGAGCCCTTCCGACACTCCCCCGGCCTTCTCGGCGTCCGCGCGGCAGGGCACCGGCTCGGAGCGGATCCCGTCGGGCACCGGGACGGTGCGCGGCGCCGCGAGCACGCCCCGGATCTCCCGCTGCGACCAGCGGCGGTGGTACGGGGTGAACACGGCGAAGTGGTCCCCGCCGGACGGGACGACCGCCCCGGGGGCGAGGGCGGTGACGACCGCGTCGTGGACGCGCAGCGTACGGCGGTCCTCCGCCAGCGCGGTGCGCAGCCGTTCCTCGCGTGCGTGGGCGTAGCCGCTGACACCGGCCGCCATGTGCACTTCACCGGCGTCCGCCTCCCGCGCGACCGCACGGACCTCCTCGACGACGTCACCGGAGCGGACGATGAGCCTCCCGCCCCGCTCGCGCAGTCCTTCGTCGAGGTCGGTGAGGCAGTCGGCGAGGAACGCGCGCCGGTTGGGGGGCGCGAATCCCGCGGCCTCGACGCGGTCGTCCCGTACGAACAGCGGCACCACCCGGTCCGCCGCCGCGAGTGCGGAGCGCAGCGGCGGGTGGTCGTGCAGACGCAGGTCGGAGGTGTACAGGACGACCGCGGTACTCATGGGACTCCAGGCTGGGACGACTGGGACGGCTGGGACGGTCCGGTGCGGGTCGACGGCCCGTGAGGACCGGCCGTCCGGGGTGGGGGCGCCGGCCGGCCCGGTCGGCGCGTCCCTCGGGACGTCCGTGGGGCGGGCCGTCCGGGGCGCTGGTCCCGGGGACCGGCTCACGGGCCGCGGGATGCTCCCGTACGGTTCTTCCGCAGGCGTGCGCCTGCCGGATGCACGGCGTTCGGCGCGTCGCGCGAAGTCGCCGGAAGGCCCCGGACGTCCCGGAGGCCACACGAAGACACCGAAAGGCCCCGGACGTCCCGGAGGCCGCGAGGAGGTCCCGCCGTGCCGCACGGGCCGGGCGGCGGTCAGCGGACACGGGCCGAGGGGGTGCTGTCCGAAGCGGGCCCGGTGCCGTCGGCGCCGTCGGATCCGGCCTTCGCTGCCGCCCGGGCGATGTTGCGTGCCATGCCTCCGAACACGACGGCGTGGAAAGGGGAGACGGCCCACCAGTACACGTGCCCGAGCAGTCCGTGCGGATGGAACAGGGCCCGCTGCCGGTAGCGGCTGCGGCCCCCCTCGCCGCGTTCGGCGTGCATCTCCAGCCACGCGAGACCCGGCAGCCTCATCTCGGCCCGCAGCCGCAGCATCCGGCCCGGTTCGATCTCCTCGACCCGCCAGAAGTCCAGCGAGTCTCCGACCCTCAGCCGTGCGGCGTCCCGCCGGCCGCGGCGGAGCCCCACGCCGCCGACGAGCCGGTCGAGCCAGCCCCGTACCGCCCAGGCGAGCGGGAAGGAGTACCAGCCGTTGTCACCGCCGATCCCCTCGATGACCCGCCACAGGGCCTGCGGCGAGGCGTCGACGTCGAGCCCGCGCCGGTCGGTGTAGAGACTGCCCCCGGCCCAGTCCGGGTCCGTCGGCAGCGGGTCGCTCGGAGCACCGGGCAGCGCGGCGGAGGACCAGCGGGTGGTGACCTGCGCGTCGCGCACCCGCTGGAGCGCCAGCTCCAGGGCCCGGTCGAAGCCGAGGGGAGTGCCGGGCGGATCGGGGACGTGGCGGGCGATGTCGTGCTCGCGGCAGACCACCTCGTGGCGCAGCGATTCGGCGAGGGGCCGGGCGAGGGCGGGCGGCACCGGTGTGACCAGGCCGATCCACAGACTGGACAGCCTGGGCGTCAGCATCGGCACGCCCAGGATCAGGCGCCTCGGCAGCCCGGCCACCTCGGCGTAGCGCCGCATCATCCGCTCGTACGTCATCACGTCCGGCCCGCCGATGTCGAAGGACCGGTTCACGTCCGCCGGCATCCGGGCGCTGCCCACGAGGTAGCGCAGCACGTCACGGACGGCGATCGGCTGGACGCGGGTGCTCACCCAGCTGGGGGTGACCATGACGGGCAGCCGCTCGGTCAGGTAGCGGAGCATCTCGAAGCTGGCCGAGCCGGAGCCGATGACGACCGCGGCACGCAGCACCGTCGCGGGCACGGATGAGCGGAGGAAGATCTCGCCCACCTCGGCGCGGGAGCGCAGGTGCGGCGAGAGCTCGTGGCCGGGCACCTCCGCGGGCGTCAGCCCGCCCAGATAGACGATGCGCCCCACGCCCGCCCCACCCGCCCGGTCGGCGAACGCGCCGGCCGCCTTGCGGTCGGCGTCCTCGAAGGACGGCCCGGAGCGCAGCCCATGCACGAGGTAGTAGGCGACGTCCACGTCGCGCAGCGCCTCTCCGAGCGAGTCCGGGTCGGTGACGTCGCCCCGTACCGCCTCCACCCGCCCCGCCCAGGGGTGGTCGCGCAGCTTCTCCGGCGAGCGGGCCATGCAGCGGACCCGGAAACCGGCGTCCAGCAACTCGGGCACGAGCCTGCCGCCGACGTAGCCGGTCGCACCGGTCACGAGGCAGCGCGGGCCCTCCGTGTTCCGACCGTCGCCCTGTCCGCTCATGCAAACCTCCCGTTCCCGCGGGGCGGCGTTCCCCCGCCGACCCCCGGCCGGCCCACCCCTGTCACCTTGCCCCCTGCGGGCTGCTTCCGCTCGGGGAGGGACGGCGGATGCACGGCGGTCCCGCTCGGGGACCGCGTGGGACCACGCTGCCGGAAGCGGCCGGTGCCCCGCCTGCTCCCGGCCGGTCGGCGGGGCGCCTTTCGCCGTTCCCGCGCGAGCGGGTCGGGAGGCGGCCTGGAGCGTGCCGGGGCGGCGTCCGGGACGGCCGCGGGCAGGGCCTGGGCGAGGTTTGCGCCATGCACCCGCGGTCAGACGAAGAACACGTACGTTCCGTCGCGTACGCAAGGAGCGGTGGAGGATGTCTGCTGATGAACTGACCGGGACGAACCGCCCGGAAGCCGTGGTGCCGCGCACCCCCTCACAGGCGCGCACCCGGGTGGAGGCGTTGCTGCGGGAGTGGCTGATGCCCGCCGGCGGGATTCCCGACGACACGCACGTGGTCGGCGATGCCATCCTCGTGACGTCCGAGCTCGTGACCAACGCCCTCCGGCACGGCGGCGGCCTGACGAGCTTCGACGTCGAGATGACCGACCAGGGCTGCCGCGTGAGCGTCGGCGACCGCAGCGACCGGCTCCCGGAGTTCGCCTCCTCCCGGGACGGCAGCGGCAGACTCCGCGTCGGGGGGCACGGCTGGCGCGTGATCCGCAGGCTGGCGCGGAGCATCACGATCACCCCGGAGGCACATGGGGGAAAGCGCGTGAGCGTGCTGATCTCGCTGGCATGAGGCACGACGTACGGCCCGGGTGAGCCGTCCCCGCGGCGCTCCCGCGGTGCGCGGACACAACCCGTCGTCTCCCCTGGGTACCACGTGGTTTCCGGGCGCTCCACGGTCTCCGGGCCCCGGGGCGCACCTGGCTCGCGGGGCGCTCCGCGGCCTCCCAGGCGCCCCTCCCGCCCCCGGGTGTCGCGCCTCCGGGTGTCCCGCAGTCGAAGCCTGCGCGTGCTCCGCCTCGAGGCCGAGCCTGCCGATTCGCCGAACACCCGTCGTGAAGACGAGGTTTACCCACAGCCACACTGGTAACGCTCAGTAGCACATGGTCACCGAGAGAGATGAAAGCCTTACCGACAGATCCCCGTAAAGCAGATCCCCGCAGAGGAGGAAATCATGTCGATCACTGCGCTGGCCATCCTCGGGGTGGCGGCCGTCATGATCCTCGCACTCGTCATGGCACGGCCCGTTCGGCGCGCACATCCCGGACGCTTCCGTCGCCGGCTCGTCACGCCGCGGCTCAAGCCGATGAGCCGGAGTGAGGCCGAGCAGTACCTGGCCCGATGGACCGTGATCTCAGGCCGGTTCGTGGAGTCGCCCGGGGAGGCGACCATCATGGCCCATGAACTGCTGGACACGGTGGCCACCGCGCGCGGCCTCCCCACCGCCTCGCACGAACTGCGGGCACGTGCCCTGCACACCCTCTTCCCCGGTCACGCCGAGGCCGCCGGCCGACTGCGCGCCGCCTCGGGGCGCGCGGCGGCGGGGAAGGCGGACGTGGAGAGCCTGCGACAGGCCATGCTGGCGGGCCGTGCACTGCTCACGGAGCTGCTGGCCGCGGCGCCCCGCGTTCCCGACGTCGCCCCCGTCCCGCAGCGGAGGGTCCCAGCCCGGCGGGTTCCACCGCAGCGCTCGGCGACCCTTCATCCGTGAGGTCCGTACGACCGCAGGGTCCGTACGTCCGTGAGATCCGTCAGCGCGTCGTGAGATCCGCACGTCGCGGGGATCCACGCCATCACACGAGCCGCGTGCCCGCGGGCCCGCCGGTCCGGGCGGTTCCATGGAGGACGGTCCCACAGCCCACGTGCGACGCCGGAGCGGCGCGGTCCCCCGTCGGGGGCCGCGCCGCTCCGTTCCCCGAGGCCATCGACGGGACCGGCAGCACGGCCTCGGGGAACCGCCCGAAGCGGACGACACCGCGCGAACACCCTTCGGCCCGCGGGTGAAGAAGGCATCCTTCTGGGTAAGCGGCGTTCGCGAACGAAGAATTGCGCGGGGGTGAACATGCTGTCAGGCGACGTGGCCGGAGAACGGCACCGACCTTCGCGGCCGTCGGTGCCGACGAGCGCGGCCGCCGCCCGCGACCGGGTCGAACGGCTGCTGGAGGACCATTTCCGGGACGCGCCCCAACCCCGGCCGCCGGCCGTGGTGCTGACGGACGCGCTGCTGGTCACCTCGGAGCTGGTGACCAACGCGATCCGGCACGGAGGCGGGGTCACCGGCTTCGCGGCACGGGTGACCGACGAGGGGCTGGAGCTGACGGTGCGGGACCGCGACCCCGCCGCGCCGGTCGCGCGACCCCGCCCGGAGGGGCAGACGTTCCCCGTGGGCGGCTACGGCTGGCCTCTCGTCCAACGGCTCGCCACGCGCATCGACATCGTCCCGCTGCGCGAGGGGAAGAGCATCAGGGTCCTGCTCCCCCTCGATCCGCACTCTCCGGCCTGAATCCCAGTACGTCGCATTCAGGCCGATGCGCTACGGATCACGGCGTTCGCACGCGAGAGCCCCTTTACGGAAGGGTGGAACGTCGGCCCGGCCCTCCGCCCCAGCCCTTTGACCGGTCCCGACCGGTCCCGACCGGTCCCTTCCCGTCCCGCCCTCGGCGCGCGGGATCGTGCCGGAACTGGTCTGCTGGATTGCGGGGGCCGTCCGAGCTGTCCTGGGAGAGATCCGGATGAGTACGTACCGAGTCGCGCAGGTCGCCGTCGCCGGCGGTCCGTTCGAGATCGTCGAGCGTGAGGTGCCGCAGCCCGGCCCCCGTCATGTCCGGGTCGCCGTGGAGGCCTGCGGCATCTGCCACAGCGACGCCTTCTTCGTGACGGCCGGGCTGCCGGGCGTCACGTTCCCGGTGGTCCCCGGTCATGAGATCGCAGGACGCGTCGACGCGCTGGGCGAGGGCATCGAGGACTGGGGCCTGCAGATCGGCGACAGGGTCGCCGTGGGCTGGTTCGGCGGCAGCTGCGGCCACTGCACCCCCTGCCGGCAGGGCGACTTCATCGTGTGCGAGAACCTCAAGGTTCCCGGCTGGGCATACGACGGAGGCTTCGCGGAGTCCGTCATCGCGCCGGTCGACGCCCTGGCCCGGATCCCCGACTCGCTGACGGCGGCCGACGCGGGGCCGATGGCCTGTGCGGGAGTGACCACCTACAACGGTCTGCGACGCAGTTCCGCCCGGCCGGGAGACCTGGTCGCCGTGCTCGGCATCGGCGGTCTCGGCCACCTCGCGGTGAAGTACGCGGTCGCGATGGGTTTCGAGACCGTGGCCATCGCCCGCGGCGCCGACAAGGCCGACTTCTCCAAACAGCTCGGCGCCCACCACTACGTCGACAGCACGGCCGGCACCTCCGTCGCGGACGCCTTGCAGTCGCTCGGCGGTGCCAGGGCCGTCCTCGCCACGGCCTCCAACTCCGCCGCCATCACGGCCACCGTGGACGGGCTGTCGCCGCGCGGTGAACTGGTGGTGGTCGGCGCCGATCCCGATGCCCTGGGGATCAACCCGGTGCAGCTGCTGATGAGCGGCCGGGTCGTCCGAGGCCACCCGTCCGGCACCGCACAGGACGTGCAGGACACCATGGAGTTCAGCGCCCTGCACGGGATCCGCCCGGTGGTCGAGACCCTGCCGCTGAGCCGGGCCGACGAGGCGTACCGGAAGATGCTGTCGGGCAGCGCGCGCTTCCGCATGGTGCTCACCGCGGGCTGACGGGCCGGCCCTCGGCGATGCGCCGACCCAGCCACCCCCGGGGACCCACGGGCCCGCTCCGCGCGCGAGCCGGTGACGGCGCCGGCCGCGACGCTTCCCCCGCACCCTCTCGAGGCGGACGTGACCCATGACCACTGCACGGGACCTGATGATCATCGCCATGGACGTGGCGCCCAGCCGCCCCGTCGCGCAGGGCGATCTGTCGCTCGCGCTCGCGGGAGCGGAGGTCGTCGACCTGCTCGCCGCCGAGGCCGTCACCCTGGACGGCGATCGCATCGTGCCCGGCCTCGGCCCCGCCACGGACGATCCGCTGCTGGACCGGGCCGTGTCGTCGCTGGTGCGCGAGGCACCGTACGAGCTCGTCGGCGACTGGCTCTGGCGACGGGGCAGAGGCCTGTCCGCCGCGTATCTGGCCGCGCTCGAGGCGGAGGGGCTGTTCGGCCGGCCACGCCGCCGCGGGCTGCGCTTCCGGGCCGGCCGCGACGCGCCGGCCGATTCGGCGGACCGGCGGGCGGCGGCGGAACGTCTGGCCTCGGACGAGCCGGTCCTGGCCGCTCTGGCGTCGGCCGTCGGGATCCGTGACGAGGGCGCGGACGGCGGCGAGGACGGGCCGGACCGCGAGCAACCCGAGTACCCCGACGACCCCGAGTACCGCGAGAACCCGGAAAACCCCGAAACGGGCCGAAACGGGACCGGGGGCGAGGGCGAGAGCGGAAACGGGAACGGCGGCGACAGGGCGGGGGACGGGAACGGGACGGGTGGCCTCCGGGAGGGCTCCGGTGGCCTCCCGGGCGTGTCCGACGACGTGGACACCGTAATCGGGGCCGTGCTCGACGCGCTGACGCAGTTGGCGGCCATCCGGCAGCGTCGCTCCGTCGAGCAGGCCGCGTTCGACAACATCTGGCGAGGCGACTGACGCGGAGCCGGGGCCGGTCCCCCGCCACCGGTCCGTCCACCGCCCCGCCCGCGGTCCGGCCCTTCCGGGACGGCTGTCCGGCCTCCCGTCCCGCACTCCGGCGCCAGGCGGGAGCGGCGCGAGCCGTACCGGCCCGCGTCCCAGCGGCCGGTACGGCATCCCCGCGTGCGACCGCGCCCACGGCCGCCGCGATCGGAGCGGCCTCTAGGCGAAGGCGTCCCGGACGGGCTGACGGTCGTGCGGGCGGGCCAGGTTGTCCGGGAGCAGGACCAGCCGGAGCTGCTCCTCCGTCAGCAGGCCCTTGGCGAGGACGAGTTCGTGGACGCTGCGGCCGGAGCTCAGCGCCTCCTGGGCGACGGCGGTGGCCTGTTCGTAGCCGATGTGCGGGTTGAGCGCGGTCGCCAGGCCGATGGAGCGGGTGACGAGGGCGGCGAGGTGGTCCCGGTTGGCGGTGATGCCCGTGACACAGCGCTCGGCGAGCGTCAGACAGCCGGCCCGCAGATGGGTCAGGCTCTTGAGCAGACTGTGGGCGATCAGGGGTTCGAAGGCGTTGAGCTGGAGCTGCCCCGCCTCGGCCGCCATGGTCACCGCCATGTCGTTCCCGATGACCTCGAAGGCGATCTGGTTGACGACCTCGGGGACAACGGGGTTCACCTTGCCGGGCATGATGCTCGAACCCGCCTGCACCGGCGGCAGGTTGATCTCGGCGAAGCCGGCGCGCGGGCCGCAGGACAGCAGCCGCAGGTCGTTGCAGGTCTTGGAGAGCTTGACGGCGATCCGCTTGAGGACGCCGGACAGCTGGACGAACGCGCCGGCGTCCTGGGTGGCCTCGACGAGGTCCTCGGCGACGGTCAGCGGCAGGCCGGTGATGGTCCGCAGGTTCCGGGCCGCCAGCGCCGCGTACCGTGGGTGGGCGTTGAGCCCGGTACCGATCGCCGTGCCGCCGAGGTTGATCTCCCGGATGAGCTCACGGGCCTCGGTGAGCCGTTTGTGGTCCTCGCCGAGCATGACGGCGTACGTCGCGAACTCCTGGCCCAGGGTCATCGGGACCGCGTCCTGGAGCTGCGTACGGCCCATCTTGAGGACGTCCGCGAACTCCACCGCCTTCGCGTCGAAGGCTCCGCGCAGCACCTCCATGGCGTCCAGCAGCCGCTGGGCGGCGAGGTCGAGTGCGATCTTCACGGCGGTGGGGTAGACGTCGTTGGTGCTCTGGCCGGCGTTGACGTCCTCCAGCGGGTGCAGCCGGGCGTACTCGCCCTTGCGGAGGCCGAGGAGCTCCAGGGCCCGGTTGGCGACGACCTCGTTGGCGTTCATGTTCGTCGAGGTGCCCGCACCGCCCTGGATCACGTCGACGACGAACTCGCGGTGGAGTTTCCCGGCCCGTATCTCCTCGCACGCCGCCACGATCGCGTCCGCCTTGTCGGCTTCCAGGAGCCCGAGTTCACCGTTGGCGAGCGCCGCGGCCTGCTTGACGGAGGCGAGGGCGGTGACGAGGTCCGGGTAGGCCGAGACGGCGGTGCCGGTGATGGGGAAGTTCTCGACTGCACGCAGGGTGTGGATGCCGTAGTAGGCGTCCGCGGGGACGTCGCGGTCGCCGAGCAGATCGTGCTCGCGGCGGAACGCGGCGGGGGCCTCGTCGCGCTGGTCGTCGGGCTGGGCCTGGTCGTGCGTGGGCATGGCGCTGGGGACCTTCGTGTCGGGTGACTGCGCGGGGAGGGGGCGAGGGAGGGGCGGGATGCGGCGGGAGCGGGGCTACACCCGCGCCAGGTCCGCGGTCCGGGCGTCCGCGGCCGCCGGTTCACCGAGCGCGTGGCGCAGCACCCGGCCCCGCTCCTGGGGGTCCGCGGTGGCGAGCAGCGCGCTCAGCACGGCGATCCGGGCCTGCCCGGCGCGGAGCGTGCCGGTCGGCACGGCGCCTGCGGCCACCAGGTCGACGGCGCCGCCGTGCGTGTAGATCTCGGTGACCGGGCCGGCCTGGACCCGGGTGGTCAGGGCGACGAGCACGCCGCGGGAGGTGGCGGCGGCGACGGTCTCCGCGATCTCCGGGGTCGCGTTCCCGGCCCCGGTGGCCACCAGGACGACGCCCTGGGCCCCCGCGTCCAGTGCGGCGTTGAACAGCAGGGCGTCGGCGTCGCAGTGGTGCATGACCATGTCGACGCGGGGTGCCGTCTCCGGGACGGCGGGCAGCGCGAGCGGGGCTGGGCGATGCGGCCGGCGCAGTACGGACACCCGGCCGAAGCCGATGCTCCCGAGGCGGGCGCCGGAGGGGTCGGCGAAGGCGTCGGGGGCGAGGGTCTGCGTCTTGACCGTGCCCCGGGCCGGGTGCACCTTGCCGTCGAAGGCGATCACGACGCCCAGGCCGCGGGTCGTCGCGGCGGTCAGCAGGGCGTCGTGGAGATTGCCGGGACCGTCGCCGTCCGTCGCCCCGAGCGGGAGCTGCGCGCCGGTGAAGACCACCGGTCGCGGGTCGTCGTGGTGGAGGTCCACGAGGAAGGCGGACTCCTCGAGGGTGTCGGTGCCGTGGGTGACGACGATTCCGTCGACGCCGGGGTCCGCGAGCACCTCGTGGACCGTGCGGAGGAGGGTCAGCTGGTGGTGGGTGGTGAGCCGGGGGCTGTTCACACTGAAGAGGTCCACGACCTCGACGCTGACACCCTCCGGCAGCGGAGCGGTGGCCATGACCTCTCCGCCGTTCGCGTCGGCGGCGAAACCGGAACCCTGCCAGCGACTGGCTATCGTCCCTCCGGTGCTGATGACGACCATGCGTCCCACGGTGCCCGTCCTCCTTCGTGCCGTGTCGTGCCGCAGTGAGGCGGCTGTCCCGACGGGGCACGCGGCCCGGCGTCGCTCATGACTCCGGCCGGGCAGCGCCCCATGGCTGACTCCGGGGGTGACCGGAGCAGTCGACGCAATCATAGGAGTTATGGTGCGCAATTTGATCGCCACTTCACCCCTGGAGGTCCGGGATCCATGGTGGATAATTGCGTCATGGACGACATCGACAGGGCAATCTTGCGTGAGCTCCAGAACGACGGCCGGCTGAGCAACCAGGAGCTTGCGCAGCGCGTCGGCCTCACCCCGTCGCCCTGCATGCGCCGCGTGCGGCAACTGGAGCAGGACGGCGTGATCCAGGGATACCGGGCGGTGATCGACCCCGATGCGGTAGACCGGGGCTTCGAGGTGCTGGTCTCCATCGAGGTGGCGCGCGACCGCGAGGCGGTCGAGTCCTTCGAGGCGGCCCTGCAGGACATCCCGGACGTCATCGAGGCGCACCGCCTGTTCGGCAGCCCGGGGTGCCTGCTGCGGATCGCGGTGAGCGATCTCCGTGCCTACGAACGGCTGTGGATCGAGAAGCTGACGGCGCTGTCCGGCGTGACCGAGGTCAACTCCCAGATCATCATGAAGCGCATCAAGGAAGCCCGGGGTCTCCCGGTGGACGGCTGAGGCGGCCCGCACGGGATTCCGGCGGGGCCGGCCCGTCCGCACCGTACTGCCCGCACCCTCGCATCCCCGCCTCCCCCGCGGCACGGCCGGCAGGGGCGGGGGGCCGGCTCTCCGTCTCCCGGCCCACCCCGTCCCCACCCGTCCCGCACCCACCACCGTGCGAGACCTCCTGCGAGCGCCGTACCGGCCCCGGTCGGCCCTGACTCACCGCTCCGCAAGCGGCTGTTCGGAACCGGCGAGCAGGGTGACGTGCGGTACGCCGGTCCGGGGGTGCTCGGCCACGTCCGCCTCCACGCGGTAGACCTCGGCCAGGAGGGCGGGGGTCAGCACCTCCCCGGGAGTGCCCAGGGCGACGAGGCGGCCGCCGGCCATCACACAGATCCGGTCGCAGAACGCCGCCGCCAGGTTGAGGTCGTGGAGGGCGACGACGGCGGTGACGCCCAGGCGTCGGACCAGCCGGAGGGCGTCGAGTTGGTGGCGCAGGTCCAGGTGGTTGGTCGGCTCGTCCAGGACCATCGACCCCGCGCGCTGGGCCACGGCCCGGGCGATCAGCACCCGCTGCTTCTCTCCGCCCGACAGGCGTCCGAACGGCGCGGAAGCCAGCCCGGCGGCGCCGAGTTCGGCCAGCGCGGCCATGACGACGGCGCGGTCGTCCGCGGTGTCCCCCTCGAAGGCCCGCTTGTGCGGAGTGCGGCCCATGGCCACCACCTCGTACACGGTGAGCTCGAACTCCCCGGGGGACTCCTGCAGTACGGCCGCCAGCCGGCGCGCCAGGCGCTTGCCGGGCATCCGCCGTACGTCCTCCCCGTCCAGCAGCACCCGCCCCGTCGTGGGGCGCAGCGTCCGGTAGACCGTGCGCAACAGGGTCGACTTCCCGGCGCCGTTGGGGCCGACGAGGCCGACGACCTCGCCGGGGGCCGCACTCAGCGACACGCCCTCCACCAGGGTCCTGCCGTCCAGGACCACCGAGACGTCCTCCACGGTCAGACGTCCCGGCGCGCCCACGGCTCCGTTCCCCCTCATGCCGTCCTCCGGCGCATCAGCCACAGGAAGAACGGCCCTCCGACGAGGGCGGTGAGGATGCCCACGGGTATCTCCTCGGGACTCATGAGAGTACGGGCGGCCAGGTCTGCGGCGATGAGGAAGGCGGCGCCGAGCAGGGCGGCGGCGGGCAGGGCGCGCCGGTGGTCGGCGCCGACCAGCAGCCGCACCACGTGCGGCATGATCAGGCCGACGAAGCCGATCTGCCCGCTCACCGCGACGATCGTGCCGATCATCAGGGCGACGAGGGTGAACAGCGAGGCGCGGAAGCGGTGCACGTCCAGACCGAGCGCGACGGCCGCCTCCTCCCCCGCCAGCAGCAGGTTCAGCGAGCGGCACACCCCGAGCAGCACGGCCGTGCCGGCCAGGACGGCCCCGGCGGGGATCCACACCGTCGCCCATGTCGTGCCCGCCATGCCGCCGAGCATCCAGCGCAGCGCCGACTGGGTCTTGTGCGGGTCGTTCGAGGTGACGACGAGGAAGCTCGCCACCGCCGACAGCACCTCGGCCGTGGCCACCCCCGCCAGCACCAGCCGCACCGTGGTCATCCGCCCGCCGGACCGCGCCAGGAAGTACACGGCCACGAGTGCGGCCAGCGCGCCGAGGAACGCCGCCACGGGCAGCGAGAACACCCCGAACAGACTCACGTTGAAGACGACGACCGTCACCGCGCCCACGGACGCGCCGGACGACACCCCGAGCAGCATGGGGTCCGCCAGCGGATTGCGCACGAGTGCCTGGAGCGCCGTCCCGCAGACGGCGAGGCCGGCTCCGACCGCCGCGCACAGCAGCACACGGGGCAGCCGGACCTCGACGACGATGGTCTCGCGGACCTGTGTCCAGTCGGGGTCCGCCAGTGCGGGATGCACCCGGTGCAGCAGGATGCCCCACACCTGTCCGGCCGGTACGCCGATGGAGCCCACGGCGGTACCGAAGGTCGCCGCCACGAGGACCAGCGCGCCCAGCGCCGCGAGCACGACCGGGTAGGGGACGGCAGGCGCGCGCCGGCCCGGGCGCCGGGGCGCCGCGTCGTGCACCTGGCCGGCGGTCGCCGTCGCCGTGCCTCCGGTGCCGGCGCCGCCCGAGGCCGGCCCGGTGGTCGCCGTCCTGTCCGTGCCCGTTTCCTTCGAACCGGCGCCCACGTCCGTCGTGCCGGTCACTTGAAGCGGTCCGGGTGGAGCCGGCGGGCCAGGGAGTCGACGCCGGCCGGCACCCGCACACCCAGGACCGTCGACGACAGCGGCAGCACCGCGAACCGCTTGTCCCTGATCGCGGGCACGTCCTTCAGCGCCGGATTCGCCAGCAGGAACCGCTTCTTCTCCTCGACCGACTGGTCCCCGTAGTCGTAGATCACCACCACCTCCGGAGCCCGCTCGGCCACCTGCTCGAACGACACGTCACCGAACGCCTTGTCCAGATCGGCGAAGAGGTTCACCCCACCGGCCCGTCTGATCATCTCGTTGCCGACCCCGGCCCCGCCCGCCGTGAACGCCGTCTTGTCCCCGCTGTCGTACACGAAGACCTTGACCGGCCTCACCCCGGAGAGCCGGCTCTCGACCCCGTCGAGCACGGCGTGCAGCCGCTCCAACTCCCGCTCGGCACGCTCCGGCACACCGAAGATCCTCGCCACGTTGCGGATCTCCTGATCCATCGTGGCCATCGTCACCGGCCCGGACGGACACTCCTCCACGTTCAGATAGGAGTCGATCCCCGCCTTCGCCAGAGCCGCACGGCCGCGCCCCTCCTTCTCGTCGAAGGTGCTGGCGAACCCGCCGTAGACGAAGTCCGGTTCGGCCGCGAGGAGGGTCTCGAACGAGGGGTACTCCTCGGCCAGCACCTCGATCCGGTCGTAGGCCGGACGGTACTCCGGCAGGATCCGGTCATCGAGGTAACCGGTGCCCACCATGGACTTCTCCAGACCGAGGGCCAGCATCACCTCGGTCGCGTGCTGGTTCAGCGACACCGCCCGCTGCGGCGGACGCTGATACGTCGTCCTCACCCCGCAGTTGGTCAGCGTCACCGGGAAACCCTCGGCGGCGGGACCCGCAGGGGCGGCGTCCTCCCGGGCACCGGGAGCGCCGCAGCCGGACACCAGCAGGGCCGCCGCCAGCGCGGACAGCAGGAACTTCAGGCGTATGCCCATCATGGGGGTGGGTCCTCTCACCGCGGTAGGGAATCGGAGGGCGGCCGGGTCCGGGCGGTCCGGGCGCCGTCGCGCGGGACCGCCGGGGAGGAGTTGCCGGCGCCGCTCCGGGGAACGGTCGGTACGGTCGGCGGAAGTGGTGGGACGTCAGTCGGAAGCGGTCGTACGTGACTGCGCCTGCCCGACGGCACCGAGGCGCCTGATGCGGTCGTGCGTCCGTCGGGCGCGTTCGTGCGGCGGGGGGCCCGACGGCTCAGCCGGCGTCACGGAGCGGCCCGGAACGGACGCGCCGTGGCGGGGTGAAGGCGTACAGCCCGAGGATCTCCGGCATCTCGGCGAGCCCCGGGCCGCCCGCGCGCACCCACGCGGCCACGTCCTCGGTCGCGGCCGGATCGTTCACCAGGCCGAACCAGGCCGGTCGCCCGCCCGCGGCCCGTCCCTCGGCCGACGGCTGCACGACGACGACGTTCGCCTGGTCGCACACGTCCAGGCAGTCGGAGATCCGCACCGGCGCCTGTTCCGCGAGACGCGCGGTCTGCCGTGCGTGGTCGACTCCGGTCACCTTGGGACTGCCGCAGCAGCAGTCCCGGCACACCACGATCCGGCACGGCACCGGACCGGTGTCCACCGGCCCCCTGGGCACCATGACAAGCCCTCCCCTCTGGGGAAATCCGCCCCAGTCAGCTCGAGGAGGCGACCGCGTGAGTCTCCTGGCTCTCGGGTCACCGCTCGCCCCGGCCTTCCCACCCGCATCCGGGCAGTGGTCCGTTCGGGGTCCGCTCGCCGATCACAGTGGCGGGACCGCGCCGGATTCACACCGGCTTCCTCGTTCCGCCGTCGCCTTTTACGGCGCACATCATCGCAGAATCCCGCGCCGTGTTCACGCAGAGTCCGGGATCCGGCGGACCGGACGGCCCGTCACGCCCTCGGCCGGGAGCGCCAGGACGTCGGGCCGTACCGCGAACGGACGCCCACCGGTGGCACCCGAACACCGGACGAACCAGGCTGACAACACCACATACTGCAAAAAACGCAGTAATCAACCGGAAAACGAGGCAAAGGAACGGTAATGTTCGGCCCGGCGCAGCACTGACATCCAAGGAGTCCGGCCAGTGATCTCACGTGTGTCAGCGGGCATTCTGCTGATCTGCGCGGTGCTGCTGCACGTGGTGACTCCGCTGTGCGTCACCCCCGACGCGCCCCGGGCCGAGGCGGCCGTCGTCTCCACCGAGAGCAGGAACCCCCACACCGCGGCCGTGGTCGTCCGCGCCGACGGCGCCGGGCTCCACCACGACGAGTACGACCCGCGCAACCATCCCTCGCGACTGACCCCGCTCGGCGCCCAGGCCCCCGCCGGCCCGGGCTACGGGAACACGGGCCACGGCGGCGGCGCCCCGGACGAGGCGACGGGCCCCCCGCCCGGCACGTCGGCCGGGACCGCGAGACACAGCCGGAATCCCGGAGCCGCACCGGCGCCGACCCTGAGCACCCTGCAGTCGTTCCGCTGCTGACCGGCAGGTGCGCCACCGGTCACCGCCCCTCCCCGAGCCACCGGGGCACCGCTCCGGCACGCCCCGGGACGGACACCCGGTGCGGGGCCGACGCCCTCGTCACGGGGCGTCAGGGCCACCGCGGCGCACCCCTCTTCGACGAAGCAGACCCGTTCCGCATCGAAGAGACCGAGGTACGACCATGCAGTCACTCATCGAGCACGCCCGGCAGTTCCCCGCGCGGATCGCGGGCCAGCAGGACGCCTACGCGGCGCTCGCGCGGGGGCAGCGGCCCCAGGCGCTGTTCATCACCTGTTCCGACTCCCGGGTGGTCCCCTCGCTGATCACCGGCGCCCGGCCCGGCGACGTGTTCGAGGTACGCACCGCCGGGAACATCGTCCCGCCCTGGCGGCCGCGGGCGGCCTGCGCCGTCGGGGGCAGCCTGGAGTTCGCCCTGGAGGCCCTGGAGGTACCCGACATCGTCGTGTGCGGGCACTCGCACTGCGGTGCCGTCCAGGGCCTGTTGCGGGAGCAGGACGTCCGGAGCATGCCGCTGGTACGGCGCTGGCTCACCAGGGCGGGGCACCGCACCGGGCACGACGCGCCCGCGCCGTCCACGGACGAGGAACTGACGCCCGCCGTGCAGCGGCACGTCCTCACCCAGCTCGGCCATCTGCGGACCTACCCCTGCGTCGCCCGGCGGCTGGACTCCGGCCGGCTGCGGCTGCACGCCTGGTTCTACACGGTCGAGTCCGGCGAGGTCCTCTCCTGCGCGGCGGACGGCCGCACCTTCCGGCCCCTGTGATCCGGGCCGGCACCCCGGCCACCGGCGTCGGCTGCCGCCGCACCGGCCCGGACGCCCACGACGTTCCTTCCTCACCTCCTGAAAGAACGCCATGCCCCTGATCACTGCAGAGCAACGGCGCACCCTCCGCGCCGATGTCACCGCCTCCCTCGTCGTCTTCCTCGTCGCCCTTCCGCTGTGCGTGGGGGTGGCCGTCGCCTCCGGCGTCCCGGCCGAACTCGGCCTCATCACCGGCATCGTCGGCGGTCTGGTCACCGGACTGCTGCCCGGCAGCAGCCTCCAGGTCAGCGGCCCCGCGGCCGGGCTGACCGTCCTCGTCTTCACGGCGGTGTCCGACTACGGGCTGCCCGCTCTCGGGGTGATCGTGCTCGGCGCCGGGCTGATCCAGCTCGTGCTCGGCGCCCTGCGGCTCGGCCGCTGGTTCCGCGCGATCTCCCTGGCCGTCGTCCAGGGCATGCTCGCCGGCATCGGGCTGGTCCTGATCGCCGGTCAGCTCTACGCGCTGGCGGACGCCAAGGCTCCGGGCGGTGGCCTGGCCGACCTCGCGGGTCTGCCGCGGCTCGTCCTCGCCACCGTCACCTCGCAGAACGCCCTCCTGGCCCTCGCCGTGGGCGCGGGAACGGCGCGGCTCATCGCCGTGTGGCCGCGCCTCTCGGGACGGGCGCGGGTGGTGCCGGGAGCACTGGTCGCGGTCGGTGTCGCGACCGCCCTGACCGCCCTGTTCGACCTGCCCATCGCACGGGTCGAGGTCACGGGGCTGCTGCACGCGATCCAGCCCCTGGGCCTGTCCGACGCGAAGCGGCTCGCCGACGTGGGACTGGCGGCCACGGTCGTGGCGTTCGCGCTGATCGCCTCGGCCGAGAGCCTGTTCAGCGCGAACGCCGTCGACCGGCTCCACTCGGGCCGCCGCACCGACTACGACAAGGAGCTGATGGCGCAGGGCGCGGGCAACAGCGTCTGCGGTCTGCTCGGCTCCCTGCCGATGACCGCGGTGATCGTGCGCAGCTCCGCGAACGTCCAGGCCGGTGCGCGCACCAAGCTCTCCCGGGTGCTCCACGGCGTGTGGCTGCTGCTCTTCGCGGCCTTCCTCCCGCAGGCGCTCTCGTACGTCCCGACCGCCGCGCTCGCCGGCGTCCTGATCCACGCGGGGTGGAAGCTGATCCCGGTGAAGGAGATCGGGCCACTGTGGCGGGACCACCGCGGCGAGGCGGTCGTCCTGGTCGTCACGGCTGCGGCGATCGTGACGACGAACATGTTCGAGGGCGTGCTCATCGGTCTGCTCCTCGCCGTCGTCAAGACGGCCTGGGCCATGTCCCACGTCCACATCTCCGTGTCCGACAGCGGCATCGGGCCGGTCCGGGTCCGGCTCAGCGGCAATGCCACGTTCCTGCGGCTGCCCCGCATCCTGGACACCCTGGAGGCGCTGCCGCAGCGCCATGTGGAGCTCGACCTCTCCGGGGTGCGCCATCTGGACCACGCGTGCATGACCGCCCTGCAGAGCTGGGCCGACGAGCGCAACGCCCACGTCTCCCAGCCGGACGCGGAGGCCGGGGTCCTGGGCGGGCCGGGCAGGGCCGGTACGGCAGCCGAGTCGTCCGCGGGCCCGGATACGGCAGGTACGGCGGGTGGCGCGGGCGGTCAGGCCCGGGGTTCGGCCGGAATCCACCCCAAGGGGCCGCAGCCGTAGCGCACCTGACGCCACGTCCGGTGTCGGGAACGCGCCACCCGCCGGACGGACCGCCCCCGGGCCCGCGCACGCTTCGGCTGCCGGCACGGGGGCGTCGTGCGACCGCCCGGACGTTCCGGTTCTCATGGAACGCAGCAGGTCCTGGGCCCCTGCCGAGCCGCTGTGTCCCCCCGCCGCGTCCCACTCCCCGCCCCCGCGGGGGCCGCGATCGGTGGTCGCCCTATTGGATCGGCCGGAAGGGCTGGCTACTATGCGCCATAGTTGATCACTCTGAGGTGAGAGTGATCGGTGTGACCACTGTGGCGCCGGCCACGTCGGACCTGGCGCAAACCGCGAACGAGAGGACGGCCGTGGGGCCCGAGCTGACAGTTCCGCCGATCTACTCCCCGATAGCCCCGGCGATCCATCCCCGCCACGCGGACATCGACATCCGGACCGCCGCGTGGGCGGAAACGTTTCGAATCGGCTCCGAGGAGCTGCGCGACCGCCTCGTACGTCAGGACATCGGCACCTTCGCCGCCCGCATCCTGCCGGAGGGCCGCCAAGAGGTGATCTCCCTCCTCGCCGACTTCGTGCTGTGGTTGTTCGGTGTCGACGACGGGCACTGCGAGGAGGGCGAACTGGGCCGGCGCCCGGGCGACCTGGCCGGTACGCTCCACCGGCTGCTGCGCGTCGCCCAGAACCCCGAGGCGCCGATGCTCCCCGACGACCCGCTGGCGGCCGGTCTGCGCGATCTGCGCCTGCGGGCCGACCGCTACGGGACCTCCGGCCAGACGGCCCGCTGGGTGGGCACGCTGCGCGAGTACTTCTTCTCCGTGGTCTGGGAGGCCTCCCACCGGAGCGCGGCGACGGTGCCCGACCTCAACGACTACACCCTGATGCGCCTGTACGACGGCGCCACCTCGGTCGTCTTCCCCCTGCTGGAGATGGGTCACGGCTACGAACTCCAGCCGCACGAGCGCGACAGCACCGCGGTGCGCGCGGTGGAGGAGATGGCGTCGTTCGTCATCACCTGGGACAACGACATCTTCTCGTACCACAAGGAGCGCAAGGGCACCGGCTACTACCTGAACGCGCTGCGCGTGCTGGAGCAGGACGGCCTCACCCCCGAACAGGCCCTCACCACGGCGATCGCCCAACGGGACCGCGTGATGGGCCTGTTCATGCGGATGAGCGCGCACCTCTCGCAGGACGGCAGCCCGCAGCTGAGGCAGTACCTCGCCGGGCTCGCCTCCTTCATCCGCGGGGCACAGGACTGGGGGATCAGTTCCATCCGCTACACGACGCCGGACGACCCCGCACGCATCCCGTCCGTCTTCCGTGACACCCCGACGGACGAGAGCAGGGAACCGCTGGACATCCCCGCGGTCGCCTGGTGGTGGAACCTCCCCACCGGCCGACCGGCACCCGTCCAGCCCCGCAGCCGCACGCGGGAGAACCAGCACCGGAGCCTCGCCCCGGTCCACTGAAGCGTGTTCGAAAGTGGCGTCGTCCGCCCCCGCCCAGACGGACTTTCGCAAGAAGCCCCAGTGCCGCCCCTGGCACCGCGAGAGGGGAACGGGCACCGCGGTGCGGTACCCGTTCCCCTCTCCGCCGGCGGAGCGCCGGCCCGTCGGGCGACCGGAGTTCAGCGCGACAGCAGGGTGCGCCACCACGATCGGGAGGCCGTCGCCGCGGGGACCGGATCCTCCTCCCGCGGGGGGAGGGGCAGGGCCGCCGCGGGCAGCGGCTGGGCCGCGATCGGGGCACCGTACGGCGGAAGCCGGGTACCCAGCGAGCGCGGGCGGGTGAACCGGACCGGGAGTGCGGAGGGCCGGCGGGTGAGCCAGTCCGCGTTGACGCCGATCTCCGTCTCGGGAACGGCGAGTCTCATGTCCGGCAGCAGTGACATGAGTTCGTCGATGCCGGTGTCCGCGATGGCACGGCCGATGTCACCGCCCGGGCACTCGTGGGGACCGCTGCTCAGCGCGAGGTGCGAACGGTTCCCGTGCATCGGGACACTCAGGTCGGGCCGCTGCTCGGGGTCCACATTGGCCGCGGCGATGCACAGCAGCAGCAGATCGCCGGACTTGATCGCCTGGCCTCCCAGCTTGGTGTCGGAAGTGGCCCAACGGCCCGGAACCACGCCGATGCTGGGGTTGTCCCACATGACCTGCTCCAGCGCGTCGGGGAGTGTCATGTGGCCGCCCGACAGGCTGCCGCGGAACCGGCGGTCCGTCAGGATCAGCCGCAGAGTCTGGGCGATGAGATTGACCGTGCCCTGGTGGGCGGCCACCAGGGTCAGGCGCAGATGCTCGACGATCTCGGTGTCCGTCAGGCGTGACTCGTGCAGGATGAGCCGCGACGCCAGGTCGTTGCCCGGCGCGGTCTTCTTGTACGCGACGAGGTCCTCGAGGACCTGGGTCACGAGCGCGTTGCTCGCGGCGGCCGTCTCGCTGCCGCGCATCAGGTCGAGCGTCGGCTCGACGAGCAGCGGACCCTTGTCCGGAGTCATTCCGAGCAACCGGCTGACGACCAGCATGGGCAGCGGCTCGGCGTACTCGCGGACGAGGTCGGCGGTGCCGTCCGCCCCGAAACCGCTGACCAGCTGACGGGTGTAGTGCGTGACGTACCGGCGCATGCCCCGGCGGTTGAACTGGGCCAGTCCGTCCACGACGGCGCCGCGCAGGCGCGCGTGCTCCTCGCCGTCGGCGAAGACGCACAGGGGCTGCCAGCCCACCATGGGGATGAGCGGGGAGTCCGCGGGGACGCGGCCCTCGCGGAAGGCGGTCCAGCGCCTCGAGTCCCGGCTGAACAGCAGGGGCGTGCGCATCACCTCCAGGTTCTCCCGGTACCCGAGCACGATCCACGCCGGGATGTCCCCGTGCAGGAGGACCGGGGCCACGGGCCCGTACTCCCGGCGCAGTTCCTCGTACGTGCCGACCGGGTCGGTGATCTCCGGCAGGCGCCGGAGGCTGCCGGCGGCCATGCCGTGGGCGGGGCACCCGGGCGGTGGCACGAGCCCGTCGGCGGATATCGGGGGTTGGGGGGTCACGGGGCCTCCGGAAATGGGGAGCGACCCCCTTCACGAAGGCCGGCCGGGGGCGCTCATGATCGTCACTGCTGACCGCGAGCAGCGGTCTCGGCTGCCGGTCTCCGCTGAGCAAGATCGGCACTCCGGCAGCATATCCCCGGCGGTCCCGGACCCGACAGGGAGTCAATGCTCCCTCACACCAAGGGTGTTGGACCTCACGAAAAGGTCCGCGGGATGCGTCGTGCCGCCGGTGCGACGGACCGTTCAACGCAGAACGATGTTTTCCCGGACCGGCGTGTGTCGAGAAAATGACCATGATGGTGTCCGAGGGGCGGCTTCCCGGCCTCCCCTTCCCCCGGTTCGTCCCGGCATGCCCCCCGCGGGCCCGCCCGGGCAGCGCCGCATGCACCACATCCCCCCACGCCGGGCCGGCAGCGGCCCCGGCACGAGAACGTCTCGCGAGAGGACGCACCGTGTCACTGGAAGCCATACCTCGTGCCAAGGGCCGGGTGCCCGGCCTCGGTCATGTACCGCGGCTGGTGCGAGCCCCGCTCAGGGTGCTCAGCTCCCTCCACGCCGAAGGCCCGGTACTGCGGCTCGACATCGGCACCATGCCGGTGGTCATGGTCACCAGCGCCGAGACCGTCGGCGAGGTCATGGTCAAGAAGGCCCGCTCCTTCCGCAAGGGGCGGCTGTTCGAACGGGTCCGGCCACTGGTCGGCAACGGGCTGGCCAACTCCGACGGCTCCCAGCACATGCGCAACCGGCGGCTGATCCAGCCGATGTTCTACAAGGAGCGCCTGGAGGGCTACGCCGACGTCATGAACGAGCGGGCCCGGGCCCTCGCCGACTCGTGGAAGGACGGTCAGGTCGTCGACGTCGACCAGGCCATGGGGACCCACGCGATCGAGACCCTGGCAGCGACCCTCTTCAGCACCGACATCGGCGCCCCTGCGGTACGGGCCGTCCGGGAGGACCTCCCCGTCATCCTGAACACCATGCTGTTCCGGGCTCTCGCCCCCAAGGCCCTGGACCGGCTGCCGGTCTGGCGGGCGTTCGACCGGTCCGCGGCCCGGATGCGTTCCGTGATCGACGACGTCGTCGCCGCCACCCGCGCCTCCGACCCCGAAGGCCGCACGGACCTGCTCTCCCTGCTGCTCTCGGCGCGGGACGACACGGGGGCGGGCCTCACCGACGAGGAGATCCGCGACGAACTGACCACCATGCTGTTCGCCGGCACCGAGACCACGGCCTCCACGCTCGCCTGGGCGCTCCACCACCTGAGCCGGCGGCCCGACGTGGAGGCCGCGCTGCTCGCCGAGATCGACGAGGCGGCAGGCGACCGGCCCGTGACGTTCGCCGATGTGCCGCGGCTGCCCGGCATCACCAGGGTCCTGGACGAGGTGATCCGTCTCCATGGTGTGGTCAGCCTGATGCGGCGTACGAACGAGGCGGTCACCATCGGGGGCTACGACATCCCCGCGGAGACCGAAGTGCTGCTGAGTCTCTACGCCCTGCACCGGCATCCCGGACTGTACCCGGACCCCGACCGGTTCGACCCGGACCGCTGGCTGCCCGAACGGGTCGCGGAACGTCCTCGTGAACACGTCGTGCCCTTCGGGGCAGGCAACCGCAAGTGCATCGGTGACAAGTTCAGCCGGCTGGAGGCCACGATCACCCTGGCCACGATCCTGCGCCGCTGGCAGTTGCGTCCGGTCCCGGGCAGCAAGCCGCCGCGTGAGGCCACCGCGGCGATGGCGCACCCGACCCGCATGCCGATGGTCGTGCGTCGCCGCGGCGACGGCTGACGTGCTCCGGGCGGCGACCGGGAGTTCGCGCGGCGGCCGGGGCCGGCGTGCTCCGGGTCGCCGCACCCGCGGGAGTCGCGCGCGTCGTGCCACCCGGCCGGACGGCGTGGTCGCAGCTGCACGCGTCGTGCCGCCCGGCCGCCGCACCGGGTTCTCGGTGCCGGACCGGCCGGGCGCGGCCGGGCCGGACCGACGCGCGGGAGGCGGGACGGGCCGCACCGCCGGGGCGCGCGGACACCGGCGGGCCGCCTCGGTCGCCCTCGCGGGATCCGCTGTCGCGTACGTTTGAACGCCACCCCGGGATCGCCGTTCGCGGGGGCCTCGCGACCGTCCACGGCGACGGCGCTCCACCGGTCGTCGGCATCAGCCCGGCTGGCCCGGCACCGCCGCCCCGGCCGCAGGCGGCAGCAGCCGGGCCGGGTCGGCGAAGACCTCCTCCACGATGACGCCCGCGGCGCCCCGCACCGCGGCGGTGAAGCCCAGGGCGGATCCGGTGACCCGAGCGACCGCGGGGTCGCCGGCCACGGCCCGTTCCCGCAGCTCCCGCATCGCGGCGGGCAACAGGTACGGGGCGACCGTCGCGAAGTAGCCGCCGAGCACGATCACCTCGGGGTTGAGCAGATTGACCGGGATGGCCAGGCCGATGCCGAGCCAGCGGCCGATCTCGTCCAGCCCGCCCAGCGCCCGCGGGTCCCCTTCGGTGGCCCGCCGCAGCAACTCCGCCGCGATTTCCCGGGGATCGAGGGCGACCGCGCCCGAAGGTCCGTCCGCCGCCAGATCCGGCGCGGCGGTGCGGATCGCGGCGGTGAGCCCGATCTTGGTCTCCAGACAGCCGGTTCGCCCGCAGGCACACCTCTCCCCCGCCGGGTCCACCTGAAGGTGGCCCAGCTCGCCGCTGAAGCCGCCCGCACCACGCAGCAGCCCGCCGTCCGCGACGATGCCGGCGCCGATGCCCGCCTCGCCGGTGACGTACACCAGATCGGCGGCCCGGGAGCCGGCGTGGTCGCGTTCGGCCAGAGCCGCCAGATTGGCCTCGTTGTCGACGACGACGGGCACCTCGGCCGGCAGTCCGAGGAGTTCGCGCAGCAGCCGGTTGACGGGAACGTCCCGCCAGCCGAGGTTCGGGGCGGCCCGCACCGAACCGTCGGCGGCGTCCACCGGACCGGGCACGGCGACGCCGATGCCCGCCGTGTGCGCTCCCGCGGCCCTCGCCTCGTCGAGCAGTTCGGCCGCGATCTCCGCGAGCGCGCGGATCGTGTGCTCGGCGCCCTCGCGGGTGGCGTCGTGGACGAGGCGCCGCTCGTGCCGGGTGCCACCGGAGAGATCCGTCGACCAGGCCGCGAGATAGCGGGAGTTGACCTCCAGCCCCAGCGCGGCGACCGCCCGGCCGTCGATCTCCAGACGGCGCCCGGGACGCCCGACGCTCCCGTCCTGCTGGAAGTCCGTCTCCCGGAGCAGCCCGCGCTCGATCAGCTCCGCCACGAGGCTGGACACCGTGGCCCGTGTCAGCCCGGTGTGCCGGGCCACGGTCGCCCGGGACAGCGGACCGGCCGAGCGCACCTCGCCGAGGACGCGGACGAGGTTGGCCCGGCGGACCGCCACCTGGTCGGCCGGTGCCCGGCCCGGGCCGCGGGCTGCCGCTCCCGCGGCGCTCTGTGACACGTTCGCACTCCCCATCCGCCCCGGCCATGTGGTGCCGGCCGGGGACTTCAGTCTCGTCAATGGGCGACAGGGAAAATCGTCCCTCCGTCAGCGCACGCCGAGCAGGTGCTCCATCGCCAGCTGGTCGAGACGCTCGAAGGCCATGGACCGCTCGGCCGCCGCCCGCACGTCGAACTGCTCGTAGGCTGAGGCGTCGGCGAGCAGACCCCGGAGACCGTCGGCGGCGGTGGGCCGGGCGAGTTCGTCGAGCCGGGACGCGGCCAGCGCCTCCCCGACCTCGGGATCGACGCGGAAGGCGGCGGCGCGCTCCTTGAGGATCAGGTAGTTCCGCATGCAGTTCCTCGCCGACTCCCACACCCCGTCGAAGCCGTCGGTGCGCACCGGCTTGAAGTCGAAGTGGCGCGGGCCTTCGTAACCGGCCGTCTCCAGGAGGTCGACGAGCCAGAACGCCTGGCGCAGATCACCGGCGCCGAAGCGGAGGTCCTGGTCGTACTTGATTCCGGACTGGCCGTTCAGATCGATGTGGAAGAGCTTGCCCGCCCACAGCGCCTGGGCGATGCCGTGCGGGAAGTTGAGCCCTGCCATCTGCTCGTGGCCGGTCTCCGGGTTGACACCGACCAGTTCGGGGCGTTCGAGACGCTCGATGAAGGCGAGGGCGTGGCCGATGGTGGGCAGCAGGATGTCGCCGCGCGGCTCGTTGGGCTTCGGCTCGATGGCGAAGCGCAGGTCGTAGCCCTGCTCGGTGACGTACTCGCCGAGCAGGTCGAACGCCTCCTTCATCCGGTCCAGGGCGACGCGCACGTCCTTCGCCGCGCCGGACTCGGCGCCTTCCCGGCCGCCCCAGGCGACATAGGTGGTGGCGCCCAGCTCGGCGGCGAGGTCGATGTTGCGGATCGACTTGCGGAGTGCGAAGCGCCGGACGTCGCGGTCGTTGGCGGTGAAGGCGCCGTCCTTGAACACCGGATGCGTGAAGAGATTGGTGGTCGCCATGGGCACGGCGAGGCCCGTGCGCTCCAGGGCGGAGCGGAAGCGCTTGACGGCGGCCTCGCGCTCGGTGTCACCGGCGCCGAAGGGGATGAGGTCGTCGTCGTGGAAGGTCACGCCGTAAGCGCCCAGCGCCGCCAGCCGCTCGACGGACTCGACCGGGTCGAGAGCCGGACGGGTCGCCTCGCCGAAGGGGTCCCGGCCCTGCCAGCCGACGGTCCACAGACCGAAGGTGAACCTGTCCTGCGCGGTGGGAGCGTACTTCTCCGACATGGTGTGCCCCTTGGGAGACGACTGTCCGGAATTTGTTTACCCTCTCATCAATACCTCAGAGCTCGTTCCCTGCCAAGCGTCGACCCGCGACCGGCAAACGTCGGAATTGCGTAGGTATGATGGGCTTGTGACCTCCGATGACCTCGACATATTTTGTTTGCACGACAGACAGAATTGGCCCCAGTGAGGTGCGCAGTGCCGTCATCGCCCGTCGTCATCGGCGTGGACAGTTCCACCCAGTCCACGAAGGCCGTCGTCATCGACGCCGACTCCGGCCGCCTGCTCGCCGTGGGGCGCTCGCCGCACACCGTCACGGGCGAGGGCGGGGCCCGGGAGACCGATCCCGAGGTGTGGTGGCGGGCCCTCCGGGAGGCCGTCGCCTCGGCCCTGCACACGTCCGGAGCCCCGGCATCCGCCGTCACGGCGATCGCGATCGCCGGACAGCAGCACGGACTCGTCACCCTGGACGCCGCGGGGCGCCCGCTGCGTCCGGCACTGCTCTGGAACGACACCCGGTCCGCCCCGCAGGCCGCCGCCCTCACCCGCACCCTCGGCGGCGCGGACGCCTGGGTGGCCCGCACGGGCTCGGCACCCGTCGCCTCCATGACGGCGACCAAGTGGCGGTGGCTCCGCGAGCACGAACCGCGGACCGCCGACGACGCCGCCGCCGTACGACTCCCCCACGACTTCCTCACCGAGCGACTCGCGGGCACCGCCGCGACCGACCCGGGCGACGCCTCCGGCACCTGCTGGTACTCCACCGCCACCGGCGCGTACGACCCCGAACTGCTCGGCCTCCTCGACCTCGATCCGGCGCTGCTGCCGACCGTCGCCGCGAGCGGCGCCGAGCGGATCGGATCCCTGACCCGCCCCGCGGCCGCGGCGCTCGGACTGCCGGAGGGCATCGCCGTCGCCGCGGGGACGGGCGACAACATGGCGGCGGCCGTCGGACTGGGCCTCGGCGGTGCGGGGCTGCTCGACCACCCGGTGGTCAGCCTCGGCACCTCGGGCACGGTCTTCGCGGCCACCCGCACCCGCCCCTCGTCGCCCGCCCTGGCCGGCTTCGCCACCACCGACGGCGGCCATCTGCCACTCGCCTGCACCCTCAACTGCACACTCGCGGTCGACAAGATCGCAGCCCTGCTGGGGCTCGACCGCGAGGACGCCGAACCGGGCGGCGAGGCGGTGCTGCTGCCGTACCTCGACGGTGAGCGCACCCCCGACCTTCCGCACGCCTCGGGACTGCTCACCGGACTGCGGCACACGACCACACCGCGTCAACTGCTGGGCGCGGCCTACGAGGGCGCGGTGTTCACCGTGCTGCGCGCCCTCGGCCAACTCCCCCTCGATGAATCCACCCCCGGCGACTGCGCCCCCGGCGACGGGGCGGCGAACGGCGGTCCGCGGGGCTCCGGCGCGCACGAGCGGCCCCTGAGGCTGATCGGGGGCGGCGCGCGGGGACGGTTCTGGGTCGACACCGTGCGCCGCCTGTCGGGCCGCGCCGTGCTGATCCCGGAGTCGGAGGAGCTCGTCGCGCTGGGAGCCGCCGCGCTCGCGGCGGGCGCGGCGTACGGGCGGGACCCGGTGGCCGTCGCGACGGGGTGGGGTACGGGACGCGGCCGTGAACTGCCCGCCCCGCCAAGGGACGAGGCCGCGTGGCGGCGGATCGAGGCCGTACTCGCGGCCGTCACGGCGCGGGCCGGGCGGGCGGGCGGCTGAAGGGCTCGGCGGTCGCGTCCCTGGCGCGCGCCCGCCCGTGGCACACCCGGCCGGAGGACGCCGGTCGAAAGCTGCCTGCCGCCCGAACGCCCGGTGCGGCCTGCCCGGTGACCGCTTCGGGCCACCCGAGGGGCCTTCGAGCGAGGCCGACACTCCCACCCGTACGCGCTTATCCGATTTGCCGCTTTCTCTATGGTGTTATATGTCCGCTTTCATCCCCATGGTTGGGCGTGGGATGACGGACCATCACTGAAGAAGGAGAGCCTGGCGGATGTTCGGATCCCGGGGTACGGATGCCTCCGATCGCACACGATCGGCAACACTGAGCCGGCACTGGAAGACAGCGGTAGTGGCGGCCGCAGGCTTCGCCACCATCGCCGGCACGACGGCCCTGGTCGCCGTCACCGACGACGACAAGGCGGGAGCGAAGACCGCCTCCGCGGCGGCCGACCAGGCCAAGGGCACGACCCAGCCCGCACCCGCCAAAGCCGGCACCACCCGCGGCGGAAACGCCGAGGACACCGAGGACGACAAGGACGCCGACTACTGGGCCGAACACGCCGGAAACCCCGGCTGGAACAGCAGTGACAACGCCGAGGACCACTCCGGCGAACCCGAGGGAAAGGCCGGCCCGGCCGCCGCGGACTCCGGCGACCACGACGGCAGCATGAACCAAGACCGCTCCGGCGACCACACCGAGAAGGAGGACCCAGGCGCCGCGGACACGCAGAAGCGCGCCGGTGGCCCAGGCGGCTCCGACGGACAGAACGGCCCCGAGGGACACAACAGCCGCGACCGTGACCGCGACGGGCAAGACGGCCACGGCAAGCAGACCGGCCGCCACGGCGACCGCGACGGCGGCCATGACGGGCGAGGCAGCCACGGGGAGGAAGCCGGCCGCCAGGGGCAGGACGGTCACCGGGAGTCCCACGGGGCCGGGGGCAAGGCGAGGTCCGTCGACTGCGACCCCAACGACCTGATCTCGGCCATCACCCAGGCCAACAGCGACGGCGGAGGAACCCTCTCCCTCGCGGAGAAGTGCACCTACACCCTCACCGCCAACCAGGACGGCAACGGCCTCCCCGAGATCGTCCAGCCCATCACCATCCACGGCAACGGCGCCACCATCGCCCGCGCCGCCAACGCCGACCAGTTCCGCTTCTTCGAAGTCGGCACCGGCGGCGACCTCAAACTCCGCCACCTCACCCTCACCCGCGGCAAGGCCGCCGCCGACGAGGCCGGCGGCGCCATCAACGTCAACGCCGCCGGCCGCCTCACCCTCGACCACACCACCCTCCACAACAACACCGTCGACGACACGAGCACCGACAACGCCGGCGCCATCTACAACGAAGGCATCGTCAAGATCAGCAACAGCACCCTCAGCGGCAACTCCGGTGACGACGGCGGCGCGATCTACAGCTACTACGCCAAGCTCGAGGTCGAAACCTCCAAGTTCACCAACAACAAGGCCTACGCCGGCGGCGGCGGCATCACCAACGAGTACGGCACCAGCACGATCCGCAAGAGCCTGTTCAGCTACAACTACGCCGGGGACTACGGCGGCGCCATCTACAACTACGACGGCCTCACGGACATCGAGAAGAGCACCTTCAAGTACAACAACAGCGCCGAATACGCCGGCGCCGTCTACCACGACGACGGCTCACTCCACGTCCGCAAGAGCACCTTCGCCTACAACACCGGCTACTACGGCGGCGCCCTCTACCTCGACGACGACCAGGCAGTCATCGAGGACAGCAAGATCTACGGCAACACGTCCCTCGACGAAGACGGCGGCGGCATCCACAACGACGACGCCGAGACCCACATCCGCCGCACCGTGATCAGCGGCAACCAGGCCCCCGGCGACGGCTTCGCCGGCGGCGGCATCCACATCGACATCAGCGACGAGGTCACCCTCACCGACGTCAAGGTCACCGACAACACCTCCGACGAGGAGGCCGGCGGGGTGCACAACGACGGCACCGTCACCACCTACGGCAAGATCAAGATCATCGACAACGTCCCCACCAACTGCGAAGGCAGCGCCAACCCCGTCCCCAACTGCTTCGGCTGACACCCCACCGAACACACACCGGACGAGCCATCGCCATCCACAACACACAGCAAACCCACCCCGCCCCCGGCACCCCACCGGGGGCGGGGTGGGTTATGACAGCAGACGCCGACCACCCCCGAGGGCGCACACGCGGCAAGCGTCACTCACTTCCGCACTTGCGTGCGCCTGAGTTCTGATCCGGCACCGATCTTCATGGCTCGTGCGGTACGACCCCTTCCAGTCGAACACGCCAACCAGAAGTTTGACACCGAGCCGCGACCGTCTACCGGCGTCACGATGGGCGCCGAACGCGCTCTGGGATCACACCGAGGGCGACACCGGAGTGGTGCGTGCCACCTGCCGAGGCGGCGGCCTTTCACGCGAGCGGCGCACACTACGGGCCAGCGCCGTACCCGCCGAGCGGGCAGCGGACGACACAACGGCCCAAGAGCCAAACCATCACCGCAAGAGGCGCTGCAGCAGCGAGCACTGATGTGACATCGCGCGTTCGTCTCAGCGGTAAGGCACTTCCGAATGAGGTCGACACTCCCACCCGTACGCGCTTATCCGATTTGCCGCTTTCTCTATGGTGTTATATGTCCGCTTTCATCCCCATGGTTGGGCGTGAGATGACGGACCATCACTGAAGAAGGAGAGCCTGGCGGATGTTCGGATCCCGGGGTACGGATGCCTCCGATCGCACACGATCGGCAACACTGAGCCGGCACTGGAAGACAGCGGTAGTGGCGGCCGCAGGCTTCGCCACCATCGCCGGCACGACGGCCCTGGTCGCCGTCACCGACGACGACAAGGCGGGAGCGAAGACCGCCTCCGCGGCGGCCGACCAGGCCAAGGGCAAGGCCCAGCCCGCACCCGCCAAAGCCGGCACCACCCGCGGCGGAAGCGCCGAGGACACCGAGGACGACAAGGACGCCGACTACTGGGCCGAACACGCCGGAAACCCCGGCTGGAACGACAGCGACAGCACCGAAGACAAGGGCGGCGACCACGACCGGAGCGGCGCCGACGAAGGCAACGACGAGAGCGACGCGGACAAGGACCCCGACGGGAGCGGCGCCGACCGGAACCACCCCGGCGAACCCGAGGGAAACCCCGGCCCGCCCGCCGCGGACATCCAGAAGCGCGCCGGAAACCCAGGCGGCCCCGAGGGACAGAACGGCCCCGAGGGACACAGCAGCCACGACCGCGGCCATGACGGGCAAGGCAACCACCGCGAGGAGAACGGCCGTGGCGGCGACCGCGATGGACAGCATGGCCACCGGCAAGGAGCCGGCCGTCAGGGGCAGGACAGCCGCAACAGCTCCCACGAGGCCGGGAACAAGGCAAGGTCCGTCGACTGCGACCCCAACGACCTGATCTCGGCGATCATCGATGCCAACAGCGACGGCGGAGGAACCCTCTCCCTCGCGGAGAAGTGCACCTACACCCTCACCGCCAACCAGGACGGCAACGGCCTCCCCGAGATCGTCCAACCCATCACCATCCACGGCAACGGCGCCACCATCGCCCGCGCCGCCAACGCCGACCAGTTCCGCTTCTTCGAAGTCGGCACCGGCGGCGACCTCAAACTCCGCCACCTCACCCTCACCCGCGGCAAATCCTCCGCCGACTTCGAGGAGGGCGGCGCGATCAACGTCGTGGCCGGTGGCCGCCTCGACCTCGACCACACCACCCTGCACAAGAACAGCACCGACGACATCGAAGGCGACCAGGGCGGCGCCATCTACAACGAAGGCATCACCACCATCCGCAACAGCACCATCAGCAAGAACTCCGGCTACGACGGCGGCGCCATCGCCAACGAGTACGGCAAGCTGGAGATCGAAACCTCCAAGTTCACCGGCAACGTCTCAGGGGACTACGCCGGCGCCATCCTCAACGAGTACGGCACGACCACGATCCGCAAGAGCCTCTTCGACTACAACTACGCCGAGGACGGCGGCGCGGTCTACTCGTACGACGGTCTCACGGAGATCGAGAAGAGCGTCTTCAAGTACAACGTCGCCGAGTACGGTGGTGCCATCTACCACAGTGCGGACTCGTTCCATCTCCGCGAGAGCACACTCGCCTACAACACCGCCTACTACTACGGTGGCGGCCTCGCCCTCGACGACCCCGCGACGATCGAGAACAGCAAGATCTACGGCAACACCGCCACCACCCAGCAAGGCGGCGGCATCTACACCGACCTGAGCACCGACGAAAGGGTGGCCGTCCGCCGCACCGTGATCAGCGGCAACCAGGCACCCGGCAACGGGCAGACAGGCGGCGGCATCTACATCAGCACCGGCGACCAGGTCACCCTCACCGACGTCAAGGTCACCGACAACACCTCCGACGAACCCGCCGGAGGCATCCACAACGACGGCACCGTCACCACCTACGGCAAGATCAAGATCATCGACAACGTCCCCACCAACTGCACAGGCAGCACCAACCCCGTCCCCAACTGCTTCGGCTGACACTCCACCGAAGACACACCGGGCAAGCCCTCACCATCCACAACACACAGCAAACCCACCCCGCCCCCGGCACCCCACCGGGGGCGGGGACATGTCACGACGGCAGACGCCGAGCGTGGGATGCGGGTACGGCTCCAAGGGCCGCGATGCGCATGGAGCGCGCTGCACACGGCTGCCTCCGGCGTCCACGCGAGTCGCGGGGCACGACCGACTCCACCGGCCACTCTCGGTCAACACGAACGTGGAGCGCCTGCCGATAAGGGGGTTGCCGCAGCCCTCGCCCGCCGATCACGCTGGTCACAGCGGAGACGGTCGGCGATCCCACCCTCCGGGGCGGGCTGCGGCAGCCCGCTCTCGCAGTCGGCCCCCAGAGGCCTCGCCGTCCCGGTCGGCGTCGCCCACCGTTCGACCCATGGACCGCCGCCCCGGTCCCCGGGGCCGGCGACGTCGCGGACGGAGCCTGCCGACCGGCCCGCTGCCCCACCGCCCCGCTGCCCCACCGCCCCGCCGGCGAACCGGCTTCCGAGACAGCCGGCACGGCGGCGGTCGCCGTACCACCCGCCACGAACCCGGCGGGCGGCCGGCGCCGCCGACCCCCAGCGACGACTCAGCACCAAGGCTCTCCTCGCGCGCTGCGACGCATCCGGCCCCTGCGACTGCGACATCCGGCTCCCCGTTCCGTGTGAGAGGAACTGGGCGTGAGAGGGACTTCCGCAGGACAGGCCACAACGCCCCTTGTGCCGCGACGGCATCGCCGCACCGTCCGGCCGGAAGGGACATCAACACTCAACAGCACATCGCATAAGCAGAAAATGGGAGCGACCTGGCCGGATGGTCACCCCCGGGTCCGCCAGAGAGACGCAGAGACATCCCTGACCACACCAGGCCGGGAGAGGCTCCGACAGAAACAGCCTCGTCGCCCAAGCCCTGGAAACAGACTTCATGGAAAGCTGCACATCACATATTCCTCACGGAACTGAGGTGTGAATCCCCTCGGGCGGCACCCCTCGCGGATCCGGGGCCGGCTCGGGGCGCGAAAGCGTCGCGACCGCACGCTCGCCCGCTCGGTCAGGCCCGGGGTACGAAAGGGCATCCTCCCCGGCGAATGCCCCTCGCCACAGAGGCGCGCCCGCCCGGGACGAGCCGGCTCAACGCCCCAGGAGCAACCCCCGACCGGCAGCAGAAGCCGACAATTGACCGATTCCCACAATCACGGCCCCGAGAGCGAGACGGCGCAGTTGCCGAGGCCATTGCTCATGCGCCTCGACCGACACTCCCAGCTGTACTCGATTATCCGATTTGTGACTTTTCTCGTGCTTTGATATGCCCGCTTGCGCCCCAGGCGCTGCGGTGACGGTCCATCACAGAGAAGGAGAGCGTGTCGGATGTCTGGATCCCGGGGTACAGATGACGCTGATCGCGCATGGTCGGCAACACTGAGCCGGCACTGGAAGACGGCTGTGGTGGCGGCCGCAGGCTTCGCGACGGTCATCGGCACGACGACTCTCGTCGCCGTCACCGACGACGACCAGACGGCGGCGAACGCCTCCGCGGCGGCGGACCAGGCCAAGGGCAAGACCCAGCCCTCCCCCGCCAGGACCACTACCCGCGGCGGGAGCGCCAAGGACACCGAGGACGCCAAGGACGCGGACTACTGGGCGGACCGCGCCGGAAACCCCGGCTGGAGCGGCAGCGGCAGCAGCGGACCCCGCGCCGGCGACGGCCCGGCCCGGAGCCGATCCGGGGACCTTACGAACGACGAGGGCGCCACGGGCTCCGGCGGCCCCGAGAAGAAGGGCCCGGCTACGACGGACGCGCAGAAGCGCTCCGCCGGCCCGACCAAGTCCGACGGGCAGAACGGCCCTGAGGGACACAGCAGCCGTGACCGTGGTCGCGAAGGGCAAGGCGGCCACGGGGAAGAGAACGGTCGTCAGGGCCGGGACGGTCACCACGCCTCCGGCAATGCCCGAGGCAAGGCGAGATACGTCGACTGCGACCCCAACGACCTGATCTCGGCGATCATCGATGCCAACAGCGACGGCGGAGGAACCCTCTCCCTCGCGGAGAAGTGCACCTACACCCTCACCGCCAACCAGGACGGCAACGGCCTCCCCGAGATCGTCCAACCCATCACCATCCACGGCAACGGCGCCACCATCGCCCGCGCCGCCAACGCCGACCAGTTCCGCTTCTTCCAGGTGTCGGCCGGCGGCGACCTCAAACTCCGCCACCTCACCCTCACCCGCGGCAAAACCGCCGTCGACCAGAACGGCGGAGCGATCCTCGTCAACCCCGCCGGACGCCTCGACCTCGACCACACCACCCTCCACAACAACACCGTCAACGACACGGACTTCGATGACGGCGGCGCCATCGACAACCAAGGCATCACCACGATCCGCAACAGCACCTTCAGCAACAACTCCGCCGACGACGGCGGCGCCATCGACAACCGAAGCGGCAAGCTGGAGATCACGACTACCAAGTTCACCGGCAACACCGCCCTGGACGATGGCGGCGCCGTCGAAGAGCAGCAAGGAACGACCACCATCACCAAGAGCCTCTTCAGGCACAACTACGCCGGCGGCGACGGCGGCGCCCTCAGCGTAAGCAGCCTCGGCGGCCTGTTGAACATCGAGACGAGCACCATCACCCACAACACCGCGAACAACGACGGTGGCGGCATCGAGCACGCTGGTAGCGCACTCCATGTACGCAAGAGCACCATCGCCCACAACACAGCCGCCAATGTCGGGGGAGGCCTGGGCATCACGTCCACCTCGGTGATCGAGGACAGCAAGATCCACGACAACACCTCCGTCGACGGGAGCGGCGGCGGCATCCACATCGCCGCCGAAGGCCAGGAGGTGGCCGTCCGCCGCACCGTGATCAGCGGCAACCAGGCACCCGGCAACGGGCAGACAGGCGGCGGCATCTACATCAGCACCGGCGACCAGCTCACCCTCACCGACGTCAAGGTCACCGACAACACCTCCGACGAACCCGCCGGAGGCATCCACAACGACGGCACCGTCACCACCTACGGCAAGATCAAGATCATCGACAACGTCCCCACCAACTGCACAGGCAGCACCAACCCCGTCCCCAACTGCTTCGGCTGACACCCCACCGAAGACACACCGGGCAAGCCCTCACCATCCACAACACACAGCAAACCCACCCCGCCCCCGGCACCCCACCGGGGGCGGGGACGCGTCACGACGGCAGACGCCGAGTGAGGGATGCGGGACGGCACCAAGGACCGCGATACACACGGAGCGTCTCAGTGGCTGACTCCGGCACTCGGGCATGCCGAGTCCCACACGGGAAGGGCGTGGAGACGGAGCACACGTGAAGCCCGGCGCGTGCCGCGGCCGGAGGATCTCGCGAGTGACGGCACGATGGCATCGAGGGCGCCGTCACCGGGGACGAGGACAGTCCGTTCGTCGAGCGGAACGAAGTGTCAGCCGCCGACTCTCACCACCCCGAAAGGGAGTCCACGGCCGGGCCGATTGGCTGCACACCTGGACACGACACCCCCATCCGCACGAGATTATCCGATTTGCCATCTTTCTTATGGTGTTATATGTCCGCTTTCATTCCCATGGTTGGGCACGGCATGACGGACCATCACAAAGAAAGAAGGGCCTGGCGGATGTTCGGATCCCGGGGTACGGATGCCTCCGATCGCACACGATCGGCAACACTGAGCCGGCACTGGAAGACAGCCGTGGTGGCGGCCGCAGGCTTCGCGACCATCGCCGGCACGACGGCCCTGGTCGCCGTCACCGACGACGACAAGGCGGGAGCGAAGACCGCCTCCGCGGCGGCCAACCAGGCCAAGGGCACGACCCAGCCCGCACTCGCCAAAGCCGGCACCACCCGCGGCGGAAGCGCCGAGGACGGCAAGGACGCCGACTACTGGGCCGAACACGCCGGAAACCCCGGCTGGAACGACAGCGACAGCACCGAAGACGACTCCGCAGAGCACGACGGTGGCGACGCGGACAAGGACCCCGACGGGAGCGGCGCCGACCGGAACCACCCCGGCGAACCCGAGGGAAACCCCGGCCCGCCCGCCGCGGACATCCAGAAGCGCGCCGGAAACCCAGGCGGCCCCGAGGGACAGAACGGCCCCGAGGGACACAGCAGCCACGACCGCGGCCATGACGGGCGAGGCGACCACCGCGAAGGGGAGAGCGGCGACAACGGCCATGGCGGGCATGGCGGCCACCGCGAGGATGCCGGCCGCCAGGGAGAGAGCGGCGGCCGCGGGCCGGACGGTCACCGGGAGTCCCACGGGGCCGGGGGCAAGGCGACGTCCGTCGGCTGCGACCCCAACAACCTGATCTCGGCGATCACACAGGCGAACAGCGACGGCGGAGGAACCCTCTCCCTCGCGGAGAAGTGCACCTACACCCTCACCGCCAACCAGGACGGCAACGGCCTTCCCGAGATCGTCCAGCCCATCACCATCCACGGCAACGGCGCCACCATCGCCCGCGCCGCCAACGCCGCCCAGTTCCGCATCTTCGAAGTCGGCACCGGCGGCGACCTCAAACTCCGCCACCTCACCCTCACCCGCGGCAAAGCCGCCGCCGACGAGGACGGCGGCGCCATCAACGTCAACGCCGCCGGACGCCTCACCCTCGACCACACCACCCTCCACAACAACACCGTCGACGACACGGACAGCGACGACGCCGGCGCCATTCGCAACGAAGGCATCACCACCATCCGCAACAGCACCCTCAGCGGCAACTCCGGCTACTACGGCGGCGCGATCCACAACTACTACGGCAAGCTGGAGGTCGAAACCTCCAAGTTCACCAACAACAAGGCCTACTACGGCGGCGGCGGCATCATGAACGAGTACGGCACCAGCACCGTCCGCAAGAGCCTGTTCAGCTACAACTACGCGGTCCAGTACGGCGGCGGCATCTACCAATACGAAGGCCTCACGGACATCGAGAAGAGCGCCTTCAAGTACAACTACAGCGGCGAGTACGGCGGCGCCGTCTACCACGAGAACGACGCTCTCCAGGTGCGCAAGAGCACCTTCGCCTACAACACCGGCTACTACGGCGGCGCCCTCTATCTGGATGACGACCAGGCGGTCATCGAGGACAGCAAGATCTACGGCAACACGTCCCTCGAAGGCGACGGCGGTGGCATCTACAACGAAGGCGCCGAGACCCACATCCGCCGCACCGTGATCAGCGGCAACCAGGCCCCCGGTGACGGCTACACCGGCGGCGGACTCTACGTCAACAGCGGCGACGAGGTCACCCTCACCGACGTCAAGGTCACCGACAACACCTCCGACGAGGAGGCCGGCGGGGTGCACAACGACGGCACCGTCACCACCTACGGCAAGATCAAGATCATCGACAACGTCCCCACCAACTGCGAAGGCAGCGCCAACCCCGTCCCCAACTGCTTCGGCTGACACCCCCACCGAAGACACACCGGGCAAGCCATCGCCATCCACAACACACAGCAAACCCACCCCGCCCCCGGCACCCCACCGGGGGCGGGCGCACGTCACCACAGCAGACCCCGACCCGCGGCGCTCCGCTCCGGAGCACCGGTACGCCACCCCGTTCCTGTCCACGGTGGGCCGGCCTCCTCGACCGCGCACGGCCAACGGACCGGGACTGCGCCTGGTTCGCCCCTGCCTCAGACGGCCGCCGGCCGCCGGTCGCCGGGACGGTGGCCGTCAAGGGCCTCAGGGTCCCGCCGACCCGGACGGCACGGCCCGGCAGCCGACGGAGCGTGCCCCCCTCCGCCCCCGACCGGCAGGTCTGGCCCAAAGCTCTGAACGGTGGTTCACTGTTTCCATGCCGTACCGCAGGACGCCCGCCGTCGAGGACCGTCTGGCCGCCGCCAGGGAGCATCTGGTCGAGCAGGCCACGTCCGTGGTCGCCGAGGCCGGATGGGCGAACGCGTCCGTCACCGCGGTCGCCGCCGCCGCCGGTATGTCGGTCGGCTCCGTCTACCAGCACTTCCCGTCCAAGCAGGCACTGGCCGTCGAGGTGTTCCGCCGGGCCTCGGGCCACGAGGTCGACGTCCTCGGCGACGTGCTCCGGGAGGGCAGCGGCGACCCGGTGGAGCGGCTGGCCCTCGGTGTCAGCGTCTTCGCGCGCCGCGCCATGGAGCGGCGCGGACTGGCGCACGCGCTGCTCGCCGCACCGGCAGAGCCGGCCGTCGGCCAGGAGCGCCTGGAGTTCCGGCGCCGCTACCGCGCCGTGTTCGCCGAGGTCGTCCGGGAGGGCGTCGAGGCCGGGCTGCTCCCCCGCCAGGACCCGGAGATCACCGCGGCCGCCCTGACGGGCGCCATCGGCGAGGTGCTGGTGGACCCGCTCGCCGCCCCGGCGGAGGGTCCCGAGGCCGGCCGGCTGGTGGACGAACTGGTGGCGATGTCCCTGCGCTGCGCGGGCGCCCGGCCCGCGGCATGCCCCGACGACCCCGGAGGACCCCCATGACCGCGACCACGGACGCGTCCCCACTCAGCAACCCCACCGCCCGTACGCACGAGGTGACCAACCAGCCGCCGCCGCTCACCGGTCACGACGTCGCCGAGGACCCCGTACTTCTCGAGGGACTGCGGCGCGAGGGCGCCGGCTGGTACGCGGAGGACCTGCACCGCCTCGGAAGGCTCGCGGGATCGGAGCAGGTCCTGCGCTGGGCCGAGGAGGCCAACCGCCACGAGCCGGAGCTGCGCACGCACGACCGCTACGGCAACCGGATCGACGAGGTCGACTTCCATCCCTCGTACCACGCGCTGATGGACGTGGCGATCCGAGAGGGCCTGGGCGGGGCGCCGTGGGCGGACGACCGGCCGGGCGCGCACGTCGCCCGCGCCGCCGGCTTCATGGTGTGGAGCTCGGCCGAACAGGGCCACGGCTGCCCGGTGTCCATGACCTACGCCGTCGTGCCCGCTCTCCGGTCGGCGCCCGAACTCGCCGCCGTCTACGAGCCGTTGCTCACCAGCCGGGTGTACGACCCGGGCCTGCGGGCGCCGGGGGGCAAGCGGGGACTCCTCGCCGGTATGGGCATGACCGAGAAGCAGGGCGGCACGGACGTGCGCGCCAACACCACCGCGGCCACCGCACAGCCGGACGGCAGCTGGCGGCTGCGGGGGCACAAGTGGTTCACCAGCGCTCCGATGAACGACCTGTTCCTGGTGCTGGCGCAGGCACCGGGAGGGTTGTCCTGCTTCCTGGTGCCCCGGGTGCTGCCGGACGGCTCGCGCAACACCTTCCGCATCCAGCGGCTGAAGGACAAGCTCGGCAACCGCAGCAACGCCAGCAGCGAGCCGGAGTTCGACGACACCGTCGCCTGGCTTGTCGGCCGGGAGGGGCAGGGCGTACGGACGATCATCGACATGGTGACCATGACACGGCTCGACTGCATCCTGGGCTCGGCGTCGGGGACCCGCGCGGCGCTGGCACAGGCCGCGCACCACGTACGCCACCGGGCCGTGTTCGGCACCAAGCTGATCGACCAGCCGCTCATGCGGAACGTCATCGCCGACCTGGGGCTGGAGTCGGAGGCCGCGACGACGCTCGCGCTCCGGGTCGCGGGCGCGGCGGACCGGGCGCAGCGCGGCGACGCGCAGGAGCGGGCCTTCCTTCGGCTGGCCACGGCCGTCGGGAAGTACTGGGTCTGCAAGCGGCAGCCCGCGGCGGTCGCGGAGGCGCTGGAGTGCCTCGGCGGCAACGGCTATGACGAGGCGTCCGGGATGCCGCGGCTGTACCGCGAGGCTCCGCTGAACGGCATCTGGGAGGGCTCGGGCAACGTCAACGCCCTCGACGTGCTCCGTGCGCTCGCCCGCGAGCCGGAGTCCCTCGAGGCGTTCCGGGCGGAGGTCGAGGCGGCCGCGGGCGCGGACGCGCGACTGGACGAGGCGTGGCGGAAGCTGCGCGGCGAGCTTGTGCTCACCGCCGACGCGGAACTGCGCGCACGGCGGCTGGTCGAGCGCCTCGCCCTGGTACTGCAGGGCTCCCTCCTCGTCCGTCACGCACCGCCCGCCGTGGCCGACGCGTTCTGCGCCTCCCGCCTGGCGGGCGACACGGGCTTCGCCTTCGGCACCCTCTCGCCGGCCGCCGACCTCGCCACGATCCTCAGCCGGGTGCCGGGCGCGGCTCACTGAGGCACCGGCCCCTCCGCCCGGCCCGCTGCTCACCGCACGACGCCGCCGGGCGGAGCGGACCGGTGCCGGCACGACCGGCACGGCGGCGCGGCGGCGTCGGTCCGGCACGGAGGTACCGGCCCGGCAGCGGCGAGGCCCGGCACGGCAGCACGGCGCCGGCCCGCCCCGCCGTCACCGCACCGATTCCCTCGGTGGCCGTTCGCGCAGGGCGCCGTAGGCGAGGAAGTACGCAGGGAGCCGCTTGAACCGGCGGGAGGTGGTGATCAGCTCGGTGAGGCGCTTGGCCAGCCGGGGGTTGCCGAAGGCGGGCTCCCCGGCCAGCAGGGGCTCGATGACCCTGGCGTGGGCGAGGCGCTGGAGGGCCTGGGTCCCCGCGGTGGTGGGCCACCGGCGGCGCTGGACGCGGCGTACGTCCTCAAGACCCACCCGGCCCTCGCCGAGGGGTCCGACGAGATGGCGTGCGGCGGCCACCGCGTCCTCGACGGCGAGGTTGATGCCGATACCGAAGACCGGTGACATGGCATGGGCGGCGTCGCCGATGCACAGCAGCCCCGGACGGTGCCAGCGCCTCAACCGGTCGAGCCGTACGTCGAGCAGCTTCACGTCGTCCCACGAGGTGAGCGCGTGCGTCCGGTCCGAGAGCCAGGGAGCGGCGGAGGTGAATCGCGCCATGAACCGGTCCAGTCCCTCGGCGCGCCGCTGCGCGTCGGTGCCCTTCGGGATCAGCGCGGCGATCTGCCAGTAGTCACCGCGGTCGATGAGCGCGCTGAAGAACCGGTCGCCGACCCCGCCCACCAGCCCGCTCGGGTCGCCGTCGTGCCGGGGGAGCCTGAACCACCAGGCGTCCATCGGGCAGTTGAAGCTCTCCAGACCGAGCTCGGGCAGCGTCCTCGCGATCGAGCCGCGGCCGTCGCACGCGACGGTGAGCGTGGCCCGCAGTTCGCCTGTGCGGCCGTCGGAGGTGCGGTAGCGGACGCCGTTCACCCGCCCGCGTTCCATGAGGAAGGAGGTCGCCTCGGTGTTCATCCGGACGGAGAAGGAGGATTCCCGGCCCGCCTCGTCCACGAGGAGGTCGAGCAGGTCCCACTGGGGCACCATCGCGATGTAGTTGTACTTGCCCCGGAGAGCGCCGATGTCCCCGACGGTGATCAGCGAACGGTCCGGTCCGATGGGCAGCTGCACGGTCGTCACCCGGCGCTGCGGCAGCCGGGCGAACCGCTCGGCCAGCCCCAGATCGTCCAGCAGCGCCAGGGTGGAGGGGTGCACGGTGTCGCCGCGGAAGTCGCGCAGGAAATCGCCGTGCTTCTCCAGGACGGCGACGTCCACCCCGGCCCGGGCCAGTAGCAGGCCGAGAACCATGCCGGCGGGCCCTCCACCCACCACGCAGCACGTGGTCCGCTCCATGGGAACCGCTCCCTTCGGTGGAATCCCGGGGTCAGCAACAATTGGACATATACCCTCAAGCTGGACATTCGTGGCACGGACGGCCGTGCCGCTTCCCGGGAGGCAACATGAGTTTCCTGAGTCAACCTCTATGCCGCCATCCGCGTCTCCGCGGTCGTGTTGATCTTGCTGTTGGATTGGTGGATCACGGGGTCATAGCAGGTGCCGTCGCGCCAGCAGGCCCACATCACGCGGAGCCATGCTCGGGCCAGGATGCGGATCGCGTGGGGGTGTCGCTTCTTGCGCGCCCTGGCGTCGTTGTAGATCTTGGCGGCCCAGTCGCTGCCGTGGCGGCTGTTGTCGGCGAAGGTCGTCAGCGCGAGTCGAGCTCTTCGGTTGGTCGCGAAGCGGAAGGAGACCGTGCGGGCCTTGCCCGAGGCCCGGGTGACCGGGACGACGCCAGCTTCGGCGACGAGTTGTTCGCAGGTCTGGGCGCGTTCCAGGATCGGGCCGATCTCGCCGATGATCTGCCCGAGGCTGACCTTGCCGATGCGCGGCATGGTGGCGAAAAGCGGTGCGTAGGGATGGGTTGCGGCTGCTTCGGCGATGGACTTGTCCAAGACACGGATCGTCGCGCGTATGCCCTGCACCAGCTGCACCTGGACTCGGACGAGCTGTCCGGCGACCTGTTCGCTGAGGCGGGAGGCGGCCTTCGGGGCCAAGCGCAGGCGTTCGATCAGGACGCTGCCGGGCTTCTTCCCGGAGTATCCGTGGCGCTTGCACCAGGCTTCGAGGCGTCCGGCGGTGAGCCTGGCGGCGGAGGCCGGGGTGGGGTAGCGCTCCAGGAAGGCCATGGCGATGTCGCTGTCGAGTTCGTAGAAGACGGCCTTGCCCCCGGGCCAGTGCTCGTCCAGCAGGGCGGCGAGCTGGTTGACGGCGGCGACCTTGGCCTCGATGTGGTCGGCACGCTGCCGGGTGAGGGCCTGGAGGTCGAGGGTGGCCTGCTCGGTGGGTTCCAGTCTGGGCAGCATGTGCCCGTCGGTGCGCAGGTAGTCGGCGAGTTTCATGCTGTCGCCGGCGTCGGTCTTGGCCTTGGAGGCGCCCCAGCGTGCCCGCATGGCGTGGAAGGCGTTGGGGTGCACCGGCACGATGGGGTGTCCGGCGGCAAGGAGGCGGTCGACGGCCAGGCCGCGGGTGGTCTCGATCGCTACGGGCAGGTCTGCCGGAGCACCGTGTTTGCGCAGCCTCGCCAGAGTCTTGGTGAACCCCTCCTCGGTGTGGGCGAGTTCCCACCGGTCGATGCGTTTTCCGGCGTCGTCCATGACGGTCACGTCATGGGTCTCGGTCGCCCAGTCCCACCCGATGAACACGAAGGTCGTACTCCTGTGCCTGTGACGGAGCACCTGCCCGGTGATGAGGTCGTCTGCCGGGAGCTCATTAATCGGCCCTCTGCGGGGCGTGTCCCTGAAGCCGATCAGACGGCCTCGGCCCGGCGGGGCTGGCGTAACTCATGTTGGCCGTCGAGCAGCTCGCGACACTGGCCATGCACCCACCGGGACCGAGAGGTCACAACCCTACCGAAGAGGGCTGCAGAAAGGATGGTCCTCTAATGAGCGAGCAGCCGGTCCTTCTCCCCTACGCCGACCCTGCCTTCGTCGCGGATCCCTTCCCCCTCTACCGCCGGCTACGCGAGGAGGGCCCGGTGCGACGGGCCGTGATCGCGGGCGGAGTGGAGGCCTGGCTGGTCACCCGTTACGAGGACGGCCTCGCGGCCCTGTCGGACTCCCGGCTGAGCAGCGACGTCCGCGACGCCTCGGACCCGCGGCTGATGCAGCAGCTGCCCTCGACGGAGCGCGAGTCGATGGTGAGCAACATGCTGCGCTCCGATCCGCCCGACCACACCCGGCTGCGCCGTCTGGTCTCGAAGGCGTTCACCGCGCGGCGGGTGGCGGAGATGCGGCCCAGGATCCAGGAGATCACCGACCGGCTGCTCGACGGGCTGCTGCCCGCCGGGCGGGCGGAACTCGTCGCGGACTTCGCACTGCCGCTCCCCGTCACCGTCATCAGCGAACTCCTGGGCGTCCCCCTGGACGACCGGCACGAGTTCCAGCGCTGGACCGACGACATGCTGCTGCGCCGCGCGGAGATGCCGGACCCGGCCGTGGTGGACTCGGCATGGCAGCGCATGCGCGCGTATCTGACCGGGCTCATCGCGGACAGGCGGGCCCGGCCGGGGGACGACCTGCTGAGCGCGCTGATCACCGCCCGTGACGAGGAACAGCGGCTGAACGAGGACGAACTGATCGCCATGGCGTTCCTGCTCCTCGTCGCCGGATACATCACCACGGTCAATCTGATCGGCAGCGGGGTCGCGGCGCTGCTCGCCCACCCCGACCAACTGGCACTGCTGCGGGACGACCCGGAGCTGCTGCCCGGCGCCATCGAGGAGTTCCTGCGGTACGACGGGCCCGTCAGCCCCGGAATCGCGAGGTTCGCGCGCGAGGACGTGGAGATCGCCGGGGTGACCGTCCCGCGGGGTGCGACCGTGCTGATCGCCTCCGCCATCGCCGACCGCGACCCGGCGCGGTTCGCCGACCCGGACCGGCTGGACATCACCCGGCGCGACAACGCGCACCTCGCCTTCGGGCACGGGATCCACTACTGCCTGGGGGCCCCGCTGGCCAGGCTGGAGGGGCAGATCGCCATCGGCACCGCGCTGCGGCGTCTCCCCGACCTGGCGCTGGCCGTGCCGCCGGAGGAACTGCACTGGCGGCCGGGCGGGCTGCGGGGTCCGGCGCGGCTGCCGGTCACGTTCACGGCCAAGGACGGGCACCGCCCCGGCTCCACCCGGGGACGGGACGCCGCCGGGTCAGCCCCGGGGGAGGTCGCACCGTTCGGCACGGGCTGACGGACCGACAGGCCGATATGACGACGGGCGACGGGGGACGTGACGACGGGCGATGTGACGACGGGCCGACGCAGTCGCCCCCGGGCCGGGCGGGGCTCCCGCGCGACCGAGGCGCGGGGTGGCTCGTTCCGGGACCCCCGGAGCACCCGGCTCGCCCGGGATCGGACCGCAGCGCACCGCTCCGCCGCGCGCGGGCGAGCAGGCGGCACTGCCGGCGGCACGCCCGCGCCCCTGCTGCCCGCGCTCGGCGCCGCGCTGTGCGCGTCCGGCGCGCCGGCCCGACCCGGGCCCGGACGCGCGCGGCGTCCCGCCCGGCGAAGCCGCACGCACCCGCACGTCACCCCGTCTACAGGACCGGGGCGGGCCCTCAGGCGGGGATGTCAGACGGGGATGTCGATCATTCCCAGCGGCGGGCTGGTGGGCTGCAACGAACCCCCGACCGGCTCGATGGTGATGCCGACCGCCGTCGCTCCCGAGACCGGGCCGTTGAGCATCTGCATGTCCTGGGCCTCGGCACCGCTGACCAGACCGGCGGGCCGGTAGGAGCCGTCCTCGCTGAACCACAGGGCGTACGTCTGGCCGACCGGCAGCGGCGGAACTCCCGTCGCGAAGAACACCGCCGCGTCCTGGCTCCGGGAGACGGCGACGGTGCCGGTGCCGCCGTCCGCGAGCTGCTGGGTGTGGAGCTCGACGTCCGGCGCGGCGAGCACGTCGGCCACACCCGCGTACCGCTCCTCGGCCCAGTGGAGCTGGGAGCGCGCCTGCTCGGCGGCCTGGTACTGCCAGGCGGCGACTCCGCCGAACGCCACGGCCAGCGCGGCGCAGGCCGCGAGGGCCAGTTGCAGGATCCGCGGGACGGGAGAGCGCCCGGTCCCGAACGGAGCCGGCTCCCCGGCGGCGGCCCGGGCCTGCGGAACCTCCTCCTCGGGCTGTTCGCGCGGAACGCGGGGAGCGTACGGGGCCTGGGGTGTGACGGCGATCCGCTCCAGCACCCGGCGCCGCAGGTGCTCCGGAGGTTCGGCCGTGACCGGCTGGGCGAGGCGTGCCGCCGAGTCCGAGAGGTCCGCGATCTCGCGCGCGCAGACCGCACAGGACGCGAGGTGGTCCTCGAAGGCCCTCCGCTCGTCCTCGGGCAGCGCGTGCAGCACATAGGCGCCGGCGGCGGAGTGCAGCTCGTCGCCGTTCCTGTCCCGGACCTCGCTCATGGCCGCACCTCACCCTCGTACAGACAGTCACGCAATCGCATCAGCCCGTCACGCATCCGGGCCTTCACCGTGCCCAGGGGCTGGGACAGCTGCTCGGCCACCTCCCGGTAGGTGAGCCCGTGGTAGTACGCCAGGACGACCGACTCCCGCTGGAGCTCGGTCAGCGACTGCAGACAGCGCCGGACCTGCTGCTGCTCCAAGCCGGTCTCGACCTGCTCGACCACGTCGTCGAACGGCGGCACGGACTCCAGCAGCGCCGCTCTGCGCTCCCGCTCGGTCCTGGCCTGCGACGACCGGACCCGGTCCACCGCACGCCGATGGGCCAGCGTCAGGACCCAGGTCAGGGCGCTGCCCTGCTCGGGCCGGAACCGGCCGGCCGTGCGCCACACCTCCACGAGCACGTCCTGGGTCACCTCCTCGGACTGGGCCGGATCTCTCAGGACTCTGCGAACGAGGCCCAGTACCGGGCCGCTGACCGATTCGTAGACGGGTACGAACGCGTCCTGGTCGCCGCGCCCCACCAGGACCATGAGCTCGTCCAGTCCGAGCTTGGCCAGCTGTTCGGCGGCGTCGGGATCCGCATCAGGTGGCGACACTCGCGCCCCCTCGCTCCTCGTGGGCACCAGGGGTGCCGTACGGGCTCGTTCGTCACCATGCCACCACCGATCGGAAGGGGCCGCACGCCTGGAGCCGCGAGGGGAGACCGGAAGTGTCCGGTGACATGTCACGTCCACCGTTCACCTCTCATTCGCCGCCTGCCCAGTTCTCCGTTCAGCACTCACACGTCCTCATTCAGCGGCCACCCGCCCTCGTACCGCAGTCACGCGTCCTCGGTCGGCGGTCACGAGTCGTCATTCGGTGGTCACGAGTCGTCATTCGGTGGTCGCCCACCATGCGTCCGGTCCGGGTCAGCCCACCATGAGTCCGTCCGGTCCGGGTCGCGGCCGGTCAGGCGCGGTCACCGCCGTCGCGGCAGTCCCAGCGTCCCCGGACCCACTCGTCCTTCCAGTGGTCCTTGACCCACTTCTGCTCCCAGTGGCCCTTGCGCCACTCGCAACGGTTCCAGTCCGGGCCCCCCGAGTCGGCCACGAGGAGGGAGACCCGCGCGGGGGCGGCAGGCCCGGACGAGGCCGCCGCAGTGCCCGAGGACGCCGCGGACAACCCGCCGACGAGCACACCCGCGGCGGCCGTGGCCACGAGACGGCGCACCCGGAGGGAAACGCCCATCTGACCCACCTCTCTCCCGCGGCCTTCCGGTTCTCCCAGTCCGGGGACCGTCCGGACCGCCGGACACGGAACCCGCACGACGTCGCTGCCGTGCGCACGTGACACGAGTAGTTCGAAGCCGAGCCGTCTCCGGATAGGCGCGCGAAGCGAAGAAGACGGAATGCGCAGCGCCGGGCGACCCCTCCGGCGGTTCTGCGCAAGCCGGATCGCGCAGGGTTCGGAGAGCGCCGCGAAGGCGCGTATCGACCGGCTGCCGTCCAAAGAGTGAATAGTCGGCGTGTCGCCACCCGAAGAGCGCACGGTGTCCCTCGAATGCGACGTTCTCGGCTGGTGCGAAGCCGCGATCCGTCTGACGGTGAATTCGTCGCTGCTGCGATCCGATGAGCCGACGATGTGTCAGCCCTCGCAGTCGCGGCGAAAGGAATGGGATCTCATGCGCTCTGCCCGCACCCTGTGCGCCTCGGCCGCCATTACCGCGGTCCTGACGATTGCCGCACCCACCGCTTACGCGATGACCCTGGCCGAGGACTGGGGTCACGACAACGGTTCTTCGTCCAGCAGCCACGAGGGCAAGAAGGACGACGAGAAGAAGGACGACCACGGCAAGGACGACCACGACAAGAAGTGGGACAAGAAGGACCACCACAAGAAGTGGGACAAGGACGACCACGACGACGACGACCACGACGACGATGACGATGACGACGACGATGACGACGACGAGCCCAAGGGCGGCGTCGACGCCGGCGGCGGCTTCCTGAGCCGCGCCGTGGCCGAGGACGACGAGAAGAAGGACGACCACGGCAAGGACGACCACGACAAGGGTGACCACGACAAGAAGTGGGACAAGAAGGACCACCACAAGAAGTGGGACAAGGACGACCACGACGACGACGACCACGACGACGATGACGACGATGACGACGACGAGCCCAAGGGCGGCGTCGACGCCGGCGGCGGCTTCCTCGCGTCGGTCATGAACGACGAGTGGGGCCAGGGCTCCAAGCAGGAAGACAACGGGTCCAAGCAGGAAGAGGACTCCAAGAAGGACGAGTACAGCAAGAAGGACGAGTACAGCAAGAAGGACGACAACGGGTCCAAGCAGGAGGACAGCGGATCCAAGCAGGAAGAGGACTCCAAGAAGGACGAGTACAGCAAGAAGGACGACAACGGGTCCAAGCAGGAAGAGGACTCGAAGAAGGACGAGTACGGCAAGAAGGACGACGAAAAGAAGGACTACGAGAAGAAGGACGACGAGAAGAAGGACTACGGCAAGGACGACCACGACAAGAAGTGGAAGCACAAGGACCACGACAAGGGCGACGACCACGACTACGACGACGACGACCACGACGATGACGATGACGACGATGACGACGACGACCCCAAGGGCAGCGTTGACGCCGGCGGCGGCGGCCTCGCGATGAACAACGGCAGCCTGGCTGCCGGTTCGCTGCTCATGCTCGGCGGCATCGGCGCCGGCGCCTGGAAGCTGCGCCGTCGTGGCGTGACCGGCACCTCGGCCTGATCGAGGTCGCATCACACGCAGCTCGCTGCGCTGTCGCGGCCGCCGTCCTCTCCGGACGGCGGCCGCGGCGATGCGTTTCCCAGCCCCGATCCGGATCTCCCCGCCGCGTCCCGGCACACGAAAGGCCTCTCGCATGAACGCCAGGCAACCGCTCGGCTCGCAGACGCCCCCCGAGCCCGCGCCGTCCCGCTCCCTCGGCCAGACCCTCCTGTGGCCGGTGCTGGCGGCCGCTTTGGGCGGACTGCTCTGCTACAACTCGCTCGGCGGCCAGACGGCCAACACCCCTCAGGCTCGCCCCGCGTCACCCGCCCCCGCGCCCGTCAGCCCGTCGAAGGCCGCTCCCGTCCACCCTCCGCTACCGCGTTCCGTCCCGACGCGCATCGCCATCCCGGCCATCTCGGTCAGCGCCCCCTTCACGGTGCTGACCCTCAACAAGGCCGGGCAGTTGAACGCGCCGCCGCCCAACGACAAGAACCTGGTGGGCTGGTACGGGAAGGGCGCCACCCCGGGCGAGAAGGGCACGTCCATCCTCGCGGGTCACCTGGACACCATGACGGGGCCCGCGGTGTTCGAGTCGCTCAGCGCGCTCAAGCCCGGGAACAAGATCGACATCACCCGCCAGGACCGCAAGGTGGCCACCTTCAAGGTCGACTCTGTGGAGACCTTCAGCAAGGCCGCCTTCCCCAGTTCGCGGGTCTACAACGACACGCCGACCGCTCAGCTGCGCTTGATCACCTGCGGCGGTCTCTACGACAAGAAGACCAAGGACTACAAGGACAACGTCGTCGTGTTCGCCCATCTCGACTCCGTCAGGAACGGCTGAGCCCACCGGGCGCGGCCGGGGCGGGGGCGTCGTGGTGCACGGCCGTGGGGCCCGCCGGTCGTGAGGCTGTTTACCGGCGGCTCCGGCCCAGGGGTTGACCGGAGCCGCCGGGGGCATCCGAGGGGAGCGGATTGCCCGAACAGAACACCGTGGGGCCGACGAGGAGGAGTGTCGTCCGCAGTGCCACACGCAGTAAATATATTTACCGCCAAGTAAGCAAGAGCATGAAAAAATTCATGCTCTTCTGGGCGTGAAAGTCCCCCTTTCCTCCCGCCGGGGGAGGGGGGTGGGCCGTGCTGTCGGTCAGTCCTCGAGGAAGAAGTCGTGCTGTTCGGCGGCGTGCTCGTACCGCTCAAGCCGCCGCTGCGTGCGTTCGGGGTCCGCGTCCGCCATCGCCTGGAGGATCGCCGCCGACAGCACACCGGGCGCCGAGTAGGAGTCGAAGACGAGTCGCGAGCCGGTGCCGGCGGTGAGGGCCACGTCGACCTCGTCCACGAGCGGCCCCAGCGTGAGGTCCGTGATGAGGGCGGTCCGCAGACCCGTACGGCGTGCGGCGCGCACCGCCGACAGGGTCTCCTTGGCGTGCCGGGGCATCGCGAAGGCCAGCACCCAGGTCCCGCCCGCCTCGCGCGACTGCAGCAGCGCGTCGTAGGCCACGCTCCCGCCCCGCGAGACCAGCCGGACGTCCGGGTGGATCCGCCGGGCCGCGTAGGCGAAGTACTCGGCGAGCGAGGTGGAGATCCGCAGCCCGAGGATCGTCAGCGGCACCGAGTGCGCCAGCTCTCGGCCCACCTCGAGCACCTGGCCGGTGTCGGCGAACCTGCGACGCAGGCTCTCGAGGTTCGCGATCTCGGCGTCGACCGCCGTCTGCAGTTCGTTGCGCCCGCTCTCGCCCGTCTCCGGGGAACCGGCGACCGCACTGAGCGCGATGGGCTGCAACGCCTCGCGCAGCGCCGGGTAGCCGCTGAAGCCCACCGACGACGCGAAGCGCGTCACCGAGGGCTGGCTGACACCCACGCGCTCCGCGAGATCGGTGATCGACAGGAAGGCCGCTTCGGTGAGGTTGTCCGTGATGTACTGCGCGATACGCCGCTGCCCGGGTGACAACCGGTGTCCGCCGAACAGCGCACGGACCCGCTCCACAGGAGCCGGCTCCGCGTCCGGAGTCCGTCTTCCCGGCGTGATCGCAGACGCCTGCGCGCGCGCCCGCTGATCTGATGGCACCGTGTGCCTCCCTCTCGTCCCGCTCTCGCTCAACATAGCTCACCATGCGTGGTCGCCCGCGAGACTCTTCGTACAACCGGAAGGCCCTCCGGCCGTACGACCGGAGGGCCCCGGCGCCCTGTGCGGGCGGCCGGGGCCCTCGCGGGGACGGGTGCCTCAGCTCAGGGGGCCGAGGTCGCGGCTCTGACCTCCGGTGGTACGAGCGGGACGCAGCGTGCCGGGGCGGTCGGTCATGCCGGCCATGGCCACGCCGAGGCAGAGGGCCACGATGCCGACGATGACGTTGCTGACGACACTGCCGGTGACGGCGACGTTCCCGGCGACGATCCACGGGGAGAAGATCGTGAAGGCGCCGATCACGATGGCGCACCACGCCATGGCGTGGGTCCGCTCGTAGGCCGAGCCGAACCCGCCCAGGCACAGGGCGAAGGCGACACCGCAGATCAGGTTGGTGACGGCCAGGGTGGTGAGGCCGTTGAAACCGACGATCCACGGTGACGCCGCGAGGTAGAGGCCCGTGAGGAGGGCCAGCGTTTCTGTCACCTGGCCGCGCGGCGACGCGGTGGCGCGTTCGAAGCGCGCGCGCATCTCTGCGAGATCAGGGTGCTGCTCGATGCTCGGTTGGTGTGTGGTCATGCGGGCCGCCTCCTTCGGAAGCGTCAAATCGGCCCCTTTCCCCTGTAATGAAACGCTTCTCGGGCGATTCCCTCAATCCCCCGGCAGTACTCGGCAACCACCCGGCGCTTCCCCGGCGTTCCCTCCGGCGGGACGGTGCACCGGTCCTTCGGCTGCCGGCCGGTGGTGCCGTCGCCGGGCGAGCTCAGGGCAGGGTCTGTCCGGCCTGGGGAGGGGCCGCACCGGAGGTCTGGTCCGGGGCCACCAACGACTCCGCGAGGGGGATCCGGGCGAGGGTGAACACGCCGACGGTGATCAGCGCGAGCCCCAGCAACTCCGGCAGCAGCCACCAGCCGGTGCGCACGTGCTCCTCGTACAGGGTGACGCCGAGCAGCAGGCTCAGGGTGGCATCGCCGAGGGTGAGCGCGGGCTGGGAGGCGACCAGCGGGCCCGCCTGCAGGGCGTTCTCCAACAGGAACAGCGCGGTGCCGCCGGCGACCGCGAAGGCGTACACCTCCCAGGAGGTGAAGAAGGCCGCGGCTCCCTCGTCCTCGAGGATGTGGGTCGCCGACTTCATGAGGGCCGCGGTGAGGGAGTAGCTGATGGCGGTGGCCGTGCCGAGCAGGGCGGCGCGGGTGCGCCCCACGGGCCGTCTCAGCGCCACGACCGAGAGCGTGACGACCGCTCCCCCGCAGAGGGCGAGCGCGGGCAGCCAGCGGTCCAGGGGCACCTGTGTGCGGTTGCCGGTGGGGGACGCCGCGGCCAGGGCGATGCCCAGGCCCACCACGACGAGGCCCACGGCGCCCCAGCCGACCGGGGGCAGATGACTGCGCATCACGAGCGAGGCGACGATGAGTGCGAGCGGCAGTTCGAGGACGAACAGCGGCTGGACGATCGCCAGCGGTCCCGTGTTCAGCGCCAGCGCCTGGCACACCCCCGCCACGAGGACCGCGGCGATCCCGGCCAGCCAGAGGGGACGGCGCAGCAGATCGAGCATCAGCCCCGGCCGGAAGCCGCTGGAGCTGGGCACCTTGAGGGCTTCCTGGCGCTGCAGCACGGTGGCGACGGCGTTGCTGAGCGCCGAGGCGAGGGCGAAGCCCACCGGCACCAGGAGTGCCTGCACCGTACGATCCTCCCGCCTCCGCCCCCGTGGCCGCCGTGGTTCCTGCCATCGTGCCCCCTGCCCGGGTCGCGCCGCGATCGGGGAGGGCCGGGCTGCGGTCCGAACGGGGTGGCCGGGGCCTCACCGCGAGGTCCACCCGTCCGCCCCCTCACGGACCGGTCGGCCCGCCCCCCGGGGCGGAACGCGGCCCAGCCCTCCGGCCAGGTCCGCAGTGCCGCCGTCGCTGCGAACTCCGCCGGGCTGCGGTCCGTTCGGGGGCGGCCGACAATGGCAGCGGGTCGCTGTCCGGCCCGCCCACGACGCCGCGGCGGCGTCGGCCCGAGAGGAACGTGCTCATGCGCGCTGAGTCTTCGCCGGCCGCGCGGACGGAGGCCTTCATCGCGGTCGCGGTCGCCCTGTTCCGCGTCCGGCCCGTCCTGGTGGCATCCGTGGTTCCGGTGGCCGTACGCCACGGGCTCGCGGTCCTCGGGAGGGTCCCGTCGCCCGGTTCGGGCGCGACGCCCGGCGAGGTCCTGCCGTGAAGAGCGGGGCGGAACGGACGGAGATCCTCCATCGGTCGCTGCGGGTGTCCCTCGCCGCGTCCGCGGGCTTCTACGCGTTCCTTTACGGGCTCCACGATCCGGAGCTGGCGCTGTACGCGCTGTTCGCGCCGATCGCCCTCGGTCTGCTGTCCTCGATCCCCGGGTCCGGGCGGCAGCGGGCCGCGGTGATGCTGAAGGCGCTGCCGGTGGGCCTGGTGCTGGTGGCACTGGGAACCTTGCTGGCGGTGGCGACCTGGGCGGCGGTGCTCGGAATGCTCGTCGTGGGCTTCCTCCTCGCCTTCGCGGCGATCGCGGGGCCGCGGCCGGCGGGCGCCGCGCCGGGACTCCAGCTCTTCTACATCCTGGCCTGCTTCCCGCCGTACGAGCCGCAGACCCTGTGGCTGCGGCTCGCCGGACTCACCTTCGGAGTGGTGGTGCTGGCGCTGTGCGAGCTGTTCCTGCTGCCTCGGCAGGCGGGCCCGACGTACCGGTCGACCCTGGCGGAGGCCGTGGCCACGGCCGGCGACACCGTGGCCGGACGCGTCAGCCTCTCCCCCGAGGACCTGCGGGCGGCCGGCTCGCGCCTGCGGCTGTCGAAGATCCCGCCCGCGGAACGCCCGGCGGGCCCGGGCCGTGCGGTGCGCGGACTGTCCCAGGCCGGGTCAGCCGCCCGGCGGCTGCTGGAGCAACTGGCCCATCAGACCGAGACCGGCGAACTGCGCCGGCTCGTCCGGAACGGTGCCGAGGCCGGTGGGCCCGGCGCGGAACACACCGACTCGGCGTCCGGGTCGCTGCTGCCGCGGGTGGCGGCCCTGTGCGACGAGACCGCCGCGGCCCTGCGGGCGGGGCGGCCCGCCCTCGGCCCGCAGCGGATGGAGCAGGCGATCGACGCCTTCCAGCGGACGCGCCTCCGGCAGGCGACGGGGCCGGCGGAGGGGGTGCCCCCGGTGCCGGTGCTGCGCCGGCAGGCGGCGCTGCTGGCCGTCGCCGAGTCGGTGCGGATCCTGGAGATCTCCGTACGGGTCGGCCTCGACGGGCGGCGCACTCCGCCGATCGAGCCCCGGGAGCTGTTCTGGTACGCCGAGGCCTCCACCCCCCAGCTGTGGCTCCGCCGGGTCACCGGCAACATGACGCTCCGCTCGGTGCAGTTCCAGAACGCGGTACGGATCGCGCTGGCCCTCGCGGCCGCCCGGTTCGTCGCGGGTTCGCTGGACCTGACCCACGGCTTCTGGGTGCTGCTGGCGGTACTGACGCTGAGCCGGACCACCGTCGGCCAGACCTGGGCGGCCATCCGCGAGGCGGTCGCCGGCAACCTGGTGGGGGCCGTCGCGGCGGGCGCCCTGCTCATCGGCCTGGGACAGCACACCGAGGCGTACGCCGTGCTCCTCGCGCCGGGCATGCTGATCGCGTTCGCGTTCGGGCCGCTGCTGGGCATCGCCTGGGCACAGGGGCTGTTCACGCTGGTGGTGGCCACCGCGTTCGCCCAGATCGCACCGGCGTCCTGGCAGCTGGCCGAGGCGCGGATCGTGGACGTGGTGACCGGGAGCGCCATCGGTCTGCTGTGCGCGATGCTCGCCTGGCCCGCCGGCGCCCGGCGGGAGGTGCGCAGGACCATGGCGGGGCTGCTGCTGGAGTGCGGACCGCTGATCAGGGGCACCGTCGCCGTTCTGACGGCCTCGCCGCCGGGCTCGGCCCCTCCCCCGCCGACGCTCCCCGCGTTGCACCGGCTGCGCCTCGCCGAGTCCGCCTACGACCAGTTCCGCAGTGAGCCGGCGGGCAGCGCGCCCGTCCAGACCGACTGGCACGGCGTGCTGATCGCGGCCAACCAGATCCTCCTCGGCGCCCACTGGCTGCCGCGGTTCGACCTGCCCGCGCACGCCCTGCCCCCGGACGCCGTCGACCGGGCACGTGCCGGCGCCCGGGCGCTGGCGCGGTGCACCGACCGGCTCGCCGCCCTGTGCACCGGTGAGCGGCCACCGCCCGACGGGACCCGGCCGGACCGCTCCCCGCCCCCGGGGCCGCCCCTGCCGGCACTGGTCGACCTCAACGTGTGGTTGCGCAGCCTCGACGCCCAGCTCGCCCGGATCGAGGCCCAGCTGCCCGACGCGGTCCGCCGGGCGGCACCCGGCACGTCCGAGCCGGGTGCCGCGGGCTCCGTGTCCGGTCCCGGCGGATCCGGAAGGTAGGACGCGCGCCCGTGTCCGGCCGGAGTCTCCGCACCGCGCTGCGGCCCCCGTCCCCCCGCCGCGGGTGGGTGTGGTGGCTGCCCCTGGTCGCGGTGGCCGTCGACCTGGCCGCGGAGTTCGCCGTCCGGGGCCGCGAACCGGTGAGCTTCATGCTCATCGCCGTACCGCCGCTGGCCGCGGCGACGCGCGGCCCGCGGGGCACGGCGCTGTCGGCCGTGGTGTGTCTGGGGCTGCAGATGTGGATGGCCGCACGCCGCCCCGGGCACTTCGACGAGCAGCACCATGTGGCCGTCTACGCCGCCACGTTCGTCATCGGCGCCGCCAGCGTCGCGCTGGCCTGGCAGCGGGAGCGGACCCGGCAGCATCTGATCCGCGCCCACTCGGTCGCGGAGGCGATGCAGCGGACCCTGCTGCGTCCCGTGCCGGCCCGGCTCGGGCCGGTGCGCGCGGCGGGGTTCTACGAGGCCGGGGAGGGCGGCACGCTCGTCGGCGGTGACCTGTACGAGGTGTGCGAGACGCCCTTCGGGGTGCGGGCGATCATCGGCGACGTCCGGGGCAAGGGACTGGACGCGGTCCAGACGGTCGCCGCCGTGCTGGGCAGCTTCCGGGTGTCAGCGCACGAGTGGCAGAGCCTGGGCAGTCTGGCGGAGAGGCTGGAGCTCAGCATCGCCCGCAACAGCCCGGCGGGCGACGAGGGCGACCCCGAGCTGTTCGTGACGGCGCTGGTGATGGAGTTCCCACCGGACGGCGGCGAGGTGCGGATCGCAGACCGCGGGCACCCGTCGCCGCTGGTGGTCGGCCCGCAGGGGGCACGGCGGCTGGTCACCGCGCCCGGGCTGCCGCTGGGCCTGGGCACGCTGGCGGATGAGGGCGACGACACGACGGTGCACCCGCTCGGGCCCGGGGAGGTGCTCGTCGCGATCACGGACGGGGTGAGCGAGGCACGGAACGCGGACGGCGCTTTCTACCCGGTGCTGGAGCGGCTCGCCGAGCGGTTCGGCGGTGAGCGCGTTCCGGACCCCGAGGCGGTCGTGTCGTTCGTGCGGACCGACTCGGAGCGCTGGTCGGCCCGGTCCGAGGACGACGACCGGGCCGTCCTCGCCGTGTCCCTGGACGGGACGGAGCCGCGGCGGCGGGGCGACGGGGGCGCCTCCGCCCGCCCGGGGCCGTGTGGTTAGGCTCGCCGCGCGGGCCGGTCCGCGGGCCTCCTCCGGGAGGCTCCCGCGGACCGCCGTCACGCCGAACCGGTCGGCGGACGGCGGCGGACCGGGCCGGGCCGCACGGGCCCTCCCGGGCGGTCCGCCTCCCGGGGCCCGCCCGGGGCTCCCCGCCCGCTGATGCGCGCGGGGAGGCTGTGGAGGAAGCTGGGGTCACCGCCCCGCGGGGGAGGAGGTGAGGGTGTGGCCACCGGCCCGTGGGACCGGCTCCAGGGCAGTCACGGCCTCCCCACCGCAGACGCCGACGGGACCCCCGGTCTGCCCGGGGGCCAGGACCTGTGGCACAGCGCGGCCGGGGTGGTGGTCCTGGACGCCGATCTGCGCTACCGCTACGCCAATCCGGCCTTCTGCCGGATCACCGGCGAGGCCGCGGCCGGTGTCGCCGGCCGGCTGCCGAGCCCCGCGGCGGAGCAGTACCTGGGCACCCCCACCGGACTGCCGGCCGAGGTGCTCGCCGACGGCGTCCCCCGCACCCGGGTCACCGGTCCCGGCGGGCGCTGCCACACCACCTGCCTCCGGCTGGAGAACGAGGGCACCGTCACCGGGCTGATGTGCGTGGTGGCCGAATCCTCCGCGCCCCGGCTCGAGGAGGAACTGGCCCGTGCGGACGCCCGGCTCGCCGCGGCGGACGAGGCCGTCGAGCGGATCGGCACCTCCCTCGACGAGGCCGCCACCTGCCGCGAACTGGCGGAGTTCCTGGGCTCGTGGATCGCGGAGGCCGCCGCCGTGGAGCTGCTCCCGCCGCCTGCGAAGAGCGGCGCGCCGCCGCGGCGGCGGCCCTCCCCTGCCATGATGCGCCGCGCCGCCGGGTCCGGGGCCGTGGAACTGCTCGCCGACGGCGACCGGCTCCGGCCGCGGGCGGAGTCCGCCGCCGCACGCGCCGTCGAGTCCGGGCTGCCGGCGGCGGAGTACGACGCCGCCGCGCGGGCCGCGGTCCTCGCCGTCCCGCTGACCGGGCCGCCGGACGGCGGCGGACCGGGCGGGACCGTCCTGGGCCTGACGCTGCTGGCCCGTACCGGCGCGGCGTTCACCGGCCACGACATCACCGTCGCCCGGCACGCGGCGCGGCGCGCGGCGGTAGGCGTCGTGCACGCGCGGGCGTTCGCCGCCGAGCAGGGGAAGTCCGTGGAGCTCCAGCGGGCCCTGCTGACCGAACCGGGCAAGCCGCACCCCAACCTGCGGTTCGCGACCCGCTATCTGCCGGCGGGCAGCAGCAACATCGTCGGCGGCGACTGGTTCGAGACCGTGCGCCTCCACTACGGCCGCACCCTCCTCGTCATGGGCGATGTCATGGGTCACGGTGTGGAGGCGGCCGTCGAGATGAACACGTACCGGGCGATGCTGCGCGACGTGGCCGCCGCCGATCTGCCGCCTCACCGGGTGCTGCGGCAGCTGGACATCGCCATATCCGAGACCATGGCCCGGCCGGCGACCTGCCTGCTGGTCCGGGTCGACCCGGCGCGCGGGCTGGGTTCCTTCGCGAGCGCCGGGCACCTGCCGCCCGTCGTGTTCACCGCCGACGGGCACGCCGAGCTCGTGGACGTACCCGCCGGGCCCCCGCTCGGCACCGGTGTGGGCGGCTACGAGCTGGTCACCCGGTCGCTGACGCCGGACGACACACTGCTGCTGTACACCGACGGCCTGGTCGAGCGGCGCGGCGAGGACATCGACGACTCGCTGCGGAGGCTGGTCCGGGTGCGGCTGCCGTGCACGGCCACGGTGGACGAGATGGTCGACTCGGTGGTCCGGGAGCTGGACGCCGAGCACGCGGAGGACGACGTGGCGCTGCTCGCGGCGCGTATCCGCCCGCGCCGTCGGCACCCGGCGGAGGAGCAGCCGTTCCTGGGCGGGGCGCGCTGACGCCCCGGCGAGGGCAGGGCAGGCGTGGGCGGGGCGGAGGGGCCGTCCGTCGCCTCCGGTTCACCTCCCCGGCGATCGCCGTGGTCAGGGTGCCGGGGCCGGAGACGTCGGTGTGCCGGCGGGCGGGACGACGGCGTCCGGCAGTGACGGCGGGACGGGCTCCTGGTCCTGGGGCGGAGGCCCCGTGGTCGGTGGCGGGTTCTCGGGGACGGTCTCCGGCGCCACCGGTGGCGGTGCGGGCGGTTCCTCGGGCGCGGGGCCGGTGGGCGGCTCCGCGGGCGGCTCGCTGACGGTGGTCTCCTCCGGGGGGCGGCCCGGCGAGGTCTCCTCCCCCGGGCTGCGCGGGCCGGGCGTGTCGGTGCCGTCGGTGGCCGGGCCGGGCGGCGACGTGTCGCCCGATCCGGGGCTCTCGCGCTCCGGGCTCCCGGAGGCCTCGTCGGACGGGCTGGCGGTCGCCTCCTCGGGCGGGACGAGAACCGGGGTCGACGGGTCCCGCGGCGGTGGGGCCGGTTTGTCCTTCGCCCCGTCGTCGCCCCTCTCGCGGGCGAAGTAGTCGTGCTCCGCGGGGTCGTACACGACGAAGACCTCGACGGGCCTCGGCGCCGGGGTGACGGCCACGGTCTCGGCCGGGTTGTAGCCGGGCCAGGCGTCGCCCCTGCGCTCCGCGGGGCCGCGGACGAAGACCGGCGGCAGCAGCGGGTTGCCGCAGGCGCAGCGCACGCGGGGCACGCCGCGGTCGTCGACGAGAACGGCGGTGCCGGTCTGCAGGACGGCCTGGTAGGGGTGGGCCGCGCCGTCCGTGAAACCGTGGTTGGTGACCCTGGTGTCCATCCGCAGGGTCACGGGGGTCAGGGAGCGCAGGTACGCGGGGACCGCGGCCGGCGCGAGCCCGAGGGCCGAGGCGAAGGCCCGGTTCCGGTCCGGCTGGTCGGCGAGGAACCGGATCTGCTGCTCGGTGTCGCAGCTGGCGGTCTTCTCCGTGCCGCCGTAGAGGCCCGGCGTCGCACCGTCCACTCCCCGGGTGACGTGGGCGCCGGCCGGGGACGGGCTCGCCGGGGAGGCGGGCAGTTTGGCACGCGGCTGCGGGGTCCCGGGGACCTTCGCCGTCGACCGGGTGAAGGGGTCGGGGCCGGTCGCGGCCGCGGCCTGCAGCTGGATCTCGGTGCCGGTCCCGCCCGTACCGCCGGGCCGGGTGAGGACGACGACGAGCGCGGCGGCCACGACGACGGCCGCGGTGAGCACGGCGATCCTCGGAACCGAGCGCCACCAGGGGCCCGGACCGCCCGGACCGCCGCCCGCGGGGCCTGACGGTCCGCCGACCGGGGGCGCGGGCGGAGGCGGTGGCGGAGTCGCCTCCCCGCCCGAGAGCGGGCCGGAGGGAGGTCCTGCGGGTCGCCCCGACGGCGGTTGCGCGCTCACGGGCCCTACTTCCCAGACCGGGACGTCCGTTCCCCGGGGGTCCCGGATCCACCGGCCGTGCCGGAGATCGAGAGTGCCTGTCCCCCAATTGTGTGCGCGGCCGCGGCGGGGCCCGCAAGCCGAACCGGTCGGAGCAGCCGGGCGGGCGGGCGGCGGTCCCCGCTGCTTACGGTGGCACCGTGAGCCAGCAGCCCCCCACCCCCCGGCGCGGCGGCGCGCACGGCCTGCGCGACTGGCGCGACGCGCTGGTGGCGGTCGTGGCGGGCTTCGCCGCGATGCTCGTCGTGGCCGCCGCGGGACTGTGGGCGGCGGGCGCGACGGACCTCCCCGAGAGTGCGTTCCCGCAGGTCGTGGCAGCGGTGGTGGTCCTGGCGGCCGGCGGTGAGGTGACGCTCGCCGGGGACGCGGGGTTCGTGGCGCAGTCCCAGGCCGAACTCGCGGTGATGCCGCTGTCGGTGAGCCTCGTGGGGGCCCTGGTGACCGCGACGGCGTTCCTGCGTCCGCTGCGGCACCGCGCCGTGGCCGGGACCCGCGAACTGCTCGGCCGGTTCGCCCGGCTGGCGGTCCTGTGGCTGGCGGCACTCGCCGGCCTCACCGCCCTGGCGCGTAAGACGTTCCGGATCCCGCTCGCGGAGGACTCCCCGCTGTCCGACATCGGCGAGTTCCTGGACGCAGCCCCCCGGCTCGGCTTCCGCGCGGAGCTCGGGACCACCCTGCTGTACGGGCTGCTGTGGCTGATCGGGGTGACCGCCCTGGCCCTGATCGTGTCGCGCCGGGCTCCGCTGCCCCCGCGGCTGGTGCCCTTCCAGGAGGCGGTGCGTCCCGCTGCGTACGCGATGGTGTGGCTGCTGCTCGCGTACGTGGTCGTCGGGCTGTGCGCCGGCATCGTGGTCGCGGTGACCCAGGGGCACCCCGGGCGTACCTTCGCGGTGATCCTGCTCGGTCTGCCCAACCTCGCCTGGCCCGCGCTCACCCTCGGTCTCGGCGCCACCTGGGAGGGCAAGGTCGAGGGGCCGTTCGGACTGCCGATGCCGCAGGTGCTGGACACGGTGCTGCGCGGCGAGGACCTCTCGACGCTGAACGTGGCCACGCTGGCCGAGCAGGACGGGCGGGCGTGGTGGCTGGTGGTCCTCGCGGCGGTGCTGGTGCCCGCCGCGGCCTTCCTCGTGGCGGCGCGCTCCCCGGCACGGACCAGGCCCTGGCAGCACGCCCTGCGGATGGGCGTGGCCCTGGCCCTCACGGTGCTCTTCGTGTGTCTCACCGGCCGGGTCGCCGCGCGCTACGGCCTCTCGCTGCTCGGCGTCGGCGACCTCGGAGGGCTGGGCGGGGAGGTGTCGCTGCAGCCCCGGCTGTGGGCGGCGGTCGGCATCGGCCTCGGCTGGGGCCTCGTCGCCGGGCTGCTCGGCTCCCTGCTGGCGGCACCGGTACGGCGCCGTGGCGAGGTGGACGGCTGAGCGGTCGCGGCCGGACGGACCGCGCGGGGAGGGGCGCCGGCGCCGCCGATGGGGGCGGGGGGCGACCGGGCGTGGCGTCAGCCGGACGTGCCCCGACCGCGGCCCGTCTCGGTGATCTGCGTCGGTGGCGCCGGAGCCGCGGTCCTCCCGGGGGCGGTGGTGCGCCGGGGCGGCTGCGACGCCGACTCGCGCGGCGACTGCGGGGGCGCTGCGACGGCGAACGGGGCCAGCTGGGCGCCGTCGCAGTACACCCACCGCTCGTGCTCCGCGTCGTACAGCCAGAGCGTCTCCCCGTCCACGACCATCCCCAGCCGTATCCCCCGGGTGCGCCTTCGGAACGTCTCACGGTCGGCGCTGCCCGCGGCCAGCTCGTCCGCGGCCCGGCGGTACTGGGCGAGCACCTCCTCCGCGCGGGCGAGCAGCGGCTGCGGATCGGACGTGCGGTCCAACGGCTGCCCGGCCGACGGCGGGGCCTGCGGGACGGCGACGAGCAGCCGCCCGTCGACCCAGGCCGACCATCCGTTGGCGCACATGACCCGCCCCCAGTCGCCGCGCCGGTCGACGAGTTCGACCGGCAGGAACGGGTCGAGTGGCACGCTCGGGCTGCTGACGTCGGGGGCCTGCCAGGTGGGCAGGCCGTCACCGGGGACGACGTGCGTCGGGCTGAAGCCCGGGACGGCGGTGGGCTCGGTCATCGGCACCCCGTCACTTCCGCATGACCGCGGGCTCGTGCCGCCGCAGCAGCATCGCGACGACGAACCAGAGCGCCACGCTGAGCAGCACCATCACGCCCAGGTTCGTGAGCCACACCGACGCGGAGTGGTCGAAGAGCGGATCGGCGGTGTCCTTGCCGGGCACGATCCGGGCGAGGTCGACCGTGCTCGCCATCGCGGCGAAGGCCCAGCGTGCGGGCACCAGCCAGCCCAGCTGCTCCATGCCCAGCACGCCGTCGAGCTTCAGCAGGGCGCCGCAGAAGACGATCTGGACCATGGTGAGGAGCACCAGCAGCGGCATGGTGACCTCCTCCTTGGGAACCAGCGCGGAGATCACGAGGCCGAGCATCATCGACGTGAACGACAGCAGCGCCACGGCCAGGGTGATCTCGAGCAGCGGGGGCAGGAGCACGCCCTGGCCGCCGGGCGCGTTCAGGTCCACGCCGGCGAGGCCCACGAGGGTGAGGACGACCGCCTGGACGACCGTGATCGAGCCGAGCACCACGACCTTGGACGTCAGATAGGCGGATCTGGACAGGCCGACCGCCCGTTCCCGCCGGTAGATCACGCGCTCCTTCACCAGCTCGCGCACCGCGTTCGCCGCGCCCGTCAGCACCCCGCCGACGCAGAGCACGAGCAGGGCGTCCATGGTGGTGTCCAGCGTGAACTTGCTTCCCGCCAGGGCCCGGGCCATGACGCCCATCCCGAAGGGCAGCGCGATCATGATGACGATGAAGGTGCGGTCCGCGCTCAGCACGGACACATAGCGGCGGACCAGTGTGCCCAACTGCCCGAACCAACTCTGGGACTTGGGCGGTGGCGCCGCCGCCACCGGCCGGCGGTCCGGCGCGGCGCGCGGCTGGGGTCTGAGTGCGATGTACTGGCGGTGCTGCGACGACGCCCGGTAGTCCCCCGCCCAGTCGCGGTCGTGGTCGTTCTCGAACGCCTCGAACGCCTCCGGCCACTGGTCGAAGCCGAAGAACTCCAGGGCGTCCTCGGGTGCGCCGAAGTAGGCGATCCGGCCGCCCGGCGCCATGACCAGCAGCCGGTCGCACACATCGAGGTTGAGCACGCTGTGGGTGACCACGATGACCGTACGGCCGTCGTCGGCGAGTCCGCGCAGCATGTGCATCACCGAGCGGTCCATGCCCGGGTCCAGGCCCGAGGTGGGCTCGTCGAGGAAGAGCAGCGACGGCTTCGTCAGCAGCTCCAGCGCAACGCTGACGCGTTTGCGCTGGCCGCCGGAGAGACTGTGGATGGGCTGGTCGGCGCGCTGCTCCAGGCCCAGTTCGCGGATGACCTCCTCGACCCTCGCCTCACGCTCCGCGGATGCCGTGTCCTCGGGGAAGCGCAGTTCGGCGGCGTAGCCGAGGGCCCGGCGCACGGTGAGCTGGACGTGCAGGATGTCGTCCTGCGGTACGAGCCCGATGCGGCGGCGGAGTTCGGCGTAGTCGCGGTACAGGTCGCGTCCGTCGTAGACGACGGTGCCGTGCTCGGCTGGGCGGAGCCCGGTGAGCGCGTTCAGGAGGGTCGACTTGCCGGCCCCGCTGGGTCCGACCACGGCGAGCAGGCACTTCTCGCCGACCGGGAACGACACGTGGTCGAGGAGCACCTTGCGGCCCTCGTCCACCGTGACGGCGAGGTCCTGCACGTCGAGCGAGATCTCGCCGGAGTCCACGAACTCCTGCAGTTCGTCGCCGACGAGACGGAAGGTGGAGTGGCCGATGCCGACGGTGTCCCCTTCCGAGATCCCCGCCTCGGTCACCGGCTGGCCGTTGAGGTAGGTGCCGTTGTGGCTGTCGAGGTCGACGATCTCGTAGCGGCCGTCCAGGTGGGCGCGGAGCTCGGCGTGCCGGCGGGAGACGATGAGGTCGTCGATGACGATGTCGTTGTCGGCGGCTCGGCCGATGCGGACCGTGCGGGTGGGCAGCGGGCGTACGGTCGTGGGCTGCCGGAACGTGCTCGTGGCGGCGGCACCCGTGGCGGCGGGCGGCGGCGGGGTCTCGGCGGGCCGGACCTCCGGTTCCCGCCGGGCCGCGGCCTCGCGGGCGCCCGGTGCGGGGCCGGCGGGCTCGCGGGCGCCGGACGCGGGGATCTCCGGCTCACGGTCCGGGGAGGGCGCTCCCCGCTCCCGGACGCCGGGTGGGGCGGTTCCGGACGCGGGTGCCGCGGGTGACGGCCGGTCCGGACGCGGGGCCCCGCCCCGGGGGCGGGCCGCCGGCGCTGCCCCGGGCTCGGCCTCCGTGCCCACGAGCACGGCGCGCGGGCCGTCCTGCGGGTTGCCGAACCGGATGACGCTGCCCGGTCCCACGCCCCACTCGTGGACGCGGCGGCCTTCGGTGTACGTGCCGTTCGTGCTGTTCTCGTCCTCGACGGTCCAGTGGTCCGCGACGGTCCTGAGGACCGCGTGGTGCCAGGACACCCGGGCGTCGTCCAGGACGATGTCGCTCAGGGGGTCCCGCCCGACGTGGTACACCCGGCCCGGGCTCATGAGCGTCGAGCCCCCGTCGGTTTCGATGACCAGCTCGGGCGCGGTCGGCGCAGCGGGCCGCTCAGCCATGCGACGATTTTAACTTTTGCCCCCTTTGTCCGCCCGATCGGCGGGGTCGGCACGGCGGCGAGGAGGGCACGGGGAGCGGACTCAGGGACGGGCCGCCGGGTCAGGAGCCGCCCACCGCCCCGCGGGACCTCGGCTCAGGCGACGGACCCCACGGACCGGGCCGGCAGGCGCGGGCCGTCGTGATGGATCGGCGTGTGGGCGCCCGCCAGGGGCACGCCGGTGCCGCCGCGCCGGCCCGCGACGATCTCCGCGGCGATGGACACCGCCGTCTCCTCGGGCGTACGGGCCCCGAGGTCGAGGCCGATCGGCGAGCGCAGCCGGGCGAGTTCGAGTTCGCCGACGCCCGCCTCGCGCAGCCGGGCGTTGCGGTCCTCGTGGGTGCGGCGTGATCCCATCGCGCCGACGTAGGCGACGGGCAGCCGCAGGGCCCGTTCCAGCAGCGGTACGTCGAACTTGGCGTCGTGGGTGAGGACGCACAGCACCGTGCGTCCGTCGACATCGGTCGACTCCAGGTAGCGGTGCGGCCATTCGACGACGATCTCGTCCGCGTCGGGGAAGCGGGCCCGCGTCGCGAAGACCGGGCGGGCGTCGCACACGGTGACGTGGTACCCGAGGAACTTGCCGACCCGGACGAGGGCGGAGGCGAAGTCGATGGCCCCGAAGACGATCATCCGGGGGGCGGGAACGCTGGACTCGACGAGCAGGGTGAGCGGACGTCCGCAGCGGGAGCCGTCCTCGCCGATACCGGCGGTGCCGGTGCGCCCCGCGTCCAGCAGGGCGCGGGCCTCGCCCGCGGCGGTGCGGTCGAGTTCGGGGTGGCCGCCGAGGGTGCCTTCGTACGAGCCGTCGCCACGGACGAGGAGGGCGCGGCCCATCAGCTCGCCGGGCCCGTCGGTGATCCGGGCGACCGCAGCGGCCTCCCCTCGTGACGCGGCGGCCAGCGCCGCCGCGACGACGCCCCTGCAGGGGGAGTCCGCGCGGACCGGGGTGACGAGGACGTCGATGATCCCGCCGCAGGTCAGCCCCACGGCGAAGGCGTCGTCGTCGCTGTAGCCGAAGCGCTCCAGGACGGTCCGGCCGTCCTCGAGCGCCTGCAGGCACAGATCGTAGACGGCGCCCTCCACGCATCCCCCGGAGACCGACCCGATGGCCGTGCCGTCACTGTCGACGGCGAGCGCGGCACCGGGCTGGCGGGGCGCGCTGCCGCCGACGGCCACCACGGTGGCGACGGCGAAGTCACGTCCTTGCCCGACCCACCGGCCCAGCTCGTCGGCGATGTCCAGCATGTCGGTCTCCTCGGGGTTTCGTGGACGCGTGGAGGGCGCGGCCGGGGTCAGTGGACGCCCAGCCAGCCTTCGATCGGGTTCAGGGCGAAGAACACGATGAAGACCGCGGTCAGGACCCACATGAAGCCGCCCACCTCCCGGGACTTGCCCTGGGCGACCTTGATGGCGACGTACGCGATGACGCCCGCGGCGACACCGGGGGTGATGCTGTACGTGAACGGCATCAGCACGACGGTGAGGAAGACCGGGACGGCGACGGAACGGTCGCCCCAGTCCACGTGCCTGGCGTTCTGCATCATCATCGCGCCGATGACGACCAGGGCCGCGGAGGCGACCTGGGGCGGCACGATCGCGGTGAGCGGGGTGAAGAAGAGGCAGGCCGCGAAGAACAGTCCGGTGACGACCGAGGCGAGGCCGGTCCGCGCGCCCTCGCCGACGCCGGTGGCGGACTCGACGAACACGGTCTGGCCGGAGCCGCCCGAGACACCGCCGACAGCACCGCCGGCGCCGTCGATGAACAGCGCCTTCGACAGACCCGGCATCCGGCCGCGCTCGTCGGCCAGCTTGGCCTCGGTGCCGACTCCGATGATGGTGGCCATGGCGTCGAAGAAGCCGGCCAGCACCAGGGTGAAGACGATGAATCCGACGGTGATCGCGCCGACCTCGCCCCAGCCGCCGAACTCGACGTGCCCGAAGAGCGAGAAGTCGGGCATGGAGACGGCGCCGCCGGCGAGCTCCGGCGGGGACATGTTCCAGGCCTTGGCGTCGAGACCGGCGACGTTGTGGACGGCGACCGCGACGACGGTGCCGACGGCGATGCCGACGAGGATGGCGCCGGGTATCCCACGGGCCTGCAGCATGAAGATCAGCAGCAGGGTGAAGCAGAAGATCAGTACCGGCCAGCCGGCGAGTTCACCGCCGGCGCCGAGGGTGACGGGCGGACCGAACTCCGCGCCCTTGCCGACGAACCCGGCCTTGACCAGGCCGATCAGCGCGATGAACAGGCCGATGCCCATGGTGATGCCGTGCTTGAGGGCCAGCGGGATCGAGTTCATGATCAGCTCGCGCAGCCCGGTCACCACCAGCAGGCAGATCACCACGCCGTACATCACGCACATGGCCATCGCCTGCGGCCAGGTCATCTGGGGGACGACCTGCGAGGCGAGGACGCCGGAGACGCTCAGGCCGGCCGCGAGGGCGAGCGGGACCTTGCCGACGAAGCCCATCAGCAGGGTCGTCGCCGCGGCCGCGAAGGCAGTCGCAGTGATGAGTCCCGGTTGGCTCAGGACGTTGCCGGCGACGTCCTTGCCGTTGAGGATCAGCGGGTTGAGCAGGAGGATGTACGCCATCGCCATGAAGGTGGTGATGCCGCCGCGCACCTCGCGCGCGACCGTCGATCCTCGTTCGGAGATGTGAAAGTACCGGTCGAGCCAGGACCGTCCGGCGGGGACGCGCGAGCCGGGGCCGGCGTCCTCAGCGGTGGTCCTCGGCTCCACTGACGACTGGGTCATGGTTGCCTACTCCCAAGGTTCACAGGGGCACCCGCATCGCATCCGAGAACTGGCTCGGGCCACGGGATTTGGGATCTTGCGTTGGCTGCACGACCCGGGGGACGGCCCGAGACGAACGCTCTGCGGAAGGGGAACCCCGCCGGGGCGCCGGTCCGCAGTACTTCGGGTGTTGCTGGTGCCGGCACCACGGTGTGCGGTACCCGGCGGCCGGGGACGGATCCCCGGAAGTACGGTCCCCTCGCGAGGGGGCCCGGGAGGCGTCCCGGGCGGGACGGCCCGGGGCCCGGGGGACGGTGGTCCCCCGGCACCCCCGCGGCTCAGGTGCCGGTCAGGTGCTCCGGGCGAACCGGCGTCCTGTTGAGTTCCAGGCCCGTCGCGTCGCGGATCGCCGCGAGGACTGCCGGAGTGGAGGACAGCGTCGGCGCCTCACCGATGCCGCGAAGCCCGTACGGGGCGTGCTCGTCGGCGAGTTCGAGCACGTCGACCGGGATCGTCGGCGTGTCGAGGATGGTGGGGATCAGGTAGTCCGTGAAGGAGGGGTTGCGCACCTTCGCGGTCTTCGGGTCGACGATGATCTCCTCCATGACGGCCACTCCCAGACCCTGGGTGGTGCCGCCCTGGATCTGCCCGACGACGGACAGCGGGTTCAGCGCCTTGCCGACGTCCTGCGCACAGGCCAGCTCGACGACCTTCACCAGGCCCAGCTCCGTGTCCACCTCGACGACGGCGCGGTGCGCCGCGAACGAGTACTGGACGTGGCCGTTGCCCTGGCCGGTGCGCAGGTCGAAGGCCTCGGTCGGGCGGTGCCGCCACTCGGCCTCCACCTCGACGGCCTCGTCCTCCAGCACGTCCACCAGGTCGGCGAGGACCTCGCCGCCGTCGGTGACGACCTTGCCGCCTTCGAGCAGCAGTTCGGCGGTGGCCCAGGCCGGGTGGTGGGAGCCGAACTTGCGGCGGCCGATCTCCAGGACCTTCTCGCGGACCAGCTCGCAGGAGTTCTTCACCGCGCCGCCCGTGACGTACGTCTGCCGGGAGGCGGAGGTGGAGCCTGCGGAGCCGACCTGGGTGTCGGCCGGGTGGATGGTCACCTGGGTCACGCCCAGTTCGGTACGGGCGATCTGGGCGTGCACGGTGACACCGCCCTGGCCGACCTCCGCCATCGCCGTGTGCACGGTGGCGACCGGCACTCCCCCGACGACCTCCACCCGGACCCTGGCGGTCGAGTAGTCGTCGAAGCCCTCGGAGAAACCGACGTTCTTGATGCCGACCGCGTAGCCGACACCGCGGACGACGCCCTCGCCGTGGGTGGTGTTGGACAGTCCGCCGGGCAGGGCGCGCACATCGGCCTCGCCGCCCGCGACCTCCCACTGTCGCTCCGGCGGCATCGGACGGGCCTTGACGCGGCGCAGCAGTTCCGCCACCGGCGCCGGCGAGTCCACCGGCTGCCCGGTGGGCATGATCGTGCCCTGCTCCATGGCGTTGAGCTGCCGGAACTCCACCGGGTCCATGCCCAGTTCGGCCGCCAGCTTGTCCATCTGGGCCTCGTAGGCGAAGCAGGCCTGCACCGCGCCGAAACCGCGCATCGCGCCGCACGGCGGGTTGTTGGTGTAGAGCGCGATGGCCTCGATGTCGACGTCGTCGACGACGTACGGGCCGACCGACAGCGAGGCGGCGTTGCCGACGACGGCCGGGGAGGCCGACGCGTACGCGCCGCCGTCCAGGACGATCCGGCACTTCAGGTGCGTGAGCTTGCCGTCCCTGGTGGCGCCGTGCTCGTAGTACAGCTTCGCCGGGTGCCGGTGCACATGGCCGAAGAAGGACTCGAAGCGGTTGTAGACCATCTTCACGGGCTTGCCGGTGCGCAGCGCGAGGAGGCAGCCGTGGATCTGCATGGAGATGTCCTCGCGGCCGCCGAAGGCCCCGCCGACACCGGAGAGCGTCATCCGCACCTTCTCCTCGGGCAGGCCGAGGACCGGGGCGATCTGGCGGAGGTCTGAGTGCAGCCACTGGGTGGCCACGTACAGGTCGACACCGCCGTCCTCGGCGGGCACGGCGAGGCCGGACTCGGGGCCGAGGAAGGCCTGGTCCTGCATGCCGAAGACGTACTCGCCCTCGACGATCACGTCGGCGCGCTCGCGGGCCCGGGCCGCGTCGCCGCGGACGATGGGCTGACGGTGCACGATGTTCGGGTGCGGGACGTGGCCGATGTGGTGGTCGTCGCGGTTCTCGTGGACCAGGACCGCGCCGGGGGCCGTCGCCGACTCCTCGTCGGTGATCAGCGGCAGCTCGGCGTAGTCGATCCTGATCTTGGCGGCGGCGCGGCGGGCGGTCTCCGGGTGGTCGGCGGCGACGAGGGCCACCGGCTCGCCGTGGTGGCGGACCTTCCCGTGCGCGAGGACCGGCGTGTCCTGGATCTCCAGGCCGTAGTTCTTCATCGCCGCGGGCAGGTCGTCGTAGGTGAGGACCGCGTGGACGCCGGGCACGGCCAGGGCCTCGGAGATGTCGATGGACCGGATCTCGGCGTGCGCGACGGTGGAACGCAGCGTGTGGCCCCACAGCATGTCCTCGTGCCACATGTCCGAGGAGTAGGCGAACTCGCCGGTGACCTTGAGGATGCCGTCGGGGCGGAGCGTGGACTCGCCGATGCCGCCCTTGGTCTGCGAGCCCTGGGTGACCTTGGTGGGAGTACCGGCCGGGGCGGCGGTGACTCGGGGGTCGAGCGCCATGGTGTCAGACCGCCTCTCCCTGCCGGGCGGCCGCGAGGCGGACCGCGTCGAGGATCTTCTCGTAGCCGGTGCAGCGGCACAGATTGCCGGAGAGCGCCTCGCGGATGTCCGCGTCGGACGGGGAGGCGTTGTGCTCCAGCAGCTCGTCGGCGGCGACCAGCAGACCCGGGGTGCAGAAACCGCACTGCACGGCGCCGGCGTCGATGAACGCCTGCTGGACCGGGGACAGTTCGGTGCCCTCGCCGGTCTGCGAGTCGGTTCCCCCGGCGCTCCACTGCCGGGCCTCCTGCAGCGACGTACCGCAGGCGTCCGTGGCGCATCCGCCGTGTCCGTGCTCGGCACGCTGCCGGGCGAAGTCCGCCAGGCCCTCGACGGTGACGACCTCGCGGCCCTCCACCTGCCCGGCCGCGACCAGGCACGAGCACACCGGCACACCGTCGAGGCGGACCGTGCAGGAACCGCACTCGCCCTGCTCGCAGGCGTTCTTGGAGCCGGGCAGGCCCAGGCGCTCACGGAGCACGTAGAGGAGGCTCTCGCCCTCCCACACGTCGTCGGCTTCCTGCTTACGGCCGTTGACCGTGAAATTCACGCGCATGGTTATGCAGCTCCTTCAAGCGTGCGGCCGCTGCCGCGGTACTGCTCCCAGGTCCAGCCGAGCGTGCGCCGGGCCATGATGCCGACCGCGTGCCGGCGGTACTTGGCGGTGCCGCGGACGTCGTCGATCGGGTTGCAGGCGCCGGAGGCCAGCTCCGCGAACCGCTTGGCGATCGAGGGAGTGATGATCTTTCCGCTGTCCCAGAAGCCGCCGTCGCGGAGCGCGGCGTTGAGGAACTCCTCGGCGGCTTCGGCGCGTACCGGGGTGGGCGCGGCAGAGCCGATGCCGGTCCGCACGGTGCGGGTCTCGGGGTGCAGGGCGATGCCGAAGGCACACACGGCGATGACCATCGCGTTGCGGGTGCCGACCTTCGAGTACTGCTGCGGCCCGTCGGCCTTCTTGATGTGGACGGCCCTGATGAGCTCGTCCGCGGCGAGCGCGTTGCGCTTCACTCCGGTGTAGAACGCGTCGATCGGGATGGAACGGGTGCCCCGCACCGACTCGACCTCGACCTCGGCGCCGGCGGCCAGCAGGGCCGGGTGGGCGTCACCGGCGGGGGACGCGGTGCCGAGGTTGCCGCCGACGCCGCCGCGGTTGCGGATCTGCGGCGAGGCGACGGTGTGGGAGGCGAGCGCCAGGCCGGGCAGCTCGGTCCGGAGGTTCTCCATGATCCGCGTGTACGGAACGGAGGCGCCCAGCCGGACGGTCTCCTCTCCGACTTCCCACTCGCTCAGCTCGGTGATGCGGTTCAGGTCCAGGAGGTACTCGGGCCGACGGTGGTCGAAGTTGATCTCGACCATGATGTCGGTGCCACCCGCGATGGGCACAGCAGTGGGGTGCTCGGCTTTCGCGGCGAGCGCCTCCTCCCAGCTGGCGGGGCGAAGGAAGTCCATGAGTGGCTCTCTTCTACGTGATTCGGTCGTTCACTGGGGCCCGGGGACGGCCGGCCCTGGCGGGATGTTCATGTCCTGTTAACGCGGTGTGGCCCAGTACACAAGGACCGCCTCGCCGGGTGCAGTCACCGAAACCATGAAGGAGTTGGCTGGTCGCCACCCTCGTCTTGTAGATTCGAACGAAAGGCGGAGACCGGTAACCTCTCCGTTTTCCTCCCGAAACCATCGGCACACCCCTCAACACAGTCCAACGGCACCACACGAAAGATCGGCGGCGACGAGATGCGGCTGCGCGCACTGCTGGAGACCGACGCGCTGGGCCTGCGGCTGCTCGGCGGCGACGACGAGCTGGACCGCACCGTCCGCGGCGTGATGACGACCGACCTTCGCGACCCGAGCCGCTACCTCTCGGGCGGTGAACTCGTACTCACCGGGCTCGCCTGGCGGCGCAGCGCCGATGACTCCGAGCCTTTTGTACGCATTCTCGCAAGCGCGGGGGTCGTCGGGCTGGCTGCCGGCGAGGCGGAGCTCGGAGACATCCCCGACGATCTCGTCCTGGCCTGCGAACGGCACAGGCTGCCGCTCTTCGCCGTGAACGAGGACGTGGCATTCGCAACGATCACCGAACACGTCGTGCGCCAGGTGTCGGGCGAGCGGGCCGGTGACCTGGCCGCCGTCGTCGACCGCCACCGCCGGCTGATGACCTCGGGCCCGGCGGGCGGCGGCCCGGAGGTCGTCCTCGATCTCCTCGGCTCCGACCTGGACCTTCGCGCCTGGGTACTCTCCCCCGCCGGGCGCCGGATCGCCGGGGCGGGCGAACCGCTGCCGCCGGGGACCGGCGCCGAACTGGCCGCCGAGCATCTGGCCGCGACCCGCACGGGGCGCCGCGGCCCGCACCGCGCCACCGTCCGCGGCACCACGTATTCGCTGTTCCCGATCCGGAACACGGGCCGGGGCGCCGCACCGGCCTCCCGGGACGTCCGGGAGACCGTGCTGTCGGACTGGCTGCTGGCCGTGGAGGCCGACGCGTCCGACTGGCCCGCCGCCCGGCTCGACCTGCTGCAGGGCGTCACCCAGCTGATCGCCGTCGAACGGGACCGGCGGGAGGCGGCCCGCACGGTACGGCGCCGGCTGGCCCAGGAGGTCCTGGAACTCGTCCAGGCGGGCGCTCCGCCCGCCGAGATCGCCGCCCGCCTCAGGGTCGCCGCTCCCGTCCTGCTGCCGGGCCTCGGCACGGCGCCCCACTGGCAGGTCGTCGTGGCCCGGGTCGACTGGGACGCGGAGGGCGGCTCCGCCGTCGAGGCCGGGCCGGCCGCCCAGTCGCTCCTGGAGGAGATCCTCGTGGACCCGGCGGCGCCGGGCTCCGAGACCGCGGACCGGATCGCCGTCGCCCACAGCGGTGAGGAGGCCGTGGCGCTCGTCCCGCTGCCGGCGGTGCCGGCCGCTGCGGGCGAGGCGGGCGAGACGGGCGAGCCGCCCGAGGGACGGACCGACGAGCAGGGCCCCGGCCGGCACGACGGACCCGGGCTCCACGCGGACGCACTGCTCGAGGCGGTCCGCGAACCGCTCTCCGCGGGCCTCGCCGACGACGGCCGCCTCACCCTCGGCGTCAGCGCCGCCGTCCACTCCGCGGAAGGACTGCGCGGCGCCCTGGAGGAGGCCCGGCACGCCCGCCGCGTGGCAGCCGCCCGCCCCGGACGGGTGTGCGCGGCCGGCCACCACGAGCTGGCCTCGCACGTCCTGCTGCTGCCGTTCGTCCCCGACGACGTCCGCAGGGCGTTCACCGCCCGGCTCCTCGACCCGCTGCGCGACTACGACCGCCGCCATCGCGCCGAACTCATCCCGACGCTCGGGGCGTTCCTGGACTGCGACGGCTCGTGGACGCGCTGCGCGACCCGGCTCCATCTGCACGTCAACACGCTGCGGTACCGGGTCGGGCGGATCGAGCAGCTGACGGGCCGGGACCTGTCGCGGCTGGAGGACAAGCTGGACTTCTTCCTGGCCCTGCGGATGAGCTGATCGGAGGGTGAGCCGACGCGGGGACGAGGGGACCCGGGGTAAGCCGACGCGGGGATGAGCCGACCGGGGGATGAGCCGACTGCGGCCCGGAGAGGACTGCAGCGGCCCGCGGCCTGCCGGGCCGGGGCGCGGCGCGCGGGTGCATGTTCGGGCTTCGGGCTTCGGGCTTCGGGCTTCGGGCTTCGGGCTTCGGGCTTCGGGCTTCGGGCTTCGGGCAGGAACGACCGGAGCCGCCGGGGGCCGTGGCTTCTCGTGGGGAGCGACCAGGGGACCGGAGGGCCGTCCGGGCGGAGTTCCGCGGGGACCGCCATCCGCCGGTCCGGCCGGCCCGACTGAGGCGGCGTCCACCGCGGAGGACCGAGCGGGAACGACGGACCCGGCGCCGACCTGCGACGCAGCAGACGATCGCACACTCGCGAGGGGAATCGCTACGCACCCCGCGCGCGGTGAGGCCCCGTCAAGCGGCGTACATCCGTTCACCCGAATGTCTGGGAATCATCGACCGGGCCCGTATCGCACCGGAATTGCACGGCCTTCGTCGATCAAACTCCCGACGATTGTGAATTGATTCACCAGACCCCTTGGCCACGCAGCCCGATCCGTGCTCTCATTCCGTCTGACTCAACAGCACAATGGCGCGCTTGGGGAGGGCAATGTGGCGTATACCGCCATGTCTGGTTCCGGAACCACAGCAAGTGACGATCCACTCCAGACCGCGGTATGGCGGCTGCGCTCGCGCGGCTGTTGGACGGACGCGGCAGCCCTCCTCGCCCCCCGCGCGACGTCCCCCGCGCTGACCGTGCAACGCGCCTCGCTCCTCGTGGAACGCTGTCTGTTCACCGGCGTCGGCTGGGCGGACGCGGAGGACGCCCTGCGCGCGGCGGAGGCCGCGGCGGGGGACGACGACGAGCGCGGCGCGGCCGCCTGCGAGCGCGGTCAACTCGCCTACGCCTCAACCGTGCTGGGCGTGCGCGACCGGGCCGACGAGGCGCGCGCCGCCCTCGGCCGGGCGGCCGCGCTGCTCGCACCGGAGGCGGCGGGCCGACCGCTCCTCGACTTCCGCCGGGGCCTGGTCGCCGAACACCTCGCCGACTCGGCACAGGCCGCCCGCGCGGCCTACCACCGCGCCCACGCCGGCGCCCTCGCCCACGGCGACACACTGCTGCTGTCCTTCACCTGGCGCCATCTCGCCGCACTGGCCCTGCGCGACGGCGAACTCGCCGAGGCCCGGCAGGGGTTCACCGAATCACTGCGCATCCGCGAGGAGTTGGGCTATCTGATCGGCACGGCCCCGGCACTGGCTGCGCTCGCCGACACCGAGCCTGAACCGGAGGCCACCCGCCTGCGCACGGAGGCCACCCGCCTCTTCCGTCTGCTCGGCGGCGTCCCGACCTGGCTCGCCGACCAACTGGCCCCGCCGGCCCCGGCGGCTTGACACGTCGAGTGCCGTCCCGGCGGCACGTCGCGCCTCGCACCCCCGGTCGGTGCGGTTCTTGCCGCTCGGTGCGATGTTGCCGGCCGTGCGATGCTGCCGGCCGCTGCTCCCGGCAGCATGAACCGACCCAGGCGAACGCACCCGATCGGTCGGTCGACCGCCCCGCCGGTCGTGTGACATGTCACAGGTGACGGGTCCGCGGGCGCGACGCATCGCGTGCCGCCCCTCGGGCACGGCGCAATCCGTCGGGCACGGCACGCCCCGTCGGGGCTGGGACGCGCCGGCGCACCGGCCGGTCATCACGGGGCCCGCGCCGTGACGCGGAACAGCGTGTCGTCCGTACCGACGACGATCGACCCCTCCTCCGGCACCGCCACCGCCCGGACCGGCGGGCCGGGTCGCAGCGGCAGGGCCTCCTCCGTACCGAAGCGGCGGAGTTCGACGAGTCCGTCCGCCCAGGCGACGGCCAGCGTCCGGCCGTGGACCGCGAGCGCGGTCACCGGGACACCCCGTTCCACGAACGGGGTGTGCTCCGGACGGCGGCCGGGCGTCCAGGTGCGAACCGTGCCGTCCGCGCCCCCGCTGCACACCAGCGGCGCCGGACCGTCCGACACGGCCACGGCGGTGACCCTGCCGCGGTGCGCGGCGGCCTGGTGCATGCCGTCGTAACCGAACGCGTGCAGCGATCCGTGACGGTCGCCGACCAGGACGAGCCTGGCAGTGGCGGCCAGTGCGGTGCCGGGATGCGCGTCCAGGGTGGCGGCCACCGCGTCCGTGAGCGGGGTGTCGCCGTGGGTGCGGAGGCGTCCCCGTTCGTCCAGCATCAGCAGGGTGCCGTCGGGCAGGGGGGCGAGCGCCGTGATCCGCACGGTCATGGTGGCCGTCCCCGGTGCGGGAGTGGCGTCGGCGGGGTGCACCGAACGTATCGCTCCGCGCTGATCGGCGACGAGCAGATGCCGCGACCAACGGCCCGTGCCCTGGGCGAGCGCCGCCACCGGGCCGGGCCAGGGCGGGGAGACATCGCCGCGCACCCGGGTCCAGTCGGACCGCCACGGAGCCGCGGTGGCGAGGGCGTCGAGGGCCGGGCGAAGGCGGGGGTCGGCGTCGTCACCGAGCGAGGTGAGCAGGACGAGTGCCCGCTCGGCCGGCGACTGTTCACGGATCAGCGACTGGCCGGCCCGGAACCAGGCCGCCCGCAGTCCGCCGTGCTCGTCCGGCTCACCGTGCCCCTCCGCGTCTCCCGCCGGCTCACCGTGCCCCTCCGCGTCTCCTGCCGGACCGACGTGCCCCTTCGAACGCCGGTCCGGGCCGCCCATCCCGTCCGGGCCGCCGCCCGCGTCCGGGCGTTTTGCCGGACCGTCGTACGTGTCCGTGCGTCGCCCCCGGCCGTGGTTCTCGTTCGGGCGTCCGCGCGGGCCGTCAGCGCCGTGCTCGTAAGCGGCCGTCACGGCCACGGGATCCGCGGCACAGACCACGGCCGGGTCGCCGAGGTCCGGCGGTCCGGCGCGGACCGGCTCCACGAGGCGGTCACCGCTTCCGTCCGCCGCGGCACCGGACGGAAGCGGCGCCCGTTCCGGGTCCGGGTCCGACGCGGGAGACCCGTCCCGTGCGACTCCCGGTTCCCGCCCGAGTGAGGTGACCAGCCGGATGTGGCCCAGGTCCCGCAGGGCGCGCACGAGTTCGGTCACCTCGGCCGGCTCCCCGCCGTCCGGCGGCGGAGGAGCGACGGCCACGCCCGTGAGACCGATGCCCGTCAGCGCGCCGACCAGTTCACCGGGGCTCCTGGCCACGACGCCGAACCGGTTGGCGAGGGCCCACACCGCGCCGCGCACGCTCTGGGCCGGAAGGGGGACGACCGGGTCGCGCACCGCTCCCGCCCTAGCGGTCCGCGCCGTTGAAGTGCTCCCGTACGAGGGAGCTCACCACGGCCAGGTCCTGCACCATCAGCGCCTCCAGCAGGGCCGCGTGCTCGGCCGCGTCGGCCACGAGGTCCGCACGGCGCGGCGCGGGGGCGCTCAGCAGCGGCCACTGCGAGCGCCGGTGGAGGTCGTCGGCGACCGCGACGAGTTGGTCGTTGCCGGCGAGCGAGAGGACGGCGCGATGGAAGGCGCGGTCGGCCTCCGCGTAGCCGGCCCGGTCTCCGGTCGCGGCGGCGGCCGCGGTCGCCTCGGCGAGCGGCACGAGTTCGGCCCAGCGGGCGGCCGGGACGGTACGGGCGAGCCGCAGCATCACCGGCATCTCGATCAGGGCGCGGACCTCGGCCAGCTCGGCCAGTTCCCGGGCGGTGCGCACGACGACCCGGAAGCCGCGGTTGGGGATCGTCTCCACCGCGCCTTCGAGGGCGAGTTGCTGCATCGCCTCGCGTACGGGGGTGGCGGAGACACCGAACCGCTCGCCCAGCGCGGGGGCCGAGTAGACCTCGCCGGGGCGCAGTTCACCGCTGACGAGAGCCGCCCGGAGGGCGTCCACGATCTGGCCGCGCACGGAGTGCCGACGGACGACCGTGCCGGGCGCCGGGGGTTCGCTGTGGGTGTGCTCACCCCGGACGTGCGCGCCGGACGGCGACTCCGTACCGTCGTCATGCCTGCGCGGCGCGGGGGCCCCGGTGACGGACTGCTCCCTACCGGCCGCCTCGCCCCGGCCGCTGCCCCGCCCCCCGGAGGGAGGCCGGGCACCGGGCGCACGCTCCTCGCGGGTCTGACCGGCCACCGGGGCATGCGCCTCCCCGGGAAGGGGGGCCGCGGCGGGGTGGGGGCCCTGGGCGGACCGCTCCGCTCGGGCCCGGGCCGGAGCCGGACCGTGTGACGGACGCGGGCCGCCTTCCGGAACCGCGCCCTGGGCCGAAGGCGGGCCGCATGCGGGAGCCGGGCCGTGTGCCGGCGCGGAGCCATGAGCCGGAGCCGATCCCCGGGCGGGAACCGAGCCACTTGCCGCATCCGGTCCCTGGACCGGGCCCGGGAGCCCTCCGGAGCCGGAGCCGTTGTCCGGGCGGGTACCGGAGCCGGGACCGGAACGTGGGCCGGTATCGGAGCCGGGGCCGTGGCCGGAACGTGGGCCCGAACGGGGGCCGGGAGCGTGCTCCGCCCGCGTCTGCCCGGGAACGCGGAAGGACGCGGACGGCTGTGCCGCCGCATGGCCGCGCGCGCTGCCCTGCTCCACTCGGGTCCTCCTCCGCCTGCGCTCCGGGCCCGGCTCGCACGGCGCGGGTCCTGCGTGCACGATAAGCGGACGGGGTCACAGTTCAAACACCGATCACATCGGGTAAGGTAAGGCTAACCTGCCAACGATCGCGATTCGGTGGTCCCAGCATGACGGTCCCCGCTGTCCTTCACGGCTCGCGGCCTCCCGCCCCCTCCCCCGCCACAACGCCCGTGACCGGCGCGTACGCACGGATGTCCGCGGTGTTCCCCGGGCTCGGCGTGCGAGAGCTCACGGAAGGCGAGCCGGCGCCGCGCGGAACCGGCTGGGTCGCGGCGGCCGACCTCGCGGCCGGCGGCGCCGCCCTCGACGCGTTCCTGGCGTGGGACGACGCACAAGTGCTGCAGGACTACGGCCGGCAGGCCCGCCCGGACGTCGTCGCGAGCTTCGGGCTCCACCGCTACGCCTGGCCGGCCTGCCTGCTGATCACGGTGCCGTGGTTCCTGGAACGGCGTGTCCCTCGGCTGCCCGTCGGGGACGTCTCCTACCAGCGCGCCCGCAGCCGGATGGCGGTCCGCGTGCGCACCTTCTCCTGTCTGCCGGGCGACCCGGCGGCCGGACACCCCGGCGCGCGCGTGGTCGCCGACGAGGACGCACTGCGTGCGGAGGTGCGGGACGCCGTCACCGAGCACATGGAGGCGATCCTCGACAGCTTCGGCCCGCGCATGCGGCGCGGACGGCGCGCCCTGTGGGGCATGGCTACGGACGAGGTCGTCGAAGGGCTCTGGTACGTGGCGCACCTTCTCGGCGAGGAGCGCCGCGCCATGACGGAGTTGGAGGCGCTGCTCCCGGGCGCCACCAAGCCGTACGTCGGCACGGCCGGGTTCCGCGAGCTCACCGGGCCGTCCGGGGAGCCGCTGCCCACCAGGGACCGGGCGAGCTGCTGCATGTTCTACACGCTGCGCCCCGAGGACACCTGCGTCACCTGTCCCCGCACCTGCGACGCCGACCGGGTGCGGCGCCTCGCCGCACAGGGCTGACCCGGGCCGGCACTCCCCGGGGTTCGGCTCACGCCCGACGGCGCTCGAAGTTCGGCACCCCCGACGGCACGCTCGACCGACGTCCCGCGAGCTGCGGTAATCGAACTCAATTCCCTTCACCTGCCGGGATGTTCGAGCGAATGGCACCAATTCGCAGGTCATGCGGACCTGTTGGCGCTCTCTTGCCGTGAAACCCCTTGTCCGCGACGGCACTTCGGCCAATATGGCGCGCGAAACGCCCAACGCGATGCAGATGCAAGGGACACCGCATGAGACTGACCGACATATCGCTCGACTGGCTGCTTCCGGGCGGCGTGATGCTCGCAGGGGTCGGCGCGGCGGTCGCGGTGCTCGCGCGCGGCAGGCGCACCCGGGGCAGTGCCGCGACCGAGGACTCGTGGGAGCGCAGCGAGGAACGCCGCAGGCGCAAGGAGGCCGTCTACGGCACCGCGTCGTACCTCCTGCTCTTCTGCTGCGCCGCGGTCGCCGCGGCACTGTCGTTCCACGGCCTGGTCGGCTTCGGCCGGCAGAACCTGAACCTCTCCGGCGGCTGGGAGTACCTGGTCCCGTTCGGCCTCGACGGCGCCGCGATGTTCTGCTCGGTGCTCGCCGTGCGTGAGGCCAGCCACGGCGACGCCGCGCTCGGCTCACGCATCCTGGTCTGGCTGTTCGCCGGTGCGGCGGCCTGGTTCAACTGGGTCCACGCGCCGCGCGGGCTCGGTCACGACGGTGCCCCGCACTTCTTCGCGGGGATGTCGCTGTCCGCGGCCGTGCTCTTCGACCGGGCGCTGAAGCAGACCCGCAGGGCGGCGTTGCGCGAGCAGGGCCTGGTGCCCCGGCCGCTGCCGCAGATCCGGGTCGTGCGGTGGCTGCGGGCGCCCCGTGAGACGTTCGGTGCCTGGTCGCTGATGCTGCTCGAAGGAGTGCGCACCCTCGACGAGGCGGTCGACGAGGTACGCGAGGACCGGCGCCGGAACGAGCAGGAGCGCATGCGCCGTCGCGATCACGAGAAGCTGGAGCGGGCACGGCTGCGGGCGCTCAGCCGGCAGCACCGGGCGTGGGGGCGGCGCGGCGGACGGCAGGTGGAGGTCACCACCACCGTGAGCGGCGGTCTCCCCGGCTCCGCACCGGCCGTCGGAGCCGTCGTGGAGCCCGCCAAGGCCGAGTCCGGCCAACTGCCGTCGCGCTCAAGGCCCTCCCTGCAGGCCGTCAAGGGCAGTGACCCCGTCACGGTCGACCTCACGGCCGAGGACGACACCCAGGCGCTGCCGCGTCTCGAGTCCCTCGAGCAGAAACTCAAGCATCTCGAGCAACAGTTCGGCTGACACCGCACGGTACCGGCACGGGCGGGCCCCTTCACGGGTCCCGCCCGTCCGCGTCGAACCCGCCCGGCGGCGCGTCGCACCCGCGTTCAACGGCGTCGTGGGCCGACCCGCGCTGCACATCGCGACGTACGGACCGGTACGGGGCTCGCGCCTCCCCAACGATCGGCCCCGAGCCTCGCGCCTCCCCAACGATCGGCCCCGAGCCTCGCGTCCGGCTCACGGTCGGCGCCGAGCCTCACTCCCAACTCCGGCGCCCCGGGCGTCATAGCCCTCCGCGTGAGCGATACCCCGGACCCCACCCCGCACGCACTCCGGCCGGCGTCGACGCGTCCATACCTCCCGTCACGCCGGTCACGCCGGTCCACCGTGCAGTTCGAACCACACCGCCTTGCCGAGGCCGTGGGCCCGTACACCCCACGCGTCAGCGAGGCTCTGCACCAGCAGCAGGCCCCTTCCGTGCGTGCTCTCGTCGGGCACGGGCTCCGCGGGCGGCTCCACCAGCCCGGTCGTGAAGTCCCTTACCTCGACCCGCAGTCGTGCGGGTGCCACCGTCGCCGTGACGACCGCCCCGTCCTCCGTGTGCACCAACGCGTTCGTCACCAGTTCACTGGTCAGCAGCTCCGCCACCTCGGCCGAGCCCGGCTCGCCCCAGTGGCCCAGCAGGGCCCGCAGAGCCCTTCTCACCTCCGGTACCGCCCTGAGGTCCGCGCGCCTCACGCTGCGTCGCAACTGCGCGGCGCCCGAACCCTCCTGACGTCCCGCCATTTTCCCCCACCGCACGTCGGAACGGTCCCTTCCCCTTCGGTCGTCCCGTCCGGCTCGAACAGGCACTCCCGGAATGCATGCCCCGCGGACGTGCCGCCACGCATGCCGATCTCACCCGGAGTCACGGACGCGGCACGTTCCGCAGGTTCGAGCGCGCCATCTGGACCATCCGGCCGACGCCGCCGTCCAGCACGATCTTGCTCGCGGAGAGCGCGAAACCCGTGACCATCTCGGCGCTGATCCTCGGTGGGATGGACAGGGCGTTGGGGTCGGTGACGACGTCGACGAGGGCCGGGCCGTCGTGCGCGAAGGCGTCCTTGAGCGCGCCCGCGAGCTGCTTCGGCTTCTCGACCCGGACGCCGTACATCCCCACGGCCCGGGCCAGCTCGGCGAAGTCCGGGTTGAGGTTGCCGGTTCCGTACGAAGGCAGACCCGCGACCAGCATCTCCAGCTCGACCATACTCAGCGAGGAGTTGTTGAACAGCACGATCTTGACCGGCAGGTCGTGCTGCCGCAGGGTGAGCAAGTCGCCCATCAGCATGGTGAGTCCGCCGTCGCCGGACATCGAGACGACCTGGCGGTCGCGGTTGACGAACTGGGCGCCGATGGCCTGCGGCAGAGCGTTCGCCATCGAGCCGTGGCTGAAGGAGCCGATGATGCGCCGCCGGCCGTTCGGGGTGACGTAGCGGGCCGCCCAGACGTTGCACATGCCCGTGTCCACGGTGAACACCGCGTCGTCAGCGGCGAGTTCGTCGAGCACGGACGCCACGTACTCCGGGTGGATGGGCACGTGCCTGTCGACCTTGCGGGTGTACGCCTTGATCACGCCCTCCAGCGCCTCCGCGTGCTTCTTCAGCATCTTGTCGAGGAAGCGCCGGTCGTCCTTCAGCCGCACGCGCGGGATGAGACAGCGGAGCGTCTCACGCACATCACCCCAGACGGCGAGATCGAGTTTGGATCGGCGGCCGAGGTTCTCGGGCCGGATGTCGACCTGGGCGATCCTCACGTCGCCCGGCAGGAAGGCGTTGTACGGGAAGTCCGTGCCGAGCAGGATCAGCAGGTCGCACTCGTGGGTGGCCTCGTAGGCGGCGCCGTAGCCGAGCAGTCCGCTCATGCCGACGTCGTACGGGTTGTCGTACTGGATCCACTCCTTGCCGCGGAGCGCATGCCCGACGGGTGACTTGACGCGCTCCGCGAACTGCATGACCTCGTGGTGCGCGCCCGCGGTGCCGCTGCCGCAGAAGAGCGTCACGCGGTCCGCCTCGTCGATCATCCGGGCCAGGGCGTCGATCTCCACGTCGCCGGGCCGGACGGTGGGGCGCGAGGTGACGAGGGCGTGCTCGATCGACTTCTCCGGCGCGGGACGGGAGGCGATGTCACCCGGGAGAGCTACGACGCTGACGCCGCTGCGGCCGATGGCCTGCTGGACCGCGGTCTGCAGCAGGCGCGGCATCTGCTGCGGGTTGGAGATCAGCTCGCAGTAGTGGCTGCATTCCTTGAACAGCTGGTCCGGATGGGTCTCCTGGAAGTAACCGAGACCGATCTCGGACGACGGGATGTGCGAGGCGAGGGCGAGGACCGGGGCCATGGAGCGATGGGCGTCGTACAGGCCGTTGATCAGGTGCAGATTGCCGGGGCCGCAGGAGCCGGCGCACGCGGCGAGCCGGCCCGAGATCTGCGCCTCGGCGCCGGCGGCGAACGCGGCCGTCTCCTCGTGGCGGACCTGGACCCAGTCGATCGCGGAGTTGCGGCGGATGGCGTCGACGACGGGGTTGAGGCTGTCACCGACGACTCCGTACAGCCGCCGCACGCCGGCGCGGACGAGGATGTCGACGAACTGTTCTGCGACGTTCTGCTTGGCCATGGATCCATCTATCCACGGCTCCGGCGGTCACGCCTCCCAGACGGCGCACGCCGTACGGTCGTCGGCGTAGCCCTTCACCCTCAGCTGGGTGTCGGCCAGGTAGGTGGCGAGACCGGGCGGTTCCGTCCCGGCCCAGCGTTCCGCCAGTTCCTCGGCGAGTGCGGCCTCGCCGCGCAGGGGGTCGGCGAGGCCGTTGCTGCAGAGCAGCAGCGTGTCCCCCGGGCGGGCCACGGACGCACGGAACCGGAACGGTTCGGCGGGCGGTGGGACGGGCGCGTCGATGTGCGGCGACGGGGGTGTCGTGACGCCGAGGTCCATGGTGAGCCGATCGCCGTCACGGGCCCCGGCGGGCGGGGAGCCGTAGCTGACGACGGGTTCTCCGGCCGGGGTGTCCGGCAGGGACGGCTCGAGGTCCTGCCAGCCGCCGTCGCGCAGGCGGAACAGCCCGCCCTCGCCGACCCCGAAGAACACCCGGGTGCGGCAGCCGGGATCGGCGGACAGCAGCAGGCACCGAAGGCTCGCCGTGTACTCCTCCGGTGTCACGCCCAGCTCGGCGGCGCGGGCGCGGAGCTTGCCGAAGGAACGGTCGATGAGCCGGTGGAGCCCCGACTTCAGGTCGCCGCGCCGGCCGGCCCGTATGTCCTCGGCGAGCCGGGCGTGGCTGCGGCCGACGGCGCCGCCGATCCAGCGGCAGGCGTCGGCGGCGGCCAGGTGGGCGCCTTCCGCGGCCCGTGCGCCGGTGGCCACGGCGACCAGTACGAGGGCCCCCTCACCGGCACCGAAGCGTGCGGTGAGCAATGCGTCGCGGCGGGGCTCACCGCGGTATCGGGCCGAGTCCCCCCGCACGGAGGCGGCCCGCAGGGTGAACGCGCCGTATCGCGCACCGTCCAGCACGGTGTCCGCGACGATCCCGTCGAGCTCGTCCGGATCCGCGGCGGGCAGTGCGGTGGGCTCGGCGTCGTACGTGGGCGGCCGGTCCCCCACGTACCCGCCCCTGCCCCTGCCTCCGGTGCCCTCCTTGCGTCGTGGCCACGGCACGGCCCCGCGTCGCCCCGCGTTCCGGGTCACCCGATCGGAGGGCGCGTCGGCCGCTCCGGCGGGAGGCGCGGCGGGCTTCGGCGGGAGTGCCGCGGGCGGCCCTCCCGCGGGGTCCCCCACGGGCTCGGCACCGGCCGCGGCGGGCGGGGGCGTCACCGGCGCGGGGACGGGCGGGGCGGCAGAGGTCGCAGGGACGGGCGGGACTGACGAGGCGTCGGGCGCGGATCCGCCGGGGGCCGTCGGTGGCGGCGCGACCGGCGGGGGCGGCGACGGTACGGAGGACGAGGGCAGCGGGCTCTCGACGCCCGGCGCGGGCGGCGGCGCCGGCGGAGGCGGAGGTGCGGCGGAGACAGTGGGAGCAGTGGGGGCAGGCCACCCGGGTTCGGTGCGGGACGCGCGCGGGTCCTCGGCGGAACCCGTCGGGGTGGACGGGGCGGCGGGCGGCTCCCAAGGGGCGCCGCCACCGCGGCGGGACGGGCGCCACCAGGTGCCCCGGGCCCCTTCGGGACCCACCGTGTCCACCGCGGAGTCGAAACGGTCGTCGAGTGTGTCGCCCGCCGGCGCGGCGGGACCGGTGTCCGGGGCGGACTCGTCGTACAGCCGGTTCCACCAGTCGTCGCCCGCGGCGGGCCTCTCCCCCTGCTGACTCATGCCCTTATTGTCCACCGCGGGGGCCGCACGAAAACGGCGTATTCCGCAATGTCCCGGTCCACAGGCATGTCCGCCGGGCGTCCCCACCCCCCACGGGAAGGACGCCCGCCGGACGTTCGGGTGGTCAGCGCACGCCGGGCGCCCGGCCGTTGACGCCGGTGGTCGTCGCGTGGTGTGTGCCGTCCGGGCGGTGCGTGTCGGGTCCGTGGTGTGGGTACTGCTGCTGTGATGTGTGCGCTGGTGCGACACCGGTTGTCCGTCCGGTGCTCGTGGTGGCGCCACATCGGCAGAGCCGGAAGCCCTCTGGGGACGATGCCGGGCGGCGGGTTTACGCCGTGGCCGGTTTCCGCCACGATCGTGTCCGCAGCAGGCGGAACGGTGAGGTCCGGGGAGGGCTCAGGGGTGCTGGGAGCAATAGGTCTCGACGCGAGGCAGGAGTCGGCGTATCGCGCACTGGTGGCGCTGGGCGCCGCGGAGGTGGCCGACCTGGCACACCGGCTCGCGCTCCCGGAGGCCGACACCGAACGGGCGCTGCGGCTGCTGGAGCGTCAGGGACTGGCCGCGCAGTCGTCCGCGCGCGCCGACCGCTGGGTGGCGGCACCGCCGGGAGTGGCACTCGGCGCCCTGCTCACCCAGCACCGCCACGAACTCGAGCAGGCGGAACTCGCTGCGGCACTGCTGGCCCGGGAGTACCGGGTGGAGTCCACGGAAGCGCCCGTGCACGACCTGGTCGAGGTGGTCACCGGGGCCGGAGCGGTGGCGCACCGCTTCCTGCAGCTCCAACTGGGCGCGTCCCAGGAGGTGTGCGCGCTCGTCAGCGGGCAGCCGACGGTCGTCTCGGGAACGGACCACGAGGCGGAGGAACGGGCGGCGCAGCGTGGCGTCGCGTACCGCGTGGTCATCGAGCGCGAGGTGCTGACGCTGCCGACGGGGCTGGTCGAGGTGTCGGCCTCGCTCGGCCGCGACGAGCAGGTCCGGGTCGTGGACCGGGTGCCGACCAGACTCGTCGTCGCCGACCGGACGCTGGCGATGGTCCCGCTGACGGGGAGCGGCTCGGAGCCGGCGGCACTGGTGGTCCACGCGAGCGGACTGCTGGAGTCGCTGACCGGTCTGTTCGAGGCCGTGTGGCGGGAGGCGCTGCCGCTGCGCCTCGGCGGGAGCGGCGAGGTGACGGAGGACGGCCCCGGGGGCCCGGACGCCACGGACCTGGGGATCCTCTCGCTGCTGCTCGCGGGCATGACGGACGCGAGCGTCGCCAAGCAGCTCGACCTCGGCCTCCGCACGGTCCAGCGGCGGGTGAAGGGCCTCATGGACCTGGCCGGCGTGACGACCAGGCTGCAACTCGGCTGGCACGCGTACGAGAAGGGCTGGGTGGCACGCTCGGCCGGCGAGCGCCGGTCGCGCGGCCCGGGCACGAGTGCGGCCGCGGTCTCCGGGGCGGAAGGGCCGGCCGCCGAGGCGGACGCCGGCGACGCGGGCTTCGCGGCGTTCGCGGTGCCGTCCGCAGCCGCGGGACTGCCGGGGACGGATGCGGATGGGGCGGAAGCGCGCATCGGGGCGGCCGGCGCCGGGTTTGCCCAAGCGACCGCCGTCGACGCGGGAACGGCGGCTGTCGCGGGGTGAGCGAAGGGGGTGATCGGCCGCCTGGTGCGCGGAGGTCGGCCGAGACCCGGCACTCCGTCCGGATCCACCCCGGTTCGGTGGACGCGCAGATCGGCCGGCTGGATCCGGGTCCGGCGTCGAGCCACGGACCGGCCGAGCGTTCGTCCACGGCCGCGGTCCCGGAACCGTACGGCAGCCGCGAGGTACGGCGGACATCCGCTTACCGGACACCCCGACGAGCCCCGGAACCGTGGGCCGACCGCAGGGCACGGCGCACACCCCCGCACCGGAGGCCCGACGACCCTCTCTCGATCCGGTCCACCGCTTCCCGGGCGGGCAGGCCGGGCACGTCGCTCACCGCGTACGGGCCGCGGTGGGCCGGCCTCGACGGATCCCGGCCCCGTCCCGCGCCCGCTCGGCATCCGCCCGGGCGCGCGGTCCGCCGGGCGTACGGGCGTGGATGACGCGGGGGCGCACCGGTACCCGCGCCTGTGTGCCGCCGACGCCCGGCCGGCGGGCCGACGCGTGGTTCCGGGACCCGGAAGCGCCGGATCCACGTGGGTCGCGCTCCGGGGCCCGGTCGGCACTGCCCGGTCGGCAGGCGCCCCGTACCGCCGCGGACGGCGCGGCCCGGCGGCCCGCCGCCGGGTCCCGGGGGAGCTCCCCCGGGACCCGGTGGGCGCCCGGACGCCCGGACCCCCTGGGGCCCCGGGAACCCCTGCGGAATCAGCGCACGCGGCCGCTCCGCTTCGCCTCGCCCGCCGCGCGGCCCTCCGCGAGCTTGCGCTGCCAGTCGCGGCGGATCTCCGCACGGACTCGGGCGTCGGTCTTCGCGACGATGCGCCGGTTCTCGCGGACGAGCTTGCGGTAGCTGTCCAGTCGGCGTTGCGGCAGCGAGCCGTCGGCGAGTGCCGCGAGCACGGCGCAGCCCGGCTCCGACTCATGGGCGCAGTCGTGGAAACGGCAGTCCGCGGCCAGGTCCTCGATCTCCGAGAAGACCTGGCCCACACCGGCGCCCGCGTCGAAGAGGCCGACCCCCCGCAGCCCGGGAGTGTCGATGAGCACGCCGCCGCCGGGGAGGAGCAGCAGGTTCCGGGTCGTCGTCGTATGACGGCCCTTCCCGTCGACGCCTCGCGTGGACTGCACGTCCATGGCGTCCTCGCCGAGCAGCGTGTTCGCCAACGTGGACTTCCCCGCGCCGGAGACGCCGAGCAGCACGCTCGTACCGTCGGAGACGACCGCCGCGAGGACGTCCATACCCTCCCCGGTCATCGAGCTGACCGGAAGCACCTGGACGCCGGGGGCCGTGGTCTCCACGTCCTGCACCAGGTACGACAGGGCGGTCACGTCCGGCACCAGATCGGCCTTGGTGAGGACGACGAGCGGCTGCGCCCCGCTCTCCCAGGCCAGCGCCAGGAACCGTTCGATCCGTCCGAGGTCCGGCTCGACGGCGAGCGATACGGCGATGATCGCGTGATCGACGTTGGCGGCGAGGATCTGCCCCTCGGACCGCTGGGACGAGGTGGAGCGCACGAAGGCGGTGCGCCGCGGCAGGTACGCCCGTACGTAGCGGGGGCTGCCGCCCTCCGGGTCGACGGCAGCCCAGTCGCCGGTGCAGATCACACGGAGCGGGTCGTGCGGCGTGACGAACGCCGTGTCGGCGCGGACGGTCCCGGCCGCGGTGACGACGTCGCACTGGCCACGGTCGACCCGTACGACCCGCCCGGGCACCAGTCCGCGTTCGGCGTACGGCGCGAACGCGGCCGTGAGGTCGCCGTCCCAGCCGTAGGAGGCGAGCGGGTGCGCCGCCCCGCGGCCGGTGGCGGAGGCGCCGTGAGGAGAGTGCGGGGAGGAGCCCGCGGAGGGAGTTTCGGAAGAAGAGTGGGCAGAGGAGGGGAGAGACAAGGGAGACCCTTCACACGGGTGGCCCCGGCAACGCGCGCACGGGCGTGCGACAAGGAAGGAGCAGGTCAGCCGGTGACCACGGAAATAGGGGTGATGAACTTCGGGTTCCGGGCAGCGCCCGGCACGATGACCGTCATCAACGTCCTCACCTCCGTGTGTGTCTCGATGCCCATGGCCGTGTCTCGCGCACGGCGGCGACGCCACACTAGCCGGTCGCCCACACCGTGCCAACGGGTTTTCGGTACGCCGCCGCCGGGCGTCGGCGGCGTACCCGCTGCGGTGGCGACCGCCCCGATTCTGTTGAAGGGTGTCAGGGAGCGGCCGCCCGCCCTTGACCGGTGGCCGTCTGTCCTGGCCCGCCCTGCCCCGGGATGAACACGAATTGACGCGAATGAGGTGAGCGGCCGTGGCGAGCACTTCACCCGGGGTGCCGGGCACGCCGTGCTGGGTGAGCCTGACGACGCAGGACATGCGGGCCGCCCAGGACTTCTACGGCGCGGTGTTCGGATGGGAGTTCGCGCCGGACGTCCAGGCGGAGGGGTATGTGGTCGCCCACGCGGACGGCGAACCGGTCGCCGGTCTCGTGGAGTCCGCGCAGAGCATGGGGGTCCGGCTGCCGGTCGCCTGGACGGCGTACTTCGTGGCCGAGAGCGCCGACGCGGCGGCCGGACGTGTACGGGAGCGGGGCGGGACGGTCGCCGTGGGGCCGCTGGCCTTCGGCCGGGGGCGGATCGCCTGGGCGGCCGATCCGCTGGACGCCGCGTTCTGCATCTGGGAGGGGCCGGCCTCCCCGGGGTGGCGGGCGGGCCGGGGAACCGGCGCCGTGGCGTGGCTGGAGCTTCACACCAGGGACCCGTTCGCGTCCGCGATGTTCTACGGCGGGGTGTTCGAATGGGACGCCCATCCGGACGCCATCGACGTGCGCTACGAGCACGACCGCGTGATGCTGCGGGCCGGGGGCCGCACGGTGGCGGGGATGTACGGCGGCGTCCCGGAGTCGGCGGAGCCCGCGATCCGCCCCCAGTGGCACGTCCACTTCTGCCGCGACGACGTGGACGGGGCGACGGCCCGCGCGGCCGCGGCGCACGGCACCGTCGTGACGCCCCCGCAGGAGACCCCGCTCGGGCGAACGGCGACGATCCGTGACCCGGAAGGGGGACTCTTCCATCTGTCGTCCGCCGAGGACGACCCCTCCTGACGCACCGCCCCGCCTCGGTGACCCGAACCTCGGGCTCCCGCCCCCTCGCCACGCTCACACCCCACCGTCATGTGACTTCGATCACAAGCGGGGTGGCGGCTGTGATGTTTCACCGCTCCGACCCGCTGAACTGGTCGGGTGCTCCTGATGCGGGAGGGCCACCGGGAAACCCGGAAACATCACTGAGGGGTGGGGCATTTGAGCCCGCGCAGGTCGCACGCGTATCGACCGTTGAGCTTGAGACGCCGGGCGTGGCTGACGCTCGGCGCCGTGGTCCTGGGGGGAGCCGGCGTGGTCACGGTGGCCACCGCGAATCCGTCCGACCCGCCGCGGCCGGCCGGGCCGCCGGAGCGGGTGGCGAAGCTGCGGACCCTCGCGCTGGCCCGGGGCGGCGCCACGGAGCGCGAACTGCCGGCCACCGACGCGGCACCGTTCTCTCTGGTCGGCATCGGCTGGGACGGTGACGCCGCCCAGCTCGACGGCACGGCGCAGGTCCGTACCCGTGACGCCGCGACCGGCAAGTGGTCCGGCTGGCAGTCGGTCGAGTTCGACGCGCACCGCCCCGACGGTGCGGAGGGTGCGAAGCGGGCGGCCTCGGAGCCGCTGTGGGTCGGCCCGTCGACCGCCGTTCAGGTGCGCGTCCACTCGGGCAGGTCCGGACGGGCCCTGCCCAAGGGGCTGAAACTGCACATGGTGGACCCGGGCGTCAGCAAGGCGGAGTCGAGGAACCCGGCCGCCCCGTCCGTACGGCTGAGCTCACCCGGCCCGGGCATGGACAACGCCGCGTTCCCGGTGGAGGAGACGACCTCCGCGACGGTCACCGACACGGCCGCTCCCTCGGAGACGTCCACACAGGAGCCGCTGCCGAGCGACCCGCCGGCCCCGTCGGACACCGTCACCCCGACCGACACGGCCACCGGCACCGCCACCCCGACCGCGACACCGACACCGACCAAGCCCGTCGCGCTGCCGTCCACGGTCCGGCAGCCCCCGATCATCGGCCGAGCGCAGTGGGGCGCGGACGAGTCGCTGGTCGCAGACCCCGCCGAGTACATCGAGAAGATCCAGGCGGTCTACCTCCACCACACGGTGGGGACCAACGACTACAGCTGCGCCGAGTCCGCTGCGCTGGTACGCGGCATCATGACGTACCACGTCAAGACCGAAGGCTGGAACGACCTCGGCTACAACTTCCTGGTCGACAAGTGCGGCCAGATCTTCGAGGGCCGAGGCGGCGGCGTCGACCTGCCCGTCAAGGGCGCCCACACCTACGGCTTCAACAGCTACTCCACCGGAATCGCACTGCTCGGCGACTTCGAGGGCGATCCGGCGACCGGCAAGCCCGCCGGCCGGCCGTCGAAGGCGGCGCTGCGGTCGGCGGCCAGGGTCGCCGCGTGGAAGCTCGGCCAGTACGGCGGCAACCCGAAGGGCACCGTCACACTGACCGCGCAGGGCAACACCGGCAAGTACACGACCGGCCAGTCCGCGACGATGAACGTGATCTCCGGGCACCGCGACGCGTTCGCGACGGCCTGCCCCGGCAAGAACCTGTACGCCAAGCTCCCCGCCGTCCGGGACTTCGCCGCCGGTCCCGGCCGGAACTCCGCGATCCCGACGAGCGACTACAACCGCGACGGCATCAGCGACCTGGTCGCGGCGCTGCCCAGGGCCGACGGCGGAGCCGGCCGGGTGACCGTCCTGCCGGGCACCACGGACGGGCCGAGCAGAACGGTGCGGACCGTGATCGGTCAGAACAGCACCGGCGTGCCCGGCGATTCGGAGGGGGGCGACCAGTTCGGCACCAGCTCCTCCTGGGGCGACTACAACGGTGACGGCCACGCCGACCTGGTCGTCGGCACCCCCGGCGAGGACGACGAGTCCGGCCACACCGACACCGGCTCGGTGACCGTCCTGACCGGGCCCAATCTCAACTCCGGTGTCAGCTACATGACTTCACCCGCCTACCGGGTCACGGGCGACAAGCTCGGCACCGCCGTCACCACCGGCGACTTCAACGCCGACGGCACGGCGGACGTCCTGTCGGTGGCGCCGGGCAAGCCGGGCCGCTGGTGGGTCTTCGAGTCCAGGAACCCCACGTACGCCACGAAGGCCGGCTGGCTGAGCAACACCGCCAACACCTCGGTGGTCTCCTTCGCCTCCGCGGCGAGCGGCGACTTCGACAACGACGGCTACGCGGACGCGGCCGTCACCTACCGCGACTCGGCGGGCGTCGGCCGGCTGCTCGCCCTCAAGGGCTCGGCCGCCGGACTGCAGCGGGTCGGCATCCTCTACCCGCGCGGCGGCCGCTCGCTGGCGGCGGGCGACATCAACGGCGACGGCTACGACGACCTCGTCATCGGCCAGCCGAACGCCACCGAGTCCGGTCACACCGCGAAGGGCGGGGCCGTCGCCACCGTCCTGGGATCCGCGACGGGGCTGACCACGACCGGCCGCCAGACCTTCCAGCAGAACACCACGGGCATCCCCGACTCCGACGAGTCCGGTGACACCATGGGCGCCTCGGTCGCCATCGGTGACGTCGACCTCGACGGGTACGGCGACATCCTGACCGGCCTGCCCGGCGAGGACCTCACCCGGGGCGGTGTCAGCCGGTCCAACGCCGGGCAGGCCATCCTGATCCGCGGCTCCGCCACGGGTATGACGGCCACCGGGTCGGTCGCCTACCACCAGGACACCACCGGCGTACCCGGCTCGACCGAGCCGAACGACCGGCTCGGCTCCGCCGTGTCGCTGACGGACCTGTCGGGCAACTCGCGGGCGGACCTGGCCCTGGGCGCGGACGGCGAGGACGCGAACAACGGCACGATCCTGCAGTTGGACAACAGCAGCGCCTCCGGCGTCATCCCCTCCTCGGGCGTCTACTACGGCCGGACACTGCTCGGCGCGCCCGCTGGTGTCGGCATCGGCCGGCTGATCACCCCATGAGCCGGTGACCCCCGCACCACGACCGGCGGGGCGGCACGGGTGACGCACGGGTGGTGACCCGGGACCGGTAACACGTCACACGCCGCCGCACACGCCACCACCGGGGAGCGGCGCCGCACCGTGCGTCTTCGCACCCTGCGGCGCCGCATGGCGGCGACGGACGGCCGGACCCCAGGAGAAGGGGGCCCGGCCGTCCGTCGTCCCGGCAGCACGGCGCGGGCGGGGCCGCCGCCCTCCCCGCCCGAGTGGGGGCCGTATCCGCTCCGCACCTGTGCTCGGCCGTGCGTGTGAGGGCGTTCGGGCCGGAGCGCGCTTCGAGGTGTGGGCGGCCACATCGAGCCGGCCGACGGGCACGGGCGGTCTCCACCTGGAGCACCGCGACGTCGCGGAAGGACCCGGCGAGGACGCTACGGGCGCGCTGACCGGCGGGTGGGGGCCTGTGCGCCCGATCCCGGCGACGCCGCGCGCCCGGGCGCTGTCGGCGGAACTCACGGGAGTGGACGCCTTCGTGCCCGGCCGCAGGCCCGGACGCCCTTCCCGCCCGCTGACCGTCGCGTCGCTCTCCCCTGCGCACCGGGACGGGCACCGGTGAGCGGCTACCGGCTCGCCGGCGGCTCGGCGGACCTCTCCAGCACGTCGACGAGCGTGGGCACATGGCTGCCCTCGACTCTCTTCACCGAGGTGACGAGGGTGACCGGGCCGCCGCGGACGAGTGCGCGCAGCCGCTCCAGGGCCTGCGCCGCCGCGCCGTCCTCGAGTTCCGTGCGGTAGCGGGCGTCGAACTCCTCGTACCGCGAGCGGTCGTGGTGGTACCAGCCGCGCAACTCACCCGACGGGGCGACCTCCTTGAGCCACGCATCGACGGCGGCCCGCTCCTTGGAGACGCCGCGCGGCCAGAGCCGGTCGACGAGCACACGGGTGCCGTCGTCCGGGCGGGGGGTGTCGTAGACCCTGCGCACTTTGATGGTCGCCATGCCGTCAGCCTGCTGGGCGGGATGGCGCGGTGCAAGCGCGGGCATCCGAATTACGTCGTATTGACGATAAGCAGTCCGCCTCGATATCGTCTCTATGACGAAAAGAGGGGGTCGCCACATGGCCGACATCACCAGGCGCTTCGGTTGGCGCCATCTGCGTTCCGCGCCCACCGCACACGTCCGCCACCACCGCCATGGCCGGCTCGTCCACGACGGACCCGGCCTCAGCTTCTGGTTCCGGGCCCTGACCGCCGCACTGTCCGAGGTCCCCGTCGACGACCGGGAACTGGCCATGACCTTCCACGCCCGGACGTCCGACTTCCAGGACGTGTCCGTGCAGGCGACCGTGACGTACCGGATCAGCGACCCGGCGACGGCCGCCGCCCGGCTGGACTTCTCCGTCGACCCGGACACCGGCGCCTGGCGGGGAGCTCCACTGGAGCAGATCTCGACCCTGCTGACCGAGACGGCCCAGCAGCACGCGCTGGACGTGCTGGCCCGCACCCCGCTGTCGGCGGCCCTGGTCGACGGTGTCGCCGCCGTGCGGGAGCGGATCTCCGGCGGGCTCGGCGCGGAACCGCGGCTGTCCGCCACGGGCATCGAGGTGGTGGCCGTGCGCGTGATCGCCCTGCGGCCCGAACCCGAGGTCGAACGGGCCCTGCGCACCCCCGCCCGCGAGCAGATACAGCAGGAGGCCGACCGCGCGACGTACGAGCGGCGGGCGGTGGCCGTGGAACGGGAGCGGGCCATCGCCGAGAACGAGCTGGCCAGCAGGATCGAACTCGCGCGCCGGGAAGAGCAGTTGGTCGACCAGAAGGGCACCAACGCCCGGCGCGAGGCCGAGGAGAGCGCCGCGGCCGACGCCGTGCGCGCCGAGGCCGAGGCCGCCCGGAAGGTGCGACTCGCCAAGGCCGAGGCCACCGCGGCGCGCGAGGTGGGCGAAGCCCGCGCCGGGGCCCAGGCCGCATGGCTCCGGGTGCACTCCGAGGCCGACCCGTCGACCCTGCACGCCCTGGCCGTCACCCGGCTCGCGGAGAACCTGCCGCGCGTCGACAGCATCACCCTCTCCCCCGACGTCCTCACCGGACTGCTCGCGCGGCTGGGCGGGACGGGAACTGGAGCGGGAGCGGGAGCGGGAGCGGAGGGAGCGTGAGTCTCGCCCCGCGCGCCGTGATCGTGCACCGCACCACCGAGTACGAGGAGCTGCTCGCCCGTCACGGCACGCACGGCCAGGCCGAGTTCTTCCTCACCTCCCGCGGCCGGAGCATCCGTGAGGTCGCCGAGCGGCACCGGCGCAGCCGCCAGGCACTGGCCGCCGTCTCGGCGGCCGTGCCCGCCCGGTGGCGACGGGCCCGGGTGGAGCGGTCGGACCTCGACCGGTTCCTGTTCGCGCCCGAGGACGTGGTGGTCGTGGCCGGACAGGACGGGCTCGTCGCCAACACGGCGAAGTACCTGGCCGGTCAGCCGGTGGTGGGCATCGACACCGATCCCGGCCGCAACACCGGCGTACTGGTACGGCACGGGGCCGAGGACACGGGGCGGCTGCTGCAGGCCGCCGTGGGCCGCGGGGCCACGACGGACGAACTCACCATGGTGGAGGCGATCGCCGACGACACCCAGCGGCTCGTCGCGCTCAACGAGATCTACCTGGGCCGTCCCGACCACCAGACATCACGCTACCGGCTGGAACTCGACGGCGGCCGGGGCGGCGGGGGCGGCACGAGCGGCGGGAAGGCCGGGGGTGCCGGTCACGGGTCCGAGGAGGTCACGGCCGGCGAGGCCCAGGCGTCCTCCGGGGTGCTCGTCGGCACCGGAACGGGTGCGACCGGCTGGCTGCGGTCGCTGTGGGGAGAACGCGGCGGCGGCCGGCCGCTGCCGGCACCCGGCGAGGCCCGGCTCCTCTGGTTCGTCCGGGAGGCCTGGCCCTCCCCCACGACCGGGACTTCGCTGGTCGACGGGGACCTGACGGCCGGGCGCGGACTGCGCCTCACCGTCGAGTGCGACCGGCTGGTGGCCTTCGGTGACGGCATGGAGTCCGACGCGCTGGAGCTCACCTGGGGTCAGTCGGTCCGTGTGGGGGTGTCGGACACGTCGCTGAGGCTCCTCGTCTGACCGCACTTCCGGGAGAGGACCGCACTTCCGGGAGAGGGAGGCGTCGGCCCCGCCTGCCGGAGGGGGTGGGGTGGCGGGCGGGGCCGTTCGCGGGGCGGCGAGGGGGTGCCGCCCCCTTCGTGGGGGCTGTCGCGCGCTTCGGATACCCGGGACGTACGGGTTCATGCGGGGCGATGTCGAGGAGTCCCGCGCCGGTCTGCACCCGACCCGAACGGGCACGACCAGCCCGGCCGACTCGGCGGCCGCCCGAATCGACAACGACACCACGGCCCGCCCGGCCCAGCGACCGCCCGAATCGAACAACAACACCGCCCGGCCCGGCTCAGCGGCCTCCCGGGTCGAACGCCGTCACCGTTCGGTCCCGTTCCCGCCATGAGCCGCAGGGCTGGAAGCCGCCGCCCCAGGCGCGGTCCCAGTGGGCGCGCCGCGCTCCGCCGTCCGGTTCGCCTCCGCCGGCGGCGGCTCGGGCCGTCGAGCGGCGGTGGGCGACGACGGTCAGCACGGCCATGACTGCGGCCAGTTCCTCGGCGTCCGGAGTGCCGTGCACGATACGCAGTTCCACGTCCACGCGTCCTCACCACCTCACCGGGAGGGACTTGGGCCCGCGGATCAGCGCGCCCTCCTGCCAGGCGATCTCCTCCTCGGGCACCGCGAGGGCCAGCCGCGGGTAGCGGCGCAGGAGCGTCGCCAGCATCACCTCGGACTCCATCCGCGCCAGCATCGGGCCCACGCAGTGGTGCGGGCCGTACCCGAAGGACAGATGCGCGGCCGCGGAACGGCCGAGGTCCAGGGTGTGCGGGTCGGGGAAGACCGAGGGGTCCCGGTTCGCGGCCAGGTACGAGCAGTGGACGGCCTCGCCGGCTCCGATGCGCACGCCGCCGACCTCCACGTCCTCGGTGGCGATCCTCGGCAGGCCCACGCCGTTGCGGTGCGGGACGAAGCGCAGCAGCTCCTCGACCGCCCGCGGCAGCAGTTCGGGCTCGGCGCGCAGCCGCGCCAGCTGCTCCGGACGGGTGAGAAGGGCGAACACCATGTTTGCGCTGTTGTTGCGGACCGCGTGCGCGCCGCTCACGAGGATCGCCGTCGCCATCGACAGCGCCTCGTCATCACTGATCTCCCCGTCGGAGGCGGCGGCGGCGAGCACCCCGGCCAGATCGTTCGCGGGTTCCGCGCGCCGGCGGACGAGCAGCGCCTCGACGACCTCGCGTACCGACTTCCTCCCAGCCTGACTGCGGGCCGGAGCGGCACCCGGCGTCATGATCACGTCCGTCCAGGAGATCATGCGGGCGCGGTCCTCCTCCGGCAGCCCCAGCAGATCGCCGACGACGGACAGCGGGAACGGCCCGTGCAGGTACCGCACCAGATCGGCCGGGGCACCGTGCCGCTCCATCTCGTCCAGCAGTGCGTCCGCGGTCCGCTGGGCCCGGGGTCTCAGGCGCTCCATGCTGCCGCCGGTGAAGGCGCGGGCGACGACCCGGCGCATGGTCGTGAGATGCGGAGGGTCCGTGTAGTTGAGGGAGGCGTGCCTGTCGGCGATGGCATGCGGGGAACCGCTGGTCACGTCCCGGTCGGCGAGGGCCCGGCGGCTGAACCGGGGGTCCGAGGTGACGGACCTGACGTCCTCGTGGCGCGTCACGAGCCAGGCGGTGCCCCGGCCGTACGGAAGCCGGATGCGTGCCACCGGCTCGTCCCGGAGGACCGTGGTCAGGAACGGGTCGAAGTCCAGCGCCCTCAGGTCCTTGAGGCTCCAGTGGCGAACGCCCCCGTCCCCCCGCGGACCGGGTCCGGACACGGCCGGCGTCCCGGGTTCTGACGTCTTCACGTTCAACTCCCCACGTCGACGCCCGATGCCGCCGCGGCCCCTGATCACGCCGGGTGAGCGGAGCGGGCGGCGTTCAACGGCTTCGACATCCCTTCCCGGTCGCCGCGCCGTCCGGACGGCACCGACGCGCCATCACCCGGACGGACCAGCACCTCGCGGACGCCGCGCGGTCCGGACGGCATGGGCGGGCCATCACCCGGACGGACCAGCCACAAGGGCTTTCCTCGGCGGGCGCGAACGGGTGACCTCCCGGATCCTTTTGGAGGGGAACGCGAGAGAAGGGCGCACCATCATGGCCACTCTGTGCCGACCGGCGGTGTCCGTACCCGAACACGTGATCACCATGGAGCAGACGCTGGACCTGGCGCGGGCCGTTCACGCGGACCACCCACAACTGGACCTGGCGCTGCGCCTGATCCGGAACACCGGGGTGGAGAAGCGGCACCTGGTGCAGCCGATCGAGGAGACGCTGAGGCACCCCGGCTTCGAACGCCGCAACGCCCTCTACGAGTCCGAGGCGAAGGCCCGGGTGCCCTCGGTGATCGAGCGGGCGCTGGCCGACGCCGAGCTCAGGCCCGTCGACATAGACGTGATCATCTACGTGTCGTGCACCGGCTTCATGATGCCCTCGCTCACTGCCTGGCTGATCAACTCCATGGGCTTCCGCACGGACGCGCGTCAGGTGCCGATCGCCCAGCTCGGCTGCGCGGCCGGGGGCGCAGCGGTCAACCGGGCCCATGACTTCTGCACGGCGTACCCGGAGGCCAACGCCCTCATCGTGGCGTGCGAGTTCTGTTCGCTGTGCTACCAGCCGACCGATCTGGACGTGGGCAATCTGCTGTCCAACGGGCTCTTCGGTGACGGTCTGGCCGCTGCCGTGGTGCGCGGCAGGGGCGGACACGGTGTCGCCCTGGAGCGCAACGGCTCCTACCTGGTGCGGGACACCGAGGACTGGATCGCCTACGACGTCCGCTCCACGGGCTTCCACTTCAAGCTCGACCGACGGGTGCCCGGCACCATGGAACCACTGGCGCCGGCGCTCAGGGAGCTCGCGGCCGAACACGGCTGGGACGCCGCCTCGCTGGACTTCTACATCATCCACGCGGGCGGTCCACGCATCCTCGACGACCTGGGGAAGTACCTCGGGGTGCCGCCCGAGGCGTTCCGGTTCAGCAGGGCCACGCTCACCGAGTACGGGAACATAGCCAGCGCCGTCGTCCTCGACGCCCTGCGCCGGCTGTTCGACGAGGGCTCGACCCGGCACACCGCACGCGGCATCCTCGCCGGCTTCGGCCCCGGCATCACCGCGGAGATGAGTCTGGGGCGCTGGACCGAGGCCGAGGCTCCTGCTCCGGCGGGGAGGTGCTGACCGTGCGGGACGAAGCCTCCACGACACCGACGCCCCTGGCGCCGACGACACCGAAGCCAGAGCCTGAGCCGACACCGACACCGACACCGACACCGACACCGACGGCAGCGGCAGCGGCAGCGGCAGCGGCAGCAGCCAGGACCACGGCTGCCGAGGCCACGGCCACGTCCGCCGAAGGCACGACGGCAGCAGCGGCAGCGCTATCGACGCCCGACGCGCCTCCCCCGGTCCGCTTCTGGCCGGTACGGGACCTGACCGGCGTGGAGTTCGACCCGGATCTCGCGGCGCTGATGCGGGAGGGACCCGTGACCCGGATCCGGCTCCCCAACGGCGAGGGCTGGGCCTGGCTGGTGACGCGCCACGAGGACGTGCGGACCGTGACGAACGATCCGCGCTTCAGCCGCAAGGCGGTCGTCGGCAGCGATGTCACCCGGCTGGCACCGCACTTCATCCCGGTGGACGGCGCGGTCGGCTTCGAGGACCCGCCCGACCACACACGGCTGCGCCGTGCCGTCGCCCCCGCGTTCACCACCCGCGGCGTGGAACGGCTGCGCGGGCGCGCACAGACCGTGCTCGACGAACTCGTCGACGGCGTCCTGGGCGACGGGCCGCCCGCCGACCTCGTCGCCCGTGTCCTCGCGCCGTTCCCGCTGGCCGTCGTCTGCGAACTCATGGGCGTACCCGCCGGAGACCGTCCGACGATGCACGAGTGGACCTCGCTCATCCTCTCCTCCGCCGAGGGCGCCGAGCGCAGCGAGCGGGCCAGGACCGCGATGTGCGACTACTTCGCCGGGCTGCTGGGCGAGCGGCGGGGCACCGGCGGCGACGACGTGATCGGGCTGCTGTCGACGGCCGTCACGCACGGGGAGATCACCGTGGCCGAGGCCGTCGGCTTGGCGCTGTTGATCCAGATCGGCGGCGAGGCGGTCACCAACAACACGGGGAACATGGCGTACATCCTGCTGACGCGGCCCGATCTGCTGGACCGGCTGCGCGGGGACCCCGGGGTGCGCGCCACGGCCGTGGACGAGTTGCTGCGGTGGATTCCGCACCGCAACGGGGTCGGGCTGTGCCGCGTCGCGACCGAGGACCTGACCGTCGGCGGCCGGGAGATCCGCCGGGGAGAGGCCGTCTACGTCTCGTACCTCGCCGCCAACCGGGATCCGGAGGTGTTCGCCGATCCGGACGCGATCCTGCTGGACCGGAGCCCCAACCCGCACGTGGCGTTCGGTTACGGTCCGCACTACTGCGTGGGCGCGCTGCTGGCCCGGCTGGAGACCGAGCTGCTGTTCTCCGCCCTGGTCGACCGCTTCCCGGGGATGCGTCTCGCCGGGCCGGCGGAGCAACTGCGCTGGCGGCCGGGTGCGTTGATACGGGGTCCCGAGGGATTGCCGGTGGTCTGGTGACGTCCCACGTACAGCACCCACGGGCAGCGGAGGGCGACCGCCCCGCCCCGGCCGAGGGCCTGCTGGTGCCCGCGGGCCACGGCCGTACGCTGCGCGCGGCTGCCCAGGAGGTGACGTTCAAGGTCACCGGTGCGCATTCCCGTGTGTCGTCCAGCTTCGAGGTGGTCGTCCCTCCGGGGTTCGACGTCGGGGCGCATGTGCACGCCCGGAGCGAGGAGCTCTTCTACGTGCTCGACGGCGAGCTGGAGATGCTCGCCTTCGAGCCGCGGGTGCGGACGGACGGCGACTGGCGGGACTGGGAGTCACCGAGCGGGCGGCGTCCGGTGCGTGCGGGTCCGGGCACGGTCGTCGTGGTGCCGCCCGGCTGTCCGCACGCGTTCGCCAACCGGACCGGGAAGCCGGCGAGGATGTTCTTCCAGGCGTCCCCTCCGCCGGACCACGAACGGTATTTCGAGGAGCTGATCGCCATCCTCGACGCGGGGGGCCCGCCCGATCACGGGGCGATCGCCGAGCTCCGGGCCCGTTACGACATCGAGCAGCTCACTCCCCTGCGCCACGAGGCGTGAACGCGCGCCGGCCGCGGAGAGCGTGCGCCGACGGGCTCGACGAGTCCTACGGGACCGACGCGTCCGGCGGACTCACCGGGTCCGCCGGACTCCTGCGGTGCAGCCCCGTCACCAGACCGAACAACGCCACCTCGTTGCCGACGAGGCCCGCAGCGGCGAGGGCTTCGTCCGCCTCCGCCATGGGGGCGCTGAGCAGCACGGGAGGCGGCGGGGCGTCGGCACCGGGAGGTTCGGCGAGCGCGGCGCGCACGGCGCCGAGGAGCCGCACGTACGCCTGGGCGGCGGCTCGTTCACGGGACGTCATCACAGCGGTGGCACTCATCGGTCGGCCGTTCCTCTCGGGTCGTCTCGCGTCATATGTGACGGTGCACCCGCCACCCTGCCGCACGCCACTGACAACGCCTCCCCGTCGCACCCCCGTTGCGGTGACCGCTCCCGCCGCCTTCCCGTCGGTCCGACCAGTCGGTATGTTCCTGGTCACCGGCCGGTGCAGGACGGCGCACGACGTGGCACGACGGACCAGGGAGGGGCCATGACCGACACCGGGGCACGCATCGAGGGCCACTGCGACGCACGGTTCGCCGCGGTGCGCACCGCCTTCGAGGAGAACTTCGCCGAACGCGGCGAACTGGGCGCCGCCGTAACGGTCCGGGCGGGCGGACGGGCGGTCGTCGATCTGTGGGGCGGCTGGGCGGACGCGGCGCGCACCCGGCCGTGGGAGCGGGACACCGTGGTCAACGTCTGGTCGACGACGAAGGGCCCGACAGCACTGTGCGCGCACGTCCTCGCCGACCGGGGGCTGCTGGACCTGGATGCACCGGTCGCCTCGTACTGGCCGGAGTTCGCCTCCGCCGGCAAGGAGTCCGTCCTCGTCCGCCATCTGCTGTCGCACCGCTCCGGGCTCGCCGGACTGCGGGAGCCACACTCGTTCGCCCAACTCCGCGACTGGGAGCTGACGGTGTCCCGGCTGGCCGCGACCGAGCCGTGGTGGACGCCCGGAACCAGGTCCGGCTACCACGCGATGACGTACGGCTTCCTGATCGGCGAGGTGGTGCGGCGCGTCACCGGACTGCTGCCCGGCGCGTTCCTGCGCGAGTCGGTGACGGGGCCGTTCGGCGTCGACTTCGCCGTGGGACTGCCGGACGAGGAGTACCACCGCGCCGCCGAACTGGTGCACGCGCCCGCCGCATCGGACAGCGAACAGGCCGCCGTATTTGCCCAGTTGGAACCCGTGGCACTGGCCGCCCTGGTCAACCCGGCGGTGGGCGCGGGGGAGGCCAACAGCCCGCTTTGGCGTGCCGCCGAGATCCCGGCCGCCAACGGTCACGGTACGGCCCGGGCGGTCGCCGAGCTGTACGGGATCGTCGCCTCGGGCGGTCTGCTCGGTGGGCGGCGGGTGCTGTCGGCCACCGCCGCCGAACGGGTCCGCGAAGGCCAGGGGCCCTGCCGGGACCTCGTCCTCGGCGCGGGCTTCGCCCATGACACGGAGGTCGCGCTCGGGCTGTGGCTGAGCGGCCCCAACGGGTCGTACGGCCCCAACCCGCGCGCGGTCGGCCACGACGGCTTCGGCGGCTCCTGCGGGCTCGCGGACCCGGAGGCGGAACTGTCGATGGGGTACGTCATGAACCGCATGGGCTCACGGATCGCCGACGATCCACGGAAGATGGCGCTGGTCGAGGCGGTGTACCGGGCCCTGTGACGTGGACACCGGGCCGGCGCGGACACCGGAGCGGGCGGTGCATCCGACCGGCCCGGAGTCGACGCAGGCACCGGAGCCGACGCGGGCACGGGGAACACCGGCACCGGGGACGGCGCCGGCGGCCGCGGCGGGACGGCGGTCACGGAGCGGTCGGAAGGGTCACCTCGAAGCGGCAGCCGCCCGACACGTTGTGCACCCCGGCGCGTCCTTCGTGCGCTTCCACGATGCCCCTGACGATCGCGAGGCCGAGGCCCGCCCCGGCGGGAGGGGTGCGGGCCTCGCTGCCGCGCCAGCCGGTGTCGAAGACCCGCGGCAGATCCTCCTCCGGGATACCCCCGCAGCCGTCGGTGACGGACAGGACGACGGAGCCCTCGCGGCGTTCGGCGGCGACCGCGACCGTGCCGTCGGCCGGGGTCCGCCGGATCGCGTTCACCAGCAGATTGGCCAGGACCCGCGTCATCTCCTCGGCGTCGACCTCGATCGGCACCTGCTCCACCCGGTCCCCCACGAGCCGTACCCCGTGCTCCCGGGCCAGCGGGACGGCACCCGCCAGGGCCTCGCCGACCAGGTCGTGCACGGACATCCGCGTGGGTGTCAGCGCGAGCGCTCCGGCGTGGATGCGGGACAGTTCGAAGAGGTCGCCGACCATCCGGTTCATCCGCTCGACCTCCGCACGGATCTGCCGGAAGTACCGCTGGGGGTCGGGTACGACCCCGTCCTCCAGCGCCTCCGACATGGCCCGCAGCCCGGCGAGCGGGGTCCGCAGATCGTGCGAGATCCAGGCGACGAGTTCCCGTCGGGAGGACTCCAGCGCCCGTTCCCGCTCCCGGGACTCGGCGAGCCTGGCACTGGTGGCGGCGAGTTCCCGGCCCAGCTCGGCGAGTTCGGCCGTGGCTTCCCCCCCGGGCGCGGCGAAGCTGCCGTCCTCCCCGAAGGTCCGGGCGGCGAGGGCGAGTTCGCGGCTGCGCGCGACGACCCAGCGGCCGAGCAGCAGGGCCGTGGCGAGGGACACGACCGCGGCCATCGCGACGACCGTGGTGACGACGGTCAGATCGTGCGGGGACAGGAACATCGCCCGGGCGACCGCCAGGGTTCCGGCGAGCATCGCCACGACGGCCACGCCGGCGACCACGGTCAGGGAGACGGTGAGGGACCTCCGGCGGAGCATCCGCAGCACGACGGCACCGGCCAGTCCCGCCGCGGCGGCGCCGAGGAACGCGAAGAGGGCGATGAGGAGGACGTCACGCACGGCACTCACGCCCCTTCCGCCGGGTCGGTGCCCGCGCCCGGGACGCCCCCGCCTCGGCGGCCCGGTTGCACGTCGGACGCGCGCGTCGATGCCGCCGGCCGTTCGGGTACCGGTTCCGGTTCCGGTACCGCGGGCGCGTCGAAGCGGTAGCCGACGCCCCAGACGGTATGGATCAGGCGCGGCCGGGCCGGATCGTCCTCGATCTTGCCGCGCAGCCGGCGCACATGCACGGTGACGGTCGACAGATCGCCGAAGTCCCAGCCCCACACCTCCTGCATCAGCCGCTCCCGCCCGATGGCCAGCCCGCGGTGGCGCATGAGGTGCAGGAGCAGATCGAACTCCCTCAGGGTCAGACCGATTTCCGCGCCGTTCTTGGTGACCCGGCGGGCGGCCGGGTCCACGGTGATCCCGGCGCAGCTGAGCACGGGCCCGCCCGGGTCCGCGTCGGCGGCCGCCCGGCCGCGCCGCAGTACGGACTCGACCCGCAACACCAGCTCGCGCGGGCTGAACGGCTTGGTGACGTAGTCGTCCGCGCCGGTCTCGAGACCGAGGATCCGGTCGTCCTCGTCCCCGCGCGCGGTCAACATGATCACCGGAACCGGTCCCCGGCCGCGGAGCCTGCGGCAGACCTCGAGGCCGTCCATGCCGGGCAGCATCAGATCGAGGACCACCAGGTCCGGCCACCGCTCTCCGGCGGCCTCCAGGGCTCCGGGCCCGTCCGCGGCGCGGGCCACCGTGAACCCGGCGCGTTCCAGATAGCCGGTGACCACTTCGGCGACGGTCGGATCGTCGTCGACGACCAGGATGTTCTGCATGCCCCCAGTCTTGTCCCCCCGGACCCCGGGGCGCGCGCCCCACCCCTTACGAATCGATGACGCCGCCTCGCGCGCCGCTGCCACGTCGGACACGGCACCCCCCGGGACGGCGGTGCCCGGTGCGGTGCGATTCCGGAGGAGCGCCCGCGACGTCCGGCAGGACGATGCCGTCCTCGGCTCTCCCCGGCCCACGCGGAAGAGCCGGCGGCCGTGTCCGATTCCTTCAAGACCGCGCCGCGTCGCCACCCCTACGGTGGCCGCATGACCCCACGACTCGATGCCGTCGGCCTGGTCGTCTCCGACATGGCCGCCTCGCTCGCCTTCTACCGCCGGCTCGGCCTGGACATCCCCGAGGGGGCCGAGTCCGCGCCGCACGTCGAGGCCGTGCTGCCCGGTGGGCCGCGCGTGCTGTTCGACACCGAGGACACCATCCGCTCCTTCGACCCGGACTGGACCCGGCCCGAGGGCGGGGACCGGGTGGGTCTCGCCTTCCTCTGCGAGAGTCCCGCCGAGGTGGACAAGGTGTACGAAGAGCTCGTCGGGGCGGGACACCGCGGCCACCTCGCGCCCTGGGACGCGGACTGGGGACAGCGCTACGCGGTCGTCCTCGATCCGGACGGTGCCGGGGTGTCGCTGTTCGCGGGCCAGGACCCGGCGGTCAGCTCCGCGTAGCGCCCGAGGGTGAGCCCGGCCAAGGCCCGCATCTCGCGTGCCAGGTGCGCCTGGTCGGAGCAGCCCGCGGCCAGGGCGGCCTCCGCGTACGGCACGCCGTCCCGTACGAGGGCCAGCGCACGCTGCAGCCGCAGTACGCGGGCGAGGGTCTTCGGCCCGTAGCCGAAGGCGTCCAGGGAGCGGCGGTGCAGCAGGCGGGCGCCCAGCCCGACGGCCGCGGCGGTCGCGGCCACGGTCGCGCCCGCGTCCAGCTCCTCCGCGACGGCCCGCAGCACCGGGTCGGGCGGGGGCGAGTGCGCCGCGTGCCGCAGGGCCACGGCCTCCAGCGCGGCGGTCCGGTCCGGCGCGTCGGTGACCCGGTCCGCCAGGGGGCGCACCTGGCGCGCGGGCCAGACGTCGGTGAGGTCCACGCGCAGGTCACGCAGTTCGTGGGCCGGGACGCCGAAGAAGGCGGGCGCGGCGCCGGGCGGGAAGCGTACGCCTGCATAGGCGGCTCGCACGCCGTCGGGAGCCTGTGCATGGGTGTCGGGTCCGGCGACCAGCAGCCGGCCCTCGGTCCAGAGCAGGTCCATACAGCCGTCGGGCAGGACGGGCACCACCGGGCCGGGCCCGGGCTCGTTGTGCCAGAGGACGGCACCGGGCAGCAGGGAGGCCCGTTCCGCGTACATGCTGTCGAGGCTAGGACATGCGCCGGACGTTCCGCCCCTCCTCGGTCCTGCGTCCCCCGTCCTCCGGGCTCCTCCCCTGCGTGCGACCGGCTTCTCCCACACCCTCCGGGCTCCCCGCGCTCCGTCCCCGAGGCCTCCCCCTCGTCAGAGCTTCTGCTCCCCCTTGTCCTTGTCACGAGCGTCCTTGTCTCGACCGTCCTGGTCACGACCGTCCTGGTCACGACCGTCCTGGTCACGAGAAGCCCGGTCACGAGAAGTCCCGTTGTCCCGGTCGCCCCGGTTGCCCTTGTCGCGGGCGTCCTTGTCACGCGCGGCCCGGATGTCCCGGTCGCGGTGCTCCCGGCTCCCGTGCAGCCGGGAGCGCACATCGTCCGGCGGCAGGAACTTCGACCAGCGCTCGGGGAACTCCGAGGGCATGTCCCCGCCGCCCTCCTCCCAGTCCTCGCTCTCCCCCTCCGCCGCCCGGGCACGGGCGACCAGCTCGGCGACGTGGGCGGCCCGGACGCGCTGGTTGGCGGCCCGGGCGGCGGCCGTGGCGACCGACGGCCACACACGGTCGATCGCGGCGTTGACGGCGGCGCCGACGAGGACCGCGAACGCCGAGATGCCGATCCACAGCAGCACCGCGATGGGCGCGGCGAGGGAGCCGTAGATGGTGGGGCCTTCGACGGTGCTGGTCAGATAGATGCGGAGCAGGAAGCTCCCGAGCACCCACATGCCGAGGGCCACCAGTGCGCCCGGGACGTCCTCCACCCAGGGCGAACGGACCGGCACGGACACGTGGTACAGCGTGGTGAGGAAGGCGACCGACAGCAGGATCACCACCGGCCAGTACAGGACGCTGACGAGGTCCGCGCCGAACGGCACGAACTCGACGACCCGGTCCGGGCCGACCACGGCGAGCGGCAGTACCACGGCGCCGATCAGCAGGGCGATCAGATAGAGCAGGAACGCCAGCAGCCGGGTGGCGACGATGCCGCGCTGGCCGTCGAGTCCGTACATCACGGTGATGGTGTCGATGAAGACGTTCACCGCGCGGGAGCCCGACCACAGGGCGATCGCGAAACCGAGGGAGATGACGTCGGGGCGGCCGCCGCGGGTGACGTCCTCCAGTAGGGGTTTGGCGATGTCGTTGACGCCGCGGTCGGACAGGACGGTACCGGCGGCGCGGAGGATGTTCTCCTGGATGGAGGCGACGGTGGTGGTGCTGGTCCAGTCGTCGACGTAGCCGAGGAGGCCGAGCAGGCCCAGCATCAGCGGCGGCAGGGACAGCAGGGTGAAGAACGCGGCCTCGGCCGCGAGCCCCAGGATGCGGTACTCGATGCACGAATTGACCGTGTCCTTCAGCAGCAGCCAGGCGAGCTTCCGCTTGGAGACGTTGCGGTAGAGGACTCGGACCCGGTGGAGCCGGCCGGCGGGCCGGTCAGGTGTTTCGTTTGCTGCCTGCACCTCCTTACCGTATCGGCATGGCGACCAGCACCCACACCGTGACCAACCAGCCTCCGCCCCTGGTGGCGTACGACGTGTTCGCCGCGGACCGGGCGCTCGCCGAGGCCGTCGAGCGGCACCTGGACCCGTCGGTCCTCGGCGCGGCGCGGCGGGAGCTGTCGGAGCTCGGCCGGGCCGCCGGCTCGGCCCAGGCACAGCGCTGGGCGGTCGAGGCCGACACGAACCCGCCGGTGCTGCGCACGCACGACCGGTACGGCAACCGGATCGACGAGGTCGACTTCCATCCGGCGTGGCACCGGCTGCTGGGCAAGGCGGTCGCCTCGGGGCTGACGAACGCCTGGGGACGGCCCGGCGGGCACGTCCGGCGTGCGGCCGGGTTCCTGGTGTGGTCGCAGGCGGAGGCCGGGCACGGCTGTCCGGTGTCGATGACGCACGCCGCGGTGCCCGCGCTGCGCACCGACCCCGAGCTCGCGGCGGAGTGGGAGCCGCGGCTGACGTCCGGGGTCTACGCGCAGGGGCTGCGGCCGGCCGCGCGGAAGCCGGGCGTGCTGTTCGGGATGGGCATGACGGAGAAGCAGGGCGGCAGTGACGTACGCGCGATCACGACCCGGGCCGTGCCGCTGGCCCCGGCCGGGGAGTACGAACTGACCGGGCACAAGTGGTTCTGCTCGGCGCCGATGAGCGACGGGTTCCTGGTGCTGGCCCAGGCCCCCGGGGGACTGGCGTGCTTCCTGGTGCCCCGGGTGCTGGACGACGGGACGCGGAACGTGTTCGCGATCCAGCGGCTGAAGGACAAGCTGGGCAACCGGTCGAACGCGTCGGCCGAGGTGGAGTTCGCCGGCACGTGGGCGCGCCGGGTCGGCGAGGAGGGGCGCGGGGTGCGCGCCATCATCGGGATGGTGGCGGCCACCAGGCTCGACTGCGTGCTCGGCTCGGCGGCCCTGATGCGGCAGGCGGTGGCGCAGGCCGTCCACCACGCCGAGTACCGGAGCGCGTTCGGGGGCCCGCTCGTCGACAAGCCGCTGATGCGCAACGTTCTGGCCGATCTGGCGTTGGAGTCGGAGGCGGCGACGGTGCTCGCGATGCGGCTGGCCGCGGCCTACGACGCCGTGGGCGAGGGCTCGGAGTCGGAGCGGGCGCTGCTGCGGATCGCGGTACCGGCGGCCAAGTACTGGGTCACCAAGCGGTGCACGCCGGTGGTGGCGGAGGCACTGGAGTGCCTGGGCGGGAACGGCTACGTGGAGGAGTCGGGGATGCCGCGGCTGCTGCGGGAGTCCCCGCTGAACTCCGTGTGGGAGGGATCGGGCAACGTCCAGGCGCTGGACGTGCTGCGGGCGCTGCGGGGGGCGCCCCGGGCCGCGGGGCGGAGCGGGCGGGAGGTGCTTCCCGTGGACGCCTTCCTCCGGGAGGTGGGCCTGGCCCGGGGCGCCGACCACCGGCTGGACGGTGCGATCAAGGCGCTGCTGACGGAGCTGGCGGACCTGGAGTCCGCGGAGGTGCGGGCTCGGCGGCTGGCGGAGCGGATGGCGCTGGTGCTCCAGGGGTCGCTGCTGGTGCGCTGGGCGCCGCCGGAGGTCGCGGACGCGTTCTGCGCCTCGCGGCTGGGCGGTGACTGGGGGTCGGCGTTCGGCACACTGCCGTACGGGCTGAACCAGGCGGCAGTGGTGGAACGGGCGCGCGTGGAGGTGTGAGCGGCGGCATCGCGCGCCGGTGGCCGCACCAGTGCGCCTTTGGCAGGTGAGTCGGAGCTGACCTGCGCAATAGCGGGGGGTGGTGCTGCGCCGACACGGCACCACCCTCCGCTCATGTCACCTTCACCCACCTGTCGTTCGTTGGCCAGAGTTGCAGACCGTTGCAGAAGTTGTCCGAACTCCGCTTCCGGGTACGGGCACGGGCGGCACGATGGATCCGGACGGTCCGCGGCGGCACGATGGATCCGGACGGTCCGCGGCGGCACGCGCGCCGAGCCGAACCGAACCGATACGGCACGACCGGCCCGCAGCATCGCGAGGGCCGGCCGGCCCGGCGTCTGGAACAAGCCCGGCTTCTTCGGCCACCACGCGCACGACCGACCTGCACCGAACGGCGCCGACGACGACGGGGGGACTTCCGATGAGGAACACGGCTCTGGACATCTCACGGCTGAGCGCCGCCGACGCCGCGCACGCGGCCCACGTGCTGCACGAGGTGCACGCGGCGACGCTGGCCGGGCGCCGCCCGCCGGTCCCGCCCCGAGCGGTCATCGACGCGTCCTGGCAGCGGATGCTGCGGCTGGGGCTGGACCCCGACCGCTCCACGAGCAGCGTGCTGCTGCAGCGGGACGAGCTGGAGCACCGGCGGCGGTCCAGCGTGCTCGGCGAGGTGATGCACACGCTGAGCGGCGGGCTCACCGCGATCGCCGACGCCTCCCTGCAGATCATGGTGGTGACGGACTGTCAGGGCCGGGTGCTGTGGCGGGAGGGGAACGCGGGTGTGCTCCGGCAGGCCGGCACCATCTGTCTGGAGGAGGGCGCTGCCTGGAGCGAGGACAGCACCGGCACCAACGCCATCGGCACCGCGCTCGCGGCCCGGCGGCCGGTCCAGGTGCACTCGGCGGAGCACTTCGTCCACACGCTGCACAACTGGACCTGCGCGGCCGCGCCGGTGCAGGACCCTCGCGACGGCCGGCTGCTCGGCATCGTCGACGTCAGCGGGCCGGCGTCCAGCTTCCATCCGGCGACCCTCGCGCTCGTCAGGTCGGTGGCGCAGCTCGCCGAGGCGGAGCTGCGGGAGCGCCATCTGCGGCAGATCGAACGGCTCCGCTCCGTCGCGGCGCCGATCCTGTGCCGGGTCGGCGGCCGGGCACTCGCCGTGGACGTGCACGGCTGGACGGCGGCCGTGACCGGAATGGCGCCGGTGGACCGGCTGCCGCTGCCCAAGTCGTTCCACGCGGGCCGGGTGTGGCTGCCGTCGCTGGGCGTGTGCACCGTCGAACCGCTGCCCGGGGGCTGGCTGGTGCGCCCCGACGAGCCGCGGCCGGCGGAGTCCGCGGGACGGGTCGTCCTGGACCTGAGCCGGGCCCGCCGCTGGTCGGTCGCGGTCCACGGCCCCGCCGGCGGCTGGACGCAGGAACTCAGCCCCCGCCACGCCGAGCTGCTGTACGTGCTGGCGGTGCATCCGCAGGGGCGCACGGCCGCGGAGCTCGCGGGCGATGTGTTCGGCGACCCGACGCGCACGGTCACGGTGCGCGCTGAAATGTCACGTGTGAGGCGCTACCTGTCGGGTGTGCTGGCACACCGCCCGTACCGCTTCAGCGAGGAGGTCGACGTGGAGGTCGTGCTTCCCCCGCACCTCGCGGACCTGCTGCCGCACTCCTCGGCCCCGGCCGTGGCGGAGGCGCGGACCGGGGCCGAGGAGGAGACGCGGACCGGGACGGAAGCCAGGGAACGGACCGGGCCCGGCTGACGCGTTGCGGAGGCACGGACCGGGCCCGGCTGACGCGTTGCGGAGGCACGGACCGGGCCCGGCTGACGCGTTGCGGAGGCACGGACCGGGCCCGGCTGACGCGTTGCGGGCGCTCGGGCCCGATGCCAGGCTGAAAGTTGTCGGCCCTGAGGCGCCGTGGCGGACGCCGACGGGCTCTGCCGACGCCCCCGCCCGACGGCGCGGGGTGCGCCCACCTGATCCACAGTGCGACCGGTGGGGCCGGAGGGCAGGGGGCCGGGGCCGGGCGCGCGCTCCTCGAGGAGTTCACATGGACGGCGCCGCTCTCGATGCGCTGCGTGAGGCCCTGCGCGGGCCGGTGGTGGGTCCGCAGGACCCCGAGTACGACGGGACCCGGGCGATCTACAACGCGATGATCGACCGGCGTCCGGCCGCGTTCGCGCGGTGCGTGGATGCCGCGGACGTGATGCGTACCGTCACCTTCGCCCGCCAGCGGGACCTGGAGCTCGCCGTACGCGGCGGCGGCCACAGCGGCCCCGGGCTCTGCCTGGTCGACGGCGCCCTCACCCTCGATCTGTCCCTGATGCGCTGGGTGCGCGTGGATCCCGTGACCCGCACCGCGCGGGTCGGGGGCGGCTCCGTGCTCGGCGATCTGGACCACGCCGGTCACGGTTTCGGGCTGGCGACCCCCGCGGGCATCATGTCGACGACGGGCGTCGGCGGCCTGACCCTCGGCGGCGGCCACGGCTATCTGACCCGCCGGTTCGGCCTGACGGCCGACAACCTGATCGGCGCGGACGTCGTGCTCGCGGACGGCACCTTCGTCACCGTCTCCGAGGACGAGCGGCCCGACCTTCTCTGGGCCCTGCGCGGCGGAGGCGGCAACTTCGGCGTCGTCACCTCCTTCACGTACCGGCTGCACCCCGTGGACACGGTGGGGGTCGCCATCACCGTGTGGCCGGTGGAGAGCACCCGCGAGGTACTGGACTGGTACCGCACGTTCCTGCCGGGAGCCCCTCGCGACGTCTACGGCTTCTTCGCCTTGCTGTCCGTGCCGCCGGGCCCGCCGTTCCCCGAGGAGATCCACGGACGGAAGGTGTGCGGTGTGGTGTGGTGCGGGACCGGGTCCCCGGAGCGGCCGGGTCCCGACGAGCTCTCCTCCGCCGTGAGCGAGCCGGCGCCGCCGCTGTTCCACTTCGCGGCGACGATGCCCTATCCCGCGCTGCAGGCCATGTTCGACGGGCTGATCCCGACGGGACTGCAGTGGTACTGGCGGGGCGACTTCTTCGACCGGATCACGGACGGCGCGATCGACGTGCACCTGAAGTACGGGGAGAACCTGCCGACGCCGCTGTCGACGATGCACCTGTACCCCGTCGACGGGGCCGCCCACGACGTGGCGCCCGGCGACACCGCGTGGGCCTACCGTGACGCGGTCTGGTCGGGGGTCATCGCCGGCATCGACCCGGACCCGGCGAACGCCGCGCTCATCAGGCAGTGGGCGGTCGACTACTGGAACGCCCTCCACCCGTTCTCGATGGGCGGCGCCTACGTGAACTTCATGGGCGCCGACGAGGGCCAGGACCGGGTCCGGGCCACGTACCGGGACCACCACGACCGGCTCCGGGAGATCAAGCGCCGCTACGACCCGGAGAACTTCCTCCACGCCAACCAGAACATCCCGCCCGCCGCCTGACCGCCCGAGTCCCGGGGTGCCGGCCCCGGGCAACGGCGCGCCGGACCCCCGGACCCGCCCCGGCCGGTCCCGCGTCCACCCATGCCGTGGCGCACCTCCCGGTACCGGGCCGACCGCCGACCGGCATGTGGACAGGCAGCCGCCATATGGACCGGCGGCAACCCGGTACCGCGGCCGTGCGCCGGATGCCGGGTGCGGATGCCGGGTGCCGGGTGGGCCGCCCGGCACCGCACCGCGTGCGGCGTCCAGCCCGTCGGGCCGCACGGACGGGGTCCGCTTTGTCCCGGGCGGGGCGCCCGTGGTTCCCTGACGGTCATGAGCATCACCGTGACCACGTGGTCCCTGGAGCAGACCTCGTCCTCCGATCTGCGTCCCGCTGCCGAGCCCTCGGGGGACGTCCGGATCGTGCGCGCCGAGGTCCCCTCGCCGGAGTTCAGCCGCTTCCTCTACACGGCGGTCGGCGGGGACATCGACTGGACCGACCGGCTGGGCCTGACGTACGCGCAGTGGGAGGAGACGCTCACCAGGCCGGGGGTCGAGACGTGGGTCGCGTACGAGCGGGGCACACCCGCCGGGTACGTCGAGCTGGAGGCCCAGGAGGAGGGTGCCGTCGAGATCGTCTACTTCGGACTGATCCCGGCGTTCCGCGGCAGGCGGATCGGCGGCCATCTGCTGTCGTACGGCACCGCCCGCGCCTGGGACCTCGCGGAGCGCTGGCCGGGGCGCGTGCCGACGAAGCGGGTCTGGCTGCACACCTGTTCCAAGGACGGCCCGCACGCGATGGACAACTATCTGCGCCGGGGCTTCGCGCTCTTCGACACCAAGGTGGAGGAGGAGCCGGAGGTCGCCATACCCGGGCCCTGGCCCGGCGCCCCGGGCTGACCCCCGACCCGTGATCCCGGCCGGCGCCCTCGATCGACGCCGGCCTGCCGACCCCGCCCAGGCCCCGCCCAGAACCCCCGCTGCGGCACCCTCGGCCGGCCCCGCGGGCCCGATCCGGAGCCCGGTCGGCGCACGGCGCTCCGGCCCGGCCCCGGCGTCCTCGGGCCGGGTGACCGACCCCACATTGTCTCATGATGCGGGACACTCTTGTCCAAATGATGGATAGCGGTGGACTGGGTCCAAAGTCCCGTGACACGCTTCCGTCATGTCTCGAGCTGGAATTGCCTTGGTGAGTCGGCGGCACGTCGACCTCGGCCGCATGTCCAGCGCCATGTGTCGCGCGGCCTGAGTGTCCCCGGGGGCCCGTCGGCCCCGGCACCAGTTCCCCCGCGTTCCCTGAGATCCCCGACCTCCGCGCATCGCCGCGCCCGCCCGTGAAACCGGGTGCTCATGTGCAGGTCAGAGCCGACCTCCCGTAGTCCCGAAGGACGTAACCGCCATGGCCGCCACCCCCGGAAAGCCCGCCACCGCCACGCCCCGCCGCAAGGCCGGACGCCACCGCGGCGAGGGCCAGTGGGCCGTTGGCCACTTCACACCTCTGAACGGCAACGAGCAGTTCAAGAAGGACGACGACGGTCTCAATGTACGGACACGTATTGAGACGATCTACTCCAAGCGCGGATTCGACTCGATCGACCCGAACGACCTCCGCGGCCGCATGCGCTGGTGGGGCCTGTACACCCAGCGCCGGCCCGGGATCGACGGCGGCAAGACCGCGATCCTGGAGCCGGAGGAACTGGACGACGAGTACTTCATGCTGCGCGTCCGCATCGACGGCGGGCGGCTGACCACCGAGCAACTGCGCGTCATCGGCGAGATCTCGCAGGAGTTCGCACGCGGCACCGCCGACATCACCGACCGGCAGAACGTCCAGTACCACTGGATCCGCATCGAGGACGTGCCCGAGATCTGGGAGCGGCTGGAGGCCGTCGGCCTGTCCACCACCGAGGCTTGCGGTGACACCCCGCGCGTCATCCTCGGCTCCCCGGTCGCGGGCATCGCCGAGGACGAGATCGTCGACGGCACCCCGGCCATCGACGAGATCCAGCGCCGGATCGTCGGCAACAAGGCGTTCTCGAACCTCCCCCGCAAGTTCAAGTCGGCGATCTCCGGCTCGCCGCTGCTGGACGTGGCGCACGAGATCAACGACATCGCCTTCGTCGGGGTGAACCACCCCGAGCACGGCCCCGGCTTCGACCTGTGGGTCGGCGGTGGCCTCTCCACCAACCCGAAGATCGGCGTCCGGCTGGGCGCCTGGGTGCCGCTGGACGAGGTTCCGGACGTCTACGAGGGCGTCATCTCGATCTTCCGCGACTACGGCTACCGGCGGCTGCGCACCCGTGCGCGGCTGAAGTTCCTGGTCGCCGACTGGGGCGCGGAGAAGTTCCGCCGGGTGCTGGAGGACGAGTACCTGGGGCGCCCGCTGACCGACGGTCCGGCGCCCGAACAGCCCCTGCAGCGCTGGCGCGACCACGTCGGTGTGCACCGGCAGAAGGACGGCCGCTTCTACGTCGGCTTCGCCCCGCGTGTCGGCCGGGTCGACGGAGCCACCCTCACCAAGATCGCCGAGGTGGCGGAGGCGCACGGCTCGGGCCGGGTGCGTACCACCGCCGAGCAGAAGATGATCGTCCTCGACATCGAGGAGTCACAGGTCGAGTCGCTGGTGTCCGGGCTGGAGTCGCTGGACCTGCGGGTCGCTCCGTCCCCGTTCCGCCGCGGCACGATGGCCTGCACCGGCATCGAGTTCTGCAAGCTGGCCATCGTCGAGACCAAGGCCCGCGGTGCCGCGCTGATCGAGGAACTCGAGCGCCGCATCCCGGATTTCGACGAGCCGATCACGATCAACATCAACGGATGCCCCAATGCCTGCGCCCGTATCCAGGTCGCGGACATCGGTCTCAAGGGCCAGCTGGTGCTGGACGAGAACGGCGAGCAGGTGGAGGGCTTCCAGGTCCACCTGGGCGGTGCGCTGGGCCTGGAGGCCGGATTCGGCCGCAAGGTCCGCGGACTGAAGGTCACCGCGGCGGAGCTCCCCGACTACGTCGAGCGCGTGCTGGGACGCTTCCAGGTGGAGCGCGAGGACGGCGAGCGCTTCGCCGCCTGGGTGGCTCGCGCAAGCGAGGAGTCACTCTCATGAGCCACGCACGCGCGGCCACCCGGCCGCAGCCGACCACGCAGCCCGCACCCCCGCGCCGCGCGGGCGGAGAAGCGAAAGGGGACGTGCGGTGAGCGAGCGGGCTGCCCCTTTCCACTGTCCCTACTGCGGCGACGAGGATCTTCGTCCGAACGAGCAGGGCCACGGCGCCTGGGAATGCGCGTCGTGCAACAGGGCCTTCCAGCTGAAGTTCCTCGGGCTGCTCGCCCGCGGGGTTCGGCGCAACGACGACGGAGGGGACGCGATATGACGGCGGTACGGACCCGACGGACCGGGGACGAGCTCAGGTCGCTGGCCGAGGCGGCCGGGCGGGACCTCGAGGAGGCGTCCGCCCTGGACATCCTGACGTGGGCGGCGGAGACCTTCGGCCCGCGCTTCTGCGTCACCTCCTCCATGGAGGACGCGGTCGTGGCCCATCTGGCCTCGCGCGCCTTCCCCGGGGTCGACGTGGTCTTCCTGGACACCGGCTACCACTTTCCCGAGACCATCGGCACGCGTGACGCGGTCGGGGCCGTGATGGACGTCAACCTCATCACGCTCACCCCGCGCCGGTCGGTGGCGGAGCAGGACGCCGAGCACGGCCCGCGGCTGCACGACCGCGACCCCGACCTGTGCTGCGCGCTGCGCAAGGTCGAGCCCCTCGAGGAGGGGCTCGCCGCCTACGACGCCTGGGCTACCGGCCTGCGCCGCGACGAGTCCCCGACCAGGGCGGGCACCCCCGTCGTCGGCTGGGACGAGAAGCGCCGGAAGGTCAAGGTCTCGCCGATCGCCCGCTGGACACAGGCGGACGTGGACGGATACGTCGCGGAACACGGCGTCCTCACCAACCCGCTGCTCATGGACGGTTACGCCTCGGTGGGCTGCGCACCCTGCACCCGACGGGTGCTCGAGGGCGAGGACGCGCGAGCCGGCCGATGGGCGGGGCGCGCGAAGACCGAGTGCGGGCTGCACGGCTGATGACGGCGCCCGCGACCACAGCAGACCATCCGACCGAACCGACCCTGAATCAACGGGAGATGCACGTGACTGGGGCCACGATCTGGCTCACGGGGCTGCCGAGCGCGGGCAAGACCACCATCGCGCACGAGCTGGCCGGCCGGCTGCGCGGCGAGGGCCACCGCGTCGAGGTGCTCGACGGCGACGAGATCCGCGAGTTCCTGTCCGCGGGCCTCGGTTTCAGCCGTGAGGACCGGCACACCAACGTCCAGCGGATCGGTTTCGTCGCCGAACTGCTGGCGTCCAACGGTGTGACGGTCCTGGTGCCGGTGATCGCCCCGTACGCGGACAGCCGCGAGGCCGTCCGCAAACGGCACGGTGCCGAGGGCACGCCGTATGTGGAGGTGCACGTGGCGACCCCGGTCGACGTGTGCGCGGTGCGCGACGTCAAGGGTCTGTACGCCCGGCAGGCGGCCGGCGAGATCAGTGGCCTGACCGGTGTGGACGACCCGTACGAGGCACCGGAGTCCCCGGACCTGCGGATCGAGTCGCACACTCAGACCGTGCAGGAGTCGGCGCAGGCGCTGCACGCGCTGCTCATCGAGAGGGGACTGGCATGACGACCAGCATCGACGTCGTGGGCGAGAGCACGGACAGCCCGTACGCGCTGACGCACCTGGACGCTCTGGAGTCCGAGGCGGTGCACATCTTCCGCGAGGTGGCGGGCGAGTTCGAGCGGCCGGTGGTCCTCTTCTCCGGCGGCAAGGACTCCATCGTCATGCTGCATCTCGCGCTGAAGGCCTTCGCTCCCGCGGCGATCCCGTTCTCGCTGCTGCACGTGGACACGGGGCACAACTTCCCCGAGGTCATCGAGTACCGGGACCGTGTGGTCGCGCAACACGGTCTGCGTCTCCATGTGGCCTCCGTACAGGACTACATCGACCGCGGTGTGCTCCGCGAGCGTCCCGACGGCACCCGTAACCCGCTGCAGACCGTTCCGCTGACGGAGGCCATCCAGCAGCACCGCTTCGACGCGGTGTTCGGCGGCGGACGGCGCGACGAGGAGAAGGCCCGGGCCAAGGAGCGGGTGTTCTCGCTGCGCGATGAGTTCTCCCAGTGGGACCCGCGGCGCCAGCGCCCCGAGCTGTGGCAGCTCTACAACGGCCGCCACGCGCCCGGTGAGCACGTCCGTGTGTTCCCCCTCTCCAACTGGACCGAGCTGGACGTCTGGCAGTACATCCAGCGCGAGCGGATCGAGCTGCCGGAGATCTACTTCGCCCACGAGCGGGAGGTCTTCGCCCGTAACGGAATGTGGCTGACCGCCGGCGACTGGGGCGGCCCGAAGGACGGCGAGACGCCCGAGAAGCGGCTGATCCGCTACCGCACCGTCGGCGACATGTCCTGCACGGGCGCCGTCGACTCCGACGCCTCCACGCTGGACGCCGTGATCGCCGAGATCGCCGCCTCCCGGCTCACCGAGCGGGGAGCGACCCGCGCCGACGACAAGCTGTCCGAGGCCGCGATGGAAGACCGCAAGCGCGAAGGGTACTTCTAGACATGACCAGCTCCACCGAGCAGTCGGCCGAGCAGTTGTCGGCCACCACCCTGCTGCGCTTCGCCACCGCCGGTTCCGTCGACGACGGCAAGTCCACCCTGGTGGGCCGGCTGCTGCACGACTCCAAGTCGGTGCTCGCCGACCAGCTGGAGGCCGTCGAGCACGCCTCCCGCTCCCGTGGCCAGGAGGCTCCCGACCTGGCGCTGCTGACCGACGGTCTGCGGGCCGAGCGGGAACAGGGCATCACGATCGACGTGGCGTACCGTTACTTCGCCACTCCTCGGAGGCGGTTCATCCTTGCCGACACGCCGGGGCACGTGCAGTACACCCGGAACATGGTCACGGGCGCCTCGACGGCCGAGCTGACGGTGATCCTCGTCGACGCCCGCAACGGCGTGGTCGAGCAGACCCGCCGGCACGCCGCGATCGCCGCGCTGCTGCGCGTCCCGCACGTCGTCCTCGCCGTGAACAAGATGGACCTGGTCGGCTACGAGGAGTCCGTCTTCGCCGCGATCGCAGAGGAGTTCACCGCGTACGCGAGCGAGCTGGGCGTCCCGGAGATCACCGCGATCCCGATCTCGGCGCTGTCCGGCGACAACGTGGTGGACCCCTCCGCGAACATGGACTGGTACGGCGGCCCGACGGTGCTGGAGCATCTGGAGTCCGTGCCGGTGAGCCACGATCTGACCAGCTGCCACGCACGCTTCCCGGTGCAGTACGTGATCCGTCCGCAGACCGCCGAGCACCCGGACTACCGCGGCTACGCGGGCCAGATCGCCGCCGGCACGTTCCGCGTCGGCGAGGGCGTGACCGTGCTGCCGTCGGGCCGCACGTCGAGGATCGCGGGGATCGACCTGCTGGGCGAGCCGGTGGACGTCGCCTGGACCCCGCAGTCGGTGACGCTGTTGCTGGAGGACGACGTCGACGTCTCCCGCGGCGACATCGTCGTGCCGAGCGACGACGCGCCCGCCACGACGCAGGACGTCGAGGCCACGGTCTGCCATGTCGCCGACACCCCGCTCACGGTGGGCGCGCGGGTGCTGCTGAAGCACACCACCCGCACGGTGAAGGCGATCGTGAAGGAGATCCCGTCGCGGCTGACGCTCGACGACCTGTCCCAGCATCCGGCTCCCGGGCAGCTGGTGGCCAACGACATCGGCAGGGTCCGGGTCCGCACCGCCGAGCCGCTGGCGCTCGACGCGTACGCGGACTCCCGCCGTACCGGGTCCTTCCTGCTGATCGACCCCGCGGACGGTACGACCCTGGCGGCCGGTATGGCGGGCGAGTCCTTCGCCACCGCCGATGCCGCGCCGGTCCAGGACGACGAGGGGTGGGACTTCTGATGACGATCGACGCGTACGCGACCTTCGCCAAGGAGGGCGGCCGCGTGGGCAGCGGTGTGCTCGGCGCGGGTTCGGGAGGTGTCACGCGATGTGTCCGATGACCGGCGCGACACCCCGACCGCGCCCCGGACGAAGACACAGACCTGCCGATCTCCCGGCCGCGTCCCGCACCACCCGGCACCACCGGGGGACGTGAGCACCGGGCCCCCGAGAGGAAACGCCTCCCGTGCCTGCATCCCGTACGACCCTGCGCCGCGGTCTCGCCGCCGCCGCGGCGCTCCCCCTGCTGGCCGTCGCGTCCACCGCCTGCGGCTACGGCTCCCAGGCAAAGGACGACGAGAGGCCCGTGGTGGCCGCCGAGGGCAGGAAGCTCTCCGCAGACACCGTCCGCGTCGGCTACCTCCCGAACCTGACCCACGCCACCGCCCTCGTCGGCGTCCAGGAGGGGATCATCCAGAAGGAGCTCGGCGGCACCAGGCTCACGCCGCAGGCCTTCAACGCGGGCCCGTCCGCGATCGAGGCCCTCAACGGCGGCTCCCTCGACATCGGCTTCATCGGCCCCTCGCCGTCCGTCAACGGGTACGTGAAGTCCAAGGGCAAGAACCTGCGGATCGTCTCCGGTTCCGCGTCCGGTGGCGTGAAACTCGTCGTCGACCCGGACCGGATCAAGACCCTGGACGACGTCAGGGGCAAGCGGATCGCCACCCCGCAGAAGGGCAACACCCAGGACGTCGCGTTCCTGAACTGGGCCTCCGGCAAGGGCTGGAAGGTCGACGCGGAGAGCGGCGAGGGCGACGTCTCGGTGGTTCGCACGGACAACAAGATCACCCCGGGCGCCTACAAGTCCGGCTCGATCGACGGCGCCTGGGTGCCGGAGCCGACCGCGTCCCAGCTGGTCTCCGAGGGCGCGAGGGTCCTCCTCGACGAGACGGCGCTGTGGCCCGGCGGGAAGTTCGTGATCACCAACGTCATCGTGTCGCAGACGTTCCTGAAGGAGCACCCGGACGTCGTCGAGGCCGTGCTCCGCGGCACGGTGAGGACGAACGCCTGGATCAACGCCAACCCGGAGAAGGCCAAGGCGTCCGCCAACGCGGCCCTGAAGGCCGAGACCGGCAAGGCGCTCGCCCCGGAGGTCATCGACCCGGCCTGGCCGAGCATCCGGGTCACGGACGACCCGCTGGCCGCCACGCTCAGGACGCAGTCCGAGTGGGCGGTGAAGGCCGAGCTCATCGACGAGCCCGACCTGAACGGCATCTACGACCTGACTCTGCTGAACAAGGTGCTGAAGGCCGAAGGAAGGCCCGGGGTCGCCGACGCCGGCCTCGGCGCGAAGTAGGCACGCGAGTCCCCGAACCGAAAGTTCCCAGGAGGTGACGACCATGGCCACCACGCTTGCCGAGGCCGCCGTGGACACCACAGCGGTGTCGCACGCCGCCAGGATCGAGCACGTCTCGAAGTCCTTCTCCGGTCCGGCCGGATCGCAGCTCGTCCTCGACGACATCAGTCTCGATGTCGCCGCCGGCGAGTTCGTCACCATCCTCGGGGCGTCGGGATGCGGCAAGTCCACGCTGCTCAACCTGGTCGCGGGGCTGGACCGGCCGAGCACCGGGTCCATCGAGACGCCCGGCGGACGGCCCGCCCTGATGTTCCAGGAGCACGCCCTCTTCCCGTGGCTGACCGCGGGCAAGAACATCGAACTCGCCCTGCGGCTGCGCGGGGTCCCCAAGGCCGGGCGCCGGGCCGAGGCCGAGCGGCTGCTGGAGCTGGTCCGACTCGGCGGCGCGCACGGCAAGCGCGTCCACGAGCTGTCCGGCGGCATGCGCCAGCGGGTCGCCCTGGCGCGGGCGCTCGCGCAGGACAGCGATCTGCTGCTGATGGACGAGCCGTTCGCGGCGCTCGACGCCATCACGCGTGACGTGCTGCACGGCGAGCTGACCCGGATCTGGCGCGAGACGAACGTGTCGGTCCTGTTCGTCACGCACAACGTCCGCGAGGCGGTGCGGCTCGCCCAGCGCGTGGTCCTGCTGTCCTCACGGCCCGGCCGGGTGGCCCGCGAGTGGGCCGTGGACATCCCGCAGCCGCGCCGTATCGAGGACGCCGCAGTGGCGGAGCTGTCCGTCGAGATCACTGAACAACTGCGTGGGGAGATCCGCCGACATGGCCAGCACTGAAGTCCGCGACGGCGTCACGAAGGCGGGCACGTCCCCCGCCGGGCGCGACGACCTCGCCGGTCTCGAGGCCGGCCTGGACGCGCTCGACGCCGTCGAGATCCGCCGCACGCCGGTGCGCGAGCTCCTCGTGAAGAAGGTCGTGCCGCCGGTCGTGGCGGTCGCCCTCGTCCTCGTGGTGTGGCAGGTCCTGGTCTCGGCACAGGTCACGACCGAGGACAAGCTGCCCGCGCCGTCCGCGGTGTGGACGGGTCTGTCCGACATGTGGCTGCAGGGCACCCTGTTCGACGTCATCTGGACCAGCGTGTCGCGCGGTCTCTTCGGCTTCCTGCTGGCCCTCGCCATCGGCACCCCGCTCGGTCTGCTCGTGGCACGGGTGAAGTTCGTCCGTGCCGCGATCGGACCGATCCTGTCCGGTCTGCAGTCGCTGCCGTCGGTGGCGTGGGTGCCGCCGGCCGTCATCTGGCTGGGCCTGAACGACTCGATGATGTACGCGGTGATCCTGCTCGGCGCGGTGCCGTCGATCGCGAACGGACTCGTGTCCGGCGTCGACCAGGTGCCGCCGCTGTTCCTGCGGGCCGGACGGACGCTCGGCGCCACCGGCCTGAAGGGCACCTGGCACATCGTCATGCCGGCCGCCCTGCCGGGCTATCTGGCGGGTCTGAAGCAGGGCTGGGCCTTCTCCTGGCGCTCGCTGATGGCGGCGGAGATCATCGCCTCCTCCCCCGACCTGGGTCTCGGCCTCGGCCAGCTGCTGGAGAACGGCCGCAACAACATCGACATGCCCGGAGTGTTCCTCGCGATCCTCCTGATCCTGATCGTCGGCATCGCCGTCGATCTGCTCGTCTTCAGCCCGCTGGAGCGCTGGGTACTCCGCAGTCGCGGGCTTCTCGTCAAGAGCTGAGCTGATCACCGTGTACGGCCCTCACCGCCCCTCCCGCCCCGCCGCCCCTCACCGGCCGGCGCTTCTCGTCGTCGCCCACGGGAGCCGCGATCCGCGGCACGCGGCGACCGTGCACGCCCTCGTACGGCACATCCGTTCGCAGGAGCCCGCGCTGCGGGTCGGCACGGCGTTCCTGGACTTCAACGCGCCGTCCGTGCCGCAGGTCCTGGAGCGGATGGCGAACGACGGGGTGGAGGACGTGGTCGCGCTGCCGCTGCTGCTGACCCGCGCCTTCCACGCCAAGGCGGACATCCCGTCCGTGCTGAACGAGGCACGGGCGCGGCATCCGCGGCTCCGGATCACCCAGGCGGAGGTCCTCGGCCCGTCCCCGCTGCTCCTGGACGCGGTCGAACAGCGGCTCTACGAGGCCGGGCTGACCCCGGCCGACAAGCGCTCGACCGGGGTCGTCCTGGCCTCGGCGGGCTCCTCCGACCCGGAGGCGATCGCAGTGGTCGCTGACATGGCGCGGGAGCTGCGGCACACCGGTTGGTGCGCCGTGCGGCCTGCGTTCGCCTCCGCCGTCACGGCCGCGAGCCCGCCCCGTCCCGAGGACGCGGTGCGGGCACTGCGCGCCGGAGGCGTGGCCCGGGTGGCGGTGGCACCGTACGTCATCGCCCCGGGCCGACTGCCCGACCGGATCGCGGACGGCGCCCGGTCGGCGGGCGCCGAGGTACTGGCCGGCGTCCTCGGCCCGTCTCCCGAGCTGGCCCGGCTGATGCTGCGACGGTACGACGAGGCCCGGCGGCCGGCACACCGCCTCGCCGCAGCGGGCTGAGCGTCCGCTCCCGACGGTGGTGCGGTGCGCGTCGGCGCGGTGGCCGCGATCGCGGTGGGTGTTCGTCCCGGGCGTGTTCGTCCCGGGCGTATTCGTCCCGGGCGTATTCGTCCCGTGCTCGTTGATCCCGGGCGCCTTCGTCCCGTGCTCGTCCACGCTGCGCTCGATGGGCTTGGTCATGCCTGTGAAGCCTGGGACCGGGGCGTCCCGTCCGCCCGGGCCAATGGACGCCGGTTCTCCTGAGCCATTCACCGCTACCGGCCCGGCCTTTCAGCCCTGAGGGTGCGGCGGACGGACCTCCAGGAAGCGGCGCCGGCTCCGCCCCCGGTACAACAGGGCGTCCCAGCCGAGGCGTTGCAGGACCCCGGCGCAGTCGGCGAGGGCGCCTTCCTCCTCGCCGGCGGCCCCGCTGCCGTGGGGTCCGAGCCACTCGACCGTGACCGTGCCCGGTTCGTCCGGGACCGGGCCCACCCGGTATCCGGTGGCCACCCGCTGCCCGGAATCGGCGTCGACGGCGGAGGGGGCGATGCCGGCCGCCTCCAGTGCGAGCGCCACGGCACGGACCATCCGGCCCCGTTCCCAGGGTGCGGGCACCGACTCGGGGTCGGGAGCGCCGGTGTTGGTCAGCCGCCGTATCTGCAGCATGCCTTCGAACGCGACCCGCACCTCGGCGGCCCGTGCCCGTGCCTCACGCGTACCGCCCGGGCGGGGCGGTCCGTCACCGTCGTCGTACATGGGACCGACGATAGGGCGAGGCACCGACAGGCACCTGCCTGCCCGCTTGCCCGGTGTCCGGCCGGTGTGCGCCGGGCGCCCGGTCGGGGCCGGTAGGACGACCGGACGGTCCCGAGGTGACACGACCGTGGCGCCGTCGTGACGGAGACGACGAGCCGGCGGTGCATGATGGCTGCGAGGAGGCCCACATGTCGCTCTACTACCACAAGCGGATCACGATCGTCCCGAAGCTGCTGCACCTGAACATCGGTACGCACGGCTGGTCCCTGAGCCTCGGCACGCGCCGGGCCCACATCACCCGGGGCAGCGGCGGCCACGGCAGGGCGTCGGTGCGGCTGCCGGGGGGCTTCAGCTGGCACCGGAACTTCCGGCGGCGCTGAGGCCGAAGGCGTGCCCGTGAGGCCGGGGCGACCGCCCGGCGGGCGGGACCGGAAGGGGCGGCCCCGCGGGTCCTCAAGTCGCGGCACACCACGGACGGTGGCCGGTCGGGGCCGGAGTCCGGGGGCGGCGAGGGCGGTCGCCTCCCGGCTCAGGCGGGGTTCCCGGTCCCGGTCATCTCCGCGAGCTTGACGACGGTGTTCCAGTTGCGGGTCGTGGCGACGAGTCCTTTGCTCACGCTCGACCGCGCCAGCACGTCGGCCAGCTTGGAGCGGCCGATTCCACCGGGTGTGTACAGGTACAGCGCACGGTCCCCCAGCCGGAAGTCCTCCGGCAGATGGGCGTCCCTGTCGACGCCTGCGAACCGGTCCGGGTCGACCCGCTCCGAGAAGTACGTGACGTGCAGCTGCCTCCCCTCGAGCCGGCTGGCCGGGAAGGGGCACTCCTCGACGACGGAGGCGAGGTACGGGCCGCCGCGGACGAGGCAGTCCACGGTGAAGCCGAAGCGCTCCTCGACGGCCCGTTCGATGCCGCGGGCGAGCGTGTCCTCGTCGTCCGTCTCGCTGGTGAACACGGCGTTGCCGCTCTGCAGGTAGGTGCGTACGTGGCCGTGGCCGAGATCCGTCACCAGGCTGTGCAGGTCGGCCATCGCGACCTTGCGGTGGCCGCCGACGTTGATGCCGCGCAGCAGCGCGGCGTACGCGTGGGTCTTCGCCATGCGCACACCATAGGACGGCCGCCGTGCCCCGTGGGGGAGGGCACGGCGGCCGCCGGATCGTGCTGTCGGCCGGTCGGCTACTCGACGACCTTCAGCAGCTTGTTGGGCGTGCCCTCGCTCGGGTTGCCGATCTTGTCGGGCGTGGCACCGTCCGTCAGGGCCTTGGCGACCTGGTCCGGCGTGGCGTCCTTGTGCGCGGCGAGGTACACCGCGGCGGCGCCGACGACGTGCGGGGTCGCCATGGACGTGCCGGAGATGGTCTTGGTGCCCTCGTCGCTGTCGTTCCAGGCCGAGGTGACGTCCGAGCCCGGGGCGTAGATGTCCACGACCGCGCCGAAGTTGGAGAAGTCGGACTGCTTGTCGTCCTTGGTCGAGGAGGCGACGGTGATGGCCTCCTCGACGCGGGAGGGCGAACCCTGACCGGCGTCACCGGACTCGTTGCCCGCGGCGACACCGAAGGTGACGCCCGCGGCGACGGCCTTCTGCACGGCCTCGTCGAGCGCGGGGTCGGCTCCGCCGCCGAGGCTCATGTTGGCCACGGACGGGCCCTGGTGGTTCTTGGTGACCCAGTCGATGCCGGCGACGACCTGCTCGGTGGTGCCGGAGCCGCTGTCGTCGAGCACGCGCACGGCGACGATCTTCGCCTTCTTGGCGACGCCGTGGGAGGCCCCGGCGATGGTGCCCGCCACGTGGGTACCGTGGCCGTTGCCGTCGTCGGCGGTCTCGTCGTCGTCGACGGCGTCGAAGCCGTGGGTGGCCCGGCCCTCGAAGTCCTTGTGCGTGATCCGGACCCCGGTGTCGATGACGTACGCCGTGACGCCCTCGCCGGCGCTGTCGGGGTAGGTGTACTTGCTGTCCCCGGCGGTGTCGGTCTGGTCGACGCGGTCCAGGCCCCACGAGGGGGGGTTGTCCTGGGTGGCGTTGGCCGTGAACTTCTTGTTCTGGACGACCTTGTCGACGGCCGGGTCGGCGGCGAGGCGCTTGGCTTCGGTCTCCGAAAGGCCGCTGGCGGAGAAGCCGTTCACCGCTGAGCTGTAATTGCGCTGAAGCGAGCCGCCGTACTCCTCGGCGAGCTTCTTCTTGTCCGTCTTCCCGTCCAGCAGAACGATGTAGCTGCCGGCGACGGCGCCTTCGGCGTTCGCACCGTAGATCTTGCCCTCGACGGGCGCGGGAGCCGCGCCGGCGAACGAGGTGTTGAGGACGGTCACTCCGGCGGCGGCCGCAACGGCGGTTATTGCCGCGGTCAGCTTCATCCTGTTGGTGCGCTTGTGAGATGCCATGAAGAGGGGGTCTCCTCGTCATCATTTGTGGGGGGATTCGCTCCCGGAAGGAAAATCTCCGGGGGCTGAGTCGAAACCCTGACCGATTGACGGGCTCAGATCAAGCCCTTCACCCAGGTGTGACTTGGTCAACAGGAGTTCGTAATACGAATTCGGCCAGGACTTCACAAGTCGGACCACTGGTCGAACTTCCCTCACAGGCAGGGAAGTTCTGTCGAGGAAATGTGCTCATGCGGTAATCGTGGCGTGCTCCCGCGGAATACGGGTATACACCGCCGCGCACACCGGAGCGCAGGGGAATCGCGCGCCGGAAGACGGGCGGCACGCCATCGGGGAAGCGTGCACCGCCTTTGCCCGGCGGGAGGATCGGCTTGATCCGCAAGGGAGGTTTGACGCCTCCTCAGACGCGTGGAGCGAGTACCGCGAGCACGAACGCACGGCGGGCGTGGCGGCCGGGTGCCGCCGCGCCGCCACCCGCCCTCAGGTCTGCGGCAGTTCCGCCTCGATGAGGTCGGCGGCGCGGCGCGTGCCGCCCTCCAGGCGCATCGAGCGGCGGATCTCCTCCAGACGGCGGGCCACCTCGGGGTCTCCCGACAGGGTGAGCACGGCCTCCCGGAGGTTGTCCGCGGTGGCCTCCTCCATCGGCAGACGGCGGGCCACACCGAGTGAGGCGAGCATGTCGGCGTTGCCGAACTGGTCGACCGCCTGGGGGACCGCGACCATGGGCGTGGCGGTGGCCAGCCCCTCCTGGCTGCCGCCCGCACCGGCATGCGTGACGAAGGCGTCCGCCTGCCTGAGGATCGCCTGCTGCGGCACCCAGCCGCGCACCTCGATGTTCGCGGGCACACGGCCCAGTTCCGCCGGGTCCACGAACTTGCCGATCTGCAGCACCACATGCCACCCGGGCAGTTCACCGAACGCCTTCACGCACCCGCGGTAGAAGCCGGGCTGCTTGGTGAAGGCCGAGCCGAGGGAGACCAGCAGCACCTTTCCGGCGTCCGTGGGCCGTCGCCACTCCCCCTGCTCCGTGCGGTCGCCCTGGCAGGCACCGACGAAGGAGTGGACGCCCTCGTCGACCCGGTCGGCGTGCGGCTGCAGCACCCTGGGGATCAGCACCAGGGAGCGGGCCGGGCGGCCGACGAAGGGGTCGGGGTGGACGCCGATCCCGTTCTCCGACAGCCAGGACGCGAACCGGGCGTAGTAGGCCCTGCCTCGCTCGGTGGCCCTGATCGCGGCGGTCATCGGCTCGCCGACCTCCTCCTCGTACCCCTCCCAGGCGACGAGGTTCGGCGAGAGGGAGATCGCGGGCACGCCCCAGCGATGGGCGAGGACGCGCGCAGGATAGGAGGTGATGTCGTGCAGGACGAGGTCCGGCTCGTCCCCCGCGAACGCCTCGGCGAGCTGCGGCAGCGCCTGGATCGCGTCGCTCAGGAACGGCTCGACGTGGTCGATCGGTTCGGTGCCCCAGGCCTCCGGCTCGTCGTCGGTCGGCAGCGTGGAGTTCCAGAGCACCGGTTCCGCGCCCGTCACGGCGACCTTCCCGGCGAAGGACGGCGGGATCGCGTAACTGACACGGTGTCCGCGGGCCACGAGCTCCCGGATCACTTCGATGCTCGGGTTCACGTGCCCGTGGGCGGCGATGGAGAACATGGCGATGTGGGCCCGCTTCACTTCGGTCATGCCCTCACACTAAACGAGACGATACGTCTCGTGCAATCCTGTTCCCGGCCACCGCCTGACACGGCATCAGTCGCGCTGGGGGCGGGCGGGGACCGGGGACACCTTCCTCGTCCAGCCGTTTCCTCAGTTCCTCCCTACCGACCCCACCTGCGAGGATGCAAGAATTCGCGCCATGGACGAGACACGTGCGCGGGAGGTGCTGGCGGCGGCCGGACTGCCCTGGACCGCGGAGCTGCTGGGGCTCGGCGAGAACGCGGTGTTCGCGACCGGCGGCATCGTGGTGAGGATCGGGCGGAGCGCCGAACTGCTGGAACGCGCGGAGCGCGAGCTGGCGGTGTCCGGGTGGCTGGAAGCCGAGGGTGTCCCGGCGGTACGGGCCGCGGAGCCGGAGGCACGACTGGTCGAGGGCCATCCGGTGACGGTGTGGCACCGGCTGCCCGAGGCCGTGCGCCCTGCGGAACCACGTGATCTGGCTCCGTTGCTGCGCCGGGTGCACGGGCTGCCGGAGGCGCCGTTCGCACTGCCGGGGCGGCAACTGCTCGGGGGTGTGGAGCGCTGGCTGCGTCTGGCGGGCGACGCGATCGACCCGGCGGACGCGGCCTATCTGCGGGAGCGCCGGGACGGCTTCGCGGCCGCGGCCGCCGCCCTGACGCCGCACCTGCCGCGCGGGCCGATCCACGGCGACGCGCTCCCCCGCAACGTGCTCGTGGGGCCCGACGGTCCGGTCCTCGTCGACCTGGAGACCTTCTCCTCCGACCTGCGCGAGCACGACCTGGTCGTCCTGGCTCTCTCGCGCGACCGCTACGGGCTCGACCCGGCGGCGTACGACGCGTTCATCGACGCCTACGGGTGGGACGTCCGGGCGTGGGGCGGCTGCGCGGTCCTGCGCGGCGCCCGGGAGACGGCGAGCTGCGCCTGGGTGGCGCAGCACGCGCCCACGAACCCCCGTGCCCTCGCCGAGTTCCGCCGCCGTGTCGCGTCGCTGCGCGCGGACGACCCCGAGGTGCGCTGGCACCCGTTCTGACGCTCCCCGCTCCCGCTCCTCGGCCGCGGGCCGGCCGGCACGGCAGCCCTCGACCCGCCCCGGTCATCGGCTCCGCGGAATGACCGGCCAGGCCGACTCGACGACCGCCGTCGGGTTCGTGGTCCGCCGCAGGTACTCCTGCAGTGAGGCGGACTGCGCGGCAGCCGCACGCACTTGGAGGTCGTGCAAGGCCGTCAGGGACATCTTCCCGACGGGCCGGTGCCGCTCGCCCATGCGCCGCACCACGCGGGCCGCAGCCACCGCGTCCGCCCTGGCATCGTGCGCGTCCTCGAGCGGAACGCCGTAGTGCGCGCACAAGGCGTGCAGGGCGCGTTTGCCCTTCCGGTACTTGTCGACGTGCTTGTCGATCACCAGGGGGTCGACGACCGGCACGGGCACGGTCCCCAGTCGCTCGGTGATCGACTCCAACCCGTGGCGGCGGCACTCGCGGTCCAGCAGCGACAGGTCGTAGCGCGCGTTCATCACGACCAACGGGGTCCCCGAGCGCAGGACCCCGGCGACGGTCTCCACGATGTCCTCGATCGCGGACGCGGCCGGAACTCCGTGCTCGCGGGCATGGGCCGTGGAGACGCCGTGGATCGCGGAGGCCTGTTCGGGTATCACGACCCCTGGATCGAGCAGCCAGATGCGTTCCTCCGAGACGTCCCCGCCCGGCTCCAGCCGCACGACCGCCGCGGTGACGATACGGTCGGTCTCGACGTCCGTACCGGTGGTCTCCAGGTCGAAGGCCGCCAGGGGCCCGGTGATCCAGCTCATCCCGCGGCACCCGCTCCGGCGCGGGCCCCGGCCCGGCGCCCGGCCCCGGGACGAGACGTCCGGGACACGTCGTCCGTACCGACCGCCGCCGTCACGGTCCGCGCCGGCAGCGGGTCCGTGCCCGTCGTCTCCGGAGCGAAGCCCACCAGTGGCTCGCGGTGCCAGGTCATCGTCCCCCCTCGTCCGTCCTGCTGACGGGAGAACTCTCGCACGCGGCACTGACATTCCTTGCACGGGGCCGTCCGCGACGTGCCGCCCCGTGGACGTTCCCCCCGGACCACCGGCGCACCCGGTCGGCCCGGGCGCCGCCTGTTCAGGACACCGGCCGGGAGTCCGCCCAGACCGACTCGAACTCCTCACGGTAGGTCTGGAACAGCCCGTGCTCGGTCTCCTGCCCGGATCTCACCACCGACCGGCCTCCGCCGCGCAGGACGAGCACCGGCGCCTCCATGCCGCGGGCCCGCCGGAGATACGTCTGGACGACGGCGAGCCCGTCCGCCCCGTCCCCGTCGACGAGATAGGCGGTGAAGCGCGGGGTCTCGTCGAAGACGTGGATCTCGAACGCCCCGGGGTCGCGGAGCCGTGACCGCACCCGCCGCATGTGCAGGATGTTCATCTCCACCGCACGGCTCAGCTCCCCCTTGCGCAGGCCGAGTTCGCGTTCGCGGCGCTTCACCGCGCTGCTCGCCGGATTGAGGAAGAGCAGCCGCACCCGGCAGCCGGATTCCGCGAGCCGCACCAGGCGGCGTCCGGAGAAGTTCTGCACCAGCAGATTGAGGCCTATGCCGACGGCGTCGAGGCGCCGTGCGCCGCCGAACAGGTCCTCCGCCGGAAGCTGCCGTTGCAACCGCACGCGGTCGGGGTGGATCGAGACCACGTCCGCGTACCGGTCCCCCACCAGGTCCTCGACCGCGTCGACCGGGAGCCGGTCGGCGGAGGGCACGCCGGCGCCGCTGCCGAGGATCTCCAGCAGCCGCGCCGAGGCCCGTTCGGCCTGGGCCAGCACCGTCTCGTTGAGCGCCCGGTTGCGGGAGACGACGTTTCGCGCGACCTCCAGCTCGTCCAGCGCCAGTTCCACGTCGCGCCGGTCGTCGAAGTACGGTTCGAAGCAGGGCCAGTGCTGGACCATCAGCTCCCGCAACTGCGGCAGCGTGAGGAAGCTGAGGACGTTGTCGTCGGCGGGATCGAGGAGATAGCCCTTGCGCCGGCTGACCTCCCGTACCGCGACGGCGCGCTGCACCCACTCCTGCCCGGCCGGTCCGGCCGCGGCGACGACCCACTCCTCGCCGTGCACGGGTTCGTAGATGGGCCTCAGCACGGCTGCAACCACCGCACGCAGCCGCTGTTCGACCAGATTCAGCCAGATGTACGCCCGTCCTGCCCGCTGGGCCCGGGTGCGCACCTCGCTCCAGGCGTCCGCGCTCCAGTCCAGTTCGGGCCCGATCTCGGATCCCATGTCCACCGGCCGGGCGAGGGAGACGGCGCCCGGCGGCGCGTCGGAGGAGTCCCCGTCGTGACCCGTGTCACCTGGGGGTAGCTCAAGCCCTCCCGAGCTCACCCGCGCACCGCCTTCTGCTCCCGCACACCCGTCTTCAACGATCAAGGAAGGGTACTCCGGGAGCGGGACGCGGTGCAGCAGGATCCACAGGCTCTTCGCTCAACTCCCCTCCCGCGGCGCACCGTTCTGGTCGGCGAGGTCGGCCGGGGTGAGCGGATTCATAGCCGTGACGTCCCTGGGTGCCAGCTGGAAGCCCTGCCAGTGGACGGGCATCGGCTGCTGGTCCTCGTCCCGGGCGATGTGGTGGAAGCCGATGTGGACCCACACGACCGGGTTGGCGAGCGTCTCGCCGTTGACCCATCCGTCCACGCTGTCGGGCGCGTCCCGGCCGCAGTCGAGGGTGTTGTTGCTGGCGAACTGCTCACAGGCGCGGTGCTGGGTGAAGTAGACGTCGTGACGGGTGTAGGGACGTCCGGCGTGCTTGGCGGTCGGGCCGGGCACGATCTCGTAACTGCGGGCGTGGCCGTCGGCGTTGCGGCCCTTCGCACTGACCACGCGCCACCAGCGCATGGCTCGGGCGTCCCCGGCCAGCTCCTTGGTGACGGGGGTCCGGGTGGTCCTGGTCGTGGGGCTGCCCTGGGCGGGGGGCGGGGTGACCGCGGAGTCGTACTGCTCGATCCGGTCCCCGGCCCCGCCGCCGAGTCCGAAATTCAGGCGCCAGAAGACGTTGTGGCTGTGGCTGACGGCGTGGTCCTTCGCGCCCTTGCCGACGGGCCAGCCCCGGCCGTCGCCGGCGTCGTAGTCCCCGGGGGAGAGGCTGCCGGTGGCGCCCACGTTCGCCGACACGGTGCCGTCGGAGGAGAAGCGCCACTCGGTGATGTACTCGTACCAGGAGACCTTGTTGACGGTGTAGAGGAGCAGGTCCCTGCCCTCCTCGTGCCAGACGCCGGTGCCGTCGTCCTTCGCCATCCGGTAGGCGTGGCCGCGGGAGCGGGTGGTGAGGCAGAGCCCGTCGACCCGGCCGGTGTCGGGGACCTTGACGGAGCGGATGGTCCCGCCGGGGCACTCCTCGGGCTTCAGGCCCTGCAGTCCGTAGCCGAAGCCGAAGCCGGTGAGGTCGTCGTACTCGGCCCGCCCGTCGTCGTAGGGGACGTGGACCTGCGCGAGCTTGGCGCTGGTCAGCACCCGGATCGGCCGGGCCTCACCGCGCGGCTGGTAGCTGACGTCGTCCAGGACGAGCCCGGCGGAGGAGTCGTAGCGCCAGCACATCCGCCAGGTGGTTCCGCCGGCGAGCTTCTGCGTGACCCGGTAGGGCGCACTGCAGCCCGGGGCGGGCGGCGGGGTGGGGCCCGCCGGCGGTGCCGCCCCGGCCGCGGTGGGGCCGGCCGCCGTCAGCGCGCCGCCGAGCAGCACGGAGGCGGCCACCACGGAGGCGGCCCTCCGGGCGCGCACCCGGGCTCGGCGCTCCGGGGCGGATGCGATTCCGGCCGCGGGGGCGCACCGGGTGTCCGTGGGGCAGGTGCCCCCTTCCGGGCCGGTACCGTCCTCCGGGCCGGCGACGGCCGTCGCCGCGGTCCGGGCACGGACCGCCGGCAGGGTCCTCTCTCCGGCCGAAGGGGCGGCGGCACCGCCCGGCGTCCCGGTTCCCGCGCCGTCGGCCAGGCGGCTCCGCCTGCGGGCATCCGGATGTCCGTTCCTGTCCATGCGCATGCGAACCCCCTCAGCCGGACGGCGCGACGACGACGGTGCGGGCGCTCAGGTCGACGGCGAGGTCCCTCGTGTCGATCCACGGCCCGCCGGTGATCCTGGCGATGACCCGCACGCACCGGTGCACGCCGCAGGAGCGGAGTCCGGGCGGCACCCGGGCCTCGCGCTCCCTGCGGTACGCGTAGCCGCTGAGCGTGAGCGGCGCCGGCGTGGTCAGATCCGCGCCGGTGGCGGCCCGGTAGTCCGCGCGGAGCCCGGCGCCGTGCGGACTCGCGAGGATCAGCTCGACCGCCTCCCGGAGCTCCGCCCGGACCGGGGAGGGCTGCACGCCCTGTCGGGCGCTGCGGCTCTCGACCCTCCCGCCGGTGACGTCGACGGTCGTCGTGACGAGCCGGTCGGTGCGGTAGTCGTAGTACGAGACGACCGCGCGGCGCGGCGCCGCGGCGGACCCGGCCTCGGACGGCAGGGATTCGGCCAGATCGGTGGTGAGGTGCTGCGGGCCCCGGCCGCCGGCCGCGTTCAGTGCGGTGCGCGCCGCGGGAGCGGCGGCGAGCCGCCGGGCGCGCTCCAGTTCGTCGTCGGTGAGCGGATCGCGTCCAGTGCCCCGCTTCCCCTCCGCGGGGGCCGCCGCGACGACCCCGGGCCCGGGTGGGGGCGGCAGGCCCGGCTCCCCGGACGCCCGCTCCCCGGCGGCGGCCCGAGCAATGGGGCCCGCCTGGGCTCCCGCCGTGTCCGGCAGGGTGACGGCGACCATCGCGGCCGTGCCCGTCACCGCAATGGCGGTGCCTGCCACCAGCTTCCCCAGGTGGCGGCGCATCAATGTGCGCACATTTCCCCCCTCGTACCCGTGGTCACCCGGTAGGACCGTGGTAAGTCCTAGGAGGTTGCCCAACTTTCGGGGAGGATCTGGCCGAAGAGGTCCCCAGCACCCGGATCAGAAGTGGAAGAGTCTTATCTATGCAGGTCTGGCCGGGACAGGCGTATCCACTCGGTGCCACGTACGACGGCGCCGGCACCAATTTCGCGGTCTACTCAGAGGCCGCGCACCGAATCGAGCTGTGTCTGCTCCACGACGACGGCTCCGAGACCGCGGTCGAGCTCCGCGAGACCGACGCGTTCGTGCGCCATGCCTACCTGCCGGGCGTGATGCCCGGACAGCGTTACGGCTTCCGCGTGCACGGACCGTACGACCCGGAGCACGGGCAGCGGTGCAACTCCGCGAAACTGCTCCTCGACCCGTACGCGCGGGCGATGAGCGGCCGTGTCGACTGGGGGGAGGCGGTCTACGGATACCACTTCGGCAGACCGGACTCGCGCAACGATCTCGACTCCGCGCCGCACACGATGGCGTCGGTCGTCGTCAACCCGTACTTCGACTGGGGAGACGACCGCCCGCCGCGCACCGACTACCACCGCACGGTCATCTACGAGGCCCACGTCAAGGGCCTGACGATGCTGCACCCCGCGCTGCCGGAGGAGCTGCGCGGGACGTACGCCGGGCTCGCCCATCCCGAGGTGATCTCGCATCTGACGGAACTTGGCGTCACGGCACTGGAGTTGATGCCGGTGCACCAGTTCGTCAACGACCACCGCCTGGTCGACGCGGGGCTGAACAACTACTGGGGCTACAACACCATCGGCTTCTTCGCCCCGCACAACAGCTACGCCTCCTGGGGCGACCGGGGCCAGCAGGTCCTGGAGTTCAAGTCCGCGGTGCGGGCGCTGCACCAGGCGGGCATCGAGGTCATCCTCGACGTCGTCTACAACCACACAGCCGAGGGGAACCACCTCGGCCCGACGCTGTCGTTCCGCGGTATCGACAACGCCTCGTACTACCGGCTCACCGAGGACCGGCGGTACTACATGGACACGACCGGCACCGGCAACTCGATGCTGATGCGCTCCCCGCACGTCCTCCAGCTGATCATGGACTCGCTGCGGTACTGGGTCACCGAGATGCACGTCGACGGCTTCCGCTTCGACCTGGCGGCGACCCTCGCACGGCAGTTCCACGAGGTGGACCGGCTGTCGTCGTTCTTCGACCTGGTCCAGCAGGACCCGGTGGTCAGCCAGGTGAAGCTGATCGCCGAGCCGTGGGACCTCGGCGAGGGCGGCTACCAGGTGGGCCGGTTCCCGCCGCTGTGGACGGAGTGGAACGGCATGTACCGGGACACGGTGCGGGACCTGTGGCGCGGGGAGCCTCGCACCCTCGCCGAGTTCGCGTCCCGGCTGACCGGCTCCTCCGACCTGTACCAGGACGACGGCCGGCGTCCGCTCGCCTCCGTCAACTTCGTCACCTGCCACGACGGGTTCACCCTGCACGACCTCGTCTCGTACAACGAGAAGCACAACGAGGCCAACGGCGAGGGCAACCGCGACGGGGAGAGCCACAACCGGTCCTGGAACTGCGGCGCGGAGGGGGAGACTGAGGACGGCGGGGTCCGGGAGCTGCGCAACCGCCAGATGCGCAACTTCATCGCGACCCTGATGCTGTCGCAGGGCGTGCCGATGCTCAGCCACGGCGACGAGTTCGCCCGCACCCAGCAGGGCAACAACAACGCGTACTGCCAGGACAACGAGCTGTCCTGGGTGCGCTGGCCGGAGTCGACGGCGGACCAGGACGGCACACTGCTCGCGTTCACGCGCGCGATGGTGTGGCTGCGCCGCGACCACCAGGTGTTCCGGCGGCGGCGCTTCTTCCACGGCCGGCCGGTGGAGGGCACGCACGACGAGCTGTCCGACATCGCCTGGTTCACGCCGGAGGGCTCGGAGATGACGTCGCGGGACTGGCAGGCGGCCCACGCGAAGGCCCTGACGGTCTTCCTGAACGGCCACGCCATCTCGGAGCCGGGCCCGCGCGGCGAGCGGATCTCCGACGACTCGTTCCTGCTGATGTTCAACGCGAGCGACGAGGACCTGGACTTCGCCGTGCCGGTCGACCACGGCCGGCAGTGGCAGGTCGTGGTGGACACCGCACGGCCCGAGGGCGTCCCTCCGGGGCAGGGGCCGAAGGTGGACGCGGGCGAGCGGATCAGGATGATCAGCCGGAGTCTGACGGTGCTGCGGCGGCCGGCGTAGTCCCTGACGGGCGTGGCGCGCCCCGGCCCGGGTCGTCCCCGGGGCCGGGGCGCGTTCGCCGTATCAGGTGAACGTTCGGGCGGTGACCGCCGCCGGTGCGGCGGCCGATGACACAGAGGGCCGCGATCCGGGTACGTACGTTCGCATGACGCCCACCGCCACGTACCGGCTCCAGCTGCAACCGGACTTCCCCTTCCGGGCCGCCGAGGAGGCGGTCCCCTACCTCGCCGGCCTCGGCGTCTCCCATCTGCACCTCTCCCCCGTCCTGGAGGCGGTGCCCGGCTCCCCGCACGGGTACGACGTCGTCGACCACGACCGGGTGCGGGAGGAGCTCGGCGGCGAGGAGGGGCTGCGCGCGCTGGCCCGCACGGCACGCGAGCACGGCCTCGGACTGGTGATCGACATCGTGCCCAACCACATGGCCGCCGTCCCCCGGTACAACCGGGCCCTCCGGGAGGTCCTGCGGGAGGGACCCCGGTCGCCGTTCGCCCGCTGGTTCGACATCGACTGGGACGCGGGCGGCGGGAAGGTGCTGATGCCGGTGCTGGGCGAGCGGCTGGGCGAGGACCTCGGAGCACTGCGGGTGGAGGGGCGGACCCTCCACTACGGCGAGCACGTGTTCCCGGTGCGGGAGGGCACGGAGGAGCTGCCGCTGCCGGAGCTGCTGGACGCGCAGTGGTACCGGCTCGGCTGGTGGCGGCTGGCCCGCACCGAGCTGAACTACCGGCGGTTCTTCACCATCTCCGATCTGATCGGGGTCCGGGTGGAGGACCCGGAGGTGTTCGCCGCCACGCACGCCAAGATCCTGGAGCTGGTGCGGGACGGGGTGGTGGAGGGCCTGCGGATCGACCACCCGGACGGGCTCGCCGACCCGGAGGGCTATCTGCTGCGGCTGGACGAGGCGGCGGGCGGCTGCTGGACGGTCGTCGAGAAGATCCTCACCGGCGACGAGCGGCTGCCGGCGTCCTGGCCGGTCGCCGGCACCACCGGGTACGACGCGCTGTACCGGATCGACGGGCTGTTCACCGACCCGGACGGGGCCGGGGAACTGCTCCGGCAGTACCGGGACCACGCGGCTCCCGCCGGGGACCGCGGCGGCTACTGGGGGGCGACCGTGCGGCGTGCCGCCCACAAGGTGGTGACGCACGAGCTGGCGGCCGAGACCGAGGCCCTGGCCCGGCTGGCCGAGCGGGTCTGCGCGGCGGACACGGCGCTGCGCGACCACGCGCCCTGGGCGCTGCGCACCGCGATCCGCGAACTGCTGGTGCGCGTGCCCGTCTACCGCCCGTACCGCACCGGCGGCGAGTCGGTGGTGACGGCGGACGCGGCACTGCGGGCGAAGGCGGTGTTCGCGGTGGCCCGGGAGGGCGACGCGGTCGACGTGATCCGGGACCTGGCGCTGGGCCGGCTCGGCGACGGCCCGGACCAGCGGGCGTTCCGGGCGCGCTTCGCGCAGACGTCGTCGGCGCTGCGGGCGAAGTCGGTGGAGGACACGGCCTTCTACCGCTACGTACCGCTGCTGTCGGCCAACGAGGTGGGCGGCGACCCCGGCCGGCCGGCGGTGTCCCCGGAGGAGTTCCATGCCTACTGCGCCCGGCTCGCCCGGGACTGGCCGGCCACGGGGACCGTGCTCTCCACGCACGACACCAAGCGCAGCGCGGACGTACGGGCCCGGATCGCGGTGCTGTCGGAGTGCCCGGAGCGGTGGGAGCGGCTGCTGACGAGCCTGGCCTGGGCTCCGGCACCGGACCGGCACTTCGCGTGGGTGGCGTGGCAGACGGCGTCCGGTTTCGGCTTCCCCTACCCGGAGCGGCTCGGTCCGGCGCTGCTGAAGTCGGTGCGGGAGGCGGGGCTGCACACCAGCTGGACCGAGCCGGACGAGGGGTACGAGCAGGCCGTGGAGGAGTTCGTGGAGGCGGGGCCCGCGGGGCCGCCCATGTACCAGGTGGCCCTGTTCGCCCGGGAACTCGACCCGTACGTACGGGCCAACTCGCTGGGCGCGGCACTGGTGCACCTGACGATGCCGGGGGTGCCCGATCTGTACCAGGGCACGGAGGGCGAGTACCTCGCGCTGGTGGACCCGGACAACCGGCGGCCGTTCCGGGAGCGGGGCGAGGACCGGAAGACGGCGGTGACGAAGGCGGCGCTGGGCCTGCGCCGGCGGCGCCCGGGCGTCTTCGGCGAGTCGGGCACGTACGCCCCGCTGACGGCGGAGGGGCCCGCGGCAGGGCACTGCCTGGCGTTCTCCCGCTCTGGCGAGGTGATCACGGCGGTGACCCGGCTGGCGCTGCGGCTGGAGGAGTCGGGCGGCTGGCGGGACACCGCGCTGCCCCTACCGGCCGGGCGGTGGACGGATCTGCTGTCCCCCGGCCGGGAGTTCACGGGCGGCGGTCCCGTGCCGCTGGCGGAGCTGTTCGCCGAGGGTCCGGTCGCCCTGCTGGAGCGCACGGCGGCCGGCTGAGCGGCGTACGGCGCCCCGGGCCGGGTCCGGGGTGCCGTACGGGCACTGAACTGCGGCCGGGCCCACCCCGCCTGAGCGCGCCGGGGCGCAGTCCGCCCCAGTGGGCGACGACCTCGACCCCGGAGATCTCGGGGCGCGCCCGGGCGCAGCGGCGGACGGCGCCTCGGTCGGGTCAGCGCCCCGGCGGGGCCCGGGATACCGCCGGACGACCGGGTCAGCCGTCCGCGCACTCGTCGTCGGCGGGACCGGCGAACGCCCGGTCCGCCGGACGGCGACCCTTGGGCTGCTGCGGCTCGGGGAGCACCGGCACCGCCGGAACGGGGCGCTCCGTGGGACTGCCCGCGGAGAGCCCGACCGGTTCGCCGTGGTGCAGGATCTGCAGCGGGTCCCCGTCCTCCAGGGTGTAGCGGACCGCCTGGGGGCGGACGTCCACCCGCAGTCGGCGCCCCCGCATCAGCACGGTGAACCTCAGGCCGGACAGCTTCTCCGGCAGCCGGGGGGCGAAGCCCAGCCGGCGCACCCCCTCCTCGTCCTGGTGCTGGCGCATGCCGCCGAGGCCGACGACCAGGGCCATCCAGGTGCCGGCGAGCGAGGCGATGTGCAGCCCGTCGCGGGTGTTGTGCTCCAGGTTCTCCAGGTCCATCAGGGCCGCCTCGCCCAGATAGGCGTAAGCGAGCCGCATGTGCCCGGTCTCGGCGGCCATGACGGCCTGGCAGCACGCCGAGAGCGACGAGTCACGCACCGTCAGCGCCTCGTAGTACGCGAAGTTGCGGGCCTTCTCCTCCGCCGTGAAGTCGTCCGGGCAGGTCACCATGGCGAGGACCAGGTCGGCCTGCTTGACGACCTGCTTGCGGTAGAGGTCGAAGTAGGGGAAGTGCAGCAGCAGCGGGTACCGGTCGGGAGAGGTGTTCGCGAAGTCCCAGTGCTGGAACGTGGTGAACCCGGCCGACTGCTCGTGCACGCCGAGGGCCTCGTTGTACGGCACGGCCGTCCGGGCGGCGGCGTCCCGCCAGGCCGCGGTCTCCTCGTCGTCGACGCCCAGTTGCTCGGCCTGGTCGGCGTGCCGGGCCGCCACCTCCGCGGCGGCCAGCAGGTTCCATCGCGCCATCAGGTTGGTGTAGAGGTTGTCGCGGGCGATGGCGCTGTACTCGTCGGGGCCGGTCACCCCGTCGATGTGGAAGACGCCGTCCTGGTCGTGGTGTCCGAGCGAGTGCCACAGCCGTGCCGTGTGCACCAGGAGTTCGAGTCCGGGCCCGCGCTCGAACTCCTCGTCCCCGGTGGCCGCCACGTACCGCGCCACGGCTCGCGCGATGTCCGCGTTGACGTGGAAGGCGGCCGTGCCGGCGGGCCAGTAGGCGGAGCACTCGGCGCCGCTGATGGTCCGCCACGGGAACGCAGCCCCGGCCAGCCCGAGCTGGTGGGCCCGGTCCCGTGCCGCGGGCAGGGTCGCGTGCCGCCAGCGCAGCACCGGGGCGACGGCCCGGGGCGCCGTGAAGGTCAGCATCGGGAGGACGAAGGACTCCACGTCCCAGAACGAGTGCCCGTCGTAACCCGTACCGGTCAGCCCCTTGGCGGGAATGGCCCGCTCCTCGCTGCGGGCCGCCGCCTGGAGCACGTGGAACAGCGAGAATCGCACGGCCTGCTGGATCTGCGCGTCGCCCTGCACCTCGACGTCGGCGCACGACCAGAAGTGGTCCAGGAACGCCCTCTGCTCGGCGAGCAGCCCCTCCCAGCCCGTGCTGCGGGCGGCGGCGACGGCCGCGTCGGCCTGGTCGTGCATGGCCGGCAGCGACCTCTCGGCCGACCACCCGTACCCGACGAACTTCACCAGTCTCAGCCGCTCTCCCCGCTTCAGCGTGGCGGTGACGGTGAGCCGGCTGACGTCCGGCTCGCTCTCCGCGGACCAGGCCGTCCCCTCCGGGCCCTCGACGAGGTGGTCGGCCGCGGCCGCCACCCGCTGACCGCTGCGCCGGGTGCGGTGGACCAGCCGCAGCCCGGTGTCCCGGGCGAAGTGCTCCTCCGGCTCCAGTGGCGCGTCGACGGCGGCGGCGACGCGCGGGTCGCCGGGTTCGCGGGGCATCTGCTCGTTGGCGACCAGTTCGGACTGGACCGCGGCGTGGACGGGCCCGTCCAGCGGCTCGACCTCGTAGGCGATCGCGGCGATCGCACGCTGGGTGAGCGACACCAGCCGCTCGGAGGTGATGCGCACGGAGCGCCCGCCCGGCGAGGTCCACTCCACCGTGCGGCGCAGGACTCCGGTGCGGAAGTCCAGTAGCCGCTCGTGGGAGTCGAGTGCGCCGTAGCGCAGGTCGAAGGGATGGTCGTCGACGAGCAATCTGATGATCTTGCCGTCGGTGACGTTGATCATCGTCTCGCCGGACTCCGGATAGCCGTATCCGGCCTCGGCGTACGGCAGCGGATGGAGTTCGTGGACGCCGTTGAGGTAGGAGCCGGGCAGCCCGTGCGGCTCGCCCTCGTCGAGGTTGCCGCGCCAGCCGATGTGGCCGTTGGCGAGGGCGAAGACGGACTCGCTCTGGGCGAGGACGCCGAGGTCGAGCCCGGTCTCGCGCAGACACCACGGTTCGACCGTGTAGCCGGAGTGGGTGATCATCGCGACTCCATCAGTTCGGCCAGGTCGTCCACCACCACGTCCGCCCCGTGGCGCCGCAGCTCCGCGGCCTGTCCGGTGCGGTCGACGCCCACGACGAGGCCGAAGCTCCCCGCCCGGCCGGCCTCCACCCCGGCGAGCGCGTCCTCGAACACGGCCGCGGCCGCCGGTGCGACGCCGAGGGCGCGGGCCGCGGCCAGATAGGTGTCGGGCGCCGGCTTGCCGTGGAGTCCCTGCTCCCGGGCGACGATCCCGTCGACGCGTTCGTCGAACAGGCCCTCGATACCGGCGGCGGCGAGCACGTCGCGGCAGTTGGCGCTCGAGGAGACGACGGCGGTACGGAGCCCGGCGCGGCGGACGGCGTGCACATAGGCGACGGAGCCCTCGTACGCCTCCACGCCGTCCTCGTGGATCCGGCGGAGGACCAGCTGGTTCTTGCGGGTGCCCAGGCCGCCCACGGTCTCGCGCTCCGGCGGGTCGTCGGGCGTCCCTTCGGGCAGCTCGACGCCGCGGGAGGCGAGGAAGGTGCGGACGCCGTCCTCGCGGGGGCGGCCGTCGACGTACTCGTCGTAGTCGCGGACGGCGTCGAACGGCACGAAGGCGGCGCCTTCGCGATCGGCCCGCCGGCGCAGGAAGTCGTCGAACATCTCCTTCCAGGCGGCGGCGTGGACCTTCGCCGTGCGGGTGAGGACGCCGTCGAGGTCGAACAGACAGGTGCGCACATGATCGGGAAGCCCCAGCATGCGGTCGAGGCTAGGAGGCGCCGGTGGCCGTCGGGGGCGACAGCGGACTCCCGCCGCACCGCGCGTACCCCGAGGGGATGACGTGCCCGGTGCCATCCGGAGCAGCCCGCCCCCCGGGTGTCCGCCGGCCTGCGCGCCCGGAAGCCGGTACGCGCTCGCCGTCGGGCGCGTACCGGCTTCCGGGCGCGTCACCGGCGGCCGGGCAGGCTCCAGTGGTACGGCGCGACGAGGCGGTCGATGCTCTCCGGCCCCCAGGATCCGGGGGCGTAGGGCTCGACCGGCGGCGGGTTCTCCAGCAGCGGGGTGGACACCTCCCAGAGCCGTTCGATGCCGTCGGAACGGGTGAACAGGGACTGGTCGCCGAGCATCGCGTCCAGGATGAGGCGTTCGTACCCCTCGAGCGCGTACATCGTGTTGAACGACTCGGCGTAGCTGAAGACCATCTCCGCGTCGCTCAGCCGCATCGCGGGCCCGGGGTCCTTCACCAGGAAGCGGGCGGCGATCGTGCCCGGGTCGTCGAAGTCGATCACCAGCTCGTTGGTGCGGGAACAGTGGCGTGCGGAGTCGGGGAACATCCGCAGCGCGGGCTCCCGGAAGCCGAGCGTCACGACGTGCCGCCCCGCCCCCAGCGACTTGCCGGAGCGCAGATGGAACGGCACACCCGCCCAGCGCCAGTTGTCGAGTTCGACGCGCAGCGCGACGAAGGTCTCGGTGTCCGAGCGGGGGTCGACGCCGGGCTCCTCGCGGTAGCCCTCGTACTGCCCGCGCACCACGTGGGCCGGGTCCAGTGACCGCATGGACTGGAAGACCTTCTCCTTCTCGTCCCGCAGGGGCTTGGCGGCGAGCGTCGTCGGCGGTTCCATCGCCACGAAGCCCAGCAGCTGGAAGAGATGGGTGACGATCATGTCGCGGAAGGTGCCGGTCCCCTCGAAGAACTGGGCGCGGCCCTCGATACCGATCCTCTCCGGCACGTCGATCTGCACATGGCTGATGTGGTCGCGGTTCCAGACCGGCTCCAGCAGGCCGTTGGCGAACCTCAGCGCCAGGATGTTGTCGACCGACTCCTTGCCGAGGAAGTGGTCGATGCGGAAGACCCGCGACTCGTCGAAGACGGAGTGGATGGTCGCGTTGAGCGCCCGCGCGGAGGGCAGGTCCGTGCCGAACGGCTTCTCCACGATGACGCGTGCGCCGTCGGCGAGGCCCGTCGCACCGAGCATCTCGATGACGGAGGCGAACGCCTTCGGCGGCACGGCGAGGTGGAACAGCCGGCGGGGTCCGCCGCCCACGGCCTGCTCGGCGTCGCGCACGGCCGCCAGCAGCGGCTCCGGGTCCTCGGGGTCGGCGGCCCCGAAGGACAGTGACTCCTCGAACCTCCGCCACTCCTCGCCCTCGGGCCCGGACCTTCCGAACTCGGCGACCGACTCCCGCGCCCTCTTGCGGAACTCGTCGTCGCTGAGCGCCGCCCGGGCGGGCGCGGAGCCGACGATCCGGTAGCGGTCGGGCAGCAGTCCGGCCTTCGCCAGGTGGAAGAGCCCTGGCAGCAGTTTGCGCCGGGCCAGGTCGCCGGTGGCCCCGAACAGCACGATGACGTGGTCGTCCGGCACGGCATCGGGGTGCTCCGCGTGGTTTCCTCCGGTCACGGTTCACCCCGCCTTCTCGGCGTGCCCGCCGAACTCGCCGCGCATCGCGGACAGCACCTTGTCGGTGAACTGCCCCAGCCCGCGCGATTCGTAGCGCTCGATCAGCGCGTTGGTGATGACGGGCGCCGGCACGCTCTCGTCGACCGCCGCCAGGACCGTCCAGCGGCCCTCGCCGGAGTCGGAGACACGCCCGGAGTACGCGTCGAGCTCGGGCGAGCGGGCGAGCGCGTCGGCGACGAGGTCGACCAGCCAGGACCCGACGACCGAGCCCCGCCGCCACACCTCCGCGACCTCGGCCACGTCGATCTCGTACTGGTAGGCCTCCGGCTCGCGCAGCGGGGCGGTCTCGGCGTCGACCGTGCGCGAACGCAGACCCGCGTCGGCGTGCTTGATGATGCTGAGCCCTTCGCCGATGGCCGCCATCATCCCGTACTCGACACCGTTGTGGACCATCTTCACGAAGTGGCCGGCCCCGCTGGGCCCGCAGTGCAGATAGCCCTCCGGCGCGGTCCCGTCGGAACGGGTCCGGCCGGGTGTGGGGGCCGCGTCGCCGACGCCGGGGGCGATGGTGCGGAAGATCGGGCCGAGGCGGGCCACCGGCTCGTCCTCGCCGCCGATCATCAGGCAGTAGCCGCGTTCGAGGCCCCACACGCCGCCGGAGGTGCCGCAGTCCACGTAGTGGATGCCGCCGGGGGCGAGCTGCCGTGCACGGGTGATGTCGTCGCGGTAGTACGAGTTGCCGCCGTCGACGACGGTGTCGTCGGCCGCCAGCAGGGCCGCCAGTTGGTCCAGCGTGGGCTGCACGACACCGGCGGGCAGCATCAGCCAGACGTTCCTCGGCTGTTCCAGTCTGTCGACGAGGTCGTGGAGCGAGGAGGCGGCCGTCGCCCCCTCCTTCTCCATCTCCTTCACGGCGTCGGTGTCCAGGTCGTAGACGACGCAGCGGTGGCCGTCGCGCATCAGCCGGCGCACGATGTTGGCGCCCATCCGGCCGAGTCCGACCATGCCGAGCTGCATGGGTGTGTCCGTGGTCATGGTCGATCTCCCCGTTCTCGGTGGGTGCGGACGGTCTGCGGGACTGCTCGGCGGCGGCCCGTCACGGCGCCGCCTCCCGGCCGGCCGCCAGCAGTCCGCGGGCGGTCTCGGCCACCCGCTGGGCGGTGAAGCCGAACTTGCCGAGCAGTTGTTTCAGGGGCGCCGAAGCGCCGAACGTGTGCATGCCGACGAGGGCGCCCCGGTCGCCGACGTACCGGTCCCAGCCGAAGGTGGACGCCTGTTCGACGCCCACCCGGGCGGTCACGGCGGGCGGCAGCACCTCGTCCCGGTACGCCTGCGGCTGACGGTCGAACAGCTCCCAGCACGGCATGCTGACCACCCGGGCGCCGATGCCCTCGGCCGCGAGCTCGTCCCGCGCCGCCAGTGCCAGGGACACCTCGGACCCGGTGGCGAGCAGGATCACCTGCGGCGCGCCGGAGGGCGCGTCGGCCAGGACGTACGCTCCGCGCGCGACGCCCGACGCGGCCCCGAGCCGGGTGCGGTCGAGCGTGGGGAGCGCCTGACGGGAGAGCACCAGCGCCGCCGGCTCGTGGCGCAGCGCGGCGACGTACCGCCAGGTCTCGGTGACCTCGCCGGCGTCCGCGGGACGGAAGACCAGCAGACCGGGCATCGCCCGCAGTCCCGCGATCTGCTCGACGGGCTGGTGGGTCGGTCCGTCCTCGCCGACGCCGATGGAGTCGTGGGTGAAGATGTGCACGACGGGCAGCTCCATCAGCGCCGACAGCCGGATGGCACCCTTGGCGTAGTCGGAGAAGATGAGGAAGCCGGACCAGTAGGGCCGCAGTTTCGTCAGGGCGATCCCGTTCGAGATGGCGGCGGCCGCGTGCTCGCGGATGCCGAAGTGCAGATTGCGTCCGCCCGGATCGTCGGGTTCCTGGTCCCCCGCGCCGTCGAACGTGAGCCTGGTCTTCGTGGACGGGGCCAGGTCGGCCGAGCCGCCGAGGAGCCAGGGGACGTTCCGCGCCAGGTCGTTCAGCACCCGGCCCGAGGAGTCCCGGGTGGCGAGGCCCTTGGGGTCCGGAGGGAACTCGGGGAGCGCCCGGTCCCAGCCGTCCGGGAGTTCGCGGCGCTGTATGCGCTCCAGTTCGTCGGCCTCGGCGGGCCAGGCGGCACGGTAGTCCTCGAACCGCTTCTCCCACGCGGCGCGCAGTTCGGCGCCGCGGGTGCCGATGCCCTGGGCGAACCGTTCCCGCACCGCGTCGGGAACCCGGAACTCCTCGTCCTCGGGCAGGCCGAGGAAGCGTTTGGCCGCGCGGACCCCGTCGGGGCCGAGCGGTGAGCCGTGGGCCTTCGGGGAGTCCTCGACGGGCGAGCCGTAGCCGATGTGGCTGTGCACCAGCACCAGGGTGGGGCGTTCGGTCTCGGCCCGGAAGTCGTGGAAGGCCCGGGCGACGGCGTCGAGGTCGTTGGCGTCGGCGACGGTGGTCACGTTCCAGCCGTAGGCGAGGAACCGTGCCGCGACGTCCTCGGTGAAGGTGATGCCGGTGTGGCCCTCGATGGTGACCCGGTTCGAGTCGTAGATCCAGCACAGGTTGGACAGCCGCTGGTGGCCGGCGAACGAGGCGGCCTCGGAGGAGATGCCCTCCATCATGCAGCCGTCACCGGCGAGGGCGTACACGTCGAAGTCGAAGAGCGGGAAGTCCTCGCGGTTGTACGCGGCACCGAGCCACCGGCCGGAGAGCGCCATGCCGACGGACGTGGCGACTCCCTGGCCGAGCGGGCCGGTCGTGGTCTCCACCCCGCTCGTCCAGCGGTACTCGGGGTGGCCCGGGCAGCGGGAGTCCAGCTGGCGGAAGGACTTCAGGTCCTCCATCGTGACCGCCGGACGACCCAGCACCTCGTAGTCCGGGTCGACGGCGTGGACCCCGGCCAGGTGCAGCAGGGACCACAGCAATGTCGAGGCGTGGCCCTCGGACAGCACGAAGCGGTCGCGGTTGGGCCAGATCGGGTCCCGGGGGTCGTACCTCAGGAACCGCTGCCAGAGCGTGTACGCGACGGGGGCCATGCCCATCGGTGTACCGGGGTGCCCGGACTCGGCGCGCTGGACGGCGTCCATGCACAGGCCGCGGATGGTGTTCACCGACAGGGTGTCCGGATCGTCGGTCATGAGCGTTCCCCGTTCTCGGCGTGCTCGGCGTGCTCGGCGTTCTCGGCGTGCTCGGCGTTCTCGGCGTTCTCGGCGTGCTGTTCTCTGCTCTCTGCCTGCCTCCTGCGATGGAGGCGGTGGTTTCCGCCTCCTGCGACGGAATCGGGCGGGGCGCGGCGTCCGGCCGGTGCGGGGCCTCGCGCGGCGGACGGACGGGGGATCCGCGGGCCCGGCGGGGTCGGGGTCCTTCTCGCATCGTGTCCACGGCGCCCGCGGGCGGGCCTCACCCGCACCGGGTGAGATGCGGGAGCCGTGGCCGAGGTGCCCGGGGCGGACGGCGCGTCCGGGCGTGGACCGCGCGGGGATGCACGGCGTGCCCGGGGCGGACGGGAACTCCGGACGGATGCCCCTCCCCTGCGCCCGGGTGCCCGGCACGGGCGTCCCCCGTCGGCCGCGCCGGCATGTCAGCCGTGCGGGACCACGGCCACCGGGCAGGCGGCGTGGTGGATGACGGCGTGGGTGATCGAGCCGATGTGCGAACCGGAGTCCGTCCGGCGCCGGCCGACGACGACCAGACGGGCGTCAGCGGCGGCCTCCACGAGCTGTCCGGCGGGCCGTCCGGGAGCCGACTCCTCCGTCACCTTCACGGTGGGGAACCTTTCGCGGAACGGACGTACGGCCCGGGCGAGCGCCGATGTCATTTCGGCCTGCACGCCCGAGTCCGCGTCGCCGCCGGCCCGGTGCCGGTGGAAGAACGGGGCGTTCCAGCCGTGCACGACGCGGAGCGGGGCGTCGCGCCGCGCCGCGTGCTCGAAGGCGTACTCCAGCAGCTCGTCGCGGGCATCGGTCACGTCGAGGCCGAGGACCACCCTGCGCCGAGCGCCGGCGGGCGAGCCGTGCGGGTCCTCGCGGTAGTCCGGCCGTACCAGCACCACCGGCTCCTTGGCCCCTGCGACGACCTCCTGGCCCACGGAACCGATGATGAAGCCGCCCACGCTGCCGAGTCCGTGAGACCCGACGACGAGCTCATCGGCCCGGGAAGCCGCCTCCAGCAGGACGTTCGTGGGCGAGTCCTCGATCTCCTCGGCGGTCATCGCGAGCTCCGGCCTGCGGGACCGTACGCGCTCCTCCATCGCGCCGAGGACGCCTTCGGCCTCACCGGCCCGGTCCTCGTGGGACATCCGCACGGCCTGCGGCTGGTGCGCGATCCATTGGGTCGCGTACACCAGCCGCAGCGCCGCGCCGCGCAGCGCGGCCTCGTCGGCGGCCCAGTCCACGGCCGCGAGACTTCCGTCGGAGCCGTCCACTCCCACGACGATGGGTCGGGACATGCCGTCCTCCTTGCCTCGGGCTCTTGCGAAGGGCCGGACCCGGTGGGCGCGGCCGTCGACGCGAGAGGACACCTGATCAAGAAAGTACCGACTCCGGCGGAACGGCGCGATTCAGGGGATTACGGACAGTGACGGGTCGCACCGGCGCACACGCGCGGGCAACCGCCACCGGCCGTGCCCCTCTCCCTATCCGTGCACGGTCCGGTCCGCGACGACCCGTGCGGGAACTCCGACAGCAACGGTGTACGCCGGTATGTCGCGCGTGACGACCGCTCCGGCACCCACCACCGCGCCGGCGCCGACGTTCACCCCTGCGAGGACGGTCACATGAGCACCGAGCCACACGTCGGACCCGACGACAATGGGACCCAGGTCGTGGCCCTGGTCCCGGATGCGGCGCCCGCCGTCCGAATAGCGGTGGTTACCGCTGTTCACCACGGTGTACGGCCCGATCAGTGCGTGGTCCCCGATCGTGACCGGGGCGGGAGCGGTGATGTTCACGCCTCGGTTGATGAACACTTCGGTGCCGATCCTGATGTTGTGCGGATAGTGCATCGTCACGTCCGGAAAGACGCACAGGAGCGGACCGCACTCGGCGAGGGTGCGACTGTAGAACCAGGAGCGCATCTCGAGGTCCACGCCGACGGACGACGTACGGGCGAGGCGGTCCTGCAGGACGTGCCACGTGTGGGAGCCCCTGGCGACCGAGGGGACCAGCATGCGCAGAGCACCGAACTGGGCCCGTCTCCAGGACTGATGCACTCGGTAGAGAGGCTGCGCGGGCGGCACGCCCCGTTCGTACGCGTCGATCTCCCGTCTCATGCCCCTACAACCGACCGGCCAGAAGCGGACGCAGGTCGAGTTCGATCGGCTGGAGGAAGGGAACTCCCTCGACGAAGATCTCCTCCGCCGTGAGGCGGCCGGTGAGGTACTGCGCGGTGCGGATCCATCCGTTGTGACTCACCGCGACCGGCGACCCGTTCCGACTCGCCTCCGCGGCGTCTCGGAGGAACGACCGGATGCGTTGGAGGAAGGTGTCCAGGTCCTCCCCGCCGGGAGGCGTGAACCGTGGATCCAGGACGCCGCCGAGCGAGAAGGCCCGGGGATGGCGCTCACGCACCAGGTCGTGCGGCTGGCCCTCCCACTCACCGAGGCTGCGCTCCGCGAGTCTGGGGTCGGCTGTGACGGTGCTGGTGGGGAACAGGGCGTGTGCCGTTGACAGGGCCCGCCGAAGCGGTGACGCGAAGACGGGTGCGTAGCCCGCCTCTCCCAACCCGTCCGCCCTGGCGGCCGCTTCCTCAAGGCCCTGTGCCGTGGCCGCGACGTCCTTGCCGCCCATGAAGACCCGGGCACCGTTCGACTCGGTGGGGGCGTGCCGGATGACGGTCAAACGGTTCACGACCATGGTCGTCACACTCCTTTCCCGTGGCCGAAGGCAGCGGCGATGTGCCTCGCCACGTCATGAACAGCCGTCCGAGCACGGGTGATGGTGCGGGTCTGCATGACGAAGCCGTGCATCTGGTCCTCGAAATGCCAGTGCTCGGTCGGCACCCCGGCGGTTCGGAGGCGTCGGGCGTAGGCCGTTCCCTCGTCCTTGAGGGGGTCGAACTCCGCCGTGACCACCAGCGCCGGCGGGAGGCCGCCGAGGTTGCGGGCCCGAAGGGGGAACAGGTACCCGTCGTCCCGTGACCAGGACTCCGGCAGGTAGTTCCGCCAGGACCACTCCATGAACGGGAGGTTGAGCGAGTAGCCGTTCGCATGCTCGACGTAGGAACCGGTGGGTGGATCGAGGTAGTCCGTCACCGGGTAGATGAGCACCTGCTGCACGAGGCGCGGGCCACCTCGGTCACGGGCGAGGAGTGCGAGGGCGGCGGCGATGGTGCCACCGGAACTGTCGCCGGCGACGGCGATCCTCGTCGCGTCGGCCTGCAGACGACCGGGGTTGTCCACCACCCATTCGAGCACCCTCCACGCGTCGTCCAGCGCAGCGGGGTACTTGTTCTCCGGAGCGCGGCGGTAGTCCACGGAGAGGAAGGCGCTGCGGGAGCCGTTGGCCAGCAGGGTGCAGAGCCTGTCGTGGGTGTCGAGGTCGTTGACGGTCCAGCCGCCTCCGTGGAAGAAGAGAACCAGTGGCAGCTCATCGCCTTTTGACGGATGGTAGAGACGGGCGGGGATGTCTCCGTGTCCTGCCGGGACGCACACGTCCCGGACGGTCTCGATGGGCTCGGAATCACCCTGGATGAAGGCGGTCCGCATGCGCTTGCGCGCTTCTTGGTGCGGAAGCGTGTAGACCGGCGGCAGACCACTGGCCGCGGCGGTGTCCAGAAGTGCTTGTGCTTGCGGATCGAGCGTGCTCATGGCCCCTCGTTGGTGCGGTGGTAGGAATACACCTGGTGGAGTTCCGCTTCGACCGTGCCGGGGCAGTCCGAGAGAATACCCGCAAGGTCGGCGTCGCGGTCGAAGTCGCGTATGGCAACGAAATCCCGCCCGGCCAGGGACTGGTCGAGGGAGATCCGCTGCCCGGCTATGCGGAGATGGTCTTCGCCGTAGGCGAGGTCGAGAGGCCGCAGGGAGCGCACTCCGAGGCCGTGCGGCGTCAGGACGACGGGACCTCGCGCGGTGGTTGTACGGTTGTTGCCGCCGCAGTGGGCCCGGATGAGGTAGAGCGGAGCACCCGGGCGCGTGAGCAGAAGCGACAACGGCCGCTCTCCGGGGAGCCACTGGCAACCGATGGCGATCGAGGCGGGGTCGGGCATACCGTAGTGGAGGACCGACAACACCTCGTCCGTGACGCGTGCCTCCGCCCCGAGGATGAGAGCGGCGCAGAGGCGCTGACGTTCACGCTGGTAGTCCTCGAGCATGGCCACCATGCGCGCGAAGCGTTCAGCCGGACTCCCGCTCAAATAGCGCAGATATCTTCCGTGGTGCCCCACGAAGACCCGGATCTCGTTGTGGTACCAGTTCCCGGGAGCGGGATACAGACCGTTGTACTGGTTCTTGAACTCTGCCGCCGAGGAATGCAGCACCAAGTAACGCCCTTCCGGCAGCACGCCGGCCGTACGGTTCTCGGCCAGAATCACGAAGTGGTTGCCGCTGGTGAAGTTCCATACGAAGCTCGACTTCTCGGTCAACGTCGTTCGGGCAGCCTCGATGCGCCTACGAAAGTCGCGCTCATCGACGAAGTCGTCCTCGATGCGGAACAGGGCCACACCGCAGAGGTTCACGGTGGCGTCGACAGGAATCATCGGAACGGTGCTGTCCCAATGATAGTAGGCACCGGTGAAGAATCCGCCGTGGATCCTGCGCACATTGTGCGGGAGCCCCAGGTCGGGCATCGGGATGATCTCCGCGTCGCAGTCGCGCCCGGAAACCAGACTCGCCACTTGGGAAAGGAGATGCTCGGTCGTGTGGAGCTGTGCGATGATCTCGCGTTGCGTGCTGTCCGGAGCGCGCAGCGTTCTCATGACTGCCTCCTGGAGGGAGTCGCGCAGGTTGCGTCCAGTGCCCGGGCGCGGGCGGCGCGGTCCGCGAGCCCGAGCTTACTGTAGAGTTCCGCCGCAATGCGCAGTACTTTACTGGCACTGCGGTATTCACCGAGTCGGTGGTGGGATTCGCCGAGCAACCAATGCAGATCCGCCTGATATCGCCGGTCGGCGATGCTGGCAATGGGCTCTGTTCGTTCGGCGAGATCACAGAGGACTTCATGTGCCGCCGCCGTCCCCGCATCCATGGACAAACGGAGTTCTGCCACCTGAAGGTCGATCAGGAGTTCCGCACGCCGGTAGCCGTGGTGTCTGGCGTGTTCGCGGGCTTGGGCGAAGAGCGTCAGCGCTTCCTCGTTGCGCGTCCCCGTTCGCGCGAGGCAGATCGCCAGCCATCGCAGGTTGGCGCTGTAGTTCGCAGGTCCCAGTGCTGCGGGATCCGTCAGGTTGGCTCGCCACTGCTCCTCCGCCTCCGACAGGCGGTTCTGCGCGAGCAGGTGCAGCGCGCGGGCATGCCGGTACTCTCCGAGCTGCCTCTCGCCGATGCCGCCGGAGCCGTCGGACAGAATGGCTTCGAGACGGGTCAGAATCTCCTGGGTGCCGTCCTGGTTCTCCTGCTTGGCGGAAATGTTCAGGTGGTAGACGAGAGCGTCGAACTCCTCGTTGTCGTCCCCGATGCGTCGAGCGGCGTCGGCACGCATGAGGTGGACGTTCGGCTGTGTCGCCCATAAACCACGCACGTAGTAGTAGTAGCGGGCCTCACGGGAGATGTCGATCAGCTCACGCCGGCGTCCCGTCTCGGCTGCCCAGGTGAGGGCGTATTCCAGATTGCGCCGGAGGCCGGGCACGTCGAGCCTTCGGAGGCGGCTGACGTCGTCCGGGCAGAACCCGACGGCGGCGGTCAGGTCGACGTAGTACCGCAGCCACCTGTCACGGATCGCCGCCATTTCCGCGACCGGGAGAAGCGATCGCCGATTGACCGCCAGCGGGTACGCGAGGTACCGCGTCGACGCGGTGTCGCTTCCCTCCTGGCGGGACACGAAGCAATAGTCCGTCAGCTCCGCCAGCGCGTCCTCCAGCCCGTCCCCGCAACCCGACACCCTTCGGAGCGTGTCCCGGTCCGTGCCGTAGGGGAAGCAGGCCAGCGCACCCAGGACTCGACGGGCCGACCCGGTCAGTGAGGTCCAGCTCTCACGGAACAGGTCCCTGAGGACGACGTCGCCGCTCCGGTCGCTGCTCGGTGCGTTGCTGATCTCCTCCGCGACCTCCGCGATCGTGCGTCCCCGACGCTTCACCTGGCCGATGCCCCATTCGATGAGCCGAGGATTGCCCTGGGCCACGCTTCGGAGTTCGTCGAGTTCCTCGCGCTTGGCCAGGAGGTCCTGCAGACCCAGACGGTTGAGGCACTGGGCGTAGAAGTCCCGCGCCTCGTCCTCGTTGAGGCCCGCCACCTCGACCTGGAACGAGTGGGGTGCCAGGGTGCCGGCATGCGTGATGCTGGTCACCAGAACCTTGCTCGGTTCGGGTACGGTGATGAGCCATTCGTCGATCGCACGGTCCTCGATGGTCTCGTGGTTGTCCACGACGAGGAGGACCGGCGTCCTGCGGAGCAGACGGCGGACTTGGAGCTTCTTCCTGTCGAAGTCGAGAGCGACCAGACCCGGGTAGTCCAGAGTCAGGGCGACGGTGTCGAGGAGCGTCGTCAGGGTCGTCGTCCCGGCCTGCTCCCGGTCGGACACCCACACCCCCGATCGGAAGCGCGCGCCCTCCCTCAGCTGCCGGACCGTGAACTCGCGAGCCAGCGTGGACTTTCCCGATCCCCCGATGCCGATCAGGCTGATCACGGGAAGGGCCTGTTCGACGGCCTCCTCCAGCCTCGCCCACGGCCGGGGGCGCATGACGAACCGCGCATAGGCGGCCGGGGGAATGTTGTCGAGGGGCGGCACCGCCCCCGTGTGCGTCTCCGGTGCGGGTTCGGACGGCCTCGCCCCCGCGCTTGCCGCTACGGAGGGCACCACGGGCAGCTCATGGTTGAGCACCTGCCTGGCGAGCACGTTCCATTCGGGGGAAGGGTCCAGCCCCTGTTGGGCCAGGCTCTCGCTGAACTGCCGCATGAGGGCCGAGGCGGCATGGCCGCCCTGTGTCTGGTACAGCGCTCGGACCTTGATGCGAAGGACCTCCTCCCAGTAGGGGTCCTCGACGAGCAGCTGGTCCGCCGCTCCCAGTACCTCGCCGTGCGCACCCAGCACCAGGAGCGTCCGCAGACGGCTCAGGTGCGCGGCGCGGCGCTGGTGCTCAAGGGCGGTGATCTCGCTGCGCACAAGCTGATCGGTCAGGTCGGGGAGTACGTCTCCACGCCAGAGCTCCAGGGCCTCGGTGTAGGCCTCGGCGGCACCGCGCAGTTCGGCTCCGGCCCGGCTGTCCGCCAGCCTGACCAGGTCGTGGAAGCGCTGGACGTCCGTGTCGGCCTCCAGGCCGTAGGCCGACCCGCGCGTCACGATCACTTCGTTGGCGCCGAGCGCGAGTTTGGACCGCACCACGCGGATCTTGCCTTCCACCACATTGAGTCCGCCCTGCCCGGCCCAAATGATCTCGTGGAGTCGCTGCTTCTCCACCGGACGCGGCGCCTGGAGGGCGAGCACGCCCACCAGAGCCGCGGTCTTCCCCGCCATGGGGACGGTCCCGCTCTCCCCGCTCACCTCCACCGACCCGAGGATTCGGAACTCCACCAGCGCTGCCCTCTCTCTGCCCCCCGGGCGTTTCACATAGCGCGCGGTGCCCCCTGACGCTCCCTGCTTTCTAGGGTGCGGAGCTGTTGTTCTGCTGACGATCAGCTGACGCCGCCCGCAGTCGCGCTCGCATGTTACCGACCATGACCGGTCCCACACAGGTTGTAGCCGAAAGCGCCCATCGGCCGTCCGAATCCTGCCCGAGGTGTTCCGCGCCCCCGGGTCAGCCGTGCGTCAGCCCCACCGCAGTCGCGGCACGGCTTCGCGAAAGCGGGCCTCGGCATGCTGACCGGACCCTCGAAGTTCGGTTCCAGGAGGAACGATGTCCCCCAAGCGCGCGGGCCTCAAAGGCGAGAGCTCGCCCCATGACAGCGACCGGCATCACCGCAGGGAAGTGCGCATCCATCTACCCGTTCCCAACATTCGCCTCCCGCTCAACACGGGGGCGGTCCTGGCCAGTTCCCTGAGCTGCGCACTGATCCAGGGAGGGATCCCCGGCGACTCGCCCATCGTGTGGCCCCTGGTGGCGCTCGTACTGGGCAGCATGGCGTACGACGTGGCAGTCGCCGCCGTGAAACGCGGCGGGAAGGCAAAGCCCTCGAACCGCTAGGACTCCGTCGGTGCGGTGGCTCGGCCGGCTGCCACCGGTCAGGCCACCGCGACCGGTTGCGCTCGCCGCGGCGCGCCGGCGAACCCGCTCGCCGCGGACGGGCGCCCCCCGCGCGTCATGCCGCGGCGCCCGTCCGCACCGCCCGCGTACGTGCCTCAGCGCGCGTCGAGGCGGAAGCTCATACGGCCGAAGCCGACCATGTCGCCGGCCCGGACCACCACGGAGCCGGTCACACGACGGCCGTTGACGGTCGTGCCGTTGGTCGAACCGAGGTCGCGCAGGACCCACAGCCCGCCGCGCAGCTCCAGTTCGGCGTGCAGCCGCGACACCGTCTCATGGCTGAGCCGCAGCCCGTTGGACGGGTCACGGCCGATGCGCAGCGGGTACGGACCCGGCTCCGGCAGCAGCAGCGGAGGCAGCCGCTCCGCTCGCCAGGCGCGACCGAGCCTCATCGAGAACGCCGAGATCCTCCCCACCGCGCCGAACAGCTTCTCGGACAGTCGGCCGCCGTCGGGCCGCAGGTCCGCGGTGAGCGCCCGGAGTTCATCGGGCCCGCGGGCGGCCAGGGCGAGCTCCATGCGCCGCACGAACGTGTCGTGCGACAACCGGCCCTGGACGGCGCCCTCCCGGAGCACTCCGAGGACGCGCTCCCGCTCGGCGTCGGAGGGCCGCGCGGGATACGTCTGGAACTCGAAGGAGGACGTCACAGACGTGATTGTCCGGCCGGTCGCCCCGGGTGTCCAGAAGGAACCGTGAAGATCACTTCCGTTCCGGTACGGCGGGCCCTGTGCCGGCGGGCCGGAACCGCGGCGTCCGCCGTACTGCGAACGCCCCCGGCTGCGCGGACCGGTCGATCTGCTGTCCCACCGTCTCTACTCGAGCCCTCGGGTGTACGTGCGCGAGTTGCTGCGGAACGCCGTGGACGCGGTCACCGCTCGCCGGGCGGGACCGGCGAGGACGACGGGACCGACGGGACCTGGCACGGGCGTACGCGGTCGCCGACCGCACCGCCGAGGCGGCCGAGCTGCTCCAGTCGGCGCTGCCCGATCTGCTGGAGCACGGCGGGGAGGAGGGCGTGCGGGCCCGGAGGACGCTGGGCCGGCTGCTGCCGGAGCTGCGCGATCCGCGCGCCGCCGCCGAGCAGTTCCTGCAGGCCGCCGAGACGGTGAAGGGCTGGGGCGAGCCCGGCCCCGAGGCCCGTCTCGCGCACTCGGCCGCCGAGGCCCTCGGCCGGGCCGGGCTCAGGAAGGAGTCCGAGTCCGCGTACGCCCGTGCCCTGGAGCTCTGCCGGCTCACGGGCGACACCCCCGTCGGTGAGGTACGGGCGCTGGGTTCCCTCGCCTGGATGTCCGTCGACGACGAGGACGAGTACGGGGAGGGCACGACGGGAGGGGCTGTCCCGGCGACAGCCCCCCGGGCACGGTCCGCAGTGATCGCCCCGCCTGAACGACCGCCGGGACCGGTGCCTCGGCACGGTGCCGCACCCCGCGGCATCCCGTGCCGCTCCCCCGGCCGCCACTCCCCCAGCCCGCCGGCGGAAAAGCGAGGGAGGACTCCCCCAGGGGCGTCTAGCATGCTGCCGACGCCCATGGCCGCTGGAAGGAGGCGAGTGCAGTGCAGACCAGATCATTCCCGCGCTCCCGCCCCGACCGCCCGGCGTCCGTCGTCTGACCGGGAGCGCAGCACACGTTCCGCAGTCCCGGAGGACCTCACCATGACCGCTTCGACCGGTCCGCTCATCCGCGCGCTCTCCGAGAGCGACGCGTACCTCTTCGACACCCTGACCGATCCGCTCGGCGTGGGCCGTGCCCTGGCCCGCGCCGCCCACCGCCCCGAGTGGAAGCGGGTCGCCCTGCGCGACGGGAAGGTCGTCGCACGTGCCGCCTGGTGGGGCGGCCCCGATGACACGGCACCCGTCAATCTCAACTGGTTCGACGTCGCGGACGGCGAGGAGGAGGCGGGCGCCGAACTACTGCGCACCTCCCCGTTCCGGGTCGAGTACGAGCTGATCCTCCCCTCCGGCTGGCGCGAGGACCCCGTGTCCCGGGCCGCAGCCGAGGTGCGGATACGGGCAGCGCGGGCGGCGGGGATGAGCGTCCTCGTGGAACGCTTCCAGTACCGGTGGACGCCCGAGTGCGGACTGCCGGAGCGGCCCGGACGGCTGGAGTTCCGGCCCGAACCCGACGACGCCGTGTTCCTCGGCGTGCTGCGCCGCGTTCACAAGGGCACCCTCGACGCCCATGCGCTGCGCGCCATCGCCGAGGGCGGGCTGGACCAGGCGGCCCGGGAGGAGTTGGACTTCTTCCACTGGTGCCCGTCGCCGCGGGCATGGTGGCGGCTGGCGTACCGGGACGGTGAACTCGTCGGTCTGCACGTCCCGGCGCACAACCCGTCGGGCCCGTGCATCGGCTTCATCGGCGTCGTTCCGGAGCACCGCGGCAACGGCTACGCCTACGACCTGCTCGCCGAGTGCACGCACTTCCTGGCGGAGCGGGGCGCGGAGTTCATCGCCGGCGCCACGGACCAGGGCAACGTACCCATGGCAGGCGCCTTCGCCAGGGCCGGGCACCCGGTGGCGCAGGAGCGCGTCCACCTCGGTTTCTGACCCGGTGCGCGCGGAGCGGGTGCCGCTCCGCGCGCGGGGCCGCGCCCAGGGACGGTCAGCGCGACGGCGGCCGCGCGGCCCGCTGGGCGCGAATGACGTCGCGGTACCACCCGTACGACGCCTTCGGGGTGCGTTCCAGGGTGTCGTAGTCGACGTGGACCAGGCCGAAGCGCTGAGAGGCTCCCTCCACCCACTCGATGTTGTCGGTGAGCGACCAAACGAAGTAGCCACGGATGTCGACGCCCTCCTCGACCGCCCGGTGCAGGGCGCGCAGATGGCCGTCGAGGAACGCGATCCGGGAGTGGTCGTCGAGTCCGTCGTAGGAGCAGCCGTTTTCCGTGATGTGGACGGGCGGCAGGCGGTCGCCGTAGCGCGCCCTGAGGGTGACGAGCAGTTCCCGCAGGCCGTCCGGGACGACCGGCCAGCCGAACCGGGTGCGCTCGGCTCCCTCGATCTCCCTGAGTCCGAAGGGGAGTTCGGCGGGCATGCCCAGTCCGGCGTAGGAGTCGAGCGCGTCGGTCGCGGGTGCGCCGACCAGCATGGGGCTGTAGTAGTTGACCCCGTACCAGTCCAGTCGCTCGGAGATGACCGCGAGGTCGTCGGCGACGGGCCCCGGCATCAGTCCGTCGAATCCGTCCGGGTAGCGGCCCGTCAGCAGCGGGTCGGAGAAGAGCCGGTTGGTGAGCGTGTCGTAGAGCTCGGCGGCGGAGCGGTCCTCGTCGCTGTCGCTGGACGGGTGGACGGGCGAGTGGGACACCGCGAGACCGATGTTGCCGGCACCCGCGGCTCGCAGGGCGCGGACGGCGAGGCCGTGGGCGAGGAGCTGGTGGTGGGCGGCGGGCAGGGCGTCGAAGAGGAGCCGCTTGCCGGGGGCGTGCTCGCCGAGCGCGTAGCCGAGCATGGTGACCTCGGCGGGCTCGTTGACGGTGATCCACATGGGGACGCGGTCCGCGAGCCGGTCGGCGACGACTGCCGCGTAGTCGGCGAACCGGGCGGCGGTGTCGCGGTTGAGCCACCCCCCGGCCACCTCCAGGGGCAGCGGGGTGTCCCAGTGGTAGAGGGTCGGTGCGGGGGTGATGCCGTGCTCGCACAGTTCGTCGACGAGCCGGTCGTAGAAACCGAGCCCGGCGGGATTCACCGGACCGCTGCCGCCGGGTACCACCCGGGGCCAGCTGACGGAGAAGCGGAAGGCGTCGGCGCCCAGCCCGGCGAGCAGGGCCACGTCCTCGCGGTAGCGCTCGTGGAAGCCGGTTCCGCGGGAGGCGTCCGCGCCGTCCTTGATCCGTCCGGGTTCCGCCGCGAACACGTCCCAGCCGGAGGGGCCCTTGCCGTCGGTGTCGGCGGCGCCCTCCGTCTGGAACGCGGACGCCGAGGCACCCCACAGGAATCCGGGCGGGAAGAAGGGCAGCGGTGTCGCGGACGGCGATGTCATGGCGCGGACCCTAGTACCGGCGAGTACGGCGCCTCCAGAGGGCGAAGTTGCCAGGATGGGGAGAACTGCCGCCGACGACACGACTCCGCCGGCGCCGGCGTGACGGACGACCGGACGACGGGCGCCCGCATGACGATGCCGGCATCACCGACGCCGAGATGACAGGGGATCGATCACCAGTGCTGTTCGAGGTATGGGCACCGCGGGCGCAGGACCGGGTCGACTTGTGGCTGGAGGACACCGAACAGGGGATGGAGCGCGATCCGTCGCGGGAGGACTGGTGGACGGCCGAGGCGGACGCGGGTGACGGGGACCGCTACGGCTTCCGGCTCGACGGCGGCCCGGTCCTGCCCGACCCGCGCTCGCGCCGTCAGCCCGAGGGCCCGGACGGGCCGAGCGCGGTGGTCGCTCCCGACACGTACGTGTGGCGCAGCGACGAGTGGCGTGGCCGGGACCTCGCGGGCGCGATCCTGTACGAGCTGCACATCGGCACCTACACGCCCGAGGGCACGCTCGACGCCGCGGCAGCCGCGCTCGGCGAGCTGGCGGAGCTCGGCATCACCCATGTGGAGCTGATGCCGCTGTGCCCCTTCCCGGGGACGCACGGCTGGGGCTACGACGGGGTGGCGCCCTGGGCCGTGCACGAACCGTACGGCGGCCCCGGGGCGCTGAGGCGTTTCGTGGACACGGCCCACGGTCTCGGGCTCGGTGTCGTCCTGGACGTCGTCCACAACCACCTGGGGCCGTCCGGCAACCATCTGCCCGCGTTCGGACCGTATCTGACGGACATTCACCACACCCCCTGGGGCTCGGCGATCAACCTGGACGCGCCCGGCTCGGACGAGGTGCGCGCGTACCTGATCGGTAGCGCGCTGGCATGGTTGCGGGACTACCGCGTCGACGGGCTGCGGCTGGACGCGGTCCACGCCCTCGTCGACACCCGGGCGCTGACGTTCCTGGAGGAACTGTCCGCGGCGGTGGACCGGTTCGGCGCGGACGTACACCGGCCGGTGTTCCTGATCGCCGAGTCCGACCGGTGCGACCCGAGGACGACCACCCCGCGCGAGGACGGCGGCCTCGGGGTCCACACCCAGTGGAACGACGACTTCCATCATGCCCTGCACGCCTCGCTGACCGGTGAATCGCAGGGCTACTACGCCGACTTCGCACGCGCGCCGCTCGGCGCGCTCGCCAAGACCCTCGGCCATGTCTTCTTCCACGACGGCACGTACTCCGCGTTCCGCGGCCGTACGCACGGCCGTCCCGTCGATCTCGTCCGCACACCCGCGCACCGGTTCGTCGGCTACGCCCAGACGCACGACCAGATCGGCAACCGCGCGACCGGCGACCGGCTCTCGTCGGCCCTCTCGCCCGGACTACTGGCCTGCGCGGCGGTTCTGGTGCTGACGGGGCCGTTCGTCCCGATGCTGTTCATGGGCGAGGAGTGGGGCGCCCGTACGCCGTGGCAGTTCTTCACCGACCACACGGACCCGGAGCTCGCGGAGGCGGTACGGCAGGGCAGGCGGCGGGAGTTCGCCGGGACCGGGTGGACGGCGCGGGACATCCCCGACCCGCAGGACCCCGCCACCAGGGAACGCTCGTGCCTGGACCGCTCCGAGCGGGATCGCGGACCCCATGCCCGACTCCTTGGCTGGTACCGGGAGCTGATCGCCCTGCGCCGGAGCGAGCCCGACCTGTCCGACCCGGACCTCGCGTCGGTGCGGGTCGCCTACGACGAGGAAGCGCGCTGGTTCGTCTTCCGCCGGGGCGACGTTCGGGTCGCGGTCAACCTCGGCGGGGAACCCGTCACGATCCCGCTGGGCGCGGGGGGCGGCCGGGTGCTCGCCGCCTGGGACGAGACCGGGCCGGCGGGGCCCGAGGGCGTGCTGGAACTGGCGGGCGAGTCGTGCGTGGTGCTGCACGACGCGTGACATGGCAGACCGCACGCGTCTCACAGCACTTGACACACGACGTCGCTCCGTTCCACCTGGACGAGGTGGAACGGACCGGGTTCACAGCACAAGGCCGCTTGTCACCAGGGTCTCGCAGGGATGGGCCCCTTCGAAGCCACGGTTTGCGGATCGGGTGGGTTGGTGGCTGGACAAGGGCCTCGAGGACATCAAGAAGGGCTGGGCCCACGGCGAACTTGATGACGACGGCTACCACGCACCGCGCGGCAACCAGGCGGAGAACAAGCAGTTCGAGGATGCACTCCGCGCAGTGGAGGGCAGTATCGGCCGCGCTGTGACCCCTGGTGAGCGGCGTGCCCAGGAGAAAAGGTGACGACCGTGTCCATGAGCATGGAAGACGCCCTCTTGACGTGCTCCCTGGCCTAAGGTCCAGGGGTTCCGGCCTGGGTCGTGTGACCCTTCCGGGGGCTTCCTGCTTCACCGCGCTGTGCGGGCACGGGTGCCCGTCTTACCGGCGCTCCACAGGCGTTTAGCGTCTCCGCCCGTCCGGCGGCGACGATTCGGCGTCCTTCGAAGAGGACGTTGCGGGCTGCGTTGTGGTCGCGGTCGTGCACGGTGCCACATTCGCCGCACGCCCACTCCCGGACGTGCAGGGGCTTGGGACCGTCCCGGAATCCGCAGGCCGAGCAGACCTGAGAGGACGGGAAAGCGCGGTCCACCTTGGCGAAGGTGCGACCGTGCAGAGCCGCCTTGTACTCCAGCATGCCGACGAACGCGGACCATCCCGCGTCGTGCACGGACTTGGCGAGCCGGGTGCGGCCGAGGCCGGAGACCGCGAGGTCTTCCACGTACACCGCTTGGTTGTCGCGAATGATCTGCGTGGATGCCTTATGGTGCCAGTCCCGACGCCGGTCGGCCACCTTGGCGTGCTGGCGTGCGACCTTGATGCAGGCCTTGGCCCGGTTCTTCGATCCCTTGGCCTTACGGGACAGCTCCCGCTGAAGACGCTTGAGTTTCTTCTCCGCCCGGCGCGGGAAGCGCGGGCTGTCGATCTTCCTACCGTCGGACAGGACGGCGAAGGCGGACAGGCCGAGGTCGATACCGGCGTCGGTCTCCAGCTCGGGCAGGCTGTCCGGCTCGGTGTCCACGACGAAGCTGACGAAGTACCGGCCGGAGCTGTCCTTGGTGACGGTCAGGGACGTGGGTGCGGCCGGAAGCCTGCGAGACCACTTGACCTTGAGTTTGCCGACCTTGGCCACGTACACCGTGCCGTCGTTCTGGAGGCAGAAGGCGTTGGTGTTGAGGCGGATCGACTGCCGGGGGTCCTTCTCCGCATCGTGCGGCGAAGCACCGCTGGCGATCGTCCGCCAGTACATCGAGCAGCAAAAACGTCCGCTCCAACATGCACGTCAGAGCAGTCTTGAGATGCATTCATCCCCGGCGTGAACACCGGGGCTCTCTGCAAGAGTCCCGGTAAGGGAGCGTCTGCTGTACGCCAGAGGCGACGATCGACGCCGTGCCGAAGGACCTCAGAGCCGGCGGGTTCGGCATGACCGACTGCATCAAGGCGGTCGGGGAGCTTCGGGCCTGTTCCCTCGCCGAGGCGAAGGGCGAAGGCCCGGCGCCCCCGCACGGCGCCTCCCTACTCGACGATCGCCAGCTCGCGCGGCGTGTTGTTCAGCCGCCTGCCGCCCGTCTCCGTGACCGTCACGATGTCCTCGATCCGCACCCCGAAGCGGCCGGGGAGATAGATGCCCGGCTCCACGGAGAAGCACATCCCCGGGACCAGCGGCTGCTCCTCCCCTTCGATCATGTACGGCGGCTCGTGCGTGGTGACGCCGATCCCGTGGCCGGTGCGGTGGACGAAGTACGCCCCGTAGCCGGCGTCGTCGATCACCGCGCGCGCCGCCCGGTCGACGTCCTGGCAGGTGGCACCCGGCCGGACCGCCTCGTACCCGGCCTGCTGCGCCTCGCGCACGATGTCGTGGACCCGCCGCTCCTCTTCGGTCGGCTCCCCGACATGGACGGTCCGGCTGGTGTCGGACCCGTAGCCGTGCTTGAGCCCGCCGAAGTCGAGGACGACCATGTCGCCTTCCTCGAGGGTGCGTTCACCGGCCTCGTGGTGCGGGTTCGCCCCGTTCGGGCCCGATCCGACGACGGTGAAGTCCACCTGTGAGTGCCCGAAACGCAGCAGCAGTGCGGCGAGGTCTGCTGCCACGTCGGCCTCCCTGCGGCCGGAGAAGCGCACCTTGAGGATCTCGCGGTACGTCTCGTCGGCGGCTGCCCCGGCCGCCGCCAGCCGGGCCAGCTCCCGCTCGTCCTTGACCGCGCGCAGCATGGGCAGGGCCCGGGTGAGTGAGGTGTACGTCGTGCCGGGCAGTTCGTGCTGCATGCCGAGCAGGTGCATGGCCCAGGCGTTGTCGCTGATCCCGTAGCGGCCGCGCCCTTCGAGCAGCGCGGCGGTGACGGCGTACGGATCCCTGCCGTCGGTCCAGTCGCGGAGTCTGAACGCGGGCCCTCCGGCGGCCTGCTGCGCGTCGGGCGCCTCCAGGGTCGGCACGACCAGCACCGGGTCCTGGCCCTCGACGAGGACCAGGAAGGTCAGGCGTTCGGTGGGCGCGGGCTGGTAGCCGGTGAGGTGGACCAGGTCCGGGCCGGGGGCCACGAGGAGACCGGAGAGCCCGGCCTCGGCGGCGGACCGGGCGGCCCGGGCCATCCGCCCCCGGTAGTCGTCGGCGGTGAAGGGCGCCGGCGGCGCGGACTCGGCGGTGCTGGGCATGGGCTCCTCCTGCTTTCGGTACTCGTCCCCGGCCGGCCGGCTCGTGGTCCCGTGCCGGGTCGGTCCGGAGCTCCCGGGTCGGGCGGGTGGCGTCCTCGCCGGGACGGGTTCCCGGGACGGCTTCCCGGGCTGCCGGGCCGGTGACCCTCGGAACGGCCGATCGCGGTACCCGGGCCGGGCCGGGTCAGGCCGGTGTCAGTCGTCGCCCGGGTGCCGTGCCACGAGACGCTGCAGCATGTCCTGGAAGTCCTCGCCGACCACGATCCTCAGTCCCTCGCCGCCCTCGTCGCGGTCGCTGAGCTGGGTCAGCGTCCCGGCCCGCCACCAGTAGACGTACGGAGTGATCGCCCCCGGTGTGTCGGCGTACCCGGACGCGGCGAAGGCGGCCAGCGCGTTCAGGGACGGGATGACGCCGGCGTCGCGGATGACGTGGAAGGCGATCTGGTGCCGGAAGGGCAGTGCTACCAGCGCGCCGTCCTCGGTGATCTGCTGCCCGGTCACCTGGCGGACGAGCGCGTCCAGCACGAGGACGCGGCTGGCCGTGTAGAAGGAGTCGCCGACCACCACCTCCAGGCGCATTCCCCCGGCGTCCTTGATGGTCTCGTGGCCCTCCACGGGGAGGTTCCGCAGATTGGCCATCGCACGCTCGCGCAGCACCGGCACGTCCCCGAGTGGCTCGAGGGCATCATCGGTCAGGATCATCACGCTCTCGGGCAGGTCGAGCGCGAGCACCTCGCTCAGTCCCGGTGCGAGCGCGCGGGCGTAGCGGAACGTTTCCCTGTCCAGGCCCTCGGAGCCGATCACCCGGGGGTACAGCTGGGACCGGATCTGGTCGGGCGGCAGGGTGTCGAGCGCGGACGGCGCGTCCATGGTGCGCAGCACCATGCCGACGTGGCCGCGGATGACCTTGGGCCAGACGCGGGGACCGCGCTCGTCGTTGTGGCAGACCGCGGCGAGGTTGCCGAGCCCGAACTGCCGTCCGGCGCTGTCGGTGACGACGTCGGAGTAGACGGTGACCTCCAGGCCGCGCTCGGCGAACGCCTCCCGGACCTGACCGCGGAAGCGTGAGCCCTCCGCCACCGAGAAGAAGGCGAACTCCGCGTCGCGGGGCGCGTCGTCCCCGTCCCGCTTCGGCCCTCGCCGGAACAGCCTCACGTCGGCCCCCGCTCATCCTGTGTCGGATCGGATCCTGATTGCTCGGGTGTTGTGTGTGCCCGGTTTTCCTCTGGGTGTGCTCAGGTTTCGAGCGTACCGACCGCACCACGGGCCCCGCTTGCCAGGCCCGGGCGACACCGCCGCGCCGCTCGGGGCCGCGGGGCCGCATGCCTGCCGGGTGCCGCAGCACGTCCTCGGGGTCCCCAGCAGGCGTCCACCGGCCGGGCCGGCCCGACGTGAAGGTGCGCGGCGGTCAGGCCCCGGCCTTCCCCTCGCGCGCGCGGACGGTGAAACCGGCCAGGAAGAGGGTGAGCCAGCGGGTCCGTACGGCGGGCTCCTGGTCGGTGGGGGCGGTGAGGATGAGCATCAGGAAGTCGTCGACGGTGACGTCGGGGTGCAGGTCCCCGTCGGACACGGCGGCGGCGATGATCCGCTCCATCGCGCCCCTGAACCGCTCCTCCTGCTGTTCGGTCCAGTGCGCGGCGCCCAGGGTCTGGGCCGCCGCCTTGACGCTGCGGTCCCGGGCCGAGGCCTCGACCGTGCGTTCGGCCAGGCGGGTGATCTCCGCCATCGCCCGGGCGCCCTCTCCGACCCGCGCCGCCGCGGCTTCGATCTCGCCGGTGATGATCTCGCTGTGCTCGGCGATGACGGCCCCCACCAGGTCCGTCTTGGTCGGGAAATGACGGTAGAGCGTACCCACGGCCACTCCCGCCGCCTCGGCGATGGCGTCCATCGGGACATCGGGCCCGTGGCGGGTGATCTGCTCGCGCGCGGCGGCCAGGATCCTCGTCCGGTTGCGGACGGCGTCGGCACGCAGGGGGCGGGAACCGGCCATCGGGTCCTCCAACTCGGCCAGGGGGGACGACCTCTCACGCCGGGGTGCGCGGCGCCGCGTCCACGAAGGAACATGAATTCTAGTTCAGGATCACATCCCCTCCGCTTGCGCGAACATGAACCAGCGCTCATGATGATGGTGAGCCTTGATTCACCTTATTGCCGTCGTCCCCCACCGGAGAGGACCCCGCCATGCCGAACACGGTCGCCCTGATCACCGGAGCTTCGTCCGGGATCGGCGAAGCCGCCGCCCTGGAACTGCACACCCGCGGATTCACCGTCTACGGCGCCGCCCGTCGTGTCGAGCGGATGTCCGCCCTGGCCGAGCGGGGGATCCGCACCATCGCCATGGACGTCACCGACGAGGACTCACTGCGCGCCGGAGTGGACCGGATCGTCGCCGACACCGGTCGCGTCGACGTCCTCGTCAACAACGCCGGATACGGCTCGTACGGCCCGGTCGAGGACGTGGCCCTGGACGAGGCACGCCGCCAGTTCGAGGTCAACGTCTTCGGCGCCGCCCGGCTGACCCAGCTCGTCCTGCCGCTCATGCGCTCCCAGCGCAGCGGCCGCATCATCAACATCACCTCGATGGGCGGCAAGATCCACACTCCGCTGGGCGCCTGGTACCACGGCACGAAGTTCGCCCTCGAAGGCTTCAGCGACTCCCTCCGGATGGAGGTCAGGCCCTTCGGCATCGACGTCGTCATCGTGGAGCCGGGTGCCATCCGCACCGAGTGGAGCGGGATCGCCGCGGACCAACTCCGCAAGGTGAGCGGCGACAGCGCGTACGCCGCGCAGATCGCGTCCATGGCCGGGGCGCTGGAGTCGGAGAGCAACGCGCGCCGGTCCTCGTCCCCGTCGGTCGTCGCCCGCGCCATCGGCCGGGCCGCCACCAGCCGCCGCCCCAGGACCCGTTACGCGGTGGGCATGGGCGCCAAGCCGCTGATCCTCACCCGTCGAGTCCTGCCCGACCGGGCGTACGACGCGCTCGTCTCACGCGCGATGGGCGGCCTCGGCGCATAGCGCGGCCGGGCACGGCCCGCAGTGTCAGTGGGGCCGGTTACGGTTCACGCATGACCGAGACGACCGTTGACGACCGTGCCTTCCCGCCTGCCCTGGCCGAGGTGGCCCGAGTGGGGTTCGTGTACGGAGAGGACGGCGACGGCGTCGACTTCGAGCCGTACGACGCCTTCGACTCCGCGGAGAAGACGACCCACTGGCTGCGCCACTGGACCGGCAACCACGAACTGGACGGGGACGCCTTCCGGCTCTTCGGCCAGGACGGTTCCGGCGGCCTCGCGGCCATATGGCTCGCCCGCCCCGGCCGGCCGCTCGCCGAACAGCCCGTGGTGTTCATGGGTTCGGAGGGCGAGCGCGGCGTCGTGGCGGGGAACCTGTCGGACTTCCTCTGGGTGCTGGCCGACGGCATGGGCCCCTTGGAGGCCGTCGAGTTCGGGGAGCGCGAGGCACGCCCGAACGCCGACCCGGAATTGACCGCAATCGCGGAGCGGCACACGACCACCCGGCGCCGGACCGCAGGGCAGATCATCGACGAGGCCGGGGCCGAATTCCCCACGTTCTCCGACGACATCGACGCGCTCTGCCGCTGAGAGGCAGGGCCGGCCGCGCGCACGGCAGCGGGGCGGCTCAGGCACCGGGCCCCATCAGCACCGTCAGATGGGCGCGGCGCCGACCGTGCGCCACCAGCCGGGCGTTCGGCTCGTCGGAGTCGCGGACCCAGCGTTCGGCGTGCGCGCGGTCCTTGCCGAAGCGGACGTGCCGGTCGACGAGCCGGGGCACCCGTACCGCGTCGGGCAGTTCCAGGTACCAGACCTCGTCGAGCAGCGCGCGGATCCGCGACCAGGGCCCCTCGTCGTACAGGAGGTAGTTGCCCTCGGTGACGACGAGCGGGACGTCCGGAGCGACCGCGACGCTGCCCGCGACCGGCTCCTCCAGCGTCCGGTCGAAGGCAGGCGCGTACACCGCCGCGCCCGCCTCGGGTCTGCGGAGGCGGGTCAGCAGCGACGCGTAGCCGGCCGCGTCGAAGGTGTCCGGAGCGCCCTTGCGCCCTGCCCTGCCGAGCCGCTCCAGCTCGGCCTGGGCGAGATGGAAGCCGTCCATGGGGACGAGCACGGCACACTCCGGGCCCAGTCGCGACACGAGCTCCGCGGCGAGCGTCGACTTGCCCGCCCCCGGCGGCCCGGCGATGCCGAGGAGGTGCCGTCCGCCCGGGTGGGCGAGGCCGCGGGCACGGTCGGTGAGCTGCTCGATCGACGGGTCCATGCGAGGCATTGTGCACAGCGTCGGTGATACTGGGGCGCCCCCGAGCAAGGAGTTCCGATCCCCGTGTCCACAGCACCACTGCCCCGCATCGCCCTCGTCACGCTCGTCGTCCGTGACTACGACGAGGCCGTCGCCTTCTACCGGGACGCCCTCGGCTTCACCCTCGTCGAGGACACCGACCGGGGCGACGGTTCGCGCTGGGTCGTGGTCCGGCCGGGTGGCGAAACGGGCGGCACGGACCTGCTGCTGGCGCGGGCGAAGGGCGACGAGCAGTCGGCGAGCGTCGGCGCGCAGACCGGCGGCCGGGTCGGCTTCTTCCTCCACACCGACGACTTCGCCCGCGACCACGCCCGGATGACGGCGGCGGGCGTCCGCTTCCTGGAGGAGCCCCGCCACGAGCCGTACGGTTCGGTCGCCGTCTTCGAGGACCTGTACGGCAACCGCTGGGACCTGTTGCAGCCCGCGTAGCAACCGCGAGGACCCGGATACTGTGCGCGCGGGCACCCGGGGCGTTCGCGTCGCACGGGCGCTCCGCACGCTCCCGTCCACGGGGCCCGCCGGCCCTGTTCGCACGGGCCGCCGGCGTTCGCGTCGCGCGGGCGCTCCGGGCGCTCCGGGCGCTCCGGGCGCTCGGGGCGCTCGGGGCGCTCGGGGCGCTCACCGCGGCAGGTCGAGTTCGGCGCGCACGGTCTTCCCGACCGGTACACGATCGAGGACCGACCACCGGTCGGCGAGCGCCGCGACGAGCACCAGGCCCCGGCCGGTCTCCGCGTCACCGGCCGCGCCGTCCGGGAGGCCGGTCGCTCCGGGCCCGGGCGGGCGGCGCTCGCCCCGCGCGTCCGACACGTCGACGGTGAGCATCCCCGGCGCGAGGGCGAGTCTCAGCTCGAAGTCCCGCCCCGGCAGCCGGCCGTGCGTGACCGCGTTCGCCGCCAGTTCGGCGACCAGCACGGCCGCGGTCTCGGACGTCTCCGTCCCGTGCGGAACGCCCCAGGAGTGGAGCTGGTGGAGCGCGAGGTGCCGGGCGAGCCGGGCGCCGCGCGGTGTGGAGCTGAAGCGCTGCGTGAACACACGTACGGTGACGGGTGGTTGGGGCGCGGCGGTGGCGGTCGGTGGGGTGGCCGGTGCGGTCATGGACCCCAACCTGGCGGCCGGACCAGGGGTTTCTCCAGAGGACGGCCGCGTACGCTGCGTCAGCGTACGCGCACTCCCGGTGGACGGTACGTGTCACCATCCGTGACCATGGTCCGATGGCGATGACGGACACCGGCGGAGCCGGTACGCACGCGACGGAACCGGAAGCCTCGGACAGTCTGAGGACGTTCGGGGCGGTGGTCCAGGCCCTACGCGAGCACGCGGGCCTCAGCCGGGGCGACTTCGCCCCGCTCGTCGGGTACTCCAAGCACACGGTGGCCTCGATCGAACTGGGCCGCCGGATGCCGGACGACGACTTCGTGGAACGGGCGGAGGCGGCGCTCGGGAACACGGGAGCGCTGCGGCGGGCCGCGCAGCACCTCTCGCGCCGACCGGGGCTGGCGGCGTGGTTCCGGAGGTGGGCGCGGCTGGAGGCGGTGGCGAGCAGTCTCTGCACCTACGAATGCCGGTTGGTTCCGGGCCTGTTGCAGACGGAGGCGTACGCCCGGACGCTGTTCGTCAACCAGCTTCCGCCGCTGGGGGACGAGCAGATCGAGGCGCAGATGGCGGCCCGGCTGGAACGGCAGCGGCTGCTGCGGGAGCGCCCGAACACGGCCTACGGCTTCATCCTCGAAGAGCATCTGCTCCTTCGGCGGACGGGGGGCGCGGCGGTGACCCGCGAGCTGGTGGGCCATATCCTCGACCTGGCCGAACTGCGCAACATCGAGCTCCAGATCATGCCGCTGGTACGGGAGAGCCATGCGGGACTCGGTGGTCCGATGCAGCTGCTGGAGACCCCCGACAACAAATGGTTCGGCTACTGCGAGGGGCAGGAGAGCGGCCAGTTCGTCTCCGACGCGAAAGTGGTCAGCATGCTCCAGATGCGGTATGCCAGGATGCGCTCACAGGCTCTTACCCTGGAGGACTCCCTGAGCCTGTTGCGGCGGATGCGAGGAGCGCTATGAGCGGCACGGCGGAACTGGCCTGGTTCAAGAGCAGCTACAGCAGCGGCTCCGGCGACGACTGCGTGGAGGTGGCGCTCTCCTGGCACAAGTCCTCCTACAGCAGCAGCGGTTCGGGCGACTGCGTCGAGGTCGCCGCCTGCCCCACCACCGTCCACGTCCGCGACTCCAAGGCCAAGCAGGGCCCCCGGCTCGCCCTCTCCCCCGCCGCCTGGACCGACTTCGTCGCCTACGCCGCCCAGGACTGAACCGGTCGGGCCCCGTGCGGGGCCCGACCGCACACTCCCGGAAGCCGGTCGCCGCGCTCAGCTGCGGTCGCCGAGCCGCCGCCCCTCCCCCGCCGCGGCCCGCAGCAGGATCTCCACCAGCTCGCCGGGGGTGGACAGCATCGGCCAGTGCCCGGTGGCGAGTTCGAAGAACCCCCAGCGCGGCGCGGTCAGTTGTTGGAAGAGCGGGTTGCCCGTGGCCACCAGCGCCTCGACTCCGGCGATGTCCATGGTGCCGCCGTCCGTACAGAAGACGCCCGTCATGGGCAGCTCGTCCACCACGCCCGTGAACCGGACCGGCGTGGTGAGGGTGCCCACCGGCTGCGGCGCGGCGAGGCAAGTCAAGCGCGCGATGCCGTCATCGGGGACGCCCGCCAGGTTCCCCCACTGCTGCCACTCCTCCTCGGTGGGCGCGGGCACGCGCCAGCCGTCCTCGGCCCGAGCGGGCTGCCCCAGCATCCGGTCGCGGACGGGGCCGTGCGGCATCTGCTCGCGTACCTGGTCGAGCACGGAGAGCCCGTCGCGGGGCAGGGGCGCGTCCACGTAAACGATCCCGGCGGTCCGGTCCAGGCGCCGGCCGGCGGCACCGAGCGCCGGGTAGATGCCGTAGCAGTGGCCGACGAGGACGACCTCCGGCTCGTCCACGTGGTCGATGAGCTGCACCAGGTCCTCGACATGGGTGTCCATGTCCGTTCCGGGACCGGCGAGATGGCGTCGGTCGCCCAGACCCGTCAGGGTCGCCGGGTGGGCCCCGGCTCCCGACTCCCGTAGCCCGGCGGCCACTTCCCGCCAGACCCATCCTCCGGTGTGGCCTCCCGACACCAGCACGAACGCCGTCATGGGTCCCTCCTCCACGGGGTCGTGTCCCGCCGGGCCGGCCCCCCGTAGGCCGGCCCGGTACGAGTACCGTAGGAACTCCCCCTGAGGGAGGTTCAAGCCTTGCCGCCGGATGCCATGTTGACCATCGGGGAGCTCGCGGAGCGTGCGGGCGTCACGGTCAAGACGGTCCGCTTCTACTCGGACCGCGGCCTGCTCCCCGAGTCCGGCCGGAGCGCGGGCGGGCACCGCCGCTACGGACCCGAAGCCCTGGACCGGCTGCGGCTGATCCGCTCGCTCCGGGAACTCGGCCTGCCGGTGCCCGAGGTGCGCCGGGTCATGGAGAGCCGGGACGACGACGGTACGAACGGCGATGCCCGTGCGAACGACGACGGCACGGGCGACGTACTCAAGTCCGTCATCACCACGCAGTTGCAGGAAGTGGACTCCCAACTGTCCGCTCTGCGCTGGCGGGAGGCGTCCCTGCGGCTGCTGCGGGACTGCGAGGCCGGCGAGCGCTCGGAGCGGCTGCGGCTGATCGGCGCGCTGTCCGCGCCGCCCAGCACGGCGCCGATGGCGCGGTTCTGGCGGTACTGGCTGCCGCCGCGACTGCCGACCCGGGTGATCTCGGCGTTCCTCGACCAGGCCGTGCCGCACCTCCCCGACGACCCGACGCCCGCGCAAGTGTGCACTAGGAGGGCATGAAGTAGGGAGCCTGCCCATTGGCCCCGAACGCGCCAAAGCCCTCAAACGACTCGTCCACCAAAAGGCGGTACACGAATTCACTCATCGACATATCGTAGCGCCGCCAGCCTCCTGTATCTTCTCGGGCCAGCACTAGCCATGTATCAGGCTTCTTCGAATCGTCGGCAAGCCATGCGAATTCGTCACCCTGACTGCTCGCTCCCCATTGGAGAATTCCAACCGGATGCCCTGGCCGATGAAGGCCATAAGGGCGGTAGCCGTTCATCACCACCGGATGCCGTTCAACGATCTGGCGATTCGCCTCCTGGGACTCTGCCAGCTCCGAGTCCACACCGCCCCCCGAGGCGTAGACGGTCAGATAGTCGCAGAACTCACCCCTGCCGAACGCTTCGCAGAACTCCCTGTAGTCGGCGGGCAGCGCACCCCCCAAACGGGACTCAATCCCTGGCCAATCGATGGCGAGGCTAAGTGGACGCTCATCGACAGCCGTCATGAGCCGATCAACCCAGGTCATCGCTTCCTCCCCTGGGGCACGTTGTTAATACGCACACCATCGGCACCGCCGATGCTACCGACCCACTTCAGATCCAGATACTCCGGCCTCAGACTGTTACCGCTCGATGGTGGTCTCGGTCAGGACGCGGCCCAGTTCGTCGTAGGTGGCCTCGGTGCGCGCGCCCGCGGAGTGTAGGCGGGCAGCGTGACGGCCACCTGGCGGCCGAGCTTGTCCACGTCGCTACGGGTCACCGAGCCCCGGGCGTCCCGGGACGCCGTCACCTCTCCGAAGGTGTTGTAGCCGACCGGCGACGGAGGGGGCGGAGCCGAGGGCGACGTCGCGGTAGATCGCCTCGTTGAGGCCGGTGCGCGACGGGGCCTCACTGCGGACGGCAGAGCCTTCGGACTCGCCCAGCCGCCAGTACGAGAGGGGATTGGAGTCGAGCACGGCGGCGCGGTAGAGGGACCCGCCTTCATAGGAGTAGGTCGTGCACTGGGTGGAGGAGGACGGCGGGCAGACCTTGGTCAGCCGATCGTCACTGTAGCTGTACGTCCAGGTCAGGCCCGGTGTGCCCGGTCCGGTAGCGCTGGTCGTCACAGACGAGACATGCTGCCCGGTCCAGGTGAATGACAGGCTGCGCCCGGACAGGTCGTCGATCACCTTGGTGAGCGGCCCGCCGTCTTCCTGCGCACGCACCAGGGTCTGGCCCCGCCCTGCTCCGTGGTACGTGGCGCCGGATCGGTCACGCACGACCCAGCCGTCGCCCTGGCGGGCGAGACGGCTGGTGGAGCCCGACGGTCCGGAGTACTCACCGTTCAGGTTCTCGCCGTACCGGGCCTGCGAGCCGTCAGCAGCTGTGATCACGACGGTACGGCTCAGCGGTTCTTCACGCAGCCGCGCGTCCCAGCGGGTGGACCAGCCGGCGCCGAAGGCACCGTCCGTGCGGGGGTCGAGCGAGTTGTAGGTGCGGGTGACGGCCAGTTCAGGACCGACTGTGGACACCGCCGCATCGGTGGCTGCGGTGCTGTAGTTGCCCGCACGAGCACCGAACTCGCGGCCGGAATCCGAGCCGCCCAGATGGCTGGTGACCCCGGGCTGCGGTACTTCGGTGCTGAACAGGGCAGGCCCTGGACGAGTCGAGGTGGCCGCACCGTCGTAGACGTACGCGTACCACGCATATGTCTTGCCCCAGGTGAGCCAGCCGTCCGGCACGGCCCACTGCTGGTTCGCGCCACGGGTGTTGGTGCGGCAGTTCTTCCGCGTGTCCTTGCCTTCGACCTCGCAGACTTCGAACTGGTACTGGAGAGCCTGGGGATAGCGGTCCTGATCGGTGCCACCGGCCCACAAGGTCGGGGTGAGCGTGTCGAGTACGACACCACTGGCCGGGGATTCGGCGGTCAGCTGCGGCGGGATGTTGGCCGACGAGAACTTGACCGCCGGTCCGGGAATGCCCTGGCTGCTGAAACGCGTGACACCGACCTCGTCCATGGTCCACAGGATCGTGTAGGTCGCCGGGGCCAAAGGAGCGATCGTGGCGTCCAGGGTCACGCTCTCACCGGGGGAGATGTCGCTGGGCATCGCGGTCCAGCGGATCTTCGCGGAGTCCGTGATCTCCTTCTTGCTCGCGTCGTACAGGTTGTAGCGGAGCTTGAAGTTGCCGCCCTTGGGCCAGGTCTGCCGGCCCTGGTTCGTGACGGTGACCTTCATCCTGCCTTCGGTGGTGGCGGTCACCGGGCTGGTGAACTGACCGAGTCCGTAAGTCGCGCCGTACTTGGTCCATGTGATGTCGAGGCTCGGCTTGGCACCCGGATAGTCGTCGGAGCCGAACTGCTTCCAGCTCTGGAGTCCGTGGTCGAAGCCTTGACGGCAAGGCCGTAGTTCTTCTTGCGGCCATGGGTCCAGTCGTCGACCAACCGGCGTCCTGCTCCACCGAGTTTGATGCTCTCCCAGGCCGGCCCACAGGACCAGCTGCTGGCACCTTCCGGTCGCCATCCGTGCGCGAAACTCCTTGAAGCGAGCGACGCACCCGTGGCCGGACCGGGATACTTCGTCGTAGTGGTCTCCGCCCAGTTGGACGTGATCGGGTGCACAGTCACCGGTCGGGCGGTGCACGAGCTTGACCATGTGTTGTACAAGGCGAGGTCCGCACTCAGAACCCATGCGTTCTTGAGCGTCGTCTCCACTCCGGTGAAGCGGAGGAAGGCGGCGGCCTCGTGCCCGCCACCATCGTACGTGCCGACCTTCAGAACCGTGTTCGTCGAGAAGTCGGTGTTGTAGGGGTGCTCGACGTAAGTGCCCGATGTGGCGTTGAACGACGTGACGGACGGGTCGACTCGGACGGGAAAGACCCGCTCGGGAGCGGCCAGCCACTCCTTGTCGAGGGAAACGGTCAGTACCTGGCGCCCGTTCTCGGTGGTGAGGCCATAGTCGACCTTCTCGGAGATGGCGCCCTCGTTGGCGTTCGCGGCGAGCTTGGAGTCCTCCATCCAGCCGCGCGGCATACGGGCACGCTCGTTGCCGGACCCGTCGACGAAGACCACTCCCCCTTGGCCGTCCAGCCGAGCGGTCACCCCCTGCAGTTCCAGCGGGAAGCGCCACTCGGTGGGAGCGCTCTTGTCCTTGAGGACCAGGACTTCCTTCACCGAGGTGCTGCCGGCGAGCAGTTCGAGGTCAGCGGACGGTCGCACTCCGGAGTAGGTGATGGTGCTGCCCTGCACCTCGCCGCGAGTGTGCGCGGCGCCCTCGACGGAGTAGCCGACTGCGACCCCGTCGGCCACGCTCATGCTGATCAGGGGGGCAGCATCGGCGAACACCGCGAACGTGACGTCCGACTCCGTCGAGAGCGGCTCCCAGACGTCATCAGAGGCACTCATGCCCCGCAGACCCGTCCGCCTCACGAGTGTGGCGTCGATCTCCGTCCAAGCGCCTTTGGTCTGCCGAAAGTTGACGGGTTCGTTGTAGAAGCGTGTGGTGTAGGAGCCGTCCCTGTTCAGGAACGTCCGAGCGCGCTCGGCACGTTGCCCGACGATCTCCTTGCTCGACTTCTCGTCGAAGCCGTGCGGGATTCCGGGCGCGGGCGTGGGAACAGGCTGGGCCTGGCCCATAGTCGGAGGCTTGGGCTTCCCGAGGTCCACCGGCGCCGACGCCCCCTGCTCGGGGGACAACTGTCCCGGAGCACGGAGGGCGCCGTTCCGGCCGCCGGATGTCGTGGCGTCCGTACGGTCCGGCAAAGCCCGGTTGCTGCGCCCGTCTGCAGTGCCCCAGTGTTGGTCCGGCCGCTCGCCTGCTTCCACGGCGGCGGGATCGCGCCAGGAGCCGACTGCGAGCGCGGCCTGCTCCGTTCCTGCAAGCGCAGCCATGGCAAAGGCTACGAAGACAACAAGAGGACGCGCAGCACCCACGAACCTGCCCCCCACACCGGTGATCACGTAGGGGGAAGTTGTAGGCTTCTTCACATGTAAGACACAACTGCCTCAGGGTCGTTGTGAGATTGAACACCGGCCATACCGGATGATCCCGGATCAGTTCTGCCGCACCGTCTCGCCCGCAGGCCGCTCCTCGCCGATGCGTCCGCCATCCGCCGGTACACGCGGACCGAAGCCGCGCAGCCGTCGCTCGAGGGGGTGCTCCACCCAGCGATAGGCGCACGCGGACAGGGCCAGACTCACCGCGACGACCACCAGCCACACCATGGCGGTGTCGGACAGTCCCTTGGGCCGGCCGTGGTTCGCCACCCACACCCGGATGACGATTTCGTGGATCAGGTACCAGGCGAACGACCAATGCCCAAGGTGTACGGCCCACTTTCCGCCGAGTCCCGTCTTCCGGCCGTTCAGGTCCGCGTGCGCGGCCGCGGCCACGAGGAGCGCGAAGAGCGGCGTGGAGAGAAGGTGCGAGGCGTGGTACGGGCCGTACCAAAGAGCGTCGGAGACGGCCCTCGACCAGGCAATCAACACGAGGTGCCAGCCGATCGCCAACGATATGGCGGACCACAGGCCGATGGGCGGCCGCCAACCGCGGGCCACCGCGAGCCCGGCCACCACGCCGAGCAGAAACTGCAGAGTACGGGTCAACGGCAAGTAGTCGAGCGCCCAGACGCGCGGCACCCCACTGGCGATCAGGGCACCGCCCAGCCACACCAGAACTACGCCCGCACAGACCATCACCCAGATCCAGCGCCGTCCTCGGATCGTGCGCACAGCCGGAAGGGCCATCAGCATGGGGAAAATCAGATAGAACCATGCCTCGTCGCTGAGCGACCACGCTGCGGGATTGCCGCCCTTCAGTATGACCTGGTCAGGTATCCAGGCGTTGACGAGCAGCAGCGTCGCGGCCACGGCCTTCGTCGACACGGCCATGCCGAGCGCGACCCACACCCCCACGGACAGCATCGTCGTGGCGGCGAGGAGCGGCCAGATACGGGCGAAGCGGCGCCAGAGGAAGACCTTCGCGGGTACCTGCCGGCCGTCGTACGTCCACGCAAGGACGAATCCGGACAGTACAAAGAAAAAGGTCACTCCGCTGCGGCCGTACCAGGCCAGCTCACTCGCCCCGGGTATCTCGCCGACCTGCCGCGAGAGGTGGTACGCGACCACCAGGAGCGCCGCCCAGAAACGCAGTCCTGTGAGGGACGGGAGGCGATCCCTGCTGGACGGGACGGCGGAGGCCCGGCGGCGGGGGGTTCTGTGTCGCATGAGGTGATTATCGGAGGGCGCGCAGGCCGCGATCGTACCCCGAGCCACTCGTGACGAGCGGGCAGGGCCCGGGAGCGTTTCGCCATCGCGCACCCGGACCCAGTCCCGGTCGGCTCCGCGGAGCACGCGAGGGAGGGATCAGGCGACGGTGTACTCCGTGTCGCCGAAGTCGGCCACCACACGGAGCCTGCCTCCCAGCGCCTCCACATAAGACCGCAGCGTCGCAACCTCCGTCCGGTCGGCGTTTCCGTGCTCGATCGCCGACACCCTGGGGGCAGAAACCCCCATCGTCTCGGCGACGTCCTTCTGGGTCAGCGCCTGCTCCCTCCGGATCTCCGCGAGCCGGTACGCACGGACCTCGGCCATCAGCCGGTCCATAGCCGCCTGCTTCTCCTCGGCAGAGCGGACCGGCAGCCCGGCAGCCTCCCGGCGCCCGCGCAGCTTGCGCTTCGTCTCCTCCCAACCGACAGTGCTCATTCGTACTCCCTGGTATCGAGACTGACCGGCGAACGGCGCGGACCCCTCAGTCCTCGGCCGGCTCCAGCCTCAGCGAGATCGAGTTGATGCAGTAGCGCTGGTCCGTGGGCGTCGGATAGCCCTCGCCCTCGAAGACGTGCCCGAGGTGCGAGCCGCAGCGCGCACACCGGACCTCCGTGCGGACCATGCCGTACGTCCGGTCCTCCAGCAGTTCCACCGCGTCCGAGTCCTTCGGGTCGTAGAAGGACGGCCAGCCGCAGTGCGACTCGAACTTCTCACCGGAGGTGAAGAGCTCGGCACCGCACGCCCGGCAGGAATACACACCCTTGGTCCTGGTGTCCGTGTACTCACCGGTGAAGGCGGGCTCGGTCCCGGCCTGCCGGAGCACGGCGTACTCCGCGGGGCTCAGCTCCGCGCGCCACTGCTCGTCCGGCTTGTCGACGTCGTAGGCCATGATCGGTCTCCCTCACCACTACGGCCCCGAAGGGCCTCAGTCCGACAGACGGGCCAGGATCTTCGGACCGAGGTCCGTCACATCGCCGGCCCCCATGGTGAGAACCAGATCCCCGGGTGCGGCCATTCCCGCGAGCACCTCCGGGACGCTCTCCTTGTCGTGGACGGGGGTCACCCGTGCGCCCGCCGCCTCCGCGGCATCGATGATCATCGCGCTGGTGACGCCGGGGATCGGGTCCTCGCGGGCCGGATAGATGTCGAGGACCACGGAGGCGTCGGCGAGCGCGAGGGCCCGGCCCATCTCGGCGCCGAGCTCCTGGGTGCGGGAGAACAGGTGCGGCTGGAAGACGACGAGCAGCCGCCGGTCACCCGCCGCGGCGCGCATGGCCTCCAGGTCCGCGGTCATCTCGGTGGGGTGGTGCGCGTAGGAGTCGATGACCTGGACGCCCTTCACCTCGCCCTTGAGCTGGAGGCGGCGGCCCACACCGGTGTAGGCCGTGAGGGCGCGGGCCAGCCCGGCCGGGTCCAGGCCCAGCCGGGCGCCGGCGGCGAGGGCGGCGGCGGCGTTGTGCGCGTAGTGGCGTCCGGGGACGGAGACGGTGAAGGTGATCTCCGCGGCGTCCGGAAGGACGACCGTGACCTCGCTGGTCATGCCGTGGGGCGTGATCGAGCGGATCCGGACGTCGGCACCCTCGTCCTCACCGACGGTGACGACGGTGAGGTCCGGGCGGCCGGATACCCGAGAGGCCAGCTCGCGGGCTCCGACGTGCTCGCCGACGACCAGTGTTCCGCCGGCCGGGATCTTGGCGACGAAGGCCTCGAAGGACTGGTGGATCTCGTCCATGGAGGCGTAGTTGGCGTGGTGGTCGAGCTCGACGTTGAGGACGATCGCGACGTCCGGGTCGTACTTCTGGAAGCTGCGGTCGCTCTCGTCGGCCTCGGCGACGAACAGGTCGCCGTCTCCGTGCCGGGCATTCGTGCCGGGCCCGGCCAGGTCGCCGCCGATGGCGTACGACGGATCGAGCCCCAGCTCCGTCAGGGCCACGGCCAGCATCGACGTGGTGGTGGTCTTGCCGTGCGTGCCTGCCACCGCGATGGTGCGCGAGGTGCGCATCAGCGCGGCGAGGGCGTCCGATCGGTGGACGACCGGTACGCCGAGCTCGGCGGCACGGGCCAGCTCGGGGTTGTCGGCGCGGATGGCGCTGGAGACGACGACGCAGGTCGCGTCGTCCGCGAGGTGCTCTGCGGCGTGCCCGATGTGCACGGTCGCGCCCAGCGCCCGCAGCGCCTCGGCCGTCGCGGACTCCCTGGCGTCACTGCCCGCGACCTTGGCGCCCCGCTGGGCGAGGATCTTGGCGATCCCGGACATTCCTGCGCCGCCGATGCCGATGAAGTGCGGCCGTTCCATGGCGTTGGGGATGCCGGATGCCATGCGCGTGTCTCCCAGGGTGCGACGTCGTACGAGGGCCCCAGCCTATTCGCTGTGCGCGAAGAGCTTCAGCACCGGTACGCCGACCTTGTGCCGGGCACGGGAGGCCCAGTCGCGGTGGAAGAACTCCTCGACGTAGTGGGGCGCGGTCAGGACGATCACCTCGTCGGCTCCGGCCTCCTCGACGACGGTCTTCATCTTGTCGATCGGGTGCTCCTCGACGACCTGGCCGACCGCCTCGGCCCCGGCGGCCCGCAGGGCGTTCAGGGAGTGCACGAGGGCGAGCTCCGCAGGCTGCCGGGCCTTCGCGCCCTCGGGCTCCTCGCCCTCGCGGACGGCTTCCTTGAGCTCGCCCATGGCCACGTCGTCGATGGCGCGCAACAGCAGATCGGCCTGGTCGCCGCGCGGCTGCATGAGCACGATGAACGACACGGGCTCGTCCCCGTGCAGCGTCGTGACGAATTCCACGTCGGTCGCCGTGAGGGGCTTCTCGATCATCAGTACGCTTGTGAACACGTCAGGAGCCCTTCTGCCGGAACCGTCCTTCCCCGTGTCCGTACGGGGTCTGCGAGTAGTGTGCCCGGCCGGAGCAAACCGGTACATAACCTGTCGCGAACGTCAAGTCCGACGGTATCGGGTGAAGAGGAACCCGGCCTCCTCCAGCAGGGACGCCAGCGCGAAACGCTCCGGCACCGCCCGGTCGGTTCCGTACGCGATCCGCTGGGCGGAGCCGGAGGTGAGCGTCGGCGACACCGTCAGGCACAGCTCGTCGAGTACCCCGGATCCGACGAATTGACCCAGGAGCCTCGGCCCCCCTTCTGTGAGCAGCCGCCGCAGGCCGCGTCCGGCCAGCACCTCGACGGCGCGGGCAGGGTCGACGCCCGTCCCGTCGCCCGCGACGAGGACCTCCGCCCCGGCCCCCTCCGCGGCGGCGACCCGCTCCGGCGGCGCGGAGGCCCCGGTGAGGACCAGCGTCGGCACCAGGGGGGAGGTGAAGAGCGGCAGGGAGAAGTCGAGGTCGAGGCTCGCGCTCACCACGGCGATCACGGGGGCGGGGGCCTGTCCGGCGGCCGCACGGCGGCCCGCGAAGGCGTCCCGGGCACGGGCGGGGCGGTAGCCCTCCTGCCGTACCGTCTGCGCACCGACGACCACGGCGTCGGCCAGCCCCCGCAGGGTGCCGAAGATCCGCATGTCCGAGTCGGACGACAGCGGCTGCGACTTCCCGTCGTGCTGGGCGGCCCCGTCGAGGGACGAGACCATGTTCGCCCGGAGCCAGGGGACCTCCGTGGCCGGATAGGCGTAGGCGTCGGCCAGCTCGTCCAGCCCCCACTCGCGGTCGGTCGCGGCACGGGCGCCGGCGGGGTCGCTGGGGTCGGGCAGGGGGAACAGACGTCGCATACCGAGCAGTCTGGCACGGCCGTGCGTCCACATGACGCGGCCGCCGGAGCAGGCACGCCGGCGGCGGCGACCTCGCGTCGAGGCTCCCGGTCGTGTACGCCCCGGTCGGGTACATCCCGGCATGTACGCTCCGCTCGCGCACGTCCGGGTCGTGTACGCCCCGCTCGCATACGTCCCCGCTCGCATACGTCCTCGGTCTCGTACGTCCCGCTCGCGTACCGCGGGCCGCGGGCACAGGTGCTCCGCCGCCGAGGGGCACGTGCGACGAGGGGCCCCACGGGGAGCCCCGGGAGCGACCCTCCTCCGGCTTAGCGGGCACGCGGCTCGGACGGCCGCTCCGAGGCCCCTTCCAAGAGCTCTTCCGACGGCACCTCCGAGATCCGTCCGAGGCCGGTGCGAGATCCGTCCGAGGCCGGTGCGAGATCCGTCCGAGGCCGGTCCGACGGCCGCTCCCGGGCACTCGCCGTTCCGGGAGCGTGGGACGCGGGGACGTGCGACTGCCCGGGGTGGCCCTGACGTGCGAGGACGCCTGCCGTCCCCGGGCGCTGGACGCGCGGGGCGGCCGTCCCTCCGGACTCAGTAGAGTGGGGGGTTGTGTCGACCACCCCCATGACCGAAGCCGTCCCGCTCTCGCTGTGCGCCCGCGAGCCCCGTGTCCCCGCCGACCGCCTGGTCGCGGAGATGGTGCCGCCGCCGCGCTTCGACTCGGTGCGCTTCGAGACGTACGTCCCCGATCGGAACCAGCCCAGCCAGGCCGAGGCGGTCACGGTGCTGGGCTCGTTCGCCGCGGGTCTGGGCGGTGCGCACGCCACCGGCAGCGGCAGGCGCCGCTGGTTCGCGAAGAGGCCCGCGGCGCCTGCCGCACCCAGGGGGGTCTACCTGGACGGCGGCTACGGCGTCGGCAAGACCCATCTCCTCGCCTCGCTCTGGCACGCCACACCCGCCGAGCCGTCCCTCAAGGCGTTCGGCACCTTCGTGGAGCTGACGAACCTGGTCGGCGCGCTCGGTTTCCAGCAGACGGTGAAGACCCTGAGCGGTCACCGGCTGCTGTGCATCGACGAGTTCGAGCTGGACGACCCGGGCGACACCGTTCTCGTGTCGACGCTGCTCGGCAAACTCGTCGAGGCGGGCGTCGCCCTCGCGGCGACCTCCAACACCCTGCCGGGCAAGCTCGGTGAGGGCCGCTTCGCCGCCGCCGACTTCCTCCGCGAGATCCAGGGTCTGTCCGCGCACTTCCGGCCGCTGCGGATCGACGGCGAGGACTACCGCCACCGCGGCCTGCCCGAGGCGCCCGCGCCGTTCTCGGACGAGCAGGTCACCCGGGCCGCGCACGCCACCGAGGGCGCCTCGCTCGACGACTTCCCGCAGCTGCTGGAGCATCTCGCACGGGTGCACCCCAGCCGTTACGGCGCGCTGACGGACGGCGTGCGCGCGGTCTGCCTCACCGACGTGCGGCCGGTGCCGGACCAGTCGACGGCACTGCGGCTCGTCGTGCTCGCGGACCGGCTCTACGACCGGGAGGTGCCGGTACTGGCCTCAGGCCTCCCCTTCGACCGGCTGTTCAGCGACGAGATGCTGAAGGGCGGGTACCGGAAGAAGTACTTCCGGGCCATCTCCCGGCTGACGGCACTCGCGCGGGACGCCAAAGGCCTCGTCGAACAGTAGGTTCCAGTAGGTTGGGCCCGGTTGGAACCGATTCATTGAATGCTTTGAGAAGGGATCCATCATGGCCACCACGCGCCAGGCCCACACCGTCTGGGACGGCGACCTGCTCTCCGGCTCCGGCGTCGTCACGTTCGACTCGTCCGGCATCGGCGACTTCCCCGTCTCCTGGCCGTCGCGAGCCGAGCAGGCGAACGGCAGGACCAGCCCGGAGGAGCTGATCGCCGGCGCCCACTCCAGCTGCTTCTCCATGGCCCTCTCGCACGGTCTCGCGGGTGCCGGCACACCGCCCACCCGCCTGGAGACCAAGGCCGACGTCACGTTCCAGCCGGGCGAGGGCATCACGGGCATCCACCTGACCGTCGAGGGCCAGGTTCCCGGGCTCGACCAGGAGGGCTTCCAGACGGCCGCCGAGGAGGCCAAGAAGAACTGCCCGGTGAGCCAGGCCCTTTCGGGTACGACGATCACGCTGACGGCGAAGCTCGCGTAGGCGAAGTTCCGTAGCACGGGGGGGGTTCGCGCGGCACGGCGATGTTCCGTGGCACGGCGAAGTTCGCACAGCACGGCGAAGTTCGCGCGGCAGCGCCTCACCGCCCGCGCGGGGCCCTCACCACTCGGGCGGCACCGCGCGGCCGTCGCTCACGCAGCACCGCGCGTCCCACGGGGCACGGTGACCCGCATGCTTCACGCGTGACCACACGCCTGGTACACACATGCGGGTCACATCTCTGTCCGCCAACAGGGAGTTGCCTCATGACCGCAGAACGCACGCAGGAATCACGAGGGGTTGCCGGGGGCGGGGCCTCCGAACCCCCGGGCGACCCCGGAGCCTCCTCCGCGACGCGGCGCCGGGTACTCGCCGGCACGGGTGCCGCAGTCGCCGGAATCGCCTTCGCCGGGGCCTTCTCGGAGCTCTTCGTGGGTACGGCCGCCGCCCGCGGCCACTCCGGCTACGGCCCGCTCGTCCCGGACCCGCACGGCCTCCTCGACCTGCCGAAAGGTTTCCGCTACCGGGTGCTCTCCCGCGAGGGCGAGCCGCTGCGCTCCGGCGAGGGCCCGGTGCCCGGCAACCACGACGGCATGGCCGCACTGCCGGGACGCCGGGGCAGGGTCCACCTCGTACGCAACCACGAGAACCGGCACAACGCCCGCATCGGCGTCCCCGTCGTCGACGGCCTCACCTACGACCCGGCGGCCGAGGGCGGCTGTACGGCGCTCACCCTCGACGGCCGCAACAACGTCCTCGACGAACGCGTCGCCATCGCCGGCACCGCGGTCAACTGCGCGGGTGGGCCCACCCCCTGGGGAACCTGGCTCACCTGCGAGGAGACCGAGGACAAGGCCGGCACCAACGGCTGCACCAAGGACCACGGTTTCGTCTTCGAGGTGGACGGCGCCGATCCGCGCCGGACCGGCGCCGTACCGCTGACCGCGATGGGCCGCTTCCAGCACGAGGCCGTCGCGGTCGATCCGCGCAGCGGGATCGTCTACGAGACGGAGGACGCCTTCGAGAGGCCGTTCGGGCTGTTCTACCGCTTCCTGCCGGAGAAACCGCTCGGCGGCAGGGGCTCGCTGCGGGCCGGGGGACGGCTTGAGGCGATGCGGGTCCCGGGGCTGCCGGACCTGTCCGCGATCCAGGAGACGGGCGCCCGGTTCGACGGCGTCGAGTGGGTCCCCGTGCCCGATCCGCAGGCCCGCCGGACGCCCATCCGGCTGCAGGACTTCGGCCCGAAGGGCATCACCCACGCCCAGAAGCTGGAGGGCTGCTACTGGGGCGGCTCGTCCGTCTACTTCGTCTCCAGTTTCGCCCGCAGCGCCGAGGGCTCGGCGGCCGACCACTTCGGGCAGGTGTGGCGGTACGAACCGCGGCGGCGGCGGCTGACCCTGGTCATCGTCTTCGGGCCGGCGACCGACGTGCAACTCCCCGGCGAATCCCCGGACAACATCTGTCTCGCCCCGGGCGGCGGGCTGATGGTGGCGGAGGACGGGAACGGCGCCCAGCACGTGTACGGGGTGACCAAGCGGGGCGAGGTGTACGCGATGGCGCGCAACCGCCAGGACATCGGCACCCCGGAGGAGCCCGAGTGGGGCGAGTTCGCGGGCGTCACGTTCTCGCCGGACGGCGGCACGATGTACGTCAACTGCTACACCCCGGGTACGACGTTCGCGGTGACCGGACCCTGGTGCTGATCCCCGCGACCCGGCCCTGGGACCGGCACGTCCGGGCCCTGATCGGGACCCCCAGGGCCGGGGCGGGGGCGTCCGGATCAGGGGCAGAGGCGTCCGGGCCCGCGGGCGTCCGGGGCCGGTGCCGGTGCCGGTGCCGGGGGTGCCACCGCCGACGGGCGCAGGGATCGCTTCCGTGCGCCGGTCGGCGCGCAGAGATCGCCGCCGCCGCTCCCCCGCCCCGCCGCTCCCCCTGCCGTGCCGTGGGCTCCGGGTGCCGCCGCGCCGGCGGACCGGGCGTCGCTCGCGCCGGTACCGGATCCGGTGGAGGATCGGAGGGCCGGACGGACCCGGGGAGACCCTCGGGAGCACCGGTGGCCGGCGCACGAAGCCCCTCCCCGGGAACGCCGGCGGTCGGACGAGACCGGTGGCCGGACGGGACCGGGGTCGGAGACGGCCGGGAGAGACCCGAGGTGACCAGGATGACCACGAAGAACGGCCGCAGCGGGCGTCTCCCCGACCCGCTTCCCGACTCGGTTCCGGACCCGGGCCGGGCTGCGGACCCGGACCCCGCCCCGCCTCCGCCTCCGGCTCCGGCTCCGGCTCCGGACGAGGTCGCCGACCGGTACCCCGGCCGGCTCCGTGACGTGCTGCGCGTCCCGGCGGGCGGTCGCCTCGACCTCTCCTCGTACGACCCGGGCGGGGTCCCGGCCGGTCCGCGGGACAAGGTCGCGGGCCTGGAGGCGGCCGCGGCGGCGGGCAGGCGCCTGGCGGACCTGCAGGAGCGGCTGTACGCGGCGGCGTCGGCGGGCGACCGGCGCCGGCTGCTGCTGATCCTCCAGGGCATGGACACCAGCGGCAAGGGCGGCACCGTCAAGCACGTCATCGGTCACTTCAATCCCGCCGGCTGCCGGATCAAGGCGTTCAAGGCCCCCACGACGGAGGAGCGGGACCACCACTTCCTCTGGCGGATCGCCCGGGAACTGCCGCGCTCAGGCGACATCGGGATCTTCGACCGCTCGCACTACGAGGACGTCCTTATCGCGAGGGTCCGCGACCTGGTGCCGCGCGAACGGATCCGCCGCCGCTACGACGAGATCAACGCCTTCGAGCGGGCCCTCGCGGAGGACGGCTTCACCATCGTGAAGGTCTTCCTCCACATCTCCCCCGAGGAGCAGCGGCGCCGGCTGCTGGCACGCCTCGACAACCCGGACAAGCACTGGAAGTTCAACCAGGGGGACATCCAGGAGCGGGCCCTGTGGCCGGCCTACCAGAAGGCGTACGAACGGGCCCTGCAGCGCTGCTCGCTTCCCGAGGCACCCTGGTACGTCGTGCCCGCCGACCGCAAGTGGTACCGCAATTGGGCAGTGAGCCGGCTGCTGCTGGAACACCTGGAGGAGCTCGACCCGCAGTACCCGAAGGGTGACTTCGACGTCGAGGCGAGCAGGAAGCTCCTGCTGGGGAGCGGCTGAGCCCTGGGGCCGAGGCCGGTGCCGGTTGCCCCGGCTCGCGGTCGCAGCGACAGGGAGTGGGACAGCGACAGCGGCCCCGGGCATCCGCCGATGCCCGGGGCCGCTGTCGCTGTCCCTCCCTCCTCCCCTCGCTCTCCGTCGTGGCCGCGTGCCGTCTCTCCACCTCGGCAGGCCATCCGGGCGCCGCGGACCGCCGCCCGGCCCGGCGGGTGGCGGTCAGCCGATCTGTGCGCCGACCGCCTCGAGCGCGGTCGTGACCGGCTGGAAGAAGGTCTCGCCGCCCGAGGTGCAGTCGCCGCTGCCGCCGGACGTCAGACCGATCGCGTTGCCGTCCCGGGTGAACAGCGCGCCGCCGCTGTCGCCCGGCTCGGCGCAGACGTTGGTCTGGATCAATCCGCTGACGGTGCCCTCGGGGTAGTTCACGGTGGCGTTCAGACCGGTCACCTGGCCGCCGTTGAGGCCGGTGGTGCTGCCCATGCGGAAGACCTCCTGGCCGACGGCCGCGTCGGCGGCCTGCCGGATCTCCAGGAGCTGTCCGTTGCCCAGGTCGACGGCGCTCGGCGCCTCGGTGTTCGGGTCGTCGTACGTCACGAGCGCGAAGTCGCCCTCACCGGGGAAGACGGACTCCTGGGCGGTGCCGACGGGCTGACCGCCCTGTTGCTCGGACCACTGTTCGGAGGCGGCGGTGCAGTGGCCGGCCGTGAGGAATCCGGGCTGCCCGTCCTGGGTCGTGACGTTGAAGCCGAGTGAGCAGCGCGAACCGCCGCTGAAGATGGCGTCCCCGCCCTCCAGGAGGGGCTTGAACTCGCCCTTCGACTTCTGGAGCCGGGCCACCCCGTCGCCGAGCGACTCGACGGCCGACTCGACGGTGTTCCAGCGGTCGCCGGTGACGGTGCGGTCGGCGGTCACCAGGATCTGGTTGTTCCTCGGGTCGATGGCCCAGGCCGTACCCGGGACGGCGGCCTCGCTCGAGAGCGAGCGGGTCGCGGACTTCAGCGTGGAGAAGCTGTTCTGCACGCTGCGGGCCACCGCACCGGCCCGCTTGATCTCGATGTTCACATCGTTGTCGTTGCCGACGACGTTCACGATGAGCTGCTGCTTCGACGCGTCGTAGTAGGCGCCGCCGTAGGAGTCGCCGAGCTGCTTGCCCAGCTGCTGGAGGAGATCCGCGGCCGAGGCGGCGCTCATCTTTCTGGGAGCGATCTTGTCGTCCTCGGAGCCGGACTGCGAAGCGTTGGCATTCGGCAGCAGTACGGCGGCTGCGGCTATGCCCACCGCTCCGGCTCCGGCGAGTATCGCCTTCCGCTTGGGTATACGCCTGTGACTCAACTCTTCGCCTCCTGCGGGGGAACGGACTCCGGTCGCCGAGGGGGACCGGGAGGGGGACGCGTCCGGCCCTTCATACGGGCGGCGCACCCGTGTTTGTTCATCGCCCCCGCAAAGAAAGTTTCTTGACGCATCGTCAGGCAACGGGCGGTGATGTGCCGCCGGCGCCGGCCGGGTGCCGAGGAGGAGCGGTGCGAGCAGCGCGTTCCCTCCGGCGGGCGGTTCCGCCGAACCGCAGGCCCCGGGCCCCCGGCCGCTCCCCCGCCGACTGGCAGACTGTGCGGGTGAACAGCACCGACCGCCCCGGCTGTCCCGACAGCCCCGACCATCCCGACTGCCCGGGCAGTCCCGACAGCCACGGCAGCCCCTTCCGGCAGGAGCCGACACCGCGCGACGAGGCCCCCCAGTTCGTCCTGCCGCTCGTCGTCCGGATCGAGAGGACCGCGCCGCCGTCCCGTACCGACGCGCTGGAGACCGCCGCCCGCGCGGTCGTGGTGATGCTCTCCGACGACCGGTCCTCCGGGGACGGCGAGTGGGCCGAGCGCGTACGGGACTGGCAGGACGGCCGGATCCGGAAGGTGGTGCGCAGGGCGCGCGGCGCCGAGTGGCGCAAGGCGTCCGAACTGCCGGGCATCACGGTGGCCGGGGCCGGGGCGGAGGTCCGGGTGTTCCCGCCGGTGCCGCTGGACGGCTGGCCCAGGGAACTGTCGAAGCTCCAGGTGTCGGGCACGGAGCTCGAGGACCCCGACGAACCGGTCGGTGACGTCGGCCCGGACCGCGCCCTGCTCTGGCTCAACCCGGAGCTGCGCATGTCCACGGGCAAGGAGATGGCCCAGGTCGGCCACGGCGCGCAACTGCTGTGGTGGGACATGGACGAGGCCGGACGCGCGGCGTGGCGCGACGCCGGGTTCCCCCTGGCCGTCCGGACAGCCGCCGCCGGCCGCTGGGCGGAACTCGCCACGAGCGGCCTGCCGACGGTCCGGGACGCCGGTTTCACGGAGATCGCCCCCGGCTCCGTGACGGTCGTCGCCGACCATCCGGTACGGAAACGAATCTTCCCCGAGCGGGGCTGAACGGATCAGGTCTCCCGAACGTACCTTCCGGTACTGCCAAGCAGTCTGAGTCGCCGGTTCCGTCACCGGCGGTTCCGCGGTACGCACATCGGATCGGGAGGCACACTTGCTGCGTCGCGTCAACGGGACAGCTCTCATCATCGCGGCACTGGTCGCCACAGTGGGCGCGCTCGCTTTCCCCGTATGGTCCTACGCCGACCGGTCCGGGACTGGCCAGGCCAATCTCAACGCCTCGTCCGTGTCCACCCAGTGGGGGCCGCTGACGGCGACCGACCGTGACTTCCTGGTCAAGGTGCGGCTCGCCGGCCTGTGGGAGCTCCCCGCCGGGCAGCAGGCGCTCGAACGCGCCCCGACACAGGCGATCAAGGACGCGGGCGACCACCTCATCGTCGGTCACACCGACCTCGACCAGCGCGCACGCGACGTGGCGGCGAAGCTCGGCGTGGAGCTGCCGAACGTGCCCAACGAGCAGCAGCAGGGCTGGCTGAGAGAACTGTCGGCGGCCAGCGGCCGCGAGTACGAGTACAAGTTCGCGAACCTGCTGCGCAATGCGCACGGCAAGGTCTTCTCCCTCATCGCCCAGGTCCGCCACACCACCCGAAACACCCTGATACGCCAGTTGGCGTCCGACGCCAACCAGACGGTGCTCGACCACATCACCATGCTGGAGAACACCGGCATGGTCGACTTCGACTCGATCGCCAACGAGGCGGCCGGCGGTGCCACGGCCAGCCCCACGGGCCCGCCGCCGCCGGACGGGAACCTGCCGCCCGCGCCGACCCCGGCCGTGCCGCCGGCCCAGACCGAGACCACCTCGCGTCCCTCGACCCAGCCGGGACCGCCGACGGCGGTCAACACCAACCGCCCGGCTCCCGGGGCGAGCAACTGACGACGGGGTCGCGGTCCCCCGGGGCCCCGGGCCGGGATTCCCCGGCCCGGGGCCCGCAACCTCAAATGAAGCTCTGAACGTCCCCTCCTCCGGATTGGGCAGGGCCCCACGGGGCCATGACCCTTGCACACGTGGAGGAGGGGGACCCATGAAGCAGCCCGACAGGCTCGGAATCGGTATCGGCTGGCGCCCGGAGATCGCCGCTGCCGTGGAACGGCTTCCCGGTCTCGACTGGGTCGAGGTCGTCGCGGAGAACGTCTGCCCCGGCCATCTCCCCGACTCGCTCGGGCGGCTGAGGGAGCGGGGCGTCACGGTCGTCCCGCACGGTGTCTCGCTGGGACTCGGCGGGGCGGAACGGCCGGACGCACGCAGGCTGGCCGATCTGGCCGCGCGCGCCGAGGCGCTGGGGGCGCCGCTCGTCACCGAGCACATCGCCTTCGTCCGCGCGGGCGGTCCGCTCACCGCCTCACCCCGGCTGGAGGCGGGGCATCTGCTCCCCGTCCCGCGCACCCGCGACGCGCTGGACGTCCTCTGCGAGAACGTCCGGATCGCCCAGGACGGCCTGCCGGTACCGCTCGCCCTGGAGAACATCGCCGCCCTGATCTCGTGGCCCGGCGAGGAGATGACGGAGGGCCAGTTCCTCGCGGAACTCGTCGAGCGCACGGGGGTACGGCTGCTGATCGACGTCGCCAATCTGCACACCAACCACGTCAACCGGGGCGAGGACCCGGTCCGGGCCCTGGACGAGCTACCCGTCGGGGCGATCGCGTACGTCCATGTCGCGGGCGGTCTGGAGCGGGACGGCGTCTGGCACGACACCCACGCCCACCCCGTGCCGCGGCCGGTCCTCGACATCCTCGCCGAGCTACGCTCGCGCACCGACCCACCCGGGGTGCTGCTGGAGCGGGACGACGACTTCCCGCCCGAGGAGGAACTGGCGGCGGAACTGGAGACCATCCGCGCGACCCTCGCCGCGCCCCCGCGACGGGCACCTCGCACACGGGTGCAGGGCGCTCCGGCCACGCGTACCCACGAAGCGGACGCGGCGGGTGCGACGGACGATCCGGCGTCCCGTACCCACGCGACGACAGCGGCTCCGGCGCCGAACCCGGATGCGGATGCGGATGCGGATGCTGGACCAAGCACGGTCGCAGGTACGGGGCCGAACCCGGTTGCGGGTACGGGTGCCGATCCACTCACGGGGCCGAGCCCGGGTACGGCTGCCGGTACGGATCCACTCACGGGTGCGTACGTGGCCGCGCGGGAGCGGCTCGGGCTCGCGCAGGCCGCTCTGCTGTCCGCGCTGGTCGCCGGGACGCCCGCGCCGGAGGGCTTCGACGCCCGGCGGCTGAGGGTGCAGATCCGTGCCCTCGCGGCCAAGCGGGCCGACGTCGTCGCCAAGGTGGCGCCCGAACTGCCGGAGATCCTCGGCGCCGGCTACCGGCCCGCGTACCTCGACTACGCCAAGACCCGCCCGATGCGCGACGGTTACCGCCGGGACGCGCTGGACTTCGCCGAGCATCTGCTGGTCGCGGCCCGGCCGGAGGACCCGGTCGCACGCCGAAGGCTCACCCACTGGTGGCAGGACCGGGCGGCGCCGCGCCCGCCGCGCCGCGCCACGCGCTTCGTCCGCGCGGCCCGCGCCGCTCTGGTCAGGAGGTGAACCCGGATGTCGCCGAACGTACTCGCCGTCATCGTGTATCTCGCCGTGGGTGTCTCCTCGGCCCTGGTCATCAGGGGCCTGGCGCGGGCTCGCAGAGGCCCCGGCGGCCCGGTGCACGACCTCATGGAGGCCGCGTTCCTCAACGGCGGGCCCGCCAGGGCGGTGGACACCGCGCTGACCGCCATGGTCACGGACGGGCGGCTGATGGTCGGAGGGCCGGGCATCGTCGCCGTCCGTCGGCCCGTCGCCCACGACCACGTCGAACGCGCCGTCCTGGACGAGCTGACACGGGCCCCGAGCGGGGCGCTGCACGACCTGCGGCTCGCGGTGATGCGCAATCCCGCCGTACAGGAGATCGGCGACGGGCTCGCGGCGCGGGGGCTGATGATCGCGCCCGGCGACGTCCGGCGCTGGAAGACCTGGTCCACCTGGCAGCTCGTACTGTCCCTGGTGCTGCTGCCGGTCTCGCTCGTCGCGACGTTCGTGCAGTACGCGTTCCACGAGGGCTTCTCCGACATACCGTTCCCGTTCGTCGTCAAGGTCCTTCCCGCGTGCCTCGCGGGGGTGGTCGTCGCGGCGGTCTGCTCCTCCCGGGCCCGCCGCCGCGTCGGCGCCGCGGGGCACCGCGCGGCCGCGGATTACCGGGCGGCGCACGCCCACCGCACCGACGCCGGCCATCTGGTGGCGTTCGGCGGGCTGCGCGCCGTTCCCGACCCCGTGCTCCAGGCGCAGTTGATCGCGGCGGCCAGGCTGGTGCGCACCGGCGGCGGGCGGCCTTCCCGGGCCGGTGCCCGCGCCGGACGCAGCGGCCACAGCGGTACGTCCGACACCGCGGCCTACGTCCCCGTCGCCGTGTGGTGCGCGGCCTCCGGCGGCTGCTCGGGCGGCGGAGGCTGCGGCGGGGCGGGCGGCAGTTCCTGCGGCTCGGGCGGTGGTTGCAGCGGCGGGTGCGGCGGATCGTCCGGCGGCGGCTCGAGTTGCGGAGGCGGTTCCGGCGGCGGCTCGAGTTGCGGAGGCGGTTCCGGCGGCGGCTCGAGTTGCGGAGGCGGTTCGGGCGGCGGCTCGAGTTGCGGAGGCGGTTCGACCTGACGGCCCGCCCCTCCGGGACGACCGCTGTGCCACGCCGACGCCCCTTCCGGGTCGAGGGCTTCCGGTACCGGGGCGCGCCGGCCCGGAGCCGGGGCGCGGTACGAACGGGCCCGCCGATGCTCCCGGCCCCGGGCCGGGAGCACGGCCCCGGGCGGGTCCTCGCCGCACCCGCCCCGGGTCGCGGCGGCCCCCGCCCGGAATTCCCGTGGCGCCCGGAGCCGATGTCACGCGCCGGACCCGGACCCGGCGCCGGAGGCGTGACGCCCGGCAGCGGACGCCAGACGGCCGACGGCCGACACCCCGGAGCGGACGCGTCCCGTCTGACATGTGAAACATCACGCGTGCCGCAAAAGGGTCATCGACCGCGACACCCGAACAAGATCCTTTACAAAGTCCGGTGTTCTGGTGACCTTCGAGCCACGACCGGTGGCGCGAAGGGAACGCGATGAGAGCAGCAGCCCTGTACGGAGCCGCCGGCTCCCTGATCCTCTCCGCACTCACGGCGGCCCCTGCCGCCGGTGCACCCCCGCACGGCACGCGGGAGGACCGCGGAACCGTGGTCGCCGCCGCCCGTGCCGTGGCCGCCGGCGTCACGTTCGGGGCCTGCCCCGCGGAGGAGGACCTGCCGCCCACCGTCGAGTGCGCCGTCGTCCGGGTCCCGCTCGACTACGCGGACCCGTGGGGCCGGCAGATCGGTCTCGCCGTCAGCCGGGTGAAGGCGACGGGCAGGCCGGCGGATCGGCAGGGCGCACTCCTCTACAACCCCGGCGGCCCCGGCGGTTCCGGCATGTACTTCCCCGCGCTCGCCAAGGAGCCCGCGTGGAAGCGCATCGCGGAGGCGTACGACATGGTGGGCTACGCGCCCCGCGGCGTGGGCCGCTCCGCGCCGATCTCCTGCCTCCACCCGGTGGAGTTCACCAAGGGCCCCACCGCCGCTCCCGTCCACCCCTCCGCCGCCGAGAAGCGGAGGGGCATCGCTCGGGCGCGGGCGTACGCACGCGGCTGCGCCCACAACGCCGGTCCCGCGCTGCGGCACTACCACTCGCTGAACAACGTCCGTGATCTGGAGGTGCTGAGGGCCGCCCTCGGCGAGCGGCGGCTCACCTTCCTGGGCGCCTCCTACGGCACCTACCTGGGTGCCCTGTACGCGGTGATGTTCCCCGAGCGGGTGCGGCGCATGGTGCTCGACTCGCCCGTCGACCCGGACCCGGCGAGGGTCTGGTACCGCAGCAACCTGGAGCAGTCGCTCGCGTTCGAGAGCCGCTGGGCGGACTTCCGCGCCTGGGTCGCCCGGCACCACGCCACGTACGGTCTCGGCTCGACTCCGCAGCAGGTGCAGGGCAGTTACGACCGGGCCCGCGCCCTGCTGGCGAGGAAACCGGCGGACGGCACCGTCGGGCCGGGCCAGTTGCACTCGGCGTTCACCCGGACCGTCTACAACGACCTGTACTGGCCGCGTCGCGCCCTCGCGCTGTCGGCGTATCTGAAGGGCGATCCGCGGCAACTCGTCAAGCAGGCGAAGCCACGTGCCTCGGCGGCGGCCGAGGAGGAGAACGGCAACGCCGTCTACACGGCCGTGCAGTGCAACGACGCGCCATGGCCGGCGGACTGGGCGGTGTGGGACCGGGACAACACCGCGTTGGCACGGCGGGCGCCGTTCGAGACCTGGGCCAATGTCTGGATGAATCTGCCGTGCGCGTACTGGCAGCCGCCGCGGCAGCGTCCGGTCGACGTGCGCACGGGGCCGGGGGACGTGCCGCCGCTGCTGATCCTCGCTGCCGAGCGGGACGCTGCCACCCCGTACGCGGGTGCCCTGAGGCTGCAGGAACGCCTCGCGGGTTCCGTGCTGGTCACGGAGCGGGGTGCGGGCACGCACGGCATCTCGGGCGGCGACAACGCCTGCGTCAACCGCCACATGGAGGCGTACCTGCTGACCGGCAGGACGCCGGTGCGGCGCACCCGCAGCCGGACCCGGTGTCGCTGGACCAGCGCGCGGTCGAGCGCGTGCTGCCGCCCGCTGTCTGATCTTCCGGGTCGAGGGGAGGCGGGCCGCCCGTGCGGGAGCCCGCCCCCAGGTCCTTCGAGGCCGTCAGGCCAGACCGGCCACCAGGTCCGCGACGCTCTTGCGGCGCCCGGTGAAGAAGGGGACCTCCTCGCGGACGTGCATCCGGGCCTCGGAGGCGCGGAGGTGACGCATGAGGTCGACGATCCGGTACAGCTCGTCGGCCTCGAAGGCGAGCAGCCACTCGTAGTCGCCGAGGGAGAAGGAGGCGACCGTGTTGGCACGAACGTCCGGGTAGCCGCGGGCCATCTTGCCGTGGTCGGCCAGCATGCGGCGGCGGTCCTCGTCGGGGAGCAGGTACCAGTCGTAGGAGCGCACGAACGGGTACACCGAGACGTAGTCGCGCGGCGTCTCGTCGGCGAGGAAGGCCGGGATGTGCGACTTGTTGAACTCGGCGGGGCGGTGCAGCGCCATGTTCGACCACACCGGCTCCAGCGCTCGGCCGAGGCGCGTGCGGCGGAACAGGTTGTACGCCTCCTGGAGCTGGTCCGCGGTCTCGGCGTGCCACCAGATCATCAGGTCGGCGTCGGCGCGCAGACCGGACAGGTCGTAGGTGCCGCGGACGGTGACGTCCTTCGCGGCGAGCTGGTCGAACAGCTCCTGGACCTCGTCCGCGTACCCGGCGCGGTCCGCGTCCTGCGGCAGCACGTCCCGCAGCCTGAAGACGGACCACAGGGTGTAGCGGATGACCTCGTTGAGGTCCTTCGCCTTCTTACCGGCGTTCGGGATCTTTTCGGGCGCACTCATGGGGCTATTCTCGCCCGCCGCGGACAGTGCCCTGCACCAGGGGGGCCGTGGCGATGATCTCGTCCGCCGCACGCTGTCCGCTGCCGACGCAGGCGGGGATGCCCACGCCGTCGTACGCCGCCCCGCAGATCCGCAGCCCGGGCAGCGCGGCCACGGCGTCCCTGATGCGGGCGACCCGGCCGAGGTGACCGACCGGGTACTGCGGCAGTCCGCCGATCCAGCGGGTGACCTCGGTGGCGACGGGGCGCGCGGTGAGTCCGGTGGCCTCGGCGAGGTCCTTGAGGGAGGCCGCGACGAGGTCCTCGTCCTCCCGGTCCAGCTGCTCCTCCTCGCCGTGGCGGCCGACGGAGGTGCGCAGCAGGAACAGCCCCGGGGCGCGGTCGGCGACCCAGCCCCACTTCTGCGCGGAGAAGGTGGACGCCTTGATCGTGCGGCCGTCCACCGGCGGTACGAGGAAGCCGGAGCCGGCGGGCAGTGCGCCCGTGTCGGCGCTGCGGTACGCGAGGGTGACGAGCGCCATCGACGCGTACTCGACCCGGGCGAGCTCGGCGGAGGCGGTCGGGGCGGCGTCGGCGAGCAGCGCGCAGGCCGACCAGGCGGGGGTGGCGAGGACGACGCCGTCCGCGGTGAGCTCGCGCTCGTCGGTGCGGATCCGCCAGCCGCCGGTGCCGCGGGCCAGGCCGAGTACGGGCGCCTCGGTGAGGATCTCCCCGCCGGCGGCCCGGACGGCGTCGGCGACCGCGGGCGGGAGGGTGCCGATACCGCCGTCGAGGCCCATGAACACGGGACCGGTCTCCTGCCGCTCGGCGGCCCGGCGCTGCACCTCGCGGACGCCCTCCAGCAGGCTGCCCCCGGCGGCCCTGGCCGCGTCGAAGAGGGCGGGGACGGCGGCCCGCATGGAGATGCGGTAGGCGTCGCCCGCGTACACGCCCCCGAGCAGCGGCTCGACGAGCCGGTCGACGACCTCGCGGCCGAGGCGTTCGGCGACGAAACCGCCGACGGCGACGTCGTCCCCGAGTTCGGCGGGGGGCAGTTCGCGCTCCCGCCCGATCCTGGCGATGCCCTCGGCGGACAGCAGCCCGGACAGTGCCTCGGGGCTGCCGGGGACGCCCATCACATGGCCTCGGGGCATGGGCCGAAGGGCGTCGCGGGTCCACACGGAGGCGGTGGTGGTGGCGGGGGCCTGCAGTCGGTCGCCGAGCCCGACGGCGCGTGCGAGGGCGACCGCCTCGGGCCGGCGGGCGAGCACCGACTCGGCGCCGAGGTCGACGGGGGCTCCGGCGATCTCTCCGGCCAGGAGCTTGCCGCCGAGCCGGTCGGTGGCCTCCAGCAGGGTCACCCGCACACCGGACGTGGCCAGTCGGTGGGCCGCCGCGAGGCCGGCGATCCCGCCGCCGATGACGACGACGCGGCCGGCGCCGGTCGGAGGGTGCTCTGACGAGGGCAGCATGCCTCCACTCTCTCAAACCCCTCCGGACCGGACGGCATCGGCTCGGACGGCCGGGCCGGTGTCGCGTCCCCCGAGTCCCTGCCGGCCCGCCGGGCGTCGCTGGCGGACCGGACGACGATGGCGACGGTCACGCTGCGGCTGCCCGAGCCCGAGGAGCGGGAACGGCCGGGTGAGGAGGGCGCTCCGGGCTTCCTGGACGCGCTGGCGGGCGGTTGGGACGCGCTGGCGTCGACCGCGCGGTGGGTGGTCGTGGAGGTGGCCGCGGTGTTCCCGTTCGGCGCGGCGCTCGGGCTGTTGTACGCGGTGTGGCGGTGGCTGGTCCGGCCGCTGCGGGCACGGCGGACCGCCCGGGATTCCGGAGTCCCGCCGGCGCAGGGGCCCGGGCAGGACTGAACGGCCGCTCCCCCGTAGCGTGTTCCGCATGGAACGCATGGTGGTCATCGGCGGCGACGCGGCGGGGATGTCCGCCGCGTCGCAGGCGCGCAGGCTCAGGGGTCCCGGGGAACTGGACATCGTCGCCTTCGAGCGGTCCCACTTCGCGTCGTACTCGGCCTGCGGCATCCCGTACTGGGTCGGCGGCGACGTGGCGGAGCGGGACTCGCTCATCGCTCGGACGCCGCAGGAGCACCGGAAGCGCGGCATCGATCTGCGCATGCGCACCGAGGTCGTCGAGCTCGACGTTCCGGGGCAGCGCGTCAGGGCCCGGGACCTGGAGTCGGGCACGGAGTCGTGGACGGGTTACGACAAGCTCGTCATCGCGACCGGGGCCCGTCCCGTGCGGCCGGGGCTGCCCGGTATCGACGCGCCGGGCGTGCACGGCGTGCAGACCCTCGACGACGGGCAGGCGCTGCTGGACACCCTGGCGGGGCTGGAGGGCCGCCGTGCCGTGGTGGTGGGCGCGGGCTACATCGGTGTGGAGATGGCCGAGGCGCTGCTGAAGCGGGGCTTCGAGGTCACCGTCGTCAACCGGGGCGAGCGGCCCATGGCGACGCTGGACCCCGACATGGGCCGCCTGGTGCACGAGGCGATGGACGGCCTGGGCATCAGCACCGTGAACGGCGCGGAGGTCACCAAGATCCTCACCGGGCCGGACGTGGGGGTGGCTGCCGGGCCCGGAGGGCCGCGGGGGCGCGTCCGGGCGGTCGCCACGGAGGACGGGGAGTTCCCGGCGGACGTGGTGGTGCTCGGCATCGGCGTCGAGCCCGAGACGGAGCTGGCACGCGCGGCGGGGCTCCCCCTCGGGACGCACGGTGGTCTGCTCACCGATCTGTCGATGCGGGTGCGCGGCTACGAGAACGTCTGGGCGGGCGGCGACTGCGTCGAGGTCCTGGACCTCGTCTCGGGCCGCGAGCGGCACATCCCGCTCGGCACCCACGCCAACAAGCACGGCCAGATCATCGGCGCGGGCGTCGGCGGCGGATACGCCGCCTTCCCCGGGGTGGTGGGCACCGCGGTGAGCAAGGTCTGCGACCTGGAGATCGCCCGCACGGGCCTGCTGGAGAAGGAGGCCCGCGCGGTGGGCCTGCGCTTCGTGACGGTCACGGTGGAGTCGACCAGCCGTGCCGGGTACTACCCGGACGCGGCCCCGATGACGGTCAAGATGCTCGCCGAGCGGCGTACGGGCCGGCTCCTCGGCGTCCAGATCGTGGGGCGCGAGGGCGCGGCCAAGCGTGTGGACGTCGCGGCGGTCGCGCTCACCGCCGGGATGACGGTGGAGCGGATGACGGCCCTGGACCTGGGCTACGCCCCGCCGTTCTCCCCCGTCTGGGATCCGGTGCTGGTGGCGGCTCGCAAGGCGACGGCGGCGGTGGCGAAGGCGGGCTGACGCCGTGGGCGGCGCCGTCGGCGGGCCCGCCCACGGGTGGGCCGGAGCGGGGGCGCGGCCCGCCGCGGGCGGTCAGCGTGCCGTCCGGGTGTGGACGTACTCGACGAGGCGGGTCAGGGCGTCGGGATCGGTGGTGGGCAGGACGCCGTGGCCGAGGTTGAAGACATGGCCCTCCAGGCCGCGTGCCGCGTCCAGGACCTCGCGGGTCTTGGCCTCGACGGCCTCCCGGGTGGAGAACAGCACCGCCGGGTCCAGGTTGCCCTGGAGCGCCTTGCCGGGCCCGACGCGGCGGGCCGCCTCGTCGAGCGGCACGCGCCAGTCGACGCCGACGACGTCCGCACCGGCCTCGCCCATCGGGCCGAGCAGTTCACCGGTCCCGACGCCGAAGTGGATGCGCGGCACGCCGTACCCCTCGACCGCGGCGAAGACCTTCGCGGACGCGGGCATGACGGAGCGGCGGTAGTCCTCGGGAGCCAGCGCGCCGACCCAGGAGTCGAAGAGCTGCACGGCGGAGGCACCGGCCTCGATCTGCACCTTCAGGAAGGCCGAGGTGATCCCGGCGAGCCGGTCGAGCAGGTCGGCCCACAGCTGCGGGTCGCCGTACATGAGTGCCTTGGTGTGCTCGTGGTTGCGGGACGGACCGCCCTCGACGAGGTAGCTGGCGAGGGTGAACGGGGCGCCGGCGAAGCCGATGAGCGGGGTGGCGCCGAGCTCGCCGGTGAGCATGCCGATCGCCTCGGTGACGTACGAGACGTCCTCGGGGGTCAGCTCGCGCAGCCGTGCGAGGTCCTCGCGGCGGCGGATCGGTTCGGCGACGACCGGGCCGACTCCGGGCTTGATGTCGAGGTCGATGCCGATGGCCTTGAGCGGCACGACGATGTCGCTGAAGTAGATCGCGGCGTCCACCTTGTGGCGGCGCACCGGCTGCAGAGTGATCTCGGTGACGAGCTCGGGCCGCATGCACGACTCCAGCATCGGGATGCCCTCGCGCACCTTCAGGTACTCGGGCAGCGACCGTCCCGCCTGCCGCATGAACCACACCGGTGTGTGCGGCACGGGTTCGCGTCGGCACGCCTTCAGGAAGGCGGAGTCCCGCAGGGCGTCGGTCGTCGTCTGCTGGCCCTCGGACGGGGCGCCCCCTGCGGGGGCGGTGCTCCGAGCCGGGGGAAGGTCGTTGGCGCTCACGCCCAGAATCTTCGCATGTGCGCGCACGGAGCAAGCGCGGGTGGGTGTCCCTCCCTGCGCCGGGCCCGCGTTCCGCCTACTCTTCCCCGCATGGCTGCGGCTCAGGGACAGTTCTCCGATCCATCCGACGGCGCCGAGGGCACGGACGGCGCCGAGCGGAACTCCGTGCCGCGGGCGTTCCGCCTCGCGGTCGACGCGCTCCGCGCAACACGGCCGCGGCCCGGGATCGAGGTGGACCCGGCCCGGCCGCCGCAGCGGCTCGCCCCGCACGCGTACGCCCTGGAGGCGGCGGTCGTCGACGACGACGAGGACCTGGCGGACGGCCGGCTGGTCCTGCTGCACGACCCGGCCGGGCACGACGCGTGGCGGGGCACGTTCCGGCTGGTGACGCTGGTGCGCGCCGAACTGGAGCCGGAGATGGCCGCGGACCCTCTGCTGCCGGAGGTGTGCTGGTCCTGGCTGACCGGCGCGCTGGAGGCGCGGAACCTCTCGTACGGGGAGCCGAGCGGCACCGTCACCCGGGCGGGGTCTCACTACTTCGGTGGACTCGCGGACCGCCGCCCGGCGACGCAGATCGAGATCCGGGCGTCCTGGACCCCGCGCGAGGGCCGCGACGGGGCGCCGGACGCCGCGGCGCACCTCGCGGCCTGGTGCGACCTGCTCTGCCAGATCGCCGGCCTGCCGCCCGCGGGCGTCCCCGACGGCACGACGGCGGGCGTCGTCACACTGCCGCAGCGCCGGGGCCCGCACGCGCCCTAGCCGCGGCGGGGCCGCGGGCCCGCGGCCCCGCCGAGCCGGAGTCCGGCGGCGCGAACGCGGGGAGCGGCGGCGCACGCGGTGGGGGGGAGGGAAGCGCCCGGAGGCCCGCCGGTTCGCCGGACGGCGCTGCTGCGGCGCGTGCGTCGCGACGCGGGTGCCCGGCCCGTCGGCCGATCCGTCGGCGCGGCGGGCGCGCCGGATGGGGGCCGCCGCCCGGGGTCCGCGAGGGCCGCGCCGGCCGCAAGTACGAGCCGTGGACGGGCACCTGGGATGTCCGGACAGGGTCGCAGCATGATCGATCACGCGTCCTAATTGCCGGAATTGTTACTCACCAAATCGTGATCTTTCTCTAAAGGCGACCAGGTTTGCTGCCGAAGAGGTGGTGACCCATCAAGCACGGTTCGCCCCGGCTTCATCCCCGAGCCGGCTCCGTCCCCCCACCTTCCCAGGAGGCCTGGTGTCCGTTCTCCTCGAGCAGCCCGCAAGCCTGGTCGCCTACCGCCCGAACAAGCCGACGGCCATGGTCGTCGTGGCCGACCCGCGCGTCCGCTCCACCGTCACCCGCCACCTGTGGGCGCTCGGGGTGCGCGATGTCATCGAGGCGTCGTCCATCGCGGAGGCCCGCCCCCGCGTCGGCAACCCGCGCGACATCTGCGTGGCCGACGTCCACCTGCCCGACGGCAGCGGGCTGACCCTGCTGTCCGAGACCCGCGCCGCGGGCTGGCCCAACGGCCTCGCCCTCTCCGCCGCCGACGACATCGGCGCGGTCCGCAACGCGCTGGCCGGCGGGGTCAAGGGCTACGTCGTGACCGGTACGCGCACCAACCTCGGCCACCCCACCCGCCCCGGAGCCGCCCCGATCGGCGCCGCGGCCGCCCGGCTGCACCGCCGTCCCCCCGGCGCCCCGAGCCACCCGGGCGGCTACCGCGAGCTGTCGGGCCGCGAGGTGGAGGTGCTCCGGCTGGTCGCCGAGGGCCAGTCGAACAAGGCGATCGGTGTCTCGATGGGCCTGTCCGCGCTGACGGTGAAGAGCCATCTGGCCCGCATCGCACGCAAACTGGGCACCGGTGACCGCGCCGGCATGGTGGCCGTGGCGCTGCGCACCGGCATCATCCACTGAACCTCCTTTACACCGGCCCGGTGCCCGTCGACGGAACGTTCCGTCGACGGGCGCTTGCCGTTGACGGATACCCTTGACAGGTGACCGACGCCCAAGAGACCGCAGCAGAGCCGGACCTGCGCACCACCGGGGGCGGCCCCCCGGACGACGGCGTCTCTGACGAAGGGGCGCCGATCCCCCTGCTGGAGCCGCGGGAGGGCATCCCTCCGGTGGCATCCACGCCCGAGGCACTGGCGTCCGTCGTCGCCGCCTTCACCGCCGGCACCGGCCCCGTCGCCGTCGACGCCGAACGCGCGTCCGGCTACCGCTACGGACAACGCGCGTACCTCGTCCAGCTGCGTCGCCAGGGCGCCGGCACGGCGCTCGTCGACCCGGTCGGCTGCCCCGACCTCTCCCCGCTCGGCGACGCCCTCACCGGCACCGAGTGGATCCTCCACGCGGCGACCCAGGACCTCCCGTGCCTGCGCGAAATAGGCATGCTGCCGACGAGGCTCTTCGACACCGAGCTCGCCGGACGGCTCGCGGGCTTCCCCCGGGTGGGCCTCGGGGCCATGGTCGAGTCGGTGCTCGGCTACGCCCTGGAGAAGGGCCACTCGGCGGTGGACTGGTCCACCCGCCCCCTCCCCGAGCCCTGGCTGCGGTACGCGGCGCTCGACGTCGAGCTGCTCGTGGACCTGCGGGACGCGCTGGAGAAGGAACTGGACCGGCAGGGGAAGCTGGAGTGGGCGCGGCAGGAGTTCGACGCCATCGCCTCGGCCCCGCCCGCACCCCCGCGCAAGGACCCGTGGCGGCGCACGTCGGGCATGCACAAGGTCCGCCGCCGCCGTCAGATGGCCGTCGTACGGGAACTGTGGACGGCCCGGGACAAGGTGGCGCAGCGCCGCGACGTGTCCCCCGGAAAGGTGCTCGGCGACGCGGCGATCATCGAGGCGGCGCTGGCGCTCCCGCTGAACGTGCACGCGCTCACGGCCCTGCCCGGCTTCGGGCACCGCATGGGCCGGCGGCAGCTGGAGCAGTGGCAGTCGGCGGTCGACCGGGCGCGTGCGCTGTCGGAGGCGGAGCTGCCGCAGCCGGGGCAGCCGGTGGCCGGACCGCCCCCGCCGCGCTCCTGGGCGGACAAGGACCCGGTGGCGGCGGCACGGCTGTCCGCGGCGCGGGCGGCGGTGTCCGCGCTGGCGGAGCAGCTGAACCTGCCCCAGGAGAACCTGATCACGCCGGACACGGTGCGGCGCCTGTGCTGGGAGCCGCCGGTGGAACCGACCCCGGAGGGGGTCGCCTCGGCACTGGCGGCGCTGGGTGCGCGGCCGTGGCAGGTCGACCAGGTGACGCCGCTCCTGACGAGGGCGCTCCAGGCGACTCCCTGACGCCGTGCCGCGCGGGCTGCGGGCGTCGCGCGTCGGTGCGCGGCGCCGCACGCGCGGGCGGCGTCCGTCGTGGTGCGCGGCCTCCGCGCCGGGTGCGGCACCCGGGGCCCTCCGCCCGCCTGCGGGACGGCATGGGGTACGGCTCCCGAACCTTCACCGGTGCGGCGCGGCACATCATGTGCCGGCGTCCCGGGCACGGCTCCTCCGCGCCCGGGCACCTTCCGCAGCCCCTGGGGCGCCGGTGGGAAACGCCGCAGCCATCGCGTACGACGGTCCCCACGGTGCGCGCGCCACGGAACCCGCGCACCGCTCGGTGCGCATGCCACCGGAAGCGCGCGGCGCCGAGGGACGGGCCGCGGGGCGCGGAACCCGGATGCGCGCCCCCGTCCGGTGTGCGTGCGGGGTGCCGACGCCGGTGACGCGGAGCCCCCCACGTGTGACGTTCGCCGCTCCCGCCGCGAGGGGTGGGCAACCCGGTTACCCGCAAGTAGCATGAGGACAGCAAGCGCACGCTTAGCCGCGCGCCACGCAGCAGTGCCATCCCGCACCCTGGAGGAGAGCCATCGTGCCTCGTACCGTCAGGGACGTCGTCTTCGTCGACGGCGTCCGCACCCCGTTCGGCAAGGCGGGCCCGAAGGGCATCTACCACGAGACCCGTGCCGACGATCTCGTCGTGAAGGCCATCCGGGAGCTGCTGCGCCGCAACCCGGAACTCGACCCCAAGAAGATCGACGAGGTCGCCATCGCCGCGACCACGCAGATCGGCGACCAGGGCCTGACCATCGGCCGCACCGCCGGCATCCTCGCGGGTCTGCCGCAGTCCGTCCCGGGCTACTCCATCGACCGCATGTGCGCGGGCGCGCTGACCGCCGTGACCTCGGTCGCCGGCTCGGTCGCCTTCGGCGCGTACGACGTCGCCGTCGCGGGTGGCGTGGAGCACATGGGCCGCCACCCGATGGGCGAGGGCGTGGACCCGAACCCGCGCTTCGTGTCGGAGAAGCTCGTCGACCAGTCGGCCCTCTTCATGGGCATGACCGCCGAGAACCTGCACGACCGCTACCCCACGATCACCAAGCAGCGCGCCGACGAGTACGCCGTGCGCTCGCAGGAGAAGGCCGCCAAGGCGTACGCCGACGGCAAGATCCAGCAGGACCTGGTGCCGGTGTCGGTGCGCCGCACCGCCGTAGCCGATGGCGGCTCCGCCGCGGGCGAGGCCGGCGAGACCGGCTGGGGCCTGGTCACCGCCGACGAGCCGATGCGCCCCGGCACCACGCTGGACAACCTGAAGGGCCTCAAGACGCCCTTCCGCGTCCACGGCCGCGTCACCGCCGGCAACGCCGCGGGCCTCAACGACGGCGCCACCGCCTCGCTGATCGCCTCCGAGGACTTCGCGCGGGAGAACAACCTCCCGGTGAAGATGCGCCTGGTCTCGTACTCCTTCGCCGGCGTCGAGCCCGAGGTCATGGGCTACGGCCCGATCCCCGCGACGGAGAAGGCCCTCGCCCAGGCGGGGCTGTCCATCGAGGACATCGGCCTGTTCGAGATCAACGAGGCCTTCGCCGTCCAGGTCCTGGCCTTCCTCGAGCACTACGGCATCGCCGACGACGACGCCCGGGTGAACCAGTACGGCGGCGCGATCGCCTTCGGCCACCCGCTGGCCTCCTCCGGTGTGCGTCTGATGACGCAGCTGGCCCGGCAGTTCGAGGAGCAGCCGGAGGTCCGTTACGGCCTCACCACGATGTGCGTCGGCTTCGGCATGGGCGCCACCGTCATCTGGGAGAACCCGCACCACAAGGACGCCGGAGGCAACAAGTGAGCACCACCGCTGAGCTCCTGAAGGGCGCGGCCGAGCTGTTCCCGGACGAGGTCGTCACCCAGGCGCACGTACGCCACCTCGACCTTCCCGGCGGCGCGGGCAGGTTCGCCCTCGTCACGCTGGACAACGGCCTGGACCACACCAAGCCGACGACCTTCGGCCCGCAGTCGCTGGCGAACCTCAACGCCGCGATCGACCAGGTCGAGAAGGAGGCGTCCGAGGGCGCCGTCGTCGGCGTCGGTATCACCGGCAAGCCGTTCATCTTCGCCGTCGGCGCCGACCTCAAGGGCGTCGAGCTGCTGAAGCGCCACGAGGACGCGCTCGCCATCGGCAAGGGCGGCCACGACGTCTTCAAGAGGCTTTCCTCGCTGGCCGTACCGACGTTCGCGTACTACAACGGCGCTGCGATGGGCGGCGGTGTCGAGGTCGGTCTGCACTGCTCCTACCGCACGGTCTCCCAGGCGCTCCCGGCCTTCTCGCTGCCCGAGGTCTTCCTCGGTCTGGTTCCCGGCTGGGGCGGCTGCACGATCCTGCCGAACCTGATCGGTGCGGACCGCGCCGTCTCGGTGATCATCGAGAACTCGCTCAACCAGAACAAGCAGCTCAAGGGCGCCCAGGTGCACGAGCTGGGCATCGCCGACGCGATCTTCGAGGGTGCCGACTTCCTGGAGCAGTCGCTCATCTGGACCGCGTCCGTCCTCAAGGGCGAGATCGTGGTCGAGCGCCCCGAGATCGACCGCGGTGAGGCCTGGGACCAGGCCGTCGCCAAGGGCCGGTCCATCGCCGACTCCAAGGTGCACGGCGCCGCCCCGGCCGCCTACCGCGCCCTCGACATCATCGAGGCCGCCAAGGACGGCGACCTGCAGAAGGGCTTCGACGCCGAGGACACCGCGCTCGCCGACCTCATCATGGGCGGCGAACTGCGCTCCGGCATCTACGCCTTCAACCTGGTCCAGAAGCGCGGCAAGCGCCCCGCCGGCGCCCCGGACAAGTCGCTGGCCCGCCCGGTCACCAAGGTCGGTGTCGTCGGCGCCGGTCTGATGGCCTCCCAGCTGGCGCTCCTGTTCCTGCGCCGCCTGGAGGTGCCGGTGGTCCTCACCGACATCGACCAGGAGCGCGTCGACAAGGGTGTGGGCTACGTCCACGCCGAGATCGAGAAGCTGCTGGGCAAGGGCCGTATCAACCAGGACAAGGCCAACCGCCTCAAGGCCCTGGTGACCGGTGTCCTGGACAAGGCCGAGGGCTTCGCCGACGCGGACTTCGTCATCGAGGCCGTCTTCGAGGAGATGACGGTCAAGCAGAAGGTGTTCGCGGAGGTCGAGGCCGTCGCCCCGGCGCACGCGATCCTCGCCACCAACACCTCCTCGCTGTCGGTGTCGGAGATGGCCTCCAAGCTCCGGAACCCGGAGCGCGTGGTCGGCTTCCACTTCTTCAACCCGGTCGCGATCCTGCCGCTGCTGGAGATCGTCCGCGGTGAGCAGACCGACGACGCCTCCCTGGCCACGGCCTTCGCCGTCGCCAAGAAGCTGAAGAAGACCGCGGTGCTCACCAAGGACGCCCCGGCGTTCGTCGTGAACCGCATCCTCACCCGCTTCATGGGCGAGATCCAGAACGTCATCGACGAGGGCACCCCGGTCGCCACCGCCGAGAAGGCGATCGAGCCGCTCGGCCTGCCGATGTCCCCGCTGGTGCTGCTGGAGCTGGTCGGCCCGGCGATCGGTCTGCACGTGTCCGAGACGCTGAACCGCGCCTTCCCGGAGCGCTTCACCGTCTCCCCGAACCTGAAGGCGGTCGTCGAGGCCGGCAAGCGCGGCTTCTACGTGTACGACAGCGGCAAGCCGGAGCTGGACCCGGAGGTCGCCGCGCTGCTGAAGCAGGGCGACAGCGTCCTGACGGAGGAGCAGGTCCGCGCCCGTGTCCTCGACGCGGTGGCGCAGGAGATCGGGCTGATGCTGGAGGAGGGTGTCGTCGCCGAGGCGCAGGACATCGACCTGTGCCTGATCACGGGCGCCGGCTGGCCCTTCCACCTGGGCGGCATCACGCCGTACCTGGACCGCGAGGGCGTCAGCGAGCGCGTCAACGGCAGGCGGTTCCTGGCGCAGGGCGTGGCGAGCGTCCCCGCGTGACCGTGTGACCGGGTGACCGCCGCGCCGGTGACGGTGCGGCGGTCACCCGGGCCGACGGGAACGGGCCGTACGGGAGGGATCCCGTACGGCCCGTTCTCTCTGCGTCCGTCCGCGGTGCGCCCCGGCCGGGGGGCGCGGGCCTCACACCCGCGTCCACGCCTCCATCGCCAGCCCCGACTCCGACTTCTGCCGGGTCACGCGGAGGGAGCCGTCGGCGCCGAGGGCGGCGAGGACGACACGGCCGGTGCCGTCGATGGCGAGCGCCGGGGCGCCGGCACAAGGGTCGCCCGTGGGCGTCCAGTTGAGGCCGGCGGACTCCTCCTCCGTCGGGTAGGCGGCGATGGCCGGGCGGCCGTCGGCGCCGCGCTGGGCGAGGATCGTGCAGTCCTGCCCGTCGACGGGAGTTCGGAGGACGGCGACCGGTCCGGTGCCGCCCTCGCCGCCGAGGGCCGCGGGCGCGGCCATGCCCTCGCGCCAGGCGTGGACGGCGCCCGTGGCCGCGTCGCGCCAGAAGTGGGTCAGCCGCTCGCGGCCGGTGCGCTCGGAGCTGACGGAGCCGTTGGCGGCGGAGAAGGCGATGTCGTCGGCGCGCTGGAACTTCACGCCCTGGGTCTCCTGGTTCCACCGCAGCACGGCGTCCTCCGTCGGGGCGAGGACCTCCATCAGCCCGTGGTCGGTGACCGTTGCGGCGGGCAGGCCGAGCGTGCCGCTGCCCTTGAGGTCGGCCCACTTGTTCCACTTGCCGTTGGGCACCTGCGCCCTGCCGCAGACACCACCGCCCGCGTTGCGCACGAAGACGTGGAGGGAGCCCTCCGAGTCCACGACGGCCGCGGGGAGCCCTATGGTGGCCGCGAGGGCCCGGTCCTGGTACGGGGTGCCGAGGGCGTACCAGTCCCGCAGGGGGCGCCCGGACTGGTACTGGATGGCCTGCACGACGTCCGTGGCGACCTCGCCGCCGGGGAGCGGGGTGCGCCGCAGCGCGACCAGCTGCACATAGCCGTCCGAGCCCTGGGCGATCGCCAGGTACGGCAGGATGCCGGGCGCGGGGAACAGCTCGGGGCCCGTCCACTCGGGCCCGCCGGGCCGCTTCTCCGTCCAGCGCAGCACACCGTCGGCGGCCGGCGTGTACGCGGAGAGCCGTCCGTCCTTGCCGCGCAGCAGCCAACCGGTGGTCGACGGGAGCGACGGGTCGGCGGGCAGCGAGGGCGTCGCCCGGGCCGCCCGGCGCTGCCGGCCTTCGGCGCCCACGGTGTCGGGCGGGGTGTCCGTCCGACGCTTCGACCGCCGCGCAGACCGCAATGACATGGCCCGTTGCCCACCTTCCCCGAGCGCCGTGCAAGCGCTTGATTCACGTGACGATAACACCCGGCGGCACACCGGTCCGCCCGCCCGCGGACCGGTCCTGTGACACGCTTCCGCCATGGTCCCTCTCCTGATCGTCGATGGCGCGAACGTGGTCGGTTCGGTACCGGACGGCTGGTGGCGCGACCGCCGGGGCGCGGCCGAGCGGCTTCGCGACGGGCTGGTCCCGCTCGCCGAGGAGGGTGTCCCCGGGCACCCCGGCCCGGTCGAGGTGGTCCTGGTCGTCGAGGGCCGCGCGAGGGGCGTCGGGCCCGTCCCGGGCGTACGGGTCGAGGCCGCGCCCGGCAGCGGTGACGACCGGGTCGTGGAACTGGTCCGGGAGAACGCCGGCCGTTCCGCCGTCGTGGTCACGGCCGACCGGGGGCTGCGGGAGCGGGTCGAGGCGCTCGGGGCACGGGTCGTCGGGCCGCGCACGGTCCGTCGCGGCTGACCCCGCCCGCTCGCCCCCTCACCGCCCCGCCGAGCGGACGTAGAGCACCGCTCCGCCGACGTCGCCCGGCAGCGGCTCGTAGTGGCGGGCGAGGAGCCGCCGCAGCGTGGGCAGGTGTTCGGGTGCGTACGGTCTGCCGCGCGAGTCGTCGACGATCAGCGCCGGCAGCCGGCCGCGGAGTTCGCCGGTGAGGGTCCGCCAGGAGCCCTCGACCGCGTACTCCTCCCCCACCCGGGGACCGTCGCGGCCGCCGCTGTAGTTGGTGAGCAGCCCGGCCGTGAGATAGCGGGTGGCGGGGGCGCGGTCGGCCAGCCAGTACGTCTCCGGGTGCATGCCCCACAGCAGCACCCGCTCCTGGGGTCCGGTGCGGTGCCGCACCTCCGTGGCGAGCCGCTGGGCGTGGGCGAGTTCCGGGCGGGGCGCCAGCAGGCCCCACACGAGGAAGAGGGCGCAGGCGGCCGCCGAGGCGAGCAGGGCGGAGGTCAGCCGGCCGCGCGGCAGCACCTGCAGCGCGGCGGTCGCGAGGAGGGCGAGGGGCGGCAGGAGCTGCAGGTAGTAGTGGCCGAAGAAGTGGAATCCGGCGAGGACGGCCGCGGCGGAGGCGGCCAGCCACAGCCACAGGTCGGTCACCCCGGTCCGGGCGATCCTGAGGACCCGCACGACGGGCGGGACCAGTCCCGCGCAGGCGGCGGCGAGCAGCGCGGAGTTCGCCAGGCCCCGGGAGAGCACGTGCAGCTCGGAGCCGGTGAACGCGGCGTAGGCGCCCGATCCCGTCACCGTCCAGAAGAGCAGCCCCGCGGGGTCCGTGAGCAGAGCTGCGGCCGCGACCGGCAGGACGAGCGCCGCGCACAGCCGCAGCACCTGGCCCCGCCGGGGACGGGAGTGCCAGAGCAGCCACAGCACGGGGACGAGGACCGCGCCCCCGGTCTGCTTCACCAGGACCGCCCCGGCGACGGCGAGGCCCGCGGCGGTCCAGCGGCGCCTGCCCGCGTACCGGACGGCCGCGGCGGTGAACGGCAGTATGAAGATCTCGAACGTGGCCGCCTGGGCGTCCTCGGGATTGAGGCCGATCGAGACCAGGAGGTACAGCACGCCGGCCGTGCGGCCCGCCCGGTCGCCCCAGCGTTCGCGGGCGGCGGCGGCCAGGAGGGCGGCGGTGACCAGCTGGGAGACGACGGCGAGCACCTTGAGGGGGCGGAGCGACTCGTCGCCGAAGACGGCGAAGCATGCCTCGTACAACCACGGCAGCAGGGGCGGTTTGCGGTCGACGACGGTGTCGTACAGGGCGCCGCCGTCGGCCAGTATCCGTGCCTGGACGGCGAGGTAGCCCTCGTCCGGGTTCCACACGGGGTGCCGGAACGAGGGCAGCCGGGTCACCGCGGCCAGGACGGCGAGGACCGGGAGCAGCCGCCGCCAGTAGCCGTCCGGCGGCGCTTCGGGGAGGGGCGGGGCGGGCAGGTCCGCGCGCGCCGGCGCGTACCGCGGTGACGGCGGTGGCTCGACGAGCATGCGCACACACTATTGACCCCCTATGTCATGCCATAGCGGGACATAGGGGGTGGCGCGGGTGCGGCATGGCGGGGGACCTGAACCTGGTGCGCACGCCGTCCGGTACCGGCGGGCCCTCCGGCCGCTGCGCGCCGCCTAGTACTGGGCGTCCTTGCCCAGCCTGCTGAGGCGGCTGTGGGAGCGGCCGTACAGGTAGTAGACGACCACGCCGATCGCCATCCACACGGCGAACCGCAGCCAGGTCTCCGCCGGGAGGTTCAGCATCAGCCAGAGCGACGCCGCGATCGACAGGATGGGCAGCACCGGCACCCAAGGGGTCCGGAACGCGCGGTGCAGGTCCGGCCGGGTGCTGCGGAGGATGATGACGCCGAGGGCCACGATGACGAAGGCGAAGAGCGTGCCGATGTTCACCAGGGCGGCGAGTGCCTCGAGGCTGGTGAAGCCCGCGATGATCGCGATCACCACGCCGAGCACGATGGTCGCCCGGTGGGGCGTGCGGAACTTCGGGTGGGTGACGGAGAAGAAGCGCGGCAGCAGTCCGTCGCGGCTCATCGCGAAGAACACACGGGTCTGGCCCAGCAGCAGGATCATGCAGACGGTGATGAGCCCCACGACCGCGCCGAGGCTGATGGCGCCGGCGAAGAAGGGCTGGTCGACCGCCTTGAAGGCGTCGGCGAGCGGTGCGGTCGCCGACATCTCCGAGTAGTGCTGCATACCGGTGACGACGATGGTCACGGCCACGTACAGCAGGGTGCAGATGAGGAGGGAGCCCAGGATGCCGCGCGGCATGTCCCGCTGGGGATTCCTGGTCTCCTCGGCGGCGGTGGCGACGACGTCGAAACCGATGAAGGCGAAGAAGACGATGGCGGCCGCGGTGAAGATGCCCATCACGCCGAAGTTGGTGGGCTCGTAGCCGAACAGCACCTGCACCAGCGGCGCCGCGAGGCCGCCGCCCGTTTCCTGCGGCTGGGCCGGGGGGATGAAGGGCACGTAGTTGTCGGCCTTGATGAAGAAGGCGCCGGCGACGATGACCAGCAGCACCACGGTGACCTTGACGGCGACGACGATCGCGGTGATGCGGGCGGACAGCTTCATGCCGATGACGAGTACGGCGGTCAGCGCCAGGATGAGCAGGAAGGCCAGCAGGTCGAAGTGGCCTCCCGCGTCGGGCCCGGAGAGCGCTGCGGGCATCTGCCAGCCCAGGTTGGTCTCCAGGAGGGCGCGTGCGTACCCGGACCAGCCGACCGCCACCACCGCCGTGCCGAGGGCGAACTCGAGGACCAGGTCCCACCCGATGATCCAGGCGGGGAGTTCGCCGATCGAGGCGTACGAGAAGGTGTACGCCGAACCGGCCACCGGCACGGTGGACGCGAACTCGGCGTAGCAGAGCGCGGCGAGGGCGCAGACGACGCCGGCGGCGACGAACGACAGGGACGTGGCGGGCCCGGCGTTCTCCTTCGCGGCGATGCCCGTCAGGACGAAGATGCCCGTACCGATGATGACACCGACACCGAAGACGGTGAGGTCCCAGGCGGAGAGCGACTTCTTGAGCGCGTGCTCCGGTTCCTCCGTGTCCCGGATCGACTGCTCGACCGTCTTGGTCCGGAACGCCCCGGCGCTCCTCGGGGGCTGCTGCTGTGTGCTCACCGGCGTACCTCCGTACCCATGGCCGTATGGCCATGATCGAGAGGGGTGCGGGACCTCGCCCGCCCACGGAGTGCGTTTCACACGAAAGGACCGGTCGGAAACCTCCTGCGGTACTCCGACCGGCCCAATCCGTCTCCGTCCGCCGGGTGCGCGCCGGGCGGCCCGCCCGCTCAGTCCCGCGCCGGCTCGGCGGTCCTGCTGGGCTCGTCGTCGAGCCTGCCGTCCAGCTTGGCGACGAGGCCGGTGACCTGGCGGGCGATGTCCGGGGCGGTCAGCCCGATCTCCGCCATGACCTCCTTGCGGGAGGCGTGGTCGAGGAAGCGCGGCGGGATGCCGAAGTCGCGCAGCGGCAGGTCCACTCCGGCGTCGCGCAGTGCCTGGGACACGGCGGCGCCGACACCGCCGACACGGCCGTTGTCCTCGACGGTGACGACGACCCGGTGCCGTTCGGCGAGCGGGGCGAGGGCCTCGTCGACCGGCTTGACCCAGCGGGGGTCGACGACGGTGGTGGAGATGCCCTGCTTGTCGAGGAGGTCGGCGATCTCCAGGCACATCGGCGCCAGGGCGCCGACGGAGACGAGGAGGACGTCGGGCCTGGGGGTACCTCCCGTGCCCGAGGGGCCATGGGGGGCGGTGCCCGGCTCGCGCAGGACGTCCATGCCGCCGACGCGGCCGACTGCCGGGACTGTGGGGCCGACCACGCCCTTGGAGTAACGGACCACGGTCGGCGCGTCCTCGACCTCGACGGCCTCGCGGAGCTGGGCGCGCAACTGCTCGGCGTCGCGCGGGGCGGCCATCCGCAGGGTCGGGACGACCTGGAGGATCGACATGTCCCACATGCCGTTGTGGGAGGCGCCGTCGTCGCCGGTGACGCCTGCGCGGTCCAGCACGAACGTCACACCGCACTTGTGCAGGGCGACGTCCATCAGCACCTGGTCGAAGGCGCGGTTGAGGAAGGTGGCGTAGACGGCGAAGACCGGGTGGAGCCCGCCGGTGGCGAGACCGGCGGCGGAGGTCGCGGCGTGCTGCTCGGCGATACCGACGTCGAACACACGCTCGGGGAAGGTGTCTGCGAACTGCTTCAGGCCGACGGGCTGGAGCATCGCCGCGGTGATGGCGACGACGTCCTCGCGCTCCCGGCCGAGCTTGACCATCTCGTCGCCGAAGACGGACGTCCAGCTGGCCGCCGCGGCCTTCACCGGCAGGCCGGTGTCGGGGTGGATCGGGCCGATCCCGTGGAAGCGGTCCGCCTCGTCCTGCTCCGCGTGCTGGTAGCCGCGGCCCTTCTCGGTGAGGCAGTGCACGATGACCGGGCCGCCGAACCGCTTGGCGCGGGTCAGCGCGGACTCCAGGGCCTCGATGTCGTGGCCGTCGATGGGGCCGACGTACTTCAGCCCGAGGTCCTCGAACATCCCCTGCGGGGCGATGAAGTCCTTCAGGCCCTTCTTGGCGCCGTGCAGGGTCTCGTAGAGCGGCTTCCCGACGACGGGGGTGCGCTCCAGGATGTCCTTGCCGCGGGCGAGGAACCGCTCGTAGCCGTCGGTGGTGCGCAGGGTGGCCAGGTGATTGGCGAGGCCGCCGATCGTCGGGGAGTAGGAGCGCTCGTTGTCGTTGACGACGATGACGAGGGGGCGGTCCTTGGCGTCCGCGATGTTGTTCAGCGCCTCCCAGGCCATACCGCCGGTGAGGGCCCCGTCACCGATGACCGCGACGACGTGGTCGTCCTTCTTCAGCACCTCGTTGGCCTTGGCGAGGCCGTCCGCCCAGCCGAGGACCGTCGAGGCGTGCGAGTTCTCGATGACGTCGTGCTCGGACTCGGCACGCGACGGGTAGCCGGACAGGCCCCCCTTGGCCCGGAGCCGGGAGAAGTCCTGGCGACCGGTCAGCAGCTTGTGGACGTAGCTCTGGTGACCGGTGTCGAAGAGGACCTTGTCGTTCGGTGAGTCGAAGACGCGGTGCAGGGCGATGGTCAGCTCGACCACGCCGAGGTTGGGACCGAGGTGTCCGCCGGTCTTCGAGACCGCGTCCACGAGGAAGGTGCGGATCTCTGCGGCCAGCTGGTCGAGCTGCTCCGGGCCGAGTCGGTCCAGATCGCGCGGTCCCCTGATACGGGTAAGCAATGCCACCCGTGCCTCCTTGCGTTTGAGCTGGTCGAGCTTGCCGATCTGCCGAGTCTAATGTTCCGCTCCCGGCCGCTGTCATCGGGCGGTGCGTTCCGCGTCACGCCATCGGAGGACACCGAGGTCCATCCGGGACGGGCCGCGGCCCCCCGGGGGAACACGCAGCAGTGCCCGGCGCCGGTTCCGGCGCCGGGCACTGCTGGCGGTGGCCGCTACGCGCGGCCGGCGGTCTTCTGCGTCTTGCGCGTGACCGAGTCGATGACGACGGTGGCGAGGAGCACACCACCGGTGATCATGAACTGGATCGGGGTGGCGATGCCCTCCAGCGCCAGACCGTACTGGATGGAGACGATCACCATGACGCCGAGCAGCGCGTTCCAGGTGCGACCGCGGCCGCCGAAGAGGCTGGTGCCGCCGATGACGGCCGCCGCGATGACGTTCATCAGCAGCTCACCGGCGCCGGCGCTCTGGTTGGCGGCGGCGATCTTGGAGGCCCAGAACAGGCCGCCGACGGCCGCGAAGGTGCCGGCGATGGCGAAGACCGAGATCCGGACCGCGGTGACGTTGATGCCCGCGCGGCGGGACGCCTCGACGCTGCCGCCGAGCGCGAAGATCTTCCGGCCGTAGGCGGTGCGCCGCAGGACGAAGTCGGTGATCACCAGGACCACGAGGAACAGCACCAGCGCCAGGGGCAGGCCCTTGTACTGGTTGAGCATGTACGCGGCGCCGAAGGACACGACGGCGAGCAGGACCGTGCGGAACACGATGTCGCCGAGCGGCCGGGACGGGATGCCGGCCGCGTCACGGCGGCGGCTGTCGAGGAACGCGGAGAGGAAGAACAGGGCCACGGCCAGCCCGGCGAGACCGTAGGCCGCCGCCACGTCGGAGAAGTAGTACGTGGTCAGCTTGGCGACGACGCCGTCGCCGTCCAGGTTGATCGTGCCCTGGGAGCCGAGGAGCTGGAGCATGAAGCCCTGCCAGAACAGCAGGCCCGCCAGCGTGACGGCGAAGGCGGGCGCGCCGATCCGGGCGAAGAAGAAGCCGTGGAGGGCTCCGATGACCGCTCCACCGGCGATCGCGACCACCAGGGCCAGCCACTCGTTCATCCCGTTCGTGACGCTGAGGACGGCCACGATCGCGCCCGAGACGCCACTGACCGCGCCGACGGACAGGTCGATCTCGCCGAGCAGCAGCACGAAGATGATGCCGACGGCCATCATGCCGGTGGCGACCATCGTGACCGCGATGTTGCTGAGGTTCTGCGCCGAGAGGAACTGCGAGTTCAGGCTCTGGAAGATCGCGCAGATCAGGATCAGGCCGATGACGACCGGGATGGAGCCCAGGTCACCGGCGTGCAGCTTGCGCTTGAACTCCGCGATGTAGCCGCCGAAGCCCTGCTCGCGCACGAGGAGGCGGGGGTCGACCGCGGTGACCGCGTCGTGGGCGGCGTCCGGGTTGACCACCCGGTGGCGGCCGCCGGCGGGTGCCGGAGTCTTTTCGATGCTCACTTCTGCGCCTCCGAGGTGCGCGCCGCACGACGGGTCACGGCGTTGTCCGTGGCGCCGGTGATGGCGGAGATGATCTCTTCCTGCGAGGTGGACTTGACGTCGAAGACGCCGTTGTTCCGGCCGAGCCGGAGCACCGCCACCTTGTCCGCGACGGCCTTCACATCGGCCATGTTGTGGCTGATGAGGATGACCGCGTGGCCGCGTTCCCGCAGCCGCTCCACCAGGTCGAGCACCTGCGCGGTCTGCTCGACGCCGAGCGCCGCGGTGGGCTCGTCGAGGATGACGAGCTTGGGCGCGCCGAGCATCGAGCGGGCGATGGCCACGGTCTGCCGCTGACCGCCCGAGAGCGAGGCGATCGGGATGCGGACGCTGGGGATGCGGATGGAGAGCGTGCTCAGCAGCTCCCGCGAGCGGCGCTCCATCTCGACCTCGTCGAGGACGCCGCGCTTGCGGAGCTCCCGGCCGAGGTACAGGTTGCCGACGACGTCGATGTTGTCGCACAGCGCGAGGTCCTGGTAGACGGTCGCGATGCCCAGGTTCTGGGCGTCGTGCGGCTTGCCGATCGACACGGACCTGCCTTCCCACTCGATGACGCCCTCATCGATGGGGTGCACGCCGGCGATCGTCTTGACCAGCGTGGACTTTCCGGCGCCGTTGTCGCCCACCAGGGCGACGACCTCACCGGCGTGGACCTCAAGCTCTACGTCGGTGAGCGCCTGAACGGCACCGAACCGCTTGGAGACCCCGCGCAACGCCAACACGGGCGTAGCGGACACGTGAACCATCTCCTTCGCCGCCTGACCGGCGGGATGCCGCGCCGGGAGGGGTGGCGCGGAGGTTGAGCAGAAGCGGGGAGAAGCGTTTCTGTCCGGTGCCCCGCCCCGGTAGCGGGGGCTGGAATGGGGCGGGGCACCGGCCAGGCTTCAGGGAGCGTCCCTCGGGGACGTGGTGCCTAGTTCAGGCCGATCGCGTCGCAGGCGGCCTTGAACTTCGGGGTGCAGATCTCGGCGGCGGTGTAGACGCCGTCCTTGATGACCGAGTCCTTGATGTTGTCCTTGGTCAGCGAGACGACCGGGACGAGCACCGACGGGATGCCCTTGGCGGTCGGGCTGTCGACCTTGGACGTGGCGATCGCGTCCAGGCTCTGGCCCTTGGCGAGCGCGACGGCCATCTCGGCGGCCGCGGCGGCCTCCGGGGCGTACGGCTTGTAGACGCTCATGAACTGCTCACCCGCGACGATGCGCTGCACACCGGCGAGCTCGGCGTCCTGGCCGGTGACCGGCGGGAGCTTGTCGAAACCGCCGGCCTTCAGGGCGGTGATGATGCCGCCCGCCATGCCGTCGTTCGCGGAGTAGACACCGACGATCTTGTCCTTGCCGAGGGCCGAGATCGCCGCCTCCATGTTGGCGTTGGCGTTCTCCGGCTTCCACTCCTTGGTGTCGTACTCCTTGCCGACGTTCACCTTGCCGTCGAGGACGCTGTGGGCGCCCTTCTTGAAGAGCGCGGCGTTCGGGTCGGTGATGGAGCCGTTCATCATGACGATCTGGCCGCTCTTGGCCTTGTCGCCCAGTGCCTTGAGGAGGGCCTCGCCCTGGACCTTGCCGACCTCTTCGTTGTCGAAGGAGGTGTAGGCGTCGATGGGGCCCTCGGCGAGACGGTCGAAGGCGACGACCGGGATGCCGGCCTCCTTCGCCTTCTTCACGCCGCCCGCGATGGCCTTGGAGTCCACCGCGTCCACGATCAGCGCGTCGACCTTGTTGGTGATCATCGTGTCGACCTGCTGCGTCTGCAGCGTCGCGTCCTGCTTGGCGTTGGCGTAGACGACCTTCGCCTTGCCGTTCGTCAGCTCGCTGATCTTCTTCTCGATGAGGGGCTTGTCGAACTTCTCGTAACGCGCGGTCTGGTTCTCGGGGAGCAGGAGACCGATGGTGAGGGCGTCACCCTTGGCGGCACCGGTCTTGGCGCCGTTCTCGCCGGACTCCTTGGCGCTGCCGCAGGCGGCGAGGGACACGGCCATCGCGGCGGCGCTCACTGCCACGGCGACGCGACGCATCTGCGTGTTCATTCAGAAACCTCCCTGACGAGGCCGCGTCCTTGCGGCCGAGGTGGCTGGAAGTCAACTCGGCCGCAACGCCAGCGTCAAGGAGTAAATCCTTAACGAGATGACAACGGTGCCATTCGTTATCTAAGTGAAGGCAGGCGTCCCGGCCGGTACCGAGCTGTCCAGAAGTGTCGAATCACCCATTTCGCTGAGTACGAGGGCCAGTGCCCCCAGCACCTCGGCCCGGCTCCCCAGCGCCCCCGGAAGGACGGAGAGCCTGCGGGCGGCGCTGGGGATGGCGTAACGGGAGACGGACTCGCGGATCGGCCCGAGGACCAGCTCCCCGGCCTCCGCCAGACCGCCCCCGAGGACCACCCTGCTGGGGTTCAGCAGATTGCACAGGTTGGCCACGCCGCTGCCGATGTGCCGGCCGACGTCGGCGACGACCCGGCGGCAGCCCGGATCGCCCTCCCGCGCCAACTGCACGACCCGTTCCATGGTCAGGTCCGGGCCGTGGCTCGGCCGGAGCAGCGGCAGCACGTAGCGGGCGGCCGCGAAGGTCTCGAGGCAGCCCCGGTTGCCGCAGCGGCAGACGGGTCCCGATTCGTCCAGTGTGATGTGCCCGATCTCCCCCGCGGTACCGCCGGGGCCCCGGTAGATCTGGCCCTCTATGACGAGTCCGGCGCCGACACCGCTGGCGACCTTGATGTAGGCCAGGTCCTTGACCCCGCGGCCGCTGCCCCAGACCAGCTCGCCCAGGGCTCCGAGGTTGGCGTCGTTGTCGACGTACACGGGCACGCCAAGCCGGCCGGAGAGCTCCTCGCTGGGATTGATGCCGCTCCAGCCCGGCAGGATGGCGGTGGAACCCAGCGTGCCGGTCTCCACGTCGATCGGCCCGGGCACGCCCAGACCCACTCCCACGATCTTGTCCTGGCCGATCCCGGTGGCCTCGATCAGCCGTTTGACCAGCTGTTCCGCCCGGTCGAAGCCCTGGGCGGAGGAGGCGTCCACGTCGAGCGGCTCGGACTCCTCGGCGAGGACCTGGTGGGCGAGGTTGCCGATGGCGACGCGCAGGTGGGTATGGCCGAAGTCGACGCCGACGACGATTCCGGCGTCCCCGCTGAGCGAGACGCTGCGGGCCCGGCGCCCGCCCGCGGAGGTGGGAGTGACCTCGACGGTCCCTCCGTCCTTCAGTTCGCGGACGATGTTGGAGACGGTGGCGGCGGACAGGCCCGTGCTCCTGGCGATCTCGGCCTGGGTGAGCGACCCGGCCAGCCGCACGGCACGTACGACCCGCTCGAGATTGGCCCGATGCAGAGATGTCTGCGACCCCGGAGTCTCCATCGACTCACACACTCCCGCTCTTCACTCCAACATGTGAACTCTAAGGGGAGCCTTTCGGGCCGCTCCCGTCAAGACCTGAGCGAAAGCCCGGCACGCACCGCACCGCCCCCGGCGGCTGCCGGCGGGCGGTACGGGTGCGGTGGCGGGACGGTGTGCGCGGGGCGGCCGGGCGGTACGGCGGGGTGCGGCCGGGGTGTACGGGCGCGGCGGACGCTACTTCAGGGCACCCGCCGTGAGGCCCGCGACGACCTGGCGCTGGAAGACGACGTACGCGGCCAGCACCGGCAGCATCGCCATCACCAGGCCCGCGAACAGGCCCGACCAGTCCCCCTTGTACCCCTGGCTGACGGCCAGCTGCACCAGGCCCTGGGACAGTACCTTGTTCTCCTGCTCGGTGTTCAGCACCGTCGGCAGCATGTACTGGTTCCACTGGCCCAGGAAGTTGAAGATCCCGACGCTGATCAGGCCGGGCTTGGCCATCGGCAGCATGACCTGGAAGAACGTCCGGGTGTGCGAGGCCCCGTCGATCAGCGCCGCCTCCGCCACCGAGGTCGGCAGCGTACGGAAGAAGGCGGTCAGGAAGAACACGGTGAACGGCAGCGAGTAGGCGATGTAGACCAGGATCAGGCCGTGGAGCGTGTTCAGGAGCTGGATGTTGTTCATGACGTAGAACAACGGGACCAGCGCGAGCATGATCGGGAAGCTCATCCCCCCGATGAAGAGGAAGTAGATGAAGCGGTTGCCCGGGAAGTCGAACCGGGCCAGGACGTAGGCCGCCATCGAGCCCAGCAGAAGGGTGCCCGCGAGGGAGCCGGCGACCACCAGGACGGTGTTCAGGAAGTAGTCGCTCATGTGCGCCTGGCCCCAGGCCCGGGACCAGTTCTCGAAGTGGAGGCGGTCCGGCAGCGACCACGGCGAGCTGAAGATCGCGTTGTCGTCCTTGAAGGACGTCATCACCGCCCACAGCAGCGGCATGACCACCATGAAGGCCCAGAGGACCAGCATGCCGTGCGAGAAGACGTTGAGGACCCTGCCTTCACCGCGCTTCCCCGCCTTCGGTCCCGTACCGGGCAGATCGGTCTTCACCACGTGCGGCAGCGGCTCCGCGGTGCCTGCGGGAGAGGTCTCGGTCGTCTTCATCTCAGTACTCCAGGCGCTCGCGCCGGCCCAGCCTCATCACGACGGCCGCGAAGGCCAGCGTGACGACCAGCAGGGCGACGCCGATCGTGGTCGCATAGGCCGCCGCACCGTCGCGGAACGCCGACTGGTACACGTACAGCACCATCACCGTGGTCGAGTAGTCGGGACCGCCGGGCCCCGTCGTCATGATCTGCACCACCGCGAAGGACTCGGCGCCGAGCGCGAGGATGCCCATGTAGACCCAGCCCGACTGGATGGTGTCCCACAGCAGCGGCAGAGTGATCCGGAAGAAGGTGGTGACCCTGCTCGCGCCGTCCAGCAGCGCCGCCTCGTAGAAGTCCTTCGGGATCGACGCCATGCCCGCGGAGAAGAGGACGACGAAGAAGCCGACCGTGGACCAGACGAGGACCGCCATCACACACCACAGGGCGAGGTCCGGGTCACCGAGCCACAGCGGCTGGACGTCGCCGAGCCCGATCGCCTCGAGCGCGGAGTTGATCGCTCCGCTCTCCGGGTTGTACGCGAACTGGAAGAGCAGGGCGACGATCGCGATCGACAGCACCTGTGGGAAGAAGTAGGCGATCTTGTAGAACGACGACCCCCGCACCCCGGAGACGGCGGCCCCCCTCCGGTGCCGCCCGCCGACGTTGATCATGAAGGCGAAGAACAGGGCGAGGCCGATCGTCACCACCGGCAGCAGCAGCGCGAAGAGCAGGCTGTGCTGGAGCGACTTCCAGAAGACGTCGTCGTCCCACAGCCGTGCGTAGTTGTCGAAGCCGACCACGGAGAAGTCCGGGCTCAGACCGGTCCAGTCCGTGAACGAGTAGTAGATGGACTGCACGAACGGCCAGAGCACGAAGAGCGCGTACAGCGCCAGGGGTGCCGCCAGGAACCCCACGATGAACCGGTACTTGCCGTGCTGCATGGTTACCGACCCCGATCTTCCGGAGTGTGCCGCCGCTGGTGCTGTGTGCTCCCGGGGGCGCGCCCCCGGGAGCACAGGCCGCTCACTGGTGCTTGTACTTCTTGACGGACGGGTCCTGGGCGGCCTTGTCGGCGAAGCCCTGGATCTTGCTGATGGCCTCGGCCGGGGTGAGTCGTCCGGCCATCATCTCGCCCAGACCGGCCACGCCGATCTGCTCCTTCTGGAGCTTGACGTACCAGTCCTGCAGTCGCGGGTTGACGACGTTCTCGCCGGCCTTCTCCAGCGCGGCTACGCCCGACTTCAGACCCGGCGTCAGCTCGATGCCGTCGGTTCCGCCGTTGAACGCGGTCAGCGACTTGACCTGCTTGGTGAAGTTCTTCGAGGACTCCTCGCCGAGCATGATGCGCAGCTGCTCCATGCCGCCCTCGACGTTCTTCGCCTTGGCCGGGACGATGAACGGCTCACCGCCGGAGGCCCAGAGGGTGCCGAAGGGCATCTTGTCCGAGGCGTCCAGGCCGGACGGCGCGGAGACGGCCAGATCGAAGTCCTTCGGCATGGTGCCGGCGGCCTCGTTCTCCACCCAGGAGCCGTTGGGGATGAACAACGCCTTGCCCTTGGTCCAGGCGGTCTGGGACTGGATGTGGTCCAGGCCCGGGGTGCCCTTGAGGATGTAGCCCTTCTTGTAGAGCTCGTAGTACGCCTCGAAAGCGGCCTTGACGGCCGGGTGCTTCCAGGCGTTGGGCTCCAGGTTGTCGATGGAGTCCAGGACCTCCCGGCCGCCGATCTTGGCGATGAACGGGTAGAGCGAGAAGGGGAGGTAGTAGGGGTGCTTGCCGGCGTACGTCCAGCCCGCGATGCCCTGCTTCTTGGCCTTCTCGCACAGGGCGAGCATCTCGTCCCAGGTCTCGGGGTACTGCGCGTCGAGCCGGTCGAGCGCGGTCCGCGAGTACCAGACGCCGTAGACGGTGTAGGCGTAGTAGAGGATCCACACGGGTGCGCCGTCGAACTGGCCCATCTCGACGATGCCGGGGCGCAGGGTGTCCCGGACCTTCTTGTTCGGGTCGTCGACGGAGGGCGCGTCCAGCAGCGGGGTGAGGTCGGCGAGCTGCTTCTTGCCGACGAGGACGCCCATGTCCATCTGCTCGGCGCCGGAGTTGTCGATGAGGTCCGGCGGGGTGCCTCCGTTGAAGCGGGGCTGGAGCTCGGACTGGATCTTCTGGGTGGCCTTGTGCTTGACCTTGGGGGCCTTGGGGAAGGCCGCGTTGTACTTCTTCTCCGCGTCGATGGCGTACTGCTGCCCGAACCCCCCGTCGAAGATGACGACTTCGAGGGGCGCGGTCTCGTTGACGCCGAGCGGGTTGGTCTTGGTGACCTTCCCCTTCTCGACCTTGGAGCCGCCGGCTCCGCCGTCGCCGCTCGCACAGGCGGACAGGAAGCTCATCGTGGGAATGGTGACCAGGCCGAGCGCCGCGGACCGCTTGATCAGGTCGCGGCGGCCGAGACCGCCGTTCGAGTGGCCGGAGGTGGATCCCATGCTCAAGTCCTCGCCTTCTCCAGGACTCAGGCGGTGAACCGGTCGCCCGCCTTCCTGGGATGAAGGGCCCCGCCACCGCGGTCAATTGCTGAAGCTGGTCGTGCAGGGGTAATACCGTGGCAGTGGGAACGGACTTCCGCCCGGGCCGCAGACGATACTTCGCCTGCCCGTTCCCCCCGGCCCTTCGCCGTGTCTTCCGGCGAGGCGGACGCCGACAGGTATAGTCCACTTCCCGCCGACGGAGCAAGATCGAAAGCAAGGTTGCGCGGCAGTCTTTCCCGAGTTGAGACCTCCCGCACACGGTAGCGGCGGGTGCCGGGAATCCGCCGCGGGAGACTCGCCGGACCGGCCGAAATCCAACCCGTCGCACCGTCAACACCCTTGACAGCATGCGGCACTTACCCCCTACTGGTGCCTGCGCATTACTCCTGACAACGTTGTCCATCGCTTCGGCGGGAGGAACGGCTTCGACATGCGGCCAAGATCCAGCCCCAGGCACCCCCACGCCCGCTCGGCCGCCCTGGTGGCGGCCGCTTCCCTGCTGGTGGTGACGGCGCAGTCGGCGGCCGTCGCCCTGCCCGCCCGGCCCCCGGCCCCCGCGCCGGAGTTCTCCAGCTCGTTCGAGGCGGACGAGGCCCAGCCCGACTGGCGCAACACCGTGGACACGGGACCGGACGGCGCGAAGCGGTCCGACGGGGTCGACGGCGGCTTCACCTCGGGCATACCGGGCAATGTCACCGACAAGGTCCTCGAACTGCGCGCCAGCGGCGAGAACGCCGGCGCCGGTGAGACCAAGGAGAACCTGGTCGACCTCCAGCCCTCCACCAAATGGCTCACGTTCGAACCGACGGGCTGGGTCGAGTTCGACACGGACAGCCCCGTCGAGGTCGTCACCTACGCACTGACCTCGGCCAACGACTTCGACGAGCGGGACCCGAAGGACTGGACGCTCAAGGGCTCGGAGAACGGCGAGGACTGGACGGTCCTGGACACCCGCGAGGGCCAGACGTTCGAGAAGCGCTTCCAGACGAAGACGTACGGCATCGCCCCGGGGAAGGCCGGTTCGTACGCGCACTACCGTCTGGAGATCACCCGCAACAACGGGGCCTCGGGCATCGTCCAGCTCGCCGACGTGCAGTTCTCCGACGGCGACACCGACAGCCCCGCGCCGCAGGACATGCGCAGCCACGTCGACCGCGGTCCGGCGGGCTCCCCCACCGCGAAGGCCAACGCCGGCTTCACCGGAAAGCGCGCCCTGCGGTACGCGGGCACGCACAAGCCGGACGGCCGCGCCTACTCGTACAACAAGGTCTTCGACGTCGACACGGCCGTGCGGCGGGACACCGAACTGTCGTACCGGATCTTCCCGTCGATGGCCGAGACCGATCCGAACTACCCGGCCACCAGCGTGGCGGTCGATCTCGCGTTCACCGACGGCACCCATCTGAGCGACCTCCGTGCGGTGGACTCGCACGGAGGGCGGTTGACGCCGCAGGGCCAGGGCGCCGCGAAGCGGCTCTACGTCAACCAGTGGAACCAGGTCGCGTCCCGGATCGGCTCGGTGGCCGCCGGCAAGACCGTGGACCGGATCCTCGTCGCGTACGACGCGCCCAAGGGCCCGGCGAAGTTCCAGGGGTGGATCGACGACGTCCGCATCGCCCCGAAGGCGCCGGAGAGGCGGCTCGCGCATCTGTCGGACTACGCCTCCACCGTGCGCGGCACCAACTCCAGCGGCTCGTTCTCGCGCGGCAACACCTTCCCGGCGACGGCCGTCCCGCACGGCTTCAACTTCTGGACGCCGGTGACCAACGCCGGCTCGCTGAGCTGGCTGTACGAGTACGCGCGCGCCAACAACGCCGACAACCTGCCCACGGTCCAGGCGTTCAGCGCCAGCCACGAGCCGAGCCCGTGGATGGGGGACCGGCAGACCTTCCAGCTGATGCCGTCCGTCGCCGAGGGCACTCCGGACACGGGCCGCGTCGCCCGCGCCCTGCCCTTCCGCCACGAGAAGGAGACCGCCCGCCCGCACTACTACGGCGTGACGTTCGAGAACGGGCTGAAGGCGGAGGTCACCCCCACCGACCACGCGGCGATGATGCGGTTCACCTACCCCGGCGACCACGCGTCGGTCGTCTTCGACAACGTCACGGAGCAGGCCGGGCTGACGCTCGATCCGCAGACCTGCTCCTTCACCGGCTGGTCCGACGTCAAGAGCGGACTGTCCACGGGCGCCACCCGGCTGTTCGTGTACGGCGTCTTCGACGCCCCCGTCACCTCGTCAGCGTCCCAGGGCGTCACGGGCCACCTCCGGTTCGACGCAGGTGAGGACCGCACGGTCACCCTGCGCATCGCCACCTCGCTGATCAGCGTCGACCAGGCCAGGAAGAACCTCGCGCAGGAGATCCCCGCGTCCGCGTCCTTCGGCCGCGTCAAGGACCGTGCGCAGGACGCCTGGGACGACCTGCTCGGCCGGGTCGAGGTCGAGGGCGCCACCCACGACCAGCTGGTGACCCTCTACTCCTCGCTCTACCGGCTGTACCTCTACCCGAACTCCGGGTTCGAGAAGGTCGACGGCAAGGACAAGTACGCCAGCCCGTTCTCGCCGCAGACCGGCCCGGACACCCCGACCCACACCGGCGCGAAGATCGTCGACGGCCGGGTGTACGTCAACAACGGCTTCTGGGACACCTACCGGACGACCTGGCCGGCCTACTCCTTCCTCACCCCCGAGAAGGCGGGGGAACTGGTCGACGGATTCGTCCAGCAGTACCGGGACGGCGGCTGGATCTCCCGCTGGTCCTCCCCCGGCTACGCCGATCTGATGACCGGCACCTCCTCCGACGTCGCGTTCGCCGACGCCTATGTGAAGGGCGTCCGCGGCTTCGACGCGGAGAAGGCCTACGAGGCGGCGCTGAAGAACGCGACGGTCACCCCGCCGCACCGGGGCGTGGGGCGCAAGGGCATGGAGACCTCGCCGTTCCTCGGCTACGCCTCCACCGAGACGCACGAGGGCCTGTCGTGGTCGCTGGAGGGCCATCTCAACGACTACGGCCTGTCGAAGATGGCCGACGCACTCTGGGCGAAGACGAAGAAGGCGCGCTACAAGGAAGAGTCCGCGTACTTCCGGAACCGGGCCCGGAACTACGTAACGCTGTTCGACGAGAAGGCGGGATTCTTCCAGGGGCGCGATCTCAAGGGCGACTGGCGGGTTCCGTCGAAGGAGTACGACCCCCGGGTCTGGGGCTACGACTACACCGAGACCAACGGCTGGGGTTATGCGTTCACGGCGCCGCAGGACAGCCGCGGTCTGGCGAACCTCTACGGCGGCCGGCCGGCCCTCGGCAAGAAGCTGGACACCTATTTCGCCACCCCGGAGACGGCGTCACCGGAGTTCGTCGGCTCGTACGGCAGCGTGATCCACGAGATGACCGAGGCCCGTGACGTGCGGATGGGCATGTACGGGCATTCCAACCAGGTCGCCCACCACGTCACCTACATGTACAACGCGGCCTCGCAGCCGTGGAAGACGCAGGAGAAGGTGCGCGAGGTCCTGTCCCGCCTCTACACCGGCAGCGAGATCGGGCAGGGCTACCACGGCGACGAGGACAACGGCGAGCAGTCGGCCTGGTTCCTGTTCTCCGTGCTCGGCTTCTATCCGCTGGTGATGGGCAGCGGGGAGTACGCGGTCGGCTCGCCGCTGTTCACCAAGGCGACGATCCACCTGGAGAACGGCCGTGAACTCGTGGTGGAGGCGCCCCGGAACAGCACCCGCAACATCTACGTCCAGGGCCTGAAGGTGAACGGGAGGAGCTGGAACTCCACCGCTCTGCCGCACTCGCTGCTGGCGCGGGGCGGCACGCTGGAGTTCGCCATGGGGCCGAAGCCGTCGCGCTGGGGCACGGGCAGGGGCGCCGCGCCCGTCTCGGTCACCGAGGACGACGAGGTGCCCTCGCCCCGCCGAGACGCGACCAGCGGCACCGGCGCGCTCTTCGACGACACCTCCGGTACGGAGACGGCGCTGGAGGCGGCCGTGGACCTGCCGGTCGCGAAGGGCACACGGGCCGTGCAGTACACACTCACCTCGGCGGCCCGCGACAAGGCGCCGGCAGGCTGGGTGCTGCAGGGCTCCCGGGACGGCACGGCCTGGACGGATCTGGACAGGCGGTCCGGTGAGTCGTTCGCGTGGGACCGGCAGACACGGGTCTTCACGGTCGCGCGCCCCGGCACGTACCAGCGGTACCGGCTGGTCCCCGCCGCCGGTGCGGCGCAGCCGGTGCTCGCGGAGGTCGAACTGATCTCCTGACCGCTCCTCCGCCCCGTGTCCGAGGCCGCAGTCCCCTCCGGGGCTGCGGCCTCCGCGCTGCTCCACCACCGTGGCGCAGGCGAGGATTCGCCGCCGTGGCGGAGGAGAGTAAGGGAGGCCGGCCGCGCATCGGAGCGGCTGTTCGTGCCGCGGCCCGCACCGATCGAGCCGGTCCGGCAGTCGGCGGCCTGCCCGCCGTGGGGCCGTTCAGGCGCTTCCGGGCCGGTACGGTGCTCGGCGAGTTCCGGGTCGTCGGCAGGCACCCGGCTCTCGCCGGACGCGACGGAGGCGGAGCCGTGGATCCCGGTGGAGCGGAGCGCGGCGGACTGAGCCGACGCTCCCGGCGGACGGGAGGACGCACGGGAAGACGCGCCGCGGAGCCGGACGACGGCGCAGGACGGGGCGATGGCCGGGCGCCGGGAGTGGCGGAGGTCCGGGCCGCGAAGGGACGACAGAGGGCCGCACCCTCGGGGTGCGGCCCTTCGCCGTACTGCCGGACCCCCCGTACCGCGGGTGGCCGCACGGCGGTACCGCCGTGCGGATGCCGGTACCGCCGTGCCGGCGGCGCCCCGGTCGGGGGGCCGGACCGCCGCCGGGGCGCCTACTTGCGGATCAGGCTCCGGAGCACGTACTGCATGATGCCGCCGTTGCGGTAGTAGTCCGCCTCACCGGGGGTGTCGATGCGGACGACCGCGTCGAACTCCACACCGGTGTCGGTGGTCACCTTCACCGTGCGGGGCGTCGTGCCCTCGTTGAGCTCGGTGACACCGGCGATGGAGAACGTCTCCTCGCCCGTCAGGCCGAGGGACTCGGCCGAGGCACCCTCGGGGAACTGCAGCGGGAGGACGCCCATGCCGATGAGGTTCGAGCGGTGGATGCGCTCGTACGACTCGGCGATGACGGCCTTGACGCCGAGGAGCGCGGTGCCCTTGGCGGCCCAGTCGCGGGACGAGCCGGAGCCGTACTCCTTTCCGGCGAGCACGACCAGGGGGATGCCCTGCTCGATGTAGTTGCGCGAGGCGTCGTAGATGAACGACACGGGAGCCGCGTCAGCAGTAGCGGACTGCGTGAAGTCGCGGGTGTAGCCGCCCTCGGTGCCCGGCGCGATCTGGTTGCGCAGGCGGATGTTGGCGAACGTACCGCGGATCATGACCTCGTGGTTGCCACGGCGCGAGCCGTAGGAGTTGAAGTCGCGGCGCTCCACACCGTGCTCGGTGAGGTACTTGCCGGCCGGGGTGTCGGCCTTGATGGCACCGGCCGGGGAGATGTGGTCGGTGGTGACCGAGTCGCCGAGCTTGGCGAGGACGCGGGCTCCCTCGATGTCGGTGACCGGGGTGGTCTCCATCGTCATGCCCTCGAAGTACGGGGGCTTGCGGACGTAGGTCGACTCGGCGTCCCACTCGAAGGTGTTGCCGGTCGGGATCGGCAGCGCCTGCCACTGGGCGTCGCCCGCGAAGACGTCCTGGTAGGACTTGTTGAACATGTCCTCACCGATGGCGTTGGCCACGACGTCGTTGACCTCGGCCTCGGAGGGCCAGATGTCCTTGAGGTAGACCGGGTTGCCCTCGGTGTCGGTGCCGAGCGCCTCGCGGGTGATGTCCACCTTCATGGAGCCCGCGAGGGCGTAGGCGACGACCAGCGGCGGGGACGCCAGGTAGTTCATCTTGACGTCGGGGTTGATCCGGCCCTCGAAGTTGCGGTTGCCGGAGAGCACCGAGGTGACGGCCAGGTCGTGGTCGTTGACGGCCTTGGAGACCTCCTCCGGCAGCGGGCCGGAGTTGCCGATGCAGGTGGTGCAGCCGTAGCCGACGAGGTTGAAGCCGACCTTGTCGAGGTACGGGGTCAGGCCCGCCTTGTCGAAGTAGTCGGTGACGACCTTGGAGCCCGGGGCGAGGGTGGTCTTGACCCACGGCTTGCGGGTCAGGCCCTTCTCGACCGCCTTCTTGGCCACCAGCGCGGCGGCGACCATGACGTACGGGTTCGAGGTGTTGGTGCAGGAGGTGATCGCGGCGACGGTGACGGCGCCGTGGTCGATCTCGTACGTCGAGCCGTCGGGGGCGGTCACCGTGGTCGGCTTCGACGGGGCGCCGTTCGGGGAGATCGCCGGGGCGTCGGAGGCCGGGAAGGACTCCTTGCCGGCCTCGTCGACATCGTCGACGTAGTTGCGGACGTCCAGTGCGAACTGCTGGGCGGCGCCTGCGAGGACGATGCGGTCCTGCGGGCGCTTCGGGCCGGCGATGGAGGGGACGACCGTGGCGAGGTCGAGCTCCAGCTTCTCGGAGAAGTCGGGCTCGGCGGCCGGGTCCAGCCAGAGGCCCTGCTCCTTGGCGTACGCCTCGACGAGCGCGACCTGCTGCTCGCTGCGTCCGGTGAGCTTGAGGTAGTTCAGGGTCTCGTCGTCGATCGGGAAGATCGCGGCGGTGGAGCCGAACTCCGGCGACATGTTGCCGATGGTGGCGCGGTTGGCGAGGGAGGTGGCGGCGACGCCCTCGCCGTAGAACTCGACGAACTTGCCGACGACGCCGTGCTTGCGCAGCATCTCGGTGATCGTGAGGACGAGGTCGGTGGCGGTGGTGCCGGGCTGCAGCTCGCCGGTGAGCTTGAAGCCGACGACGCGCGGGATGAGCATCGAGACGGGCTGGCCGAGCATGGCGGCCTCGGCCTCGATGCCGCCGACGCCCCAGCCGAGCACGCCGAGGCCGTTGACCATGGTGGTGTGCGAGTCGGTGCCGACGAGGGTGTCGGGGTAGGCCTGGCCGTTCCGGACCATGACGGTGCGGGCCAGGTGCTCGATGTTCACCTGGTGGACGATGCCGGTGCCGGGCGGGACGACCTTGAACTCGTCGAAGGCGGTCTGGCCCCAGCGCAGGAACTGGTAGCGCTCCTTGTTGCGGCCGTACTCCAGCTCCACGTTCTGCGCGAAGGAGTCGGGGGTGCCGAACTTGTCGGCGATGACGGAGTGGTCGATGACCAGCTCGGCGGGGGCGAGCGGGTTGATCTTCGCCGGGTCGCCGCCGAGCGCCTTGACGGCTTCGCGCATGGTGGCGAGGTCCACGACGCAGGGCACGCCGGTGAAGTCCTGCATGATCACGCGGGCCGGCGTGAACTGGATCTCCTGGCTCGGCTGCGCCTGCGAGTCCCAGCCGCCGAGCGCCCGGATGTGGTCGGCGGTGATGTTCGCGCCGTCCTCGGTGCGGAGCAGGTTCTCCAGGAGGACCTTGAGGCTGTAGGGGAGGCGCGCGGAGCCCTCGACCTTGTCCAGCCTGAAGATCTCGTACGACTCGTCACCCACGCTCAGCGTGCTGCGGGCGTCGAAGCTGTTCGCCGACACGACAGTCTCCTTCATCAATGTGCGCGTACTGACCGCATCCTGCCGCCTGCGACTCCCCGGGATCCGCTAAGGTGAGACTTAGTTAGGTCACCCTTACCCGACGACCCGGCGGAAAGTGGCTGCGGTGCGCTTTCTGCAGATATCTCGATGTCGAGATAACTCTAGTACATGACCGCTGACGGGTCATGTCCGGACGCGAGTGACGGACGCCGCACCGCAGCCCGCGGGACGGCACCGCTATGCCCCGAACCGGACGGATGGCGGCGGGTATGCACCCGCGCGTCCCGGGCGACAGCCGGACCGTGCCGCCGGGGCCGCGGTCGGACGGCCGCACGCGCCACCCCTCGGAGCGCCGGGCACGCGGGACCCGCCCCACGAACGGCCCAGCCCGCTTTGCCCTAGTTGGACGGATGATGGACCATCAGAACCAGGCATCACCCGTATGGTCCACCCCATCGAGCACCTCATCTCATATCTGAGATAGCCTGCCTCCATGGCAGACGACTACCTCGTACGCATCGGCAAGCTCATCCGTGACGCCCGTCAGCATCGGGGCTGGACACAGTCGCAGCTCGCCGACGCACTCGGCACCAGCCAGAGCGCCGTCAACCGCATCGAACGCGGCAATCAGAACATCAGTCTTGAGATGATCGCCCGGATCGGCGAGGCGCTCGACAGCGAGATCGTGTCCCTGGGCTACGCCGGTCCCATGCATCTGCGGGTCGTCGGCCGGCGCCGCCTCTCCGGCTCCATCGACGTCAAGACGAGCAAGAACGCCTGCGTCGCGCTGCTGTGCGGATCGCTGCTCAACAAGGGACGGACCGTCCTGCGCCGGGTCGCGCGGATCGAGGAGGTCTACCGACTGCTGGAAGTGCTGCACTCCATCGGCGTGCGCACCCGCTGGATCAACGACGGCACCGACCTCGAGATCGTCCCCCCGGCCAGGCTCGACATGGACGCCATCGACGCGGAGGCCGCGCGCCGGACCCGTTCGATCATCATGTTCCTCGGCCCGCTGCTGCACCGCCTGGACCGCTTCCGACTGCCGTACGCCGGCGGCTGCGACCTCGGCACCCGCACCATCGAGCCGCACATGATCGCGCTGCGCCGCTTCGGTCTGGACATCACCGCGACCGAGGGCCAGTACCACGCGGTCGTCGAGGGTTCGGTCGCCCCGGACCGCCCGATCGTGCTGACCGAACGCGGCGACACCGTGACCGAGAACGCGCTGCTGGCGGCCGCGCGCCACGACGGCGTCACCGTGATCCGCAACGCCTCCTCCAACTACATGGTCCAGGACCTGTGCTTCTTCCTGGAGGCCCTGGGAGTACGCGTCGACGGCATCGGCACGACCACGCTGACCGTCCACGGCGTCCCCGAGATCGACGTGGACGTCGACTACTCCCCGTCCGAGGACCCGGTCGAGGCGATGAGTCTGATCGCGGCCGCCGTCGTCACCGAGTCCCAGCTGACGATCCGCCGCGTGCCGATCGAGTTCCTGGAGATCGAACTCGCGGTGCTGGAGGAAATGGGCCTCGACCACGACCGCACGCCCGAGTACACCGCCGACAACGGGCGGACCCGGCTGGTCGACCTGACCGTGCGCCCCTCCAAACTGGAGGCGCCGATCGACAAGATCCACCCGATGCCGTTCCCCGGCCTGAACATCGACAACGTGCCGTTCTTCGCGGCGATCGCGGCCGTCGCCCAGGGCCAGACCCTCATCCACGACTGGGTCTACGACAACCGCGCCATCTACCTCACCGACCTCAACCGCCTCGGCGGCCGGCTCCAGCTCCTCGACCCGCACCGCGTCCTCGTCGAGGGCCCGACCCGCTGGCGGGCCGCCGAGATGATGTGCCCGCCGGCCCTGCGCCCGGCCGTGGTCGTCCTGCTCGCGATGATGGCGGCCGAGGGGACCTCGGTGCTGCGCAACGTCTACGTCATCAACCGCGGTTACGAGGACCTGGCGGAGCGCCTCAACTCGGTGGGCGCGCAGATCGAGATCTTCCGGGACATCTGAAGGCCCTCGGACGGAACGCCGCCATACCCCTCCTGACCTGCATGAAGGAGGCGAGAGGGGCTTGGCGGAGCCCCCCGTTGCCACAATCTCTCGTGACCGATTCGACGACCCGTCCGCGTACGTGGTCAGGCTGGCCCCATCGGCGTGGCTGATCGGCTGGCGCCGACCCTCGTCCGTCCCCACGCGCTCGCCAGGACGCGGACTCACCAACGGAGAAGCCGAGTGCGTCAGGAGCAGTCCTGTCTCCGGCGCCGGGAGAACGGGCAGGTCGGGCAGGTCAGCCCCCTCGGCGTTGGCGTCGGTGGTGGCGTGGCCGCTGCAGGGCCCACCGGTCGGGATCGTCCTCCAGTGCCGCCCGGTCCCACCCTCCGTGCTCGGCCGCCGCCTCGTAGGTCGTGTGCAGGAACTCGGCGAGGGCGCGGTCGGGGTCGTCGGCGGTGCGGACCGCCTCGTACGGCAGGAGGAACTGGCCGTTGTCCTTGCTGTAGAACGCGGCCCCGGGCGCGACCGCGTGGTCGGCGAAGCCGTCGGGTTCGGGATAGGCGTACGCGTAGAAGGCGCCCTCCTCCCCACCACCCGGCCAGAAGCCGCAGCTGCTCAGCTCGCGGGAGTAGCCCTCCTTCATCACCCAGTCGCCGCAGTTCGGCGCCCCGCCCGGGTGGGGCGGTGCCGGCCTACCGGAGAAGCGGGTGCAGGCCAGGTCCATCGCGCCCCAGAAGAAGTGCACCGGGCTGACCTTGCCGACGTAGTACGAGCGGAACTCGCCCAGCACCCGGTCCGCCTGCAGCAACTGCCGCCAGAACAGGTGTGCGGCGGCGGGGTCGTAGGCGTCGTGCCGGTCGTCCTCGGCGAAGGGGATCGCCACTTCGACCTCGTTCGGGGCCGGCTGGATCCTCGTCGGAATCCCGAGTTCGCCGAGGGCCTGCATCGTCTCGCGATAGAAGTCCGCCACCGGTTTGGGCTCCAGTGCGATGGTGCGGACGTCGCCCTCACTGGTGCGGACGACCAGCCGGTGATCGACGAAGTCGAACTCGATGTCGAAGACACCCGACCGGTAGGGGATCGCGGACGTCGTCAGACCGCGGGGACTGACGTACGAGGTGACCTGCCACCAGTGGTTGAGCAGTGGGGCGTGCGCCAGCCTGATCTTGCCCACGATCTGCATCCACATGTGGAGCGTGTCCCGTGTCGCGGTCCAGTCGGCCACGCGCAGCGCGGGCCATGCGGTCGGCGCGTCGGTTGTGCGGTCCCCCGTCATACCGCCTCCCTCCGTCGGAACGGGGCGATGCCGACAACGCTGCCACTGAGGGAGGTACCGGGCAACCGCGCGGGCGGGAACTGGAGGGCAATGGTCCGGGAACTGGAGCGCAGGGGCCCGGGGGGGACGGTCCGCCGGGGCGCGCTCCACGGAATGCGGAGCACGGTACGCGCTGCACGGGGTGCGCAGCCCGGAATGCGCATCTTGCGGCCACTCGGCCACCGTACGGCGCGCCCTCCGACGCGGTCGTTCGGGAGGACCCGAGGCCGGGCGCGGCAGGGGCACGGGAACGGGGAACCACGGGCGGACAGGCGGCCGAGGCGGGGTGGCGCCGGCCGGCCGGCGCGGCGGCGCGCCCAGCCGGGCCGGAGCCCTCTCCTGTGTCACTTCCGCCACTTCCTGTGCGGACGATCGGCATGCGGAACGGGGCCTCGCCTGCCGCAGCCGGGATGTACGGCGCCGCGCGGTCCGCGACGGAGTCGGGGACCGGCCTGGACCTGGTGGAGGCCTCGGCGGCGTCCTGGGGCGCGGCCACGGTGGGTGATCGCGGCAAGTGGGTGTGGTTCCAGCTGCCGGCGGCAGGAGAGCGGCGGTGGGCGCGGTGCGCGTCAGCGCCCTCCCGGCCCTGCCGTGCCCTTCAGTCGCGCGATGTCCGAGGGCCGCACCTGGATGACGAGCAGCGCGATCAGCGCGGCGACTGCGGTGAAGACCGCGGCCAGTACGAACGCGGCGCTGGTCCCGGCCGCGAGCACCTGGTCGCCCCAGGGCGGCGGCAGCTGCCCGGTGCGCTCGTGGAGCAGCCGCTGCGGCGGGGTCGCCCGGGCGAGGAACTCCGGCGCCAGCCGGGCCGCCTCGTGCGCGGCAGCCGCACCGAACACCGTGACCAGGACGGACAGACCGAGCGACCCGCCGAGCTGCTGGCTGGTGTTGAGCAGTCCCGAGGCCGCGCCCGACTCGTGCGGCGGGACGTGGGAGAGCGCCATGAGGGTGAGCGAGACGAACTGCAGCCCCATGCCGAAGCCGAAGATGATCATCGGGCCGAGGATGTCGCCCGCGTACGTGGCGTTGACGCCGACCCCGGTCAGCCAGGACAGTCCGGCCGTGGCGAGCAGCGCTCCGGTCACCATGAAGGGCTTGGGCCCGAACCGGGGCAGGAGGCGCGAGGCCACGCCGGCGCCGGTCGCGATCACCGCGCTGACGGGAAGGAAGGACAGACCGGCCCGCAGCGGGCTGAAACCGAGCACGTTCTGTACGAATAGCGTAAGGAAGAAGAACATCCCGAACATCGCCGCGGCGAGGCTGAGCATCATCCCGTAGGTGCCCGCACGGTTGCGGTCGGCGAACATGTGCAGCGGGGTGATCGGCTGCCTGGAGCGGGTCTCCACCACGACGAAGACCGTGAGGACCACGGCCGCGGACGCGAAGGACGCCAGCGTGACCCCGTCCCGCCAGCCGTCCTGGGCGGCGCGGATGAAGGCGTAGACGATCAGCACCATGCCGAGCGTGGAGGTCAGGGCTCCCGCGATGTCGAAGTGCCCCGGGTGGCGTGCGGACTCGCGGATGCGGCGCGGGGCGGCGAGGACGATGAGCAGTCCGATGGGAACGTTGACGAAGAACACCCAGCGCCAGTCGAGCCATTCGACGATGACGCCACCCGCGAGGAGCCCGATGGCTCCGCCGGCCGCGGACACGGCTGCGAAGACGCCGAACGCCCGGTTCCGCTCTGGTCCCTCCCGGAACGTCGTACTGATCAGGGCGAGCGCGGTCGGGGAGGCGACGGCACCGCCCGCGCCCTGCAGGGCGCGGGCGGCGAGCAGTTGCGGGGCGTTCTGCGCGAGGCCGCCGAGCAGTGACGCGACGACGAAGACCAGTACGCCGGTGATGAACACCCGCCGCCGGCCGAGGATGTCGCCCGTGCGTCCGCCGAGGAGCAGCAGACCGCCGAAGGCGAGCGTGTAGGCGCTCACCACCCAGGCCAGGCCCGTGGTGGAGAACTGCAGCGATCGCTGGATGTGCGGGAGGGCGATGTTCACGATGGTGGCGTCGAGGACGACCATCAACTGGCAGGAGGCGATGACCAGCAGAGCGATCCCGTTTCCGTCGCCCCGGGCGGGGGCGGCGGTGCGCGGTGCGGGGGTGGGCCGGGGCGTGGTCATGGCGTGGCTGCCTGGTCGGACGTCGGGCATCCGTCCTTCGACCGTAAGCCCGGCCGGAATGGTCGACCAGTTGATCAGATGCGGGGCTGCCCGGTGGTCCGGTTGATCAACTGAGGCAGCCGGTCTTCGAGTTCGGGGGCGAGGGGCGGAGGCCAGGGGCGTCCAGGGCACCCGGGGCGGACGGGGCCGTGGGCGTCCGGGACGGGCGGGGGCCGATTCGGGGGGACGGGCGGAGGCCGGGAGCGTCCGAGACGGGCGGGCATCGGCAGCACCGGTTGCGGGGCGCGTCGGCGACACCGGATGCCGTGGACCGACGACAGCGGGTGACGGTCCCGGACCGTGCCGGGGGTGCCTGTGTGCCGGGATACGAGTGGTGGCCCCTCCGTCAGCGGGCGCCGAGGGTGCGCTTGGTGCGCGGCTCCACCGGTTCCTCCCCGGCCTGCGCCCAGAGCGAGCGGACGTGGCCGAGATGGCGGGACATGCACTCCTCGGCGGCGAGCTCGTCACCGGCGAGCATGAGGTCGAGCAGTTCGTGGTGCTCCTCTGCGGAGGCGACCAGCAGGCCGAGCTCGTCGAGCCGCGTCAGCCCGTAGAGCCGTGAGCGCTTGCGCAGGTCACCGACGGTCTCGACGAGACGGTCGTTGCCGGCCAGGGAGAGCAGGCCGAGGTGGAAGCGGCGGTCGGCGTCGAGGTAGCCGATCAGATTGTGATTGCCCGCGTGCTCCACGATCTCCTCGGCCACCGGGCGCAGTGCCTCGAGCTGGGCCTCGGTGGCGATCTGCGTGACCCGGCCGATGGTCGGCACCTCGATCAGGGCGCGGAGTTCGGTGTACTGGTCGAGGTCGCGCTCGCTGACCTCGGTGACGCGGAAGCCCTTGTTACGCACGGGTTCGACCAGTCCCTCGCGGGTGAGGTCCAGCATGGCCTCGCGGACCGGTGTGGCGGAGATCCCGAAGTCCGCGGCGAGTCCGGGTGCGGAGTACACATGGCCGGGGCGGAGTTCACCGGCGACCAGCGCGGCCCGCAGGGCGTGGGCGACCTGGTCGCGCAGCCGCTCCTGAGCGGTGATCAGGCCGATCTGCTTCAGGTCCCCCATGGGCTTCCTCCGAGAATCCAGTGGAGGGCAAGCGTACAATGTCACGTTTCCCTGCCCTCCTCGGTCGTGCCCGCGCTGAGGACCGCGGCAGCCACGGCAAGATCGTCCCAGGCCGTGTCCACGCTCGTGAAGAGCTGTGGACAACCGGCGGCGGGACGGGCGTGGCCGGGGACCAGTCCGCCGTCGAACAGCGGCTCGCGCGTGGTGGTGCAGCACAGCACGAGGTCGCCGCCGGCGACGTCGTCGGGTGTGGGTGCCGAGGGCGCAAGAACTCCGGGAGTGCCGCTCCCGAAGGCAGCCTGAGCCAGGAATCCCCTCCCCGCAGCACAGGGAGGGGCGGATTCGAAGAGGGAGGGGCGGATTCAAAGGAGGAAGCCTGCGGGGAACGGGTCCGACGGATCGAGGAAGTACTGGGCGGTTCCGGTGATCCAGGCCCGGCCCGTGACGGCGGGGATCACTGCGGGCAGCCCGCCGACTGAGGTCTCCCCGACGAGACGGCCGGTGAACTCGGTCCCGATGAAGGACTCGTTGACGAAGTCCCGGCCGAGGGGCAGCTCGCCGCGGGCGTGCAGTTGTGCCATGCGGGCGCTGGTGCCGGTGCCGCACGGGGAGCGGTCGAACCAGCCCGGGTGGATGGCCATGGCGTGCCGGGAGCGTACGGCGTCCGAGCCTGGTGCGGTGAGGTAGACGTGCTTGACGCCGACGATGCCGGGGTCCTCGGGGTGGACGGGCCGGTGGGTGGTGTTGATGGCGTCCATGACGGCGAGTCCGGCGGCGAGCAGGTCGTCCTTGCGGTCGCGCGCGAAGGGCAGCCCGAGGGCGTCGAGGGAGACGAAGGCGTAGAAGTTGCCGCCGTATGCCATGTCATAGGCGACGGTGCCGTATCCGGGGACGTCGGCCTTGAGGCCGAGTCCGAGGCAGAACGAGGGCACGTTGGTGAGTGTGACCGAGCGCGCCTCGCCGTTCTCGACACGGACGTCGACGGAGACGAGCCCGGCGGGGGTGTCGAGACGGACGGTGGTGACCGGTTCGGTGACGGGCACCATGCCGGTCTCGACGAGGACGGTGGCGACGCCGATGGTTCCGTGGCCGCACATGGGCAGCAGTCCGGACACCTCGACGAACAGCACGCCGTGGTCGGCGTCGGGCCGGGTGGGCGGCTGCAGGATCGCGCCGCTCATGGCGGAGTGGCCGCGCGGCTCGTACATCAGCAGGGTGCGGATGTGGTCGAGGTGCTCGGCGAAGTGCAGTCGGCGCTCGGCCATGGTGGCGCCGGGGACGACGCCGACCCCTCCGGTGATGACGCGGGTCGGCATCCCTTCGGTGTGCGAGTCGACGGCGTGGTAGACGTGGCGGGTGCGCATGGGTGGTGTCCCCTTCTCGTGCTGCCCGTTCGCGTGTCGCGCGTTCTCGTGTCGCGCGTTCTCGTGTTCGCGGTCTCATGCCGTACGGTCTCGTGCCGTACGGCCGGTTCCTGCTAGTGGTGGCCTTCCGCGAGGGCCTTCTCGGTCGCGGCGCGGACGGCGGTCTCCTGATCGCCGGTCAGGGGTGAGCGGGGCGGGCGGGTCGGACCGCCGGGACGCCCGGCAAGGTCCATGGAGAGCTTGATGGCCTGGACGAACTCTGTCCGGGAGTCCCAGCGCAGCAGAGGGTGCAGGGACCTGTAGAGCGGCAGCGCGGTGTCGAGGTCGCCGGCGACGGCGGCGCGGTAGAGCGTGGCGCAGGCGACGGGAAGGGCGTTGGGGAATCCGGCGATCCAGCCGACCGCGCCGGACAGGGCGAGTTCGAGCAGGACGTCGTCGGCGCCGATCAGCAGGTCGAGGCCCGGGGCGAGTTCGGTGATCTCGTAGGCGCGGCGGACGTCGCCGCTGAACTCCTTGACGGCGACGATGCTCTGTTCGCCGTGCAGCCGGGCGAGCAGATCGGGGGTGAGGTCGGTGCGGGTGTCGTAGGGGTTGTTGTAGGCGACGACGGGCAGACCTGACCGGGCGGCCTCGGCGTAGTGGGCGGCGACGGTGTCCGGGTCGGCGCGGTAGGCGTTGGGGGGCAGCAGGAGGACGGACCCGGCGCCGGCGCCGGCGGCCTGGTCGGCCCAGCGGCGGGCTTCGGCGCAGCCGTAGGCCGAGACTCCGGGCATCACACGGCTCCCGTCGCCCGCCGCCTCGACGGCGGTGCGGACCACACGGGCGCGTTCGTCGTCGGTGAGCGTCTGGTACTCGCCGAGGGATCCGTTGGGGACGACGCCGTCACAGCCGTTCTCGATCAGCCAGGCGACGTGGGCGGCGTAGGCGTCGTAGTCGACGGAGAGGTCGTCGCGGAGGGGCAGGGCGGTGGCGACCATGATGCCGTGCCAGGGACGTGTGCGGAGGGGTGCGGATGCCATGGCGACTCCTATTGTGAGGTGTGACATTTTACTGATCGGCGCCCTGCCGCCACAAGGGCGAACTGCGTTTCCACGATGAGCTTCTGACGTGTCGTCGGGTCACGGACTCCTGCCTGATCCTCGCCGGCAGGGGGCCGGCTCAGGGCCCTCGGGACCCTCGGCTTCCCGTGCGTCGGCTTCCCGTGCGGCGGCTTCCGGCCCTTCATTGGGGGGCCGTCCGTCGGGGGCCGTCCATTGTCGGCCGCCCGATGCCGGCCGTCGACTGCGGGCGGTCGGTTCCGCGGGCCTATGGCCGGGCCCCTCGGCCGGCCCCGTCGCCGACCGGGGCGGCCCCGGCGGACGGCGCCCGTCCCGCCCGACCGCGTCGCGGGTGCCGTTCCCGGGTCAGCGGCCCGCCGGGGCGGCCGGGCCGGGTCGGTCCGGCGGCGGAGTCGGGGTGGGCGGACCGTCCCCGGGCAGGCCGGCGAGGTGGCCGAGCGGTACGGGGCAGGACAGGGGCCGCCGGTCGGCAGCGGGGGCCCCGCCGGCCAGGCGGGCGACCGCGGATCCGCACATACGGCCCTGGCACCATCCCATTCCGGCGCGCGTGAGCAGTTTGACCGTGCGGGTGTCGTGCGCGCCGAGTTCGCCGGCCGCCTGCCTGATCGCCCCGGCCGTGACCTCTTCGCAGCGGCACACATGGGTGTCGTCGTGGAGCCATGCTGTCCAGCTCTCGCGCGGCCGGTGGACGGTGGCCATCGTGTCGGCGAAGGCCCGCAGCCGGTCGCGGCGTCCGCGCAGTACCGCCGCTCGCGGCGGCAGCGGGATGCCACGCAGGGCGCGGGCCACGGAGCGGGCGGCCAGTTCGCCTTCGGCCAAGGCGAGTTCGGCGCCACCGATCCCGCCGGTCTCCCCCGCCGACCAGACGCCCGCCACGGAGGTGCGCTGTTCGTCGTCGAGCGCGAGGGCGGGGGTGCCGTCAGCCGTGCGACGGGTGGCACAGCCCAGTCCGGTGGCGAGTTCGAGCTGGGGAACGAGTCCGTGGCCGGTGGCGAGGGCGTCGCAGGGAATGCGGCGGGCGCTGCCCGGCACGGGCCGCCAGTCGCGGTCGAGCCGTTCGACCGTCACTGCCTCGACCCGGGCGGTGCCGTGGGCGGCGGTGACCGCGTGGCGGGTGAGGACCCGTACGCCGTGCCGGAGCAGCGTGGCGCCGTGCGCCGCCCCTTCGGCGAGTTTGACGGGGTTGCGCAGCAGGGCGGCCGGCCGGCGTGCGTAGGCGGGGTAGGCGGCGGCCTCGACGAGCGCGGGCACGGTGGCACCGGCGGAAGAGAGTGCGGCGGCGACGGCGAGCAGCAGTGGGCCGCTGCCGGCGACAACGGTCCTGCGGCCGGGGAGGACGAGTCCCGACTTGAGCATGGCCTGGGCCCCGCCGGCGCCGACGACGCCGGGAAGGGTCCAGCCGGGGAAAGGCAGTTGGCGTTCGTGGGCTCCGGTGGCGAGGAGGACGGTGCGGGCCCGGACGGTGACGGGTCTGTCGTCGCCGTCGCCGTGGGCGTCCTGGTCGCCTCCCTCCGGGACCGGGCCGTCGCCGGCGCTCTCGCCGGCGACGGCGTGCAGTCCCCAGACCGGGGCCGGGGCTGCGAACGGGGTCGATGAGGACTCCCCTGTTTCCGTCGGCCGTTCGGGCAGGACGCTCCACACGTGATGGCCGGGCAGGTGCCGGAGGCGGCCGGCGGAGGTGTGGGCGCGCAGCCGGCGTTCGAGGCGGGTGAAGGTCTGCCAGCGGTGGTGCAGGGCCTGCGGCCGGGCGGCGCGGAGGCCGGGTGCGGGGTGCCGGTAGTACTGGCCGCCGGGGTGTTCGGCCGCGTCGAGGAGCGTCACGCGCAGCCCGAGGCCCGCGGCGGTGACGGCGGCGGCGAGCCCGGCTGGGCCGGCGCCGACGACGGCGAGGTCGCAGGGCGTGTCACGGTGGGTGCCGCCGGGGGGTGTGCCGGGTTCAGACGGCGAGGTCGTCATGGCCGGTCCCCTTCTGTGTGGTGATCACGTCGCCCGGGCGGGCGGGGACGAGACAGGCGCGGCGGTTGGGGCGGCCGTTGACGGTGGCGAGGCAGTCGAAGCAGGTGCCGATCCCGCAGAAGGCGCCTCGGGGGGAACCGCCGTCGCGGGTGGTGCGCCAGGCGAGGATTCCGGCTGCCCACAGGGCTGCGGCGACGCTCTGTCCGGGCAGGGCGGGGACGGGGAGCCCGTCGAAGCTGATCTCGTACGGAGGGCCGGGTTCGGCGCGGACGAGCCGGGCCGGGGTGGTGGTCACTGCGCTGCTCCTGCCTGGTCGAATCGTTCGGGTCGGAACGGGGTCAGGTCCAGGGCCGGCCTGTCCCCGGCCAGTGCGGCGGCGACGAGGAGCCCGGTGGCGGGGGCGAGGCCGATGCCCGCGCCCTCGTGGCCGCACGCGTGGAACAGGCCTGGGACTCGCGGGTCGGGGCCGATGGCGGGGAGGTGGTCGGGGAGGTAGGGGCGGAAGCCGTGGTAGGTGCGGATGACGCTGACACCGGCGAGAACGGGGAACAGGGCGGCGGCCTGGCGGGCGAGCCGGCGGACGGCTTCGGCGGACAGGGCGCGGTCGAAGCCGACGCGTTCGCGGGTGGCGCCGATCAGGACCGGTCCGGCCGGGGTGCCCTCGACGACGGCGGAGGCCTGGAGGGCCGCTGAGTCGCTGGCGACGTCGGAGATGTAGTCGGCGGCGTAGACCTTGTGGCGGACGACGCGAGGCAGGGGTTCGGTGACGAGGACGAAGCCTCGGCGCGGCTGGACGGGTAGGTGGGTGCCGGCGAGGCGGGCGAGGTCGCCGCCCCGGGTGCCGGTGGCGTTGACGACGGCGGGGGCGTGGAGTTCGCGATGGGGTGTGCGGACGCCGCGCAGGGTTCCGTCAGGGTGGCTGAGGACCGCGGTGACCTGTTCGCCGAGGTGGACGGTGGCGCCCGACCGCCGGGCCGAGGCGAGGAGTTGGGCGGCGGCGCGGGCGGGCTGGACCTGGGCGTCCTGGGGGTAGTGGAAACCGCCGACGAGGCCGGGGGCCAGATGGGGTTCCAGGTCGCGGAGGGCGTGGGCGGGGACTTCGTGTGTCTCGGCACCGGCTGTGCGCTGGGCTTCGGCGAATCGGCGGAGTGCGGTGAGGGCGGTCTCGTCGGGCGCGACGACGAGACCGCCTTTGGGCTCGTACTCCGTCTCCGGTGGGAGGACGTCGGCGAGTTCGCGCCACAGCCGGGTGGACAGCAGCGCGAGGTCGAGTTCGGGGCCCGCCTCCTTGTCGGAGACGAGGAGATTGCCCTCCCCGGCGCCAGTGGTGCCGCCCGCGACGGAGCCGCGGTCGACGACGGCGACGACGAGGCCGGCGCGGCTCGCGTAGTGGGCACAGGCCGCTCCGACGACGCCGGCGCCGACGATGACGGCGTCCAGGGGACCACGAGGGTTTCCGGTGGGCACGGCAGTAATATGTCACATTGCCATGTGCCGGGGAAGGAAATCGCGTGAACGGGTTCGTCCCCGCCCGGCTCAGCTGCGCAAGGGTCCCTCGCAGCGGTAAGTGGACGTACCCGCACGTCCGTTGGTCCAGATGTCGACCGGACCGAAGGAGCAGTTCATGTCGGCGAGATTGGTCGAGGCCGCCCCGGCGCGGTCGAGGATGAAGTAGTCCACCGTCTCGGACATGTCCTTGAAGACGAGGTCCGGGGAGGTGGAGTCGGTGAGGTTGGCGGTGATCCGGCCGGTGCAGGTGAAGCGCCGCTTTCCGGGGTCGTCGTTCTCCGTGCAGACGGGATGGGACTGGGTGGCGGCGACGAAGGACTCCCGGACCGCTTCGGCCGAGGCGTCCCTGAGGCGGTCGTTGGGTATGTAGGTGGTGTTGGGCACGAACAGCTCGTCCACCTTGGCGATCTGGGCGTCGAGGAAGGCGTCGTAGGCGCGCTGGAGTGCCGGGTCGCCGCCGAGCCGGCCGCGCCAGGCGTCGAAGCCCGCGGGATCGTCCGCCCGGAGCAGACCGTACATCTCCCGCAGCAGTGACGGTCGTTCGGTCCAGAGGAACTCGAAGAAGGTGCCCGCGTAGTCGTAGAAGCGGAAGCCGTCTCCGTCGTAGGTGGCGTGGAGGAGCTGGTTCACGGTCATCCGGGGGCCGCCGCCGGCGGTGTCGTCGATGACGCCCTGGACGAGGGACCTGCGGACGGCCATGCCGTCGTCGCGGGTGGCGCCGTCGAAGAACTCGGCCGTGCCCTCGTCCATGGCGGTGGTGCGGTCACCGCTGTACCAGGGGCCTTCGCCGAAGTACCCGGGTACGGCCCAGCGGCCGTTGAGATAGTGGACGTACTCGTGCCGGAAGAGCTCCTCGAGGGTGAGGGAGGAGTCCTGCGGGACCCTGCGCTGGTACGTGTAGAACGTGGCGCCGCGTTCGATGTAGATTCCGCCGTTCGCGGTACCCATGCCCGTGAGGATCGGGTGGTAGACCTCGTAGTCGGCGCGGGAGGCGTAGAGCACGATGTTCAACGAGGTGTTGGTGTCGCCGGCGAGCGGGGCCTCGGCGCCGAGCACACGGTGGAACTGTGCCTTGACCTGCTTGCTCGCGTAGTAGAGCTGGTCGACGGTGGCGTGGTCGAGGCCGGTGCGGACCTTGATGGCGCCGTTGTCGTAGGTGAAGGTGCGGGGGAATATCAGGCGCTCGATGTCGTCCTTGCAGACCGCGTAGGGCTTGCACGCCCCGTAGAAGGTGAGCCAGGAGACGAGCGAGGCCCAGGGGCGGCTGCCGTCGCCGAAGTTGGCGCGGGCGACGGGCAGCAGGGCGCCGAGGTCGGGGACGATCCCGCTGTTGAGGGCTTCGATCTGGCCGAATCGGCCGTACTCGCTCAGCGCGTCTCGCACGACCCACTCATTGACGGTGCCCTTGAGGTGGGTGTGGCCGGCGAAGGCCCGGAAGGCGGCGCGGTAGGAGACGTTACCCGTGACGACGTTGTGGAAGGCGGTGTCCTTGTTGCCGGGATGGACGCCGAGGTAGTTGACGGAGAGGGCGGCGAGCGCCGCGCCGCCCCAGGAGGCGTCGTCGTACTGGCCCTTGTGGTACTTGTCCATCGTGGCGAGGACCTTCTTGACCAGCCCGAGCTGGCTGTGCCGCAGGCCGGGGGCGCTGGCGGTGTAGAGCGCCTCCCGGAGGGTCTCGGCGTTGGTCCGGGTGACGTCGAAGGTGCGGGTGGCGGTACCGAAGTCGTTGACCGCGCGTCGCAGGACCTCTGTGGTCGGGATGTCGGTGATGTCGATCTCGGGGCGTGAGAAGTCGTGGTAGGCGACGGCGTGGAGGAAGGTGAACATCTCCAGCAGGTGGGTGCCGTTGGTGCCGTTGTGTGGGGCGGCGAGTGAGGATATGCGCCGGCCCACGGCCTGGACGTGGGCGTCGGACATGACCGGGGCGAGGCGGGCGTCCCAGTTCCAGACGAGTCCGGAGAGGCAGCCGTCGGCGGTGACGGCGGGGTCGGCGAGGAAGTCGGCGAGCTGCTGGGGGCCCAGGCGGGTGAGGCCGTCGAGGGTGCAGGGGACGCCGGCGGCGGTGCGGGTGTCACTGCTCCGGGCGGTGTCGGTGCGGGTGGACGCCGGGCCCTGGCGGCCCGGGGTGCGGCCCTGGACGAGGTCTCCCGGAGCGGGGGCGGGGGCTGCGGCGGGTTTGGGGGCGTGCGCGAGACGGTCGACCTCGTCGTGGGGGTTCGCGCCGTGGGCGGCGGGGGCGGCGGGAACGGACCGGCCGGTGAAGGCGGCGGGCGCGGGACGGGCCGCGGGATCGCCGGGTGCGGCGGCGTGCGCGGTCTGGCCGAGCGGAGCGAGCAGGGCGGCGGCGACCGCTGCGGCGAGCAGAGGTCTGCGCGGGGATCCGGGCAGCGTGGGTCGAGGCTGGGACACCGGTGTCTCCTGTGTGGGAGGTGGCTGGGGGGTGAGTCAGCGGTGCGGTGGTCGCGAACTCCGTTGCGACACCAGGAGGATTGGCCGCATCCGAAGCAGCGCGATGTGACCCGTAACATAGTAATGTGAAATTGCACTGACAACCCCTCAGTACCGCTCCGTAGGCGCGGATTCGGGGATTCACGGATTCCAGGACTCGAGGAGTCGAGATGGCCGGCAGTGACCCTCTCCCCCAGCGCCTCCGCACCGGCAGCCACGACCTGCCGGTTTCCGCGGAGTTGGCGGCGTTCATGACCGGGTGCTGGGCGGAGCGCACGTTGCCCACCGATGCCCGCGTCGCGGCCCGTGACATGACGCCGGTGCGGCGGGCCCGGCTCTCGGCCCGCTTCCCCGGTGAGCGGCTGCTGGTTCCGGCCGGGGAGGTGAAGGTCCGCTCCAACGACTGCGACCACCGCTTCCGCCCGCACAGCGCGTACGCCTGGCTGACGGGACTGACCGGCGAGGACCAGCACGGCCATGTGCTGGTCCTGGAGCCGTCGGGTCCGGGCGGCGGGCACGAGGCCGTGCTGTACGTCCGCCCCCGGCCGGTGCGGGCCGCCGGTGACGACACCTTCTACCGGGACCGTCGGTACGGGGAGTTCTGGGTGGGCCGGCGGCCCGACCTGGCCGAGGCCGAGCGGTTGACGGGCGTCCGGTGCGTCCACCTCGACGATCTCGGGCTGCTGCCTCCCGGCCGCGACGCCGCGTCCGATCCCGTGCTCGCCGCGGCCCTCGCCGAGCTCCGGCTGGTCAAGGACCGCTGGGAGATCGGTGAGTTGCAGCGTGCCGTCGACCACACGGCGGCCGGTTTCGAGGACGTCGTCCGTGCGCTGCCGCGTGCGCTCGCCCATCCGCGCGGTGAGCGGCTGGTCGAGGGGGTGTTCGGGCTGCGGGCCCGGCTGGAGGGCAACGGCACGGGCTACGAGACCATCGCCGCTTCAGGCGCGCACGCGTGTGTGCTCCACTGGACCCGCAATGACGGCCGTCTCGACCCGTCGGAGTTGCTGCTGCTCGACGCGGGTGTCGAGACGGACACCCTCTACACGGCGGACGTCACCCGCACCCTGCCGTTGTCCGGCCGCTTCTCGCCCGTGCAGCGGCGGGTGTACGAACTCGTCCTCGCCGCGCAGGAGGCGGGCATGGCCGCGCTGCGGCCGGGAAGCCCGTTCCGCGACTTCCACCGCGCCTGCGTGCGGGTGATCGCGGAGGGTCTGGCGGACTGGGGGGTGCTGAAGGACCGGGAGGGCGACCTCCACCGCCGGTACACGCTGTGCAGCAGCGGCCACATGCTGGGGCTCGACGTGCACGACTGCGCCCGGGCGCGTGCCGAGGCGTACCTCGACGGGGTCCTGGAGGAGGGTCAGGTGCTGACGGTGGAGCCGGGTCTGTACTTCCAGCCCGACGACGGGACACTGCCGCCCGAGTTGCGTGGGATCGGGGTGCGCATCGAGGACGATCTGGTGGTGACGGCGGACGGGGCGCGGCTGATGTCGGGGGCGCTGCCGCGTGTGCCGGAGGCCGTCGAGGCGTGGATGGGTTCGCTGCTGGAGGGCTGACGCCGGGCGGCCCGCTCCGGCGGTCGACGGGGGTCAGGGCAGTACGGCGACTCCGTCGAGTTCGACGAGGGCTTGTTCGTCCCAGAGGCGTACGGCGCCGATGACCGCCATGGCGGGGTAGTCGCGGCCGGCGAGCCGGTGCCAGACGCGGCCGAGTGCGCCGGCGTGGCGGCGGTAGTCGGCGACGTCGGTGGCGTACACGGTGACGCGGGCGAGGTCGTGGGGGGTGCCGCCGGCCGCGGCGAGGGCGGCGAGGAGGTTGGTGAGGGCCGTTTCGAACTGCTCGACGAGCCCGTCGCCGGTCACCTTGCCGTCGGCGTCGAGTGCGGTCTGGCCGGCGAGGAAGACCAGGCGGGAGCCGGTGGCGGCGACGGCGTGGGAGAACCCGCCGGCGGGTGACAGCCCGGGCGGGTTGATCCGTTCGAGGCTCATCGGGTGGTCTCCTCCGTGCCGGCGGTGGCGTACAGCTCCTTGGCGATGATGCCGCGCTGGACCTCGCTGGCGCCTTCGTAGATGCGTGGGGCGCGCACTTCCCGGTAGAGGTGTTCGAGCAGATGGCCGCGCTGGAGTGCGCGTGCGCCGTGGAGTTGTACCGCTGTGTCGACGACGTACTGGGCGGTCTCGGTCGCGAACAGTTTGGCCATGGCGGAGCGGCGTGGCACGTCGGGGGCGCCGGCGTCGTAGGCGCAGGCGGCGGCGTGGACGAGGAGCCGGGCGGCTTCGGTCCGGGTGGCCATGTCGGCTGCCTGGTGGGAGACGGCCTGGAGGTTCTTGAGGGGGCCGCCGAAGGCGTTGCGGTGTGCGGTGTGGTGGAGGGTGGCGTCGAGTGCGGCCTGGGCCATGCCGACGGCGAAGGCGCCGACGCTCGGGCGGTAGAGGTTGAGGGTGTCCATGGCGACGCGGAAGCCGGCGCCGGGCCGGCCGAGGACGTCGTCGGGGGTGACGGGGACGCCGTCGAAGGTGAGGGCGCCGATCGGGTGGGGGGAGAGCATGTCGAGGGGGCGGCCGGTGAGGCCGGGGCGGTCGGCGGGGACGAGGAAGGCGGTGATGCCGCGGGCGCCGGGGGCTTCACCCGTGCGGGCGAAGACGGTGCAGAAATCGGCCTCGGGGGCGTTGGAGATCCACAGTTTCTCGCCGGTGAGGCGCCAGCCCGGGCCGTGCGGTTCGGCTGCGGCGTGGAGGGCGAGCGCGGCGGCGTCGGAGCCGGCGCCGGGCTCGCTGAGGGCGAAGGCGGCGACGGCGCGGCCCGCGGCGACGGCGGGCAGCCAGCGGTCGCGCTGGGCGGGGGTACCCGATCGGTGGAGCGGGTGGGCGCCGAGTCCCTGGAGGGCGAGGGCGGTCTCGGCCTCGGTGCAGCCGTGGGCGAGGGATTCGCGCATCAGGCAGAGATCCAGTGCGCCGGCGGTGAAGAGTCGTGCCAGCAGGCCGACTTCACCGAGTGCGGTGAGGAGCGGCCGGTTGACACGGCCGGGTTCGCCCTTGTCGGCGAGGGGGCGCAGTCGTTCGGTGGCCAGGGTGCGCAGTTCGGCGCACCAGGCGGTCTGTGCCGGTTCGAGCGAGAATGCGGGCATCCGATTCCCCACTTCCTGCGGCCGGATGACGGGGTGGGTGGCGCGGTTGAGCGGTGGCCTCGTGAAGCACGTTATCGCGGACTGTTGACTGTCGTCACCATCACGCTACGCTCATTGCGCGACCCCACCACGACAAGGGGGCGAAGTGGTGCTGACACCCTCGGCCGGCTCGGAGCTGACTCCTTCGGCTCATCACGACACGTTCGCGCGGGACCATCTGCCGCCGCGGGAGCAGTGGCCGCGGTTGCTGTTCGGGTTGCCGGAGCTGCGGTATCCGGAGCGGCTCAACTGCGGCGGGGAGTTGCTGGACGCCACGATCGAGCGCCACGGGGCCGGCCGTCCCGCGTTCCGGGACGGCGAGGGCGCCGTCTGGACGTACGGGGAACTGCGGGAGCGGGTCGACCGGATCGCGCATGTGCTGATCGGTGAGCTGGGCGTGGTGCCCGGCAACCGGGTGCTGCTGCGGGGCCCGACGACGCCGTGGCTGGCCGCGTGCTGGCTCGCGGTGATGAAGGCGGGTGGGGTGGCGGTGACGGTGCTCGCCCAGCAGCGGGCCCGGGAGCTGGCCGTCATGTGTGACATCGCACAGGTGACGCACGCGTTGTGCGACGTCCGCTCCATGGACGATCTGGTGAAGGCGGAGGTGCCCGGGCTGCGGGTCACCGCGTTCGGCGGGGACGGGCCCGACGATCTGCTGCGGCTGGCGGAAGGCGGTCCGGCCGTGTTCCGGGCGGTGGAGACGGCGGCGGACGATGTGGCGCTGATCGCGTTCACGAGCGGGACGACGGGCCGGCCGAAGGGGTGCATGCACTTCCACCGGGATGTGCTGGCCGTTGCCGACACGTTCTCGGCGCGGGTGCTGCGGCCGTCGCCTGACGATGTGTTCGCGGGGAGCCCTCCGCTCGGTTTCACGTTCGGTCTGGGCGGTCTGGTGGTGTTCCCGCTGCGGGCGGGAGCGTCGGCGCTGTTGCTGGAGCAGGCGGGACCGGGTCAGTTGCTGCCGGCGATCGCCGAGCACCGGGTGTCGGTGCTGTTCACCGCGCCGACGGCGTACCGGGTGATGCTGGACGGTGTCGGCGGCCACGACGTCTCCTCGCTGCGGCGCTGCGTGTCCGCCGGGGAGAACCTGCCGGCCACGACCTGGCAGGCGTGGCGGGAGCGGACGGGGCTGCGGATCATCAACGGCATCGGGGCGACGGAGCTGCTGCACATCTTCATCTCGGCGGCGGACGGGGACATCCGGCCGGGGACGACGGGCGTTCCGGTCCCGGGTTGGGAGGCGCGGGTGGTGGACGGGGACTCCGGGGAGCCGGTGCCGGACGGTGAGCCGGGGCTGCTGGCGGTGCGGGGTCCGGTGGGCTGCCGCTACCTCTCGGATCGGCGGCAGGGCGTGTACGTGCGGAACGGCTGGAACCTGACGGGTGACACGTACGTACGGGAGCCGGACGGGTGGTTCCGCTATGTGGCCCGCGCCGACGACATGATCATCTCGGCGGGGTACAACATCGCGGGCCCGGAGGTGGAGGACGCTCTGCTCGCGCATCCGGACGTGGTGGAGGCGGCGGTGGTCGGCCGTGCCGACGAGCTGCGGGGCCAGATCGTGGCGGCGTACGTGGTGCTGCGGGAGGGTGCGGCGCGCGACGAGGCGGGGGCCGAGGCGCTGCGGGAGTTCGTGAAGACGCGTCTGGTGCCGTACAAGTGTCCGCGGGCGATCGTCTTCATGGACGCGTTGCCGCGCACGCCGACGGGGAAGCTGCAACGGTTCAGGTTGCGGGGCCTAGAGTGATCACGTGGCCGAGCAGCACACTCCTCGTTCCCTGATCGTCACCCTGTACGGCGCGTACGGACGCGAGTCGGCGGGGCCGTTCGCGGTGGCGGAGCTGATCCGGCTGCTGGGGGCGGTGGGGGTGGACGCCCCTTCGGTGCGATCGTCGGTGTCGCGGCTGAAGCGGCGGGGGCTGCTCGTCCCGGAGCGGACGGGGGCCGGGGCGGCGGGCTATGCCCTGTCGGCCGACGCCCGGCAGCTGCTGGACGACGGCGACGAACGTATTTTCGGCCGCCGTGCGGCGTTGCTGTCGGACGGCTGGGTGCTGGCGGTGTTCTCGGTGCCGGAGGCGGAGCGGCACAAGCGGCATCTGCTGCGGTCGCGTCTCGGCCGGCTGGGGTTCGGCACGGCTGCGCCGGGGGTGTGGATCGCGCCGGCACGCTTCTACGAGGAGACGCGCCACACGCTGCGGCGGCTGCAGCTGGATCCGTACGTGGACCTGTTCCGGGGCGAGCATCTGGGGTTCGCGGCGACGGCCGAGGCGGTGGGGCGCTGGTGGGACCTGGCGGGGGTGGCCAAGCAGCACGAGGAGTTCTTGGACGCCCACGGCCCGGTGCTGCGGGCGTGGGAGTCGCGTGGGGAGACGCCGGCGGAGGAGGCGTACCGGGACTACCTGCTGGCGCTTGATTCGTGGCGCCGGCTCCCGTACGCGGACCCGGGGCTGCCGGCGGAGCTGTTGCCGGAGGACTGGCCGGGTGGGCGTTCGGCTGAGGTGTTCTCGGGGTTGCACGAGCGGCTGCGGGACGCGGGCGCGGGGTACGTCCGGCCTGACGGCGGGTGAGCGGTCCGCGGTTGCGGAGGTTCGCCGCCGTCGCCGGCCGGGCCCTGCGCGGGCGGGTCGTCCCGACGGCCCGCGTCCGGCCGCGTCGCGGCGGTAGGCGGTAGGCGGTAGGCGGTAGGCGGTAGGCGGTAGGCGGTAGGCGGTAGGCGGTCACGGTACGGCTGCCGGTTCTCGTTCGGGATGCGGCTGCCGGTTCTCGTTTTCGGGATGCGGCTGCCGGTCCCGTTGCCGCCCGGTCCGGTGGGTCAGGGCTTCGGTGTCCCGGTGAGGGTCAGGCGCGGCTTGGGGGCGTCGGTGCGGCCGGTCGGGGGTGTGCGGCTGCCGGCCCGGTAGGGCGCGGGCCAGGGTGCGGCGGGGCCGGCGTAGCCCTGCTCGGCGGCGGCGTGGAGCGTCCAGTGGGGGTCGTACAGGTGGGGCCTGGCCAGGGCGCAGAGGTCGGTGCGGCCTGCGAGGAGGAGGGAGTTGACGTCGTCCCAGGAGGAGATCGCGCCGACGGCGATGACGGGGACGCGGAGGGTGTTGCGGATGCGGTCGGCGTAGGGGGTCTGGTAGGAGCGGCCGTACTCGGGGCGTTCGTCGGGGACGACCTGGCCGGTGGAGACGTCGATGGCGTCGGCGCCGTGGGCGGCGAAGGCGCGGGCGATCTCCACGGCGTCGTCGGCCGTGGTGCCGCCGGCGGCCCAGTCGGTGGCGGAGATCCGGACGGTCATGGGCCGGTCGTCGGGCCAGATGTCGCGGACGGTGTCGAAGACGTGGAGGGGGTAGCGGAGGCGGTTGGCGAGGCTGCCTCCGTAGGCGTCGGTGCGGTGGTTGGTGAGGGGGGAGAGGAAGCCGGAGAGGAGGTAGCCGTGGGCGCAGTGGAGTTCGAGGAGGTCGAATCCGCTGTCGGCGGCGCGGCGGGCGGCGGCGGCGAACTGGTCGCGGACGAGGGTCAGTCCGGCGCGGTCGAGCTCGTGGGGTGTCTGGTTGACGCCGGGCCGGTACGGGAGGGGTGAGGCGGCGACGAGGGGCCAGTTGCCGTCGGGCAGGGGCTGGTCGATGCCTTCCCACATGAGCCGGGTGGACCCTTTGCGTCCGGAGTGGCCGAGTTGGACGCCGATGGCGGTGCCGGGTGCCTGTTCGTGGACGAAGTCGGTGACGCGGCGCCAGGCGGTGGTGTGCGCGTCGGTGTAGAGGCCGGCGCAGCCGGGGGTGATGCGGCCTTCGGCGCTGACGCAGACCATCTCGGTCATGACGAGTCCGGCTCCGCCGAGGGCCCGGGCACCGAGGTGGACGAGGTGGAAGTCCCCGGGGTTGCCGTCGTCGGCGGAGTACGTGTCCATGGGTGAGACGACCACGCGGTTGCGCAGGGTCAGCCGGCGAAGCCGCAGGGGTGTGAACATGGGCGGGGTGCCGGGCGGGCATCCGAAGTCGTCCTCGACGGTGCGGGTGAAGGCGGGGTCGCGCAGCCGGAGGTTGTCGTGGGTGACGCGGCGGCTGCGGGTGAGGAGGTTGAAGGCGAACTGGCGGGGTGGCTGGTCGAGGTAGGTGTGGAGGTCCTCGAACCAGCGGAGGCTGGCGGCGGCGGCGCGCTGGGTCGATTCGACGACGGGGCGGCGTTCGGCCTCGTAGGCGGTGAGGGCGTCGGGGAGGCCGGGGTGCTCCTCGATGCAGGCGGCGAGGGCGAGGGCGTCCTCGACGGCGAGCTTGGTGCCGGAGCCGATGGAGAAGTGCGCGGTGTGCGCGGCGTCGCCGAGGAGGACGGTGTTGCCGTGGGACCAGCGTTCGTTGACGACGGTGCGGAAGGCGGTCCAGGCGGAGTTGTTGCCGCGGAGGGGGCGGCCGCCGAGGGCTTCGGCGAAGATCTTGGCACAGCGTTCCGCTGACTGCTGCTCGTCGCATTCGTCGAGTCCGGCGGTGCGCCAGACCTCTTCGCGCATTTCGACGATGACGGTGGACGCTCCGGTGGTGCGGGGTTCGCCGGGGTGCTCCGTCTGCGGGTGGGGGTCGGGTTCCGGGCGCTCGAAGGGGTAGCCGTGGAGCTGCACGACGCCGTGTTCGGTCTCGGCGATGTCGAAGCGGAAGGCGTCGAGGGCGAAGTCGGCGGCGAGCCAGATGTATCGGCAGCGGTGGGTGGTGATGCGGGGGCGGAAGACGTCGGCGTGCGCGGTGCGGGTGGTGCTGTGGACGCCGTCGGCGGCGATGACGAGGTCGTGGTGGGCGGCGAGTTCGGCCGCGGGTGGGGCCGGGGTGCGGAAGCGCAGCTTCACGCCGAGTTCCCGGCAGCGGTCGTGGAGGACACGCAGGAGGGTGTGGCGGCCGAGTGCGGCGAATCCGTGTCCGCCGGAGGTGAGGGTGTGGCCGCGGTGGACGATGTCGATGTCGTCCCAGCGGACGAAGGCGCGTTGGAGTGCGCGGTGGACGGTGGGGTCGGCGTGTTCGATGCCGCCGAGTGTCTCGTCGGAGAGGACGACTCCGAAGCCGAAGGTGTCGTCGGGGGCGTTGCGTTCCCAGACGGTGATGTCGCGTGCGGGGTCGAGGCGTTTGAGGAGTGCGGCGGCGTAGAGGCCGCCGGGGCCACCGCCGACGACGGCGACTCGCAGGGGGGCGCTGCGGTGTGCTGCCCGGTCGGAGCCGGGGAGGAGGCGGGGGGCGTCCGGAGCGCCGGGCGTGCCCGGTGGGACCGATGTGCCCGAAGGCGTGGTGCCGGACGGGAGCGGGGCGTCCGGGGCGCAGGGCGGCGGGGTCATCGTCCCTGCCAGTTCGGGGCGCGCTTCTCGGTGAAGGCGGCGTGGAACTCGGCGTAGTCCTCGCCGTTCATCAGCAGGGCCTGGGTGGCGGCGTCCAGCTCGACCGAGGCCGCGAGCGGCATGTCGAGTTCCGCGGTGAGCAGGGCCTTGGTCTGGGCGTGGGCGAGGGCGGGTCCGTCGGCGAGGCGGCGGGCGAGGTCCGCGGCGGCCTTGTCGGCCTGCCCCTCCTCGGTGAGTTCGCTGATGAGTCCGATGCGTTCGGCCTCTGCGGCGCGGACGGGTTCGCCGAGCATCAGCAGCCGGGTGGCGTGGCCGAGGCCGACGACGCGGGGCAGCAGATACGCCGCGCCCATGTCTCCGCCGGAGAGCCCGACCCTGGTGAAGAGGAAGGAGAACCGGGCGGTGGGGTCGGCGACGCGGAAGTCGGCGGCGAGGGCGAGGACGGCCCCGGCGCCGGCGGCGACGCCGTGGACCGCGGCGATCACGGGGAAGGGGCATTCACGCAGGGCGCGCACGACCTGGCCGGTCATCCGGTTGAAGTCGAGGAGCTGGGCGGTGTCCATGGCGAGGGTGGCGCCGATGATGTCGTCGACATCGCCTCCGGAGCAGAAGCCGCGGCCCTCGCCGGCGAGGACGAGGGCGCGCACGGAGCGTTCCCGGGAGAGTTCCGCGAGCAGGTCGCGCAGGTCGGCGTAGGCGCCGAAGGTGAGCGCGTTGAGCTTCTCCGGTCGGTCGAGGGTGACGGTGGCGATGCCGTCCTGCCTGGTCAGGCGGATGTGGCGCCACTGCTCGGTACGGGGTGCGGAGCTGGGAAAGGGGCTCATGGACGTGTGGCCTCCCTCGGTGGGCGCGTCGCGTCCCACGTGTGCCTGCCACCCGAATTTATCACTCTTGCGTGACTCCCGTCACGAGAGCGCGATAACTCTCGGGGCGTCGCGGCTCGGTGAAGGTCCTGTCAGGGGTGTGGCACAGCCGCCGGGGAGCGACCGGGGCATACCGTCGCACCCGATTCCGTCTCGTAAGGTTGAAACCAGTACCAGACGCAGTACCGGCCGCATGCGGCCGTGATCGGAATCAGAGCCTTGCCCCACTCCCCCGGAACCGCCCCCGCCGCCGAGGCCACCGGCCTCTGGCGGATCGCGCTGCCGCACACCACCGCGGCGGTACCGATCGCCCGTGCGCTGGTGCGCACGGCCCTGGCGGACGTCGAGGACGGGGCCGACTGCGACACGGCGGAGCTGCTCACGGCGGAGCTGGTCGCCAATGCAGTCGAGCACACCGACGGCGTCAGCACGATCGAGCTGGCGGTGGAGCTGCTGCCGGAGGGCTGCCGGGTCGAGGTGCACGACCCCGACCCGTCCCCGCCCGGCCGGCTGTCCGACCCTCCCCCGCACCCGGTGCCCGACCCGTGGCAGGAGCACGGCCGCGGGCTGCTGCTCGTGCGCACGCTCAGCGCGGCCTGCGGACACCGTCCGACCGCGCGGGGGAAGGCCGTCTGGTTCAGACTCCCTGGGGCTCCCGCCCGGGCGTGAGGTCTCGTGCCGGCCGAAGGCCCGGACGGGGTCGCTCCGGTGCCGGCGAGGCGACGCGCTCGCCGAGGGTGGCCCGGGGGCCGGGCCTTGTGAGCCGGGACCCCACCCGAACGGGAGAGTCGCCGGCCAGGGCCGCATACGCCCCCATCGCGCGTACGGCTACCCGGCCGCGGCCATGGTCGCCACGAGGACGGCCTTGATCGTGTGCATCCGGTTCTCGGCCTCGTCGAAGACGACCGAGTGAGCGGACTCGAAGACCTCGTCGGTGACCTCGAGCTCGGTGAGGCCGTGCCGTTCGTGGAGCTCGCGGCCGATACGGGTGCCCAGGTCGTGGAAGGCGGGCAGGCAGTGCAGGAACTTGACGTCCGTGTTGCCGGTGGCGCGCAGGACGTCCATGGTCACGGCGTAGGGGGCGAGGGCCGCGATGCGCTCGTCCCACACCTCCTTGGGCTCGCCCATGGAGACCCAGACGTCGGTGGCGACGAAGTCCGCGCCGGCGACGCCCTCGGCGACGTCCTCGGTCAGGGTGATCGTCGCCCCGCTCGCCTCCGCGGCCGCGCGGGCCGCGGCGACGACGTCGTCGGCGGGCCAGTAGGCCTTGGGGGCGACGATCCGCACGTCCATGCCGAGCAGGGCTCCCGTGACCAGGTAGGAGTTGCCCATGTTGAAGCGGGCGTCGCCGAGGTAGGCCAGGGCGATCGAGGTGAGGGGCTTGTCGCTGTGCTCGGTCACGGTGAGCACGTCGGCGAGCATCTGGGTGGGGTGCCAGTCGTCGGTGAGTCCGTTGAACACCGGGACCCCGGCGTACGCGGCGAGCTCCTCGACGGCCTCCTGGCTCTCCCCCCGGTACTCGATACCGTCGAACATCCGGCCGAGCACGCGTGCGGTGTCCCTGACCGACTCCTTGTGCCCCAGCTGGGACGCGGCCGGGTCGAGATACGTCGTCGACGCGCCCTGGTCGGCGGCGGCGACCTCGAAGGCACAGCGGGTGCGGGTGGACGTCTTCTCGAAGATCAGCGCGATGTTCTTCCCGCGCAGACGCGGCACCTCGGCTCCGGCTCGCTTGGCGGCCTTGAGCTCGGCGGCCAGGTCGACGAGGCCGCGGAACTCCTCGGCCGTGAAGTCGAGCTCCTTGAGGAAGTGGCGGCCTTCGAGTTGTGTCGCCATGGTCGGCTGCTCCTGGATCGCGAACGGGACAATGGAATTCTATACATGCTCCCGTATTGCTATACGACAGGGGGCGGGTGGCGGCGTCAGGTGCCCGGCTGGACGGCGTCCCGCTCCACGGGACAGCTCATGCAGCGGGGGCCGCCCCGGCCGCGGCCGAGTTCGCTCCCCGGGATCTCGATCACCTCGATCCCCTGCTTGCGCAGATGGGTGTTGGTCGTCACATTGCGGTCGTAGGCCACGACCACGCCCGGCTCGACGGCGAGGACGTTGCAGCCGTCGTCCCACTGCTCCCGTTCCGCCGAGTGCACGTCCTGCGTCGCCATGAGCACACGGACGTCCTTCAGCCCGAGAGCCGCCGCGATGGCGCTGTGCATGTGCTCCGGCGGATGGTCGGTGACCCGAAGGGACACGGCCCGGTCGCCCGCCGCCGGCTCGATCGTGTACGAGCGCAGCATGCCGAGGCCCGCGTACTGGGTGAACGTGTCGTGGTCCACCATCGTCATCACCGTGTCCAGGTGCATGAACGCGCGGCGCTTGGGCATGTCGAGCGCGACGATCGTCCGGGCCGAGCCGGCGGCGAACAGTCCCCGGGCGAGCATCTCCACGGCCTGCGGTGTGGTGCGCTCGCTCATGCCGATCAGCACGGCTCCGTTGCCGATGACGAGGACGTCGCCGCCCTCGATGGTGGAGGGGTAGTCGTCCTGGCCCTCGGACCAGTGGTGGAACTCGCCCGCCTCGGGGCCGGTGAACAGCGGATGGTTCTTGTAGATCGCCTCGAAGTGCACGGTCTCGCGCTGACGGGCGGGCCAGCGCATGGCGTTGATGGAGACGCCGTCGTAGATCCAGGCGGAGGTGTCGCGGGTGAAGATGTGATTGGGCAGGGGCCCGAGGAGGAAGTCGTCGAGGTCCATCACGTGGAAGCGGACCGACGACGGCTCGGAGTGGCCGGCGAGGAACTCCCGCTTCGTCATGCCCCCGATGAGCGCCTCGGTGAGCCCGCGGGTGTCCATCTCGTCGAAGGCGGCCCGCAGATGGTCCGTGGCGAGCGGACCGTACTCCTTCTCGTCGAAGACCCGGTCCAGCACGAGCTTGCGCGCCGCCGGGATCTCCAGCGACTCGCGCAGCAGGTCACCGAAGAGATGGACGGCGACGCCCCGGTCGCGCAGCACGTCGGCGAAGCCGTCGTGCTCCTGCCGGGCGCGCCGGACCCAGAGCAGGTCGTCGAAGAGCAGCGCGTCCTTGTTGCCGGGCGTGAGCCTCTTCAGCTCCAGATCCGGCCGGTGCAGAACGACCCGGCGCAGCCGCCCGGTCTCGGAGTCGACATGGAATCCCATGACCCCATCCTCGCCGTCCGGAGGGCACTTCACCCGGCGAACGCCGGGACCGTCTCCTGCCGTATCCCGGACCGCCCGGACGCCGAGTGCCTCGGCGGCGGGCTCACGGGCGATGGACGCCCCGCCGGCCCGTTCCGGCACCCGGGCCCGCCGGTGGTGGGGGGCGCGGACGCGACCGCCCAGGGGCCGTGGCTGCGGCGCCCCGTCTCCTCCGGCCGCTCGGCCCGGCGCCCGGACCGGTGGTGGTGCTCCCCCCGCCCCGCGCAGTCGGTGTGCACCCGCGCGGATGTCGTCCCGAAGGGCCCGCCCGGAGCGGGTGGTCCCACCGTGGGGGAGGCACCGGCAGTGCCTCCCCTCGTGCTCCGTCACCGCGGCCGCACGGCTCCGGTCCGAATCCGGGTCCGCCTCCGCCGGTCTACAGCCGGGGGTCCACCGGCTCCGACTCCAGCGCGAGCACCGCGAACACGGCCTCGTGGACACGCCACAGCGGCTCACCGGCGGCGAGGCGGTCGAGGGCCTCCAGGCCGAGCGCGTACTCGCGCAGGGCCAGTGAGCGCTTGTGGCCGAGGAACCGGCCGCGCAGCCGCGTCAGGTTGTCCGGGCGGGTGTACTCGGGGCCGTAGATGATCCGCAGGTACTCCCGTCCGCGGACCTTGATGCCCGGCTGGACGAGCCGGTCCTTGGCGTCACGGACGAGGGCGTGCAGGGGTTTGACGACCATGCCTTCGCCGCCCGCCGCGGTCATCTCCAGCCACCAGTCGGTGCCGGCCTTCACCGACGCCTCGTCCCCGGTGTCCACGACGAGGCGGCGGGTGCGCTGGAGCAGCCCCGGTCCACCGGCCGTGCCGTCGGCTTCCACGAGCGCGTCCAGCAGGTCCAGTTGCTCGTCGTGGGGCACGCCGGCCAGGGAGCGGCCCTCGGCGGCGAGGATCTGGAAGGGCGCGAGACGCACACCGTCCAGGCCGTCCGTGGTCCAGCAGTAGCGGCGGTACGCGTCGGTGAACGCGGCGGCGTCCACGGCGCGTTCGCGCTGGCGGGCCAGCAGGGCCCCGGCGTCGATGCCTCGGGCCACGGCCGCCTCGAGGGCGGCGGTGGCGCCGGGGAGCACCGCGCGGGACGCGGCGCCGACGGCGGCGTACTGCTTGCGGAGCAGCCCGGACGCCTTGAGCGACCACGGCATCAGTTCGGCGTCCAGAAGCAGCCAGTCGGTGCCGAGTTCCTCCCAGAGTCCGGCTTCGGTGACGGCCGTGCGCAGGCGGGCGAGGATCTGCTCGGTGACTGCAGGGTCGTCGAAGAAGGGGCGGCCGGTACGGGTGTGCAGCGCTCCGGTGACGTCGTCGGCGCCGAAGCGCTTCCGCGCGACGTCCGCGTCGCGGCAGACCAGGGCGACGGCCCGGGAGCCCATGTGCTTCTCCTCGCACACGACCCGTTCGACCCCGTCGGCCCTGTACTGGGCGAACGCCTCCTCCGGGTGTTCCAGGTAGCCGTCCTTCTGCGAGGTGGCGGTGGGCGCCATGGTCGGCGGGAGGTAGGCGAGAAGGCGCGGGTCGACCGCGAAACGGCTCATCACCTCCAGCGCGGCGGCGGCGTTCTCCTCGCGGACGGCGACGCGTCCCATGTGGCGGGTCTCCACGATGCGGCGTCCGTGGACGTCGGCGAGGTCGAGCGGGCGGCCCTCGTGCCCGCCGGGTGCCTCGGTGGCGAGCGGCTTGACGGGCTCGTACCAGACCCGCTCGGCGGGGACGTCGACGAGTTCCCGCTCCGGCCAGCGCAGCGCGGTCAGCTTGCCGCCGAAGACGGCGCCGGTGTCGAGGCAGATGGTGTTGTTGACCCAGGAGGCCGTGGGCACGGGGGTGTGTCCGTACACCACCGCGGCGCGGCCGCGGTAGTCCTCGGCCCAGGGGTAGCGCACGGGCAGGCCGAACTCGTCGGTCTCGCCGGTGGTGTCGCCGTAGAGGGCGTGGGAACGGACCCGGCCGGAGGTGCGGCCGTGGTACTTCTCGGGCAGGCCGGCGTGGCAGACGACGAGCCGTCCCTCGTCGAGGACGTAGTGGCTGACGAGCCCGTCGATGAACGCGGCCACCCGCTCGCGGAACTCGGGGTCGGTGGCGTCCTCGCGCTCCAGCTGCTCGATGGTCTCGGCGAGCCCGTGGGTGTGCTGGACGTTGCGGCCCTTGAGCCACCGCCCGAGCTTGTTCTCGTGGTTTCCCGGCACGCACAGGGCGTTGCCGGCGGCGACCATGTCCATCACGCGGCGCAGCACACCGGGGCTGTCCGGCCCCCGGTCGACGAGGTCGCCCACGAAGACCGCGGTACGGCCCTCGGGGTGTGCGCCGTCCACATAGCCGAGCCGGCCGAGCAGGGTGTCCAGTTCGGAGCTGCAGCCGTGGATGTCGCCGATGATGTCGAAGGGTCCGGTGAGGTGGCGCAGGTCGTTGTAGCGCTTCTCCAGGACGATCTCGGCGGCGTCCGCCTCCTCGACGCTCCGCAGGACGTGGACCTTGCGGAAGCCCTCGCGCTCCAGCCCGCGCAGGGAGCGGCGCAGTTCGCGCCGGTGGCGCTGGATGACGTGGCGGGGCATGTCGGCCCGGTCGGGGCGGGCGGCGTTGCGTGCGGCGCACACCTCCTCGGGCATGTCGAGGACGATGGCGATCGGGAGGACGTCGTGCCGGCGGGCGAGCTGGACCAGTTCGCGGCGGCTCTCCCGCTGCACGCTGGTCGCGTCGACGACGGTCAGCCGGCCTGCGGCGAGCCGCTTGCCGACGATGTAGTGGAGGACGTCGAAGGCGTCGCCGCTGGCGCTCTGGTCGTTCTCGTCGTCGGCGACCAGGCCGCGGCAGAAGTCGGAGGAGATCACCTCGGTGGGTTTGAAGTGCTTGCGGGCGAAGGTGGACTTGCCGGAGCCGCTGGCGCCGACGAGGACCACGAGGGAGAGGTCGGTGACGGGCAGTTCGCGGGTGGTGGTCATACCGCCCCCTCCTTCGTGGTGGTGGTGCCGGTCGTGACGCCCGGGGTCGCACCGGTCGTCAAGGCCGTGGTGGTCGCGGGAGCCGGGTGGGTGCCGGCGTCCGGGTTCACGGTCGCCGGGGTTCCGGTGCCCGCGGTTGCGGCCGTCCGGCCGTCGGCCGTCGGCTCCGGGGAGGTCAGGGTGAACACCGCCATCTGTGTCGGCGGGCCGACCTCCGGGTCGTCGTGGCCGACCGGCGCGTACGCGACGCCGTAGCCGTGCCGCTCCGCGACCCGGGCGGCCCAGGCCCGGAACTCCGCACGGTTCCATTCGAAGCGGTGGTCGCTGTGGCGTGCGTGGCCGGCGGGCAGCGTCTCCCAGCGCACGTTGTACTCGACGTTCGGCGTGGTGACGATCACCGTGCGGGGGCGTGCGGAACCGAACACGGCGTACTCGAGGGCGGGCAGCCGCGGCAGGTCGAGGTGCTCGATCACCTCGCTGAGGACCGCGGCGTCATAACCGGTCAGGCGCTTGTCGGTGTAGGTGAGCGAGCCCTGGAGGAGGGTGACGCGGCCGGACTGCCGCTCGCCCATGCGTTCCAGACGCAGTCGGCGGGCGGCGATCGCGAGGGCCCGCACGGACACGTCCACGCCGACGACGTCGGTGAACCGGACGTCCTTCAGGAGCGCCTGGACGAGCTGGCCCTGACCGCAGCCGAGGTCGAGCACGCTCGACGCGCCCGCCGTGCGGAGGGCCTCCAGGATCGCGGCGCGTCGCTGCTCGGCGAGCGGCACGGGACGCTCGTCGGTGTCCTTGGTCTCGTCCACCGCGTTGTCGACGTCCTCCACCTCGAGGTCGTCGCTCTCGGCGAGTCGTACCAGTTCGAGTCGTTCCGTCGCCTGCCGGGTGAGACCCCAGCGGCGGGACAGATAGCGGCTGGTGATCAGTTTCTGTTCGGGGTGGTCGGCCAGCCAGCCCTCGCCGGCCCGCAGCAGCTTGTCGACCTCGTCGGGTGCCACCCAGTAGTGCTTGGCGTCGTCGAGGACCGGCAGCAGGACGTAGAGCTGGCGCAGCGCGTCGGCGAGGCGCAGCTCCCCTTCGAGTGCCAGCCGTACGTAGCGGGAGTCGCCCCACTCCGGGAACTGCTCGTCGAGGGCGACCGGCTCGGCCTCCACCCGGTGCCAGCCCAGGGGCCCGAAGAGCTTTCGGACGAGTTCGGCGCCACCGCGCGCGGGCAGTGCGGGCACCTCGATCCGCAGGGGCAGCGGGCTCGCGGCCCGCTCCGGCATCGCGGCGCACACGCCTCGCAGCGCGCTCTTGAAGACGGTGCTCATGGCGACGGAGAGCAGCGAGGACGCGGCATAGGGGCGGTCGTTGACGTACTGGGCGAGCGCGGCGTCGGGGGCTCCGCCGCTGCCCTTGCCCCTGCCGCGCCGCACCAGCGCCACGGGATCCACCTCCAGCAGCAGTGCGGCCGTGCAGCGTTCGGCGCTCGCCTCGGGGTAGAGGACGTGGGCCGTGCCGTGCGAGGTGGAGAACGCCTGCGCCTTGCCGGGGTGCTTGTGCAGCAGGAAGCCCAGGTCGGTGGCGGGACGCTCGGGGGTGCCGGTCGTACTGATCGTCAGGAACACGTGTCCGAGTATCATCGACTCGTCCCCCTCCCGACCAGCGGTTTTCCGAACCTTCGGTCGCCTGGACGGGCGACTGCGGGTCGGCTCAGGGGTGTGCCGTCCGGGTGCGCGCGGCCAGGGCGGCGATGCGGTCGGGGCCGACGCGGCAGCATCCGCCGACCAGACGGGCCCCCGCGGCGGCCCAGTCGGACAGCCGGGCCGGGTCGAAGGCGTTGTCGCCGGTCCAGGCACGAGCCCGGGCGTCCCACCGCTCCCCGCTGTTGGGGTAGACCACGACCGGTCTGCCCGTTTCGCGGCCGGCGATCTCCACGGCCCGGCCGGCGTCGGCGGGGTCGCAGCAGTTGACGCCGACGGCGATGACGTGATCGTGGCCGGCGGCGAGGGCGAAGGCCGCCGCGAGGTCCTGGCCGGCGCGGGTGCGCCCGCCCTCGATCGTGTAGGAGAGCCACACCGGCACGCCGGTGTCCGCCGTGGCCCGCAGCAGGGCCGTGGCCTCGTCGGTGTCCGGCACGGTCTCCAGTGCGAGCACGTCCGGGTCGGCCCGGGCCAGGGTCTCGATGCGGGGCCGGTGGAAGGCCTCGAGCTCCCGCACCGTGAGTCCGTAGCGGCCGCGGTACTCGCTGCCGTCCGCGAGCAGCGCGCCGTACGGGCCCACCGAGGCGGCCACCCACACCTCCCGCGCCGTCCGCTCCGCCGCGGCGCGCGCGAGCGTCACACTGCGGGCGAGGAGCGCGGCCGCCTCGTCCCGGCCGGCGCCGCGCCTGGCGAACCCCTCGTACGTGGCCTGGTAGCTGGAGGTGATGAGCACCTGGGCGCCCGCCCGCACATACGCCGTGTGCGCGGCCTCGATCTGTTCGGGGCCGTCGGCGAGCAGCCGTGCCGACCAGAGGTCGTCGGACAGGTCGCAGCCCTGTGCCTCCAGTTGGTTGGACAGTCCGCCGTCGAGGACGAGCGGACCGTCCCCGGCCAGGGCGGCGGCGAGGCTGCGGGCGGGCTTCACGGGTGGCCCCACTTCCGGTGGGCGGCGTCGGGGACGGCCTCAGTCCAGCTGGGACTGGACCTGCGCGGAGATGAGTTCGAGGTGGTCGAGGTCGTCGAGGTCGAGGACCTGGAGGTAGACGCGGGAGGACCCTGCGGCGGTGTATCGGCCGAGTTTGTCGACGACTTCGGCGGGCGAGCCGGCGAGGCCGTTGGCCTTCAGCTCGTCGACCTCACGGCCGATGGCGGCGGCGCGTCGGGCGACCTCCGCGTCGTCCCTGCCGACGCAGACGACGAGTGCGTTGGAGTAGACGAGGTCGCCGGGGGAGCGTCCGGCCTCCTCGGCGGCCGCGCGGACCCGTCCGAACTGCCGCTCCGTGTCCTCTGGCGACGCGAACGGGATGTTGAACTCGTCGGCGTACTGCGCGGCCAGGCGCGGGGTGCGGGTGGCCCCGTGGCCGCCGATGAGCACCGGGACCTTCCGCTGGGCGGGCTTGGGCAGCGCCGGGGAGTCCTGCAGCTGGTAGTACCGGCCTTCGTAGCTGAAGGACTTGCCGGTGTCGGTGCTCCACAGACCGGTGACGATGGCCAGTTGCTCCTCGAGCCGGGCGAACTTCTCCTTGGGGAAGGGGATGCCGTAGGCCCTGTGCTCCTCCTCGAACCAGCCGGCGCCGAGGCCGAGCTCGACCCGGCCGCCGGACATCTGGTCGACCTGCGCGACCTGGATCGCGAGCACACCCGGCAGCCGGAAGGTGCCGGCCGTCATCAGGGTGCCGAGCCTGATCCGCTTGGTCTCCCGGGCGAGGCCGGCCAGGGTGATCCAGGCGTCGGTGGGTCCGGGCAGGCCGTCCGCCGAACCCATGCTGAGGTAGTGGTCCGAGCGGAAGAAGGCGTCGAAGTCCAGGTCCTCGGAGGCCCTGGCCACGGTGAGCAGGGTGTCGTAGGAGGCCCCTTGCTGGGGCTCGGTGAAGATTCGAAGGTCCATACATCCATCGTGCACCTCGGTCCGTGCTTCAACCTCACCGTGCCGCGCCGTACCGCACAGGTCGGAGTGGACGGGCCGGCCGCGCGGGCCGGGACCGTCATGCCGCGCCGGACGCCCCGTGCCGTGCCGGCCGCACGCGTCGGGGCCGCCGAGCGGTCCACCGCGCCGTGGAGGAGTGGCCCTGCGGCGAAGTGGGCGCGCGATCAGGGGATGCGCGGTGGTGGGTGCGGGAGGTTCCGGCTCAAGGCGGGCTCGCCGTGGGTTCCGCCGCATCCGGACGGCGGGCGGCGAGCCCGCGGCCACCGGCGCCGTCGCCCTCCCGTCCCCGCTCCCGGTAGCCACCGAGGTCGCGGGCTCTTCGACGCTCCCGGTCGCGCTCGTACAGGGAGAGGCGGTGGAGCATGGCGCGGACGTGGTCGCTGGACTCGTCCGCCGCGTCGATCGCCTCGATGCACTGCCAGTAGAGCCCCTCCTCGTCCGTGGCGCAGGCGACGCCGACGAGCGCTATGCCGACCTCGCCGAGCAGGGTGCCGAGCTCGTCCAACGTGCGGCCGGGATCGGCCACTTCGGTGAGCCGGGCGGCTCTCGGCCCGCCGGAGCGCAGGACGGCCGGGTCGGCGAGCATGCCGGCCCGGCCGCCTGCCTCGCTGAGTCCGCGCGCCTCGCCTCTCAGCTCCAGCGGGCCGTGCACCGCCAGTCGGCTTCCGATCGCCTGGGCGAGGGCCTGCGCCTGCCACGCCTCCGCCACGACGTCGAGCGCCGTGCGGCATTCCGCGAGTGCGCGCCTGCCGATTGCCACGAGCCGTTCCGCGTCCATGTACGCCGCCCCCGTTCGTACGACATTCTGCCCAATGGGTCACTACCCAGAGTGAAGGCGTTCCAGACGAAAAGCCAGGGGAATTCGGAAATCTGTGGACAGGTGGCCGCCCGGGGAAAGATCAATCACTCCGCAGAGTGACGATCCCGTAGGGACGGACCGTCGGACGCCCGTTCGGCCGGCGGGAAGCGGAGCTCGTTCCGGTCGATCTTCTCCGACAGCGCGCGGAGCACGTCGACCCCGACCACCTCACAGAACTGGAGCAGATACGCGAGCACATCGGCGACTTCGTCGGCCACTCGATGGGCCTTGCGGGGATCGTCCATCACCCGCGCCGACTCCTCCGGCGTCAGCCACTGGAAGATCTCGACGAGTTCCGCCGCCTCGACGGTCAGCGCCACGGCCAGGTTCTTCGGTGTGTGATAGGGCTGCCAGTTCCTCGCCGCGGCGAACTCGGCCAGTCTGCGCTGCAGCGCCCGCACGTCCAGTTCCGTCATCGCACCAGGTCTACCACCGTCACGCCCCGGACCTCCCGGGCTGCCGCGGCCTCCGCCACCTCCCCCACCAGCCGGAGGTGCCCGTCGGCGCAGATGGACGCGGCCAGGGCGAGGAGGGCGCGGAACTGGGCGGTGTCCAGCGCACGGTCGAGGTTCTCGGCGAGGACGGTCAGCGACTGCAGGGCCCGCGGGACCTCCGCCGCCTGGTCGACCGCCAGCACCCCGGGTCCGGTCAGCAGGACCAGGGCGAGCGCCAGGAACCGCAGTTCGCCGTCGCCGAGGCGGCCGAGCGGGGTGGCCCGGCCGGCCGCGCCTTCCGCCGGGCCCCGGCCGAGGACCGCGCGGACCGTTCCGTCGGCGAGCTCCTCGACCCCGACGTCGCTGACGGGGCCGGCACATCCCGCACGGGCGACGGACGTCAGCCGCGCATGGCGGCGCGTGCACTCGCGGCGGGTGCGGTGGAGCACGGCGGCGAGGTTGTCGCAGCCGCGCCGCAGCCGTCCTTCCCCCGGCGCCACCGGCTCCCGCATCCGCTCGGGCCGCGGATCGCAGGGGAACACCGACCGCAGCGCCACCACGACCTGCTCGGCGGCCGCGAGCACCTGCCGCTGCCCGTCCGTCGTCCCCGCGACCCGCAGCGGAAGGAGCGCGGTGCCGAGCAGGTCGTCGGGCAGCGGCCCGCGGGTGACCCCGCCGCCGCCGGCGGTGTGCCAGGCGGCCTGGACGCACGAGCGCCCGGGGTCGCGCAGGGCGGTGCTCAGCAGGGTCCGTCCGCGGGCGGTCAACCGCTCGCCGACGATGCGCAGTTCGGGATCGGCCTGCACGGCGAGGTCGAGCCGGACGGGCCCCTGCGGGCCGTCGGCCGTGCAGCCGATCCTGAAGCCCCGCCTGCCCTGCTCGTCGCGTGCCGCTCCCTCGGGCACGCAGCCCGCCGGATCGGGGAAGACCTCGCCCAGTGCGGTACCGGCCCCGAGCCGGGCGAGGGCCTCGTACGCGCGCAGGGCGGTCGACTTGCCGCTGCCGCTCGGTCCGGCGAAGAGGGTCACGGGGCCGAGCGGCAGGACCCTCCCCCGGTGCGCGGCGAAGGAGGAGAGTCGCAGTTCGGTGACGGTGGGGCGGATGGCTGGTGCGTCCATGCGGGGGACGCTACGCAGGGCCCGGCACGCCGAACCGTTACCTCTGGAAACGCTTCCTACGAATGGGGGACGGCGGCCGCCGCGAGACCGTCGACCTCCGTGCCGACGGGCGCGAGCAGGAACACGTTGCGGTCGACGCGGTGCATCCCGCAGCCGAGCCCGAAGACGACGCCGCTGCTGAAGTCGAGGATGCGCTTGGCCACTTCGGCGTCGGCACTGGTGAGGTCGAGCAGGACGGGGACCCGGGCGACGAGGTGCTCGGCGACCTCGCGGGCATCGGCGAAGACCTGAACGCGCAGGACGACCATCCGACGCTGCTCCACCTCGGCACCGGGCGCGGCGGCGGCCAGGCCGTCCCGGGGGATCGTGCGGTGGTCGGCGCGTGAGGGCCACTCGTTGCGGCCCCGCAGCGGCACGACCTGGGCCAGGCCCTCCCACTGCTCGTCGGTGACGTCGTACCTCTCGTACCTGCTCATGCGACCATCTTCGCGCCCCTCACCCATTCGGCCCAACAGCGACACGAGCGAGTCCGCACCGGGCGGGAGGAGGGGAGGACCGGAAGAGGGGAGGAGGGGAGGACCGGGTGCGGAACGGAGCCGCGGACCCGGCGGCGTACCGGGTTCCGGCGGCGGCCCGCGGGGACTTCCGAGGGTCGCCTGCGGGTGCACCGTGCGAAGACCGTGGTGGGCACCGGACCGACCAGCACCACGGACATCACCGCCGCCTCGGTCACCACCCGCGGGTCGAAACCTCCGGGCGCTCCGGGCCCGGGACGGCCACCCGTGCCGGTTCCACGAGTGCGGAAGGGCGGCGGGCGTCACCGCGGAGTCCCGGAAGCCGTTCCTGACACGAGGTCAGACGGGGTGGAGCAGCTCGGCACGGCCGCACCCGGGGCCTGCCCGTGGCGGGGCGGGCACCCTGTCCCGCCGTCGAGGAGCAAGCCGGGGAGGGGCAACCGAGGAGGGGCAACCGAGGAGGGGGAAACGGTGAACGGAGACCGCACGCACACCTGTTGGCACACGCGTGCGTCCCGGAGCACACTTCACGGGCGGACGGCCGCCATGGCTCCAGGGTGCGCCGGGCCGATCAAGATCGCATGCCGGCGACCGCGGAGGCCGCGCGCCGTCACGCCCGCACGGTCCGCCGGGCGTGCTCGCCGTCGCCGCTCCGGCCTCCCGGGTGGATCGGTGTCAAACGGGCCACGGGGCGTGCGCAACCGTCGGAGCCGGTGGAGCATGAGAGTGATGACCGGATCCGTGACCCTGATCAGTGAGAGCCCGGAGGACCCGTTCTCGCTGGGGCGGGCCCTCTCCGTCGTGCTGGACGAGCGGGGGTCGGTGGTCGGCTGGAGCGAGCGCGCGAGCGAACTCCTGGGGTACACCGACGAGGAGGCCCTCGGCCGCCGTGCGGAGGATTTCCTCGTCGACGGGCCGGACCGCGGCCTCGTGCGGGAGGCCGCAGCGGGCTGCGTGCGGGACGGCGGCTGGTTCGGGGTGGTGCCGGTCCTCGACCGGGAGGGCCGCAGGTCCCGTTACGGGGTCCGGGCCAGACGGGTGATACGGCCCGGCCGGGCGGACGAGTGGCTGCTGGTGGGCGCGCCGGCCGAGGAGGTCGCCCAGTGGGAGATCGACCGGTCGGTCATGGAGGGGCTGTTCCGCCGCTCCCCCATCGGTCTCTCGGTGCACGACCCGAGTCTCGCGATCCTGCGGATCAACCGGCCGATAGCCCATATCGGCGGCATCACCAGCGACCAGGCCCGGGGCCATCGCATCGGCGACTTCCTGGTGGCCGTGGACGCCGAGACGATCGAATCCCGGCTGAAGGAGGTCCTGGAGACCGGGATTCCGATGATCTTCACCGAGCAGTCCTGCAGGCTGCTCACCGAGCCGGGGATCGAGCGGTACGTCGCCGTGTCCGCCTTCCGCATGGAGGACTCGGGCGGCCGGACGCTCGGGGTGACCCAGCTCGTCGAGGACGTCACCGACCGGCACCGGGCGCGCCGCCGGCTGGCGATGCTGAACGAGGCGAGCGAGCTCATCGGCACCACGCTGGACGTGGAGACCACGGCGCAGGAGCTGGTGGACGTGGCCGTGCCCGGTATCGCCGACTGTGTGACGGTCGACCTCCTGCCGGCGGTCGGACTGGGCGAGGCGCTGTTCCCGGAGCGCGGCGGGCCACTGCGCAGGGCCGCGTTCAAGTCGGTCGCGCCGTTTCCCGAGCGGGTGATGTACCCGGTGGGCACGCTCAGGTCGTTCCCGAAGGACTCTCCGCAGGCCCAGTGCCTGGTGAGCCGGCGCCCGGTGCTGGTTCCCCACCTGGATCCCGCCGACGTGGAGCTGGGACTGGACCCCGAACGGGCCGAGCGCGTCCGGGCGCTGGGCGTCCATTCGCTGATGGTCGTGCCGCTGACCGCCCGGGGTCTGGTGCTGGGGCTCGTGTGCCTGTGGCGGTACGTCGCCCCGGAGCCGTTCGAGGAGGACGACCTGACGCTGGCGAACGAGTTCGCCGCCCGGGCCGGGGTCGCCATCGACAACGCCCGCCGCTACACCCAGCAGCACCGGACGGCACTGGCCCTGCAGCGCCGGCTGCTGCCCCGCGAGGTGCCCTCGCAGCCGGCGGTGCGTGTCGCGCACCGGTATCTCCCGGCGGGCGGCTCGGCGGGCGTGGGCGGTGACTGGTTCGACGTGATCCCGCTCTCCGGGGCCCGGGTCGCGCTGGTCGTCGGCGACGTCGTGGGCCACGGCATCAACGCCGCGGCGACGATGGGCCGGCTGCGCACCGCCGTGCACACCCTGGCCGATCTGGACCTGGAACCGGACGAGGTGCTGTCCCACCTCGACGACCTGGTCACCCGGCTGGCCGGCGAGCAGGAGCAGGGCGACGAGGGCTCCCCCGGCGAGCAGGTGGTCGGCGCCACCTGCCTGTACGCCGTGTACGACCCGGTGTCCCGGATCTGCTCCGTGGCCCGCGCGGGTCATCCGCCGCCCGCGCTCGTCGCACCGGACGGCGAGGTGAGCCTGCCCGATCTGCCGGCCGGGCCGCCGCTTGGCCTCGGAGGTCTGCCGTTCGAGTCCGAGGAGCTGGAGCTTCCGGAGGACAGCGTGCTCGCCCTGTACACCAACGGGCTCATCGAGGGCGACGCCCATGACATCGACGCGGGTCTCGACCGGCTGTCGGAGGCCCTGCGGGGCCCGGACCGGCCGCTGGAGGACATGGCCCAGTCGGTGGTGGACGCGCTGCTCCCCGCACGGCCCACCGACGACGTGGCCCTGCTGTTGGCCAGGACCCGCACCCTCGCGTCGGAGCAGGTCGCGACCTGGGTGCTGCCCGCCGAGCCGACCACCCCGGCCCGGGCCAGAGTGCTGACCTCCCAGAAGCTGACCGAGTGGGGCCTGCAGGAGATGATCTTCACCACCGAGCTGATCGTGAGCGAACTCGTCACCAACGCCTACCGCTACGCCGGCGGTCCGGTGACCCTGAGACTGATCCGTCTGCACCGTCTGATCTGCGAGGTCTCCGACCCCAGCAGCACGTCGCCGCATCTGCGGCGGGCCCGCAGCACCGACGAGGGCGGCCGCGGACTGCTGCTCGTGGCACAACTGACGTCACGGTGGGGTACACGGCACGCACATGAGGGCAAGACTGTCTGGACCGAGCAGGAGCTGCCGGGCTGACCGGTGGGGCCGAAGCTGCACGGATCCGGGCGTGGAGGGACGATGAGAGCGCCCAGGTTTCCGGCGGGGTGGGCATGACCTGCGCACATACCCTGTGACGGTGGCGGGAGGAGCAGCTGCGGATGGGTGGCACCGAAGCGTTCCCCGGTGACCTGGTACCGAGCGTGGAGGCCGGCCCCGCCCCGCCCGGCGGGCTGCTCGACGTGCTCGGTCTGGCACCGGTGGTACTGGACGCCGAGGGGCGGATCGCCCTGTGGAGCCAGCAGGCCGAGGAACTGCTGGGCTACACCGCGGAGGAGGCGCTCGGGGAGTACGCGCTGCGGCTGCTGGTCGACGAGGAGCACATCGAGACCGTCCTCGAACTGTTCTCGGGCGTGATGGAGAGCGGCGAGAACTGGGCCGGGGTGTTCCCGGTCAGGCACAAGGACGGCGCGGTCCGGCAGCTGGAGTTCCGCAACATGCGGCTCCAGGACCAGCACGGCGGCTTCTACGCGCTGGGGCTGTCCACCAGCCAGGAGACCCTGCGCCAGGTGGAGCGCGACCTGGCCCTGTCGGTGCGGCTGGTCGACCAGTCGCCGATCGGTCTGGCCGTGCTCGACCCCGATCTGCGGTGTGTGACGGTCAACCCGGCGCTGGCGCGCGTGAGCGGGCTCCCGGCGGAGCAGCACGTGGGCCGGCGGGTGAGCGAGACCCTGCCGTTCCTCGACGCGGCCCGGCTCGAGGCCGCGATGCGCCGGGTGCTGGAGACCGGCACGCCGATGGTGGACCGCCAGGTGCTCGGGCGCACCCCGTCCGACGGGGACATCGAGCGCGCCTGGTCGGTGTCCCTGTACCGGCTCGAGGACCCTCGCGGCCGCATCCTCGGGGTCGCGGCGTCCGTGGTGGACGTGACGGACCGGCACCACGCCGCCAAGGAGGCGGAGCGGGCACGGCACCGGCTGTCCCTGGTCGCCGACGCGTCGATGCGCATCGGCACCAGCCTGGACCTGTGGGAGACCGCCCGGGAGCTGGCCGACGTGACGGTGCCGGAGCTCGCCGACATCGCCGCGGTGGACGTGCTGGACTCGGCGGTCGAGGGGCGACGGGAGTCGGTGCAGGCCGGGAGCACCGCGGTGTTCCGCGCGCTCGCCGTCGCCGCCGCGCACCCGACCGTCGCCGTGCAGGCCGCGGATCCTCCGGGCGAGATCACCCGTTACGAGGCCGACCGGCTGGTCACCCAGTGCGTGCAGACGGGCGAGCCGGTCGTGGTGCCGCACGTGGCGAACGAGGACCTGCCGCGCATCGCGCGGGACGCCTCGGCGGCGGTGCTCCTGGCGGCGGCGGGGGTGCACTCGTACCTCGCCGTGCCGCTGATCGCCCGCGGGGAGGTGCTCGGGGCCCTGGACCTCAAGCGCTTCCGCAACCCCGTCCCGTTCGACTCCGACGACGTGCTGCTGGCCAGCGAACTGGCGAGCCGGGCCGCGGTGTGCATCGACAACGCCCGCTGGTACCACCAGCAGCGCAACGCCGCACTCGCCCTCCAGCGCAGTCTGCTGCCCCGGCATCCGCCGAGCGTGGTCGGGCTGGCGGTCGCCTCCCGCTACCAGCCCGCGGGAGCGGTCAGCGAGGTCGGCGGCGACTGGTTCGACATCCTTCCCCTGAGCGGCGGGAAGACCGCGCTGGTGGTGGGGGACGTGATGGGCAGCGGGATCAACGCGGCGACGGCCATGGGGCGGCTGCGCACCGCCACCCAGACCCTCGCCTCGCTGGGCCTGGGGCCCGACGAGGTACTGCGGCACCTGGACGCGATCACGGGTGAGCTGGAGCCGTACATCGCGACGTGCCTGTACGCCCTGTACGACCCGCACGAGGGCCGGGTGTGCATCTCCACGGCCGGTCATCTGCCGCCGGTGCTGCAGCGGCCCGGTGAGGCGCCGGTGCTGCTCGATCTGCCCACCGGGGTCCCGCTGGGCGTCGGCGGGGTGGACTTCTGCTCCGTCGACTTCGCGCTGGGCTCCGGGGACACCCTCGTGCTCTACACCGACGGTCTGGTGGAGACGCGCGACCAGGACATCGACGCCCGGCTGCATGTGCTCCTCACCCTGATGGCGGGGCCGGCGACCGGGCTGGAGGAGACGTGCGACCGCCTCCTGGACTCGCTGCGGCGGGGCACCGTGGAGGACGACGTGGCGCTGCTCATCGCCCGTGTGCGGGAATGAGGGCCGGCCGGCGACGTCATCGCGGGTTGCCGGGGGTCGCCGGTCCCGGCGCGCGCGTCGACCGTGCCGCAGCCACTGGTGCCATCGCGCGCCGACCGTCCGCGCGGAGGCGCCCAGGACGGCGAGGAGGGCGTCCTCGGGCGAGGTGCCGGCCGCGGTCGGGCTCCCGGCGAGGGGGTCGTGGCACCGCCGGATCGTTGCACCGGTCGTGCACCGGGGCGAGGACGGCGGCGGTGACACCGGTCCCCGTCCGCGCCGGATCGGGGCCGGGTCACGCCGTTCCTTGTGACGTGCCGTCAACCGACCGCGGCGTGCCGGGAACCGGCCCGGGCGGGTCTACCGCTGGATGGTTCCCGGGGTGATCGTCACACGCTCGCACTCGATGAAGTCCTCCATCGCCGACGCCTCCCCGGCGGTCCCGTCGAGGGCGCACGGCACATCGGCCGCGGCGACCAGGTACCGGGCGCCGGCGCCGTCGTCCTCCGTGAACCCGTTGACGACGCCGCGCGGCAGGGACTCGATCTCGGAGAGGATCCCGAAGACCAGGGCGTTCACGCGTGGGGTCTGCCCCGGCATCCGCACCACGCTGGTCGTACCGGCCGCCAGGGCCGGGGCCAGGGAGCAGATGAGCAGGGCGACCGGTGACCTGCGCGGCACGACGATTCCCGCCACACCGCGCGGGCGCCGCAGGACGAGGGCGCAGTTGCCCGGGGCGACTTCGAGGGCGCGCCCGTGCCCGGTGCGTACGAGCGAGGCGAAGTACCGCAGCCGCGAGGGCACCGTCTCCGCCTCGAAGCGCGCGTGCGGCCTCGGCCTTCCGTCCGCCTGGGCCAGCGCCTCGGTCAACTGCCCGATGTGCGCGGCGAACACGTCCGCCATCTCGTGCAGGGTCCTCGCACGCAGATGCCGGTCGTCCTTCCAGCGGGTCTCGGCGAAGGCCCGCCGGGCCGCCGCGAGGGCCCGCGCCGCCATCTCCTGCCCTTCGGCGGCGCGTCCGTCCGTATCCCGCTCCCCCCGCGCCGGACGGATGTCGGCGCCGCCTCGGCCACCCGGACCCACCCAGGTGCCGTCGATCCAGTGCAACGCGGTCCCAGTCGTCATGGCTCACTCCCAGCTTCGTCCGGAGCGATGAGTGAACGGACACGTCGTCGTTTCGGTGCTTCGCCGCCCGACATGGCCGCCGTACCGGACGACGCCGGGCGCCGTGTGCGGCGCCCGGCCCGCATCGGCCGCCTCCGCGCCGACGCCGCCGGTGTACCCGAGTGGCAGATCCGTCTCGTGCAAGAACGCTGATCGGTCTCGTGGTGGAGTCGCTCGGACTTCCGTGGCGCCCGGGGCGCCCGCTCAGCCGTTCCGGTGATGACCGGCTGATCTGGGAGGACTCGCCGCACCGCCCGCACCGGCGGTGGTCCCGGCGGTCGCCGCCGGCTCACCGGCGGGTGGCCCGTCCCACGGGCCGTCCCACCATGCTGCCGTCCCCGGGTGCCGGGCGCAACGCGAGCCCGGAACGCCCCGTGCTCCGGGCCTCACCCTCCTGGTCCGGGCGGTCGCGCCGGGCGGGGCCGCCCGGACCAGGCGCGACCGGGGCGCAGCGGCCCTCAGCGCCGGTCCGGGGAGCCGCCGTCCGCCAGGGCCACGGGTGCGGGGACGTCCCACCCGGCGGGCGGTGTCCATTCCCGCCACCGCTCCCACCAGCACTCTCCGCGCTCGACGAGACGGGCGACGCGGGAGGCGGCCGCCCGCACGGCGACCGCCTCCTCGGACGAGAAACCGCCCGTGCGCACGCGTTCCTCGAAGTGCTCGACGTCCTTCCACCGGTACGGGGAACCGTCGCCCGGGATGACGAGGTCCAGCTCGTGGTCGAGCGTGTCGAACCCGTGCGCCGTACGGGTGTACGGCGCCTGGAAGTTGACGTACCACTCCCTCAGTCCGCCGCCCTCCCAGCGGCCCCACACCGCGTACCCCTCGCCCGGGCGCTGGAGTTGGAGCACACCGCTCGACTGCCACACGTGCGGGAAGGCGAGCCAGGGGTGCGGGCCCCAGCGGAAGTCCCCGTGACCGAAGGTGAGTGGCGTGCCCTGGGCCAGGTACACGGCGAGCGCGTGCTCGTCGTCACCGGCCACCCGCACGGGGTGGACCAGCCATTCGCGCCCGTCCAGCATCTCTCGGCGGACGATGGCCTCACCCACGCGGAATCGTGTGTCCATGGGGTGCCACCCTACGGCGGCGGGCGGACGGGCCGGCGGCGCCGGCGGGTCGGCCGCCGCGGGGGCTCGCGGGAGGGGTCAGCCGGACGGCGACGGGCAGAGCCGCACCCCCCGCACGGCGTTGCCGCCGGTGCCGTACCCGGGGAACGTGACCGTCGTCCCGGGCTGCACCTCACGGCACGGCACGTCGGTGCCGTCGGCGTACTCGACCGTCAGCCGGTACGCGGTGTCGCAGCCGTTGCCGACATGGGTGTAGCGCCAGCTCGCCGCGTACTGGACGCACCCGGGAGCCGGTTCGCCTTCCCCGGACGCTGCCGGCGCCGCCTGGGCCGCGCCGGCCGAGAACAGCGCGACCATCATCACTGCGCCGACAATTGAACCACTCCACTGCTTAGCCCCTAATTCGAGTTCAGAGGTTGAATTCATATGGCCAGTCTGGAGTAGCGGGGAGCGGCCCGTTGCCCTTTTCTCGAGAGAGATGACTTCAGATCATGAAGTGAACCCCGCGCGGACCGGCGGCGGCGTCGCGACCTCGCCACGCGACGACGCGCCGTACGTCCTCCCCCTCCCCGATGTGGTGCTGCAGGTCTGCCTGTGGGGAACCCCACGCCCTCGCCCGGACCGCGGTCCGGGCGGACCCGCTGCGCCGCAGGGCGCCACCCACCCCCGTTGGCGCGGGGCACACCGGCCGGAGGAGACTGGGGACCGGACAGAAAGGGAGTGGGACATGACTGCCCGAACCGAGAGGGCCGTGCTGGCGGGCGGCTGTTTCTGGGGGATGCAGGACCTCATCCGCAGACAGCCGGGCGTGCTGGCGACCCGGGTCGGCTACACCGGCGGCGACACCCCCGACGCCACGTACCGGAACCACGGGGACCACGCCGAGGCGATCGAGATCGTCTACGACCCCGGTGCGACGAGCTACCGGGATCTGCTGGAGTTCTTCTTCCAGATCCACGACCCGACCACCAAGGACCGTCAGGGCAACGACATCGGCCGCAGCTACCGCTCCGCGATCTACTACACGGACGAGGAGCAGCGGCGCGTCGCGGTCGACACCATCGCCGACGTCGAGGCGAGCGGACTGTGGCCGGGCTCGGTGGTGACCGAGGTGGAGCCCGAGGGCGACTTCTGGGAGGCGGAGCCGGAGCACCAGGACTACCTGGAGCGGTACCCGGACGGCTACACCTGCCACTTCCCCCGCCCCGGCTGGAAGCTCCCCCGGCGCGCCGCCGACGCGACGAGCTGACCGCCGCACGGCGAACCCCTCCTCGGACAGGCGTGGCAGTGAGCGGCGAGGGGGCGCTCGGCCGGGCCGGCCAGGGGCGCCCGGTCGGCCGGCCGGCCGGTTCAGGCCGTCGTGCACACCCGGGGGCCCGCGGGGGCTCTGCGCCCGCCGGGGTCTCGGACCCCTCTCACCACCGGTTGCAGTCCGGGCGGACGCCGGCGGGAAGTGCCGTCCGGGCGTTTCGGGTCGGGGTTCTCTGCGGGCGCCGGGATCGGCGCTCGGTGGCCGGTTCGCCGGGCGTGGTCGTGGACTCCGCGATCTGCTGCCGACCTCTCTCGCGGTCCAGGCCGTCGTGCCAGAGGGTGTCCAGCAGACGTTCACGGGCGTAGGCCCGGGTCACCGCGGGGATCGCGTAGTGGGCGGCGTCGTTCTCCCACCGGATGCTGATGAGGTGACTGTCGACGAAGCGCTCGAGCTGACGTTCCACCGTGCGGCTGTCGCTGCCGAGGAGCTCGACGACGGAGTCGGTGGTGAACTGCCTCGACGGGAGGATGCTCAGCAGCCGGAAGACGCTCCGCTCCACTCGGCCCAGTCCCTCGTAGCTGCGGTCGTACCGGGACCGCACGTCGAGGTCCCCCAGGCGCAGCTCGTCCAGCAGCTTGTCGGCACAGGCCAGCTGCAGGGCCAGACCGGACAGGGTGAGCCCCGGGCTGCCGTTCAGGCGGCCCCCGAGGCACCGCACCGCCAGGGGGAGGCCGCCGACGGTCTCCACGAGCTCTTCGGCGGCCTGCCGCTCCCGGCGCACCCGCGCGAACCCGATGATGTGGGAGAGCAACTCACTGCCCTCCGCCGTGTCCATGGCATCCAGGTCGATGTTCCAGGCGCCGTCCAGGCCGTGGAGCCGCCTGCGGCTGGTGATGACGACGGCACACTCCGGATCGCCGGGAAGCAGCGGGCGCACCTCCGCCGGTGAGGATACGTCGTCCAGCAGGACCAGCAGCCGCCGGCCGACCGTGGTCGACCTGAACAGCTTGGACCGTTCCTGGAGGTCGGCCGGGATGTCGCCGGCCGGCGTGCCCAGGGCCCGAAGGAATCCGTGGAGTACGTCCGCGGGGCCGGTGGAGCCGGGCAGGTCCGCGTAGAGCTGCCCGTCCTGGAAGAGCGATCGCACGGTGTGGGACAGGTGCACCGCGAGCGCGGTCTTCCCCACTCCCGGCATACCGCTGATGACGGCGACCGGGGTGGCCGTGCGAGGACGGGTGTGCTCCTCGTCCCCGGCCAGGACCGCGGGCGCCTGTGCGACGACGGACCGCCGCCCGGTGAAATCCGTCAGGTCGGGCGGGAGTTGGGCAGGTACGGGGAAGCCCTGGGCGGCGGGGCGGGCCGGGGGCGCGGCGCTCGCCACGGGCACCGTCGGCTTCTCGGGCTCGGGAGGCGGGGCGGCGGTCCGATGGTGCTGCTCGATGGGGACGGTACGGCGGCGCGGCTCGGAGGGCACACCGACGGTGCCCTCCGACAGCAGCGCCTGGTGCAGGGACCGAAGCTCCTGGCCCGGTTCGAGACCCAGGTTGTCGATCATGCTGCGCCGCAGTGCCTGGTAGACCTCCAGCGCCTCGTGGCGCCGCCCGGAGCGGTGGAGCGCGATCATCAATGAGGCGTGCACGTTCTCGTGCAGGGGGCGGCTGAGCACGAGCGACTTCAGCTCGCTGATCAGCTCCTGGTGGCGCCCCAACTGCAGATCCGCCTCGATGCGCAGATCGAGCGTCCGCTCGCGCAGCTCCTCCAGCCGCGTGACGTAGGACGACAGCAGGCCACCCGGCACGACGTCGACCAGTGCGGAGCCCCGCCAGCGCCCGAGGGCGCGCTTGAGGACGTCGGCCGCCGCGGCCGGCTCGCCCTTCTTGAGCAGTGTTTTTCCTTCGTCGGCTTCCACTTCGAATTGGTGGAGGTCGGTGCAGGCATCCGGGACGGCCAGAGTATATCCCCCCGGCCGGGTGAGCAGAATTTCCGCCGAATTGCGAGCGGTAAGGATTTTTCGGAGCTTGTAGATGTATGTCTGAAGGGTGGTCATCGCACTCGCGGGAGGATCGTTCTCCCAGAGTTCGTCGATCAACTCCGACGTCTGCACGAGGGTGTTTCTCCGCATCAGCAGAAGGGCGATCACCTGACGCGGCTTGGGCGCGGTGGGCACGACATTTCGCGTGCCGTCGAGAATTTCTAACGGCCCGAGCAGCCGAAAATCCATCTCGTCCCCCGTTCGATGACATGTGCTCTTTGCGCGATATTCGCAAGAGACCAACTGTAATCTTTACGCGGTAGACCCTTGCCGCACAACTGGAAAAGGTCATTCCATCGACGCTCGGCACACATTCAGGCCACTGCCCACCCCGCGGCCGCCGGGCTCGCGACGCGCACCCCGGGAGGCGTCCCGTCGGCCACATCCGACGGGCTTGGCGCCGGCGCGGCCGGACGCCCGGGGAACAGTTAATTGAAACTTGAAATTGAAATGCGGACCGATTCCGGTACCGACCCGGGTGGAGCCAGCCGTCGAGGTGCGGAGTCATCAGCGGTGGAGACACGACGGACGCGCGGTCTCCCGGTGGTCACCCGGTGTTCTCGAACCGTGTGGCCCGTCGTTGCCCGACTTCGCCGTTGCCGCATGACGGCGACCGGGTCCGACGGGACACCATCGCGTGGGGTCGTCATGCACGTACCCTCGGGTCCCGTCCTCGAGGAACGGTCGAACCGAACGCCCGGCTCCGGACGGACGCCGGTATTCCGCCGGTCTGGCCCCAGGACGGCCCCAGCGGTGCGCGTCCCGGTGACCGGAACCCGCCGCCGTCCGGCCCGCCGGCCGCCCCGCCTCCCGGGAAGGTCCAGGGGAATTCGAGGTCCTTGCGGGCCGTCCGCACTGTACTGAGCCGTGCGCGCCGCCGGCGGCCCCGCCCCTGAGCCGGAGCGTACGAGGACACCGGTACCGGCCGCTCCCACCGACAGCGCGGCCCGGAGGACCGCCGCGTGCCCGACACCCTGTCCTGCCAGCGTGAAGGAACCCCGGTGAACCGAATCGTCCAGCCGCGCCCGCCCTTGCCCCCACCCCTCTCCGGTACACTCCCGGCCCGTCTCGCGAGGTCGGCCCTCACCGAGGAGTGCAGGGTCGAGCAGGCGACCTCGTTCGCTTCGTGGTTCGCCGCCGCCCGTGAACGGTCCGGTCTGCGGGTCGCACGAGTGGAACTCGACAGCCTGCCGGACTGGGACCGGGACCCGCGTACGGGTGCGCTGCGCCACCGCAGCGGTGGCTTCTTCGCCATCGACGGCATCGGGGTCCGCTACCCCTCCGGCCCGGTTCCCCACTGGCAGCAGCCGATCATCCATCAGCCGGAGATCGGCGTACTGGGTCTGCTGGCCCGCGAGTTCGACGGGGTGCTGCACTTCCTGATGCAGGCCAAGGTCGAACCCGGCAACAAGAACCACCTGCAGCTCTCCCCCACCGTGCAGGCCACCCGCAGCAACTTCCTGCGGCTGCACAAGGGCCGCGGTGTGCCCTATCTGACGTATTTCCAGGAGAGGACCCGGCACCACGTCGTCGCCGACGTCCTCCAGTCGGAACAGGGTGCCTGGTTCTTCCGCAAGCGGAACCGGAACATCGTCGTGGAGGTCACGGAGGACGTCGTCGTCGAGGAGGACTTCCGCTGGATGACGCTCGGTGAGATATACCGGCTGCTGGCGGTCGAGGACATCGTCAACATGGACACGCGTACGACGCTGTCCTGCCTTCCCCTGGCCGGCGGCGGTATCGACGCCGTGCTGGACACCGGTGACGGATTCCGGGAAGCGCTGGTCCGCTCCTGCGCCGGTGGACAGGCCGGTGCGCACGGCACGGAGGAGATCCTGAGCTGGATCACCGAGCACCGCGCCCAGGGGGATCTCACCACGTACCCGGTGCCGTTGGGCGAACTGCGGGACTGGCGCAGCTCTCCGGACCGGATCTCCCATGACAGCGGCCGCTTCTTCTCCGTGATCGGGGTGACCGTCACGGCCGGCACCCGCGAGGTCGGCGGCTGGTCGCAGCCGATGGTCGAGCCGCACGGGATCGGTGTGATCGCCGTGCTGGTCAAGGAGATCGGCGGAGTGCTCCACGCGCTGATGCGGGCCGGCGCGCAACCCGGCTACGTGGACGGCGTCGAGCTGTCCCCCACCGTCCAGTGCGTCCCGGAGAGCTACGAGGTGTTGCCCGGAGAGGCGCGGCCGCGCTTCCTGGACGACGTGCTGTCGGCCCCGCCGGAGCGGATCAGGTTCTCCTGTCTGCTGTCCGAGGAGGGCGGCCGATTCCACCACGCCCTGAACCGTTACCTCGTCGTCGAGGCCGACGGCGCGGCCGAGGCGCTGGAGGACGGGGAGCACCGCTGGCTGACGCTGCACCAGCTCAGCGGCCTCCTGCGGCACAGCCACTACCTCAACGTCCAGGCCCGCAGCCTGGTCGCCTGCCTGCACGGCCTGCTGGCCGCGCGACAGGGTGCGGCATCACCACGGTGAGGGAGCCGAGGAGCCTGCCGGACACGGTCGAGCGGTGGCTGGCCCACCGGTGATCCGGGGGGCCGCCACCGCTCGTCGCACCGCCGTGGCTCAGGCGGACCGCAACGCCCGGTCGATCGCCAGGCACTCGGTGTAGTCGGGCAGCAGACCGTCCGACGCGGCCTTCTCCAGGGTGGGTGCCGCGAGGTCGCGCTCGGACAGGATCGGATCGATGTCGCCCGGGATGGGCAGGGCCAGTTCCGGGTCGAGGATCGACAGCGCCAGCTCGTTCTCCGGGACGTACGCGCCGGAGAGCAGATAGGAGACGACGGTGTCGTCCTCGAACGCGACGAAGCCGTGGGCCACGCCGACGGGGAAGTACACGGCGCGAAATGTCTCGGTGTCCAGCAGCACGGCGTCCCACCTGCCGAAGGTCGGCGATCCCACCCGGATGTCCAGCGCGATGTCGAGCGTCCTCCCCCGCGCGCAGTAGACGTACTTGCCGCACCCCGGCGGTGTCAGGGTGTAGTGCAACCCGCGCACCACACCCCTGCGTGACCTGCTGTGATTGGTCTGGGCCACGCGGAACAGCGAAAGCCCGGTGGCGCCCGAGAACGCCGACTCCTGGTAGGGCGATACGAAGATGCCGCGCTCGTCGTCGAACACCCGTGGGGTGAATTCCATCGCGCCCTCGACGAGAAGTGCCCGCGACTGCATGGTGGAAACCATAACGGACTCCGATTCAAAGCCGTGGTGCTCGGTCTGGGTTCCGTGTGGGCCTGGGCCCCGTGTCCGGCGGGTCGGGATTCGCTGCTCTCCAGTGGGCCCGGGTGCTGCCGATGGTGTCCGCGGCGTCTCGCACGCGCCTCAACGACGGCTGGACCAGGCCCGGCCGGCACGCGGCGCGGACCGGTCCCCGCGTCGGGTGGGGACGGCGAAGCCCGTCCTCAGGCTTCCGGTGCGGCGACGTACTCGCGCAGGTGCCGGGCCGTCAGGGTGTCTCCGTCCGCGACGAGCTCGGCCGGGGTGCCGGTGAACACGACCCGGCCGCCGTCGTGGCCGGCGCCCGGTCCGAGGTCGATGATCCAGTCGGCGCGGGCCATCACGGCCTGGTGGTGCTCGATGGCGATGACCGTGTTGCCGTCGTGGACGAGCCGGTCGAGCATGTTCAGCAGTTGGTCCACATCGGCGAGGTGCAGTCCGCTCGTGGGCTCGTCCAGGATGTAGACGGCGGCCTTCTCGGCCATGTGGACGGCCAGTTTGAGACGCTGCCGCTCGCCGCCGGACAGTGTGGTGAGGGGCTGGCCGATACCGACGTACCCGAGGCCGACGTCGGCGAGCCGGTCGAGGACGACCCGGGCCTGGCCGGTGGTGAAGAAGTCACGGGCCTCGTCCACGGTCAGGGCGAGCACCTCGCTGATGTCCTTGCCGCGCAGTGTGTAGGTGAGGACCTCGGGAACGAACCGCTTGCCCTCGCACTCCTCGCAGACGGTCGCGACGCCCGCCATCATCGCCAGGTCCGTGTAGACCAGTCCGATGCCCCGGCAGTTGCGGCAGGCACCTTCGGAGTTGGGGCTGAACAGCGCCGGCTTGACGCCGTTGGCCTTGGCGAAGGCGGCGCGGATCGGGTCGAGCAGACCGGTGTAGGTCGCCGCGTTGCTGCGCCGGGACCCGCGGATCGCGGACTGGTCCACCACGACCACGCCGTCCCGCCCGGACAGCGAGCCGTGGATGAGCGAACTCTTGCCCGATCCGGCGACGCCGGTCACGGCGGTCAGCACGCCGAGAGGCACCTCGACGCTGACGTTCCGGAGGTTGTGCGTCGTGGCACCGGTGATCGGCAGGTACCCGGTGGGCCGCCGCACCTGCTCCTTGGTCCGTACCCGGTGGTCCAGGTACCGGCCGGTCAGCGTCCCGGATCGGCGCATCCCGGCGACATCCCCGGTGTAGCAGACCCTGCCGCCGGCCGGTCCCGCGCCCGGACCCAGGTCGACCACGTGGTCGGCGATCCGGATCAGCTCCGGCTTGTGTTCCACGACGAGGACGGTGTTCCCCTTGTCGCGCAGCCGGAGCAGGATGGAGTTCACCCGCTGGATGTCGTGCGGGTGCAGACCGACGGTGGGCTCGTCGAAGACATAGGTGGCGTCCGTGAGGCTCGACCCCAGGTGCCGCACCATCCTGACCCGCTGGGCCTCGCCGCCGGACAGGGTGCCCGACTCGCGGTCCAGGCTCAGATAGCCGAGGCCGATCTCCACCAGCGAGTCGAGCAGTTCGCCCAGGCTCGTCAGCAGCGGTGCCACCGAGGGGGCGTCGATGCCCTTGACGAACCGGGCCAGTTCACTGATCTGCAGGGCGCAGCACTCGGCGATGTTGAGCCCGTCGATCCGGCAGGAGAGGGCGGCGGGTTTGAGTCGGCCACCGCCGCAGGCCCGGCAGCGGGCGAAGGCCACGGCCCGGTCGACGAAGGCACGGATGTGGGGCTGCATGGCGTCGCGGTCCTTGCCGAGGTACAGGCGGCGCACCTTGACCATCAGACCCTCGTAGGTGGTGCCGGTGCCGCCGTGCAGGAGCCTGATCTTGGTGGCGGTCCTGTGCAGCAGGTCGTGCCACTGGGCGGGTGTGTAGTCCTTGAGCTTGACCGCGGGGTCGAAGTAGCCGGAGTGTGCGATCGACTTCCAGTACCAGGAGCCGACGTTGAAGTTGGGAACCGTTATCGCCCCCTCGTCGAGGGAGAGTTCGGCGTTCACCAACTGGTCGACGTCGAGAGTGGACACCCGGCCGATTCCCTGGCACTCGGGGCACATGCCCTCGGGCAGATTGAAGCTGAACGCTCCGGACGTACCGATGTGCGGAGTCCCTAAACGGCTGAAAATGACCCGCAGCATGGCGTGCGCGTCCGTCGCGGTGCCCACGGTCGAGCGGGAGTTGACGCCCATCCGTTCCTGGTCGAGGACGATCGCCGCGCTCAGATTGCGCAGTGCGTCGACATCGGGTCGGCCGAAATTCGGCATGAACGACTGGATGAACGCCGTGTACGTCTCGTTGATCAGGCGCCGGGACTCGGCGGCGACGGTGCCGAAGACCAGCGAGGACTTGCCGGAACCGGAAACACCGGTGAAGACGGTGATGCGGCGCTTGGGGATATTGAGGGAGACATCGGCCAGGTTGTTCTCCCGGGCTCCGCGAACCTCGATGAAGTCATGACCGTCGGCCTCGAGCCGCTGGTTTCCGGGCTGGTCTGAGAGAGTCATCGAAGTACCCTATTTTGCCGCTCATGACGTGTAAACCCGATACCGGGAACGACCGACCCACCGGGTTTTCATCCAGCCACGCTCCACCTGTTTTCGAGTGCTTTCGAAGGTGACCACCGGACGATGGTGCGCCGTACCGCCATTTCCGTGGGATTTCCTGGGAGCACACGTGGACGACACAACGTACAAGGCCCGTGTCACGGCGGCCTTCGAACGGGCCGCGGGGTCCTACGACCGGCTGGGGGTCACCTTCTTCACACCCATGGGCCGCCGCCTCGTCGAGCGCGCCGCCCCGAAACCCGGTGAGCGGGTGCTGGACGTCGGCTGCGGCCGGGGCGCCTGCCTGTTCCTCGCCGCCTCGCTGGTCGGGGAGTCGGGCCGGGTACTCGGCATCGACATCGCCCCGGCCATGATCGAGGAAGCGCGCAAGGAAGCCGCGACCGCCGGGGCCCGCAATGTGGAGCTGCGGGTGATGGACGGCGAGTACCCCGAGCTGCCGCTCCGCTCCTTCGACCTCGTGACCGGCAGCTACAGCCTCATCTTCTTCCCGGACGCGCGGGCCGCCCTGCCGCGCTATGCCCGGCTGCTCGCCGACGGCGGGCGCATCGCCTTCACCAGCCCGGTGTTCACCGACGACACCTTCCCCTTCCTCCCCCCGGTCTTCACCGAGCTCATCCCGCGGTCGCTGCTGGAGAACCTGCCGGCGCAGTGGCGGCCGGAGGAGCTCCAGCGGCGCTTCAACAGCTGGCTGGCCAAGGCGGAAGACCTGCGCACGACCCTGGAGTCCGCGGGGTTCGGCGAGGTGGAGATCGACGACGAACCGGTCGACCTGGTTGCCCCGTCCGGCTCCGTGTGGGTGGAGTGGTCCCACACCCAGGGCATGCGCCTGCTGTGGGAGCACCTGCCCGACGACGACCGGGAGCGGCTGCGGGTCCGCCTCACGGAGGCGCTGGACGACATGCGCAGGGACGGCGGGCCGGTGTCGATCGAGACTCCGGTGCGCTACGTCACGGCGAGCGTGGCCCGTTGAGCAGCGGTACGACCGCCGTGCACGGCACCGCGGCGTCCGGCACGATTCCGTCCGCCGGTGGGCGCCGTCCGTGCCGTTCCCCCCGACCGCGTCCGAACGGCCGCACATCATGAGGCTGCTGGTCACCGGCGGCGCCGGGTTCATCGGTTCGCACTACGTCAGAAGCCTGCTCGCGGGCCGCTACCGCGGCTACGAGGACGCGCAGGTGACCGTCCTGGACAAGCTCACCTATGCCGGCACGCTGACCAATCTGCCCCCCACCGGTCCGAGGCTGGCCTTCGTCCGGGGCGACATCTGCGATCACGGGCTGCTGATGGACCTGCTGCCCGGCCACGACGCCGTGGTGCACTTCGCTGCGGAGTCACATGTGGACCGCTCCATCGCCGGCTCCGCCCCCTTCGTCACCACCAACGTCACGGGCACCCACACCCTGCTGGACTGCTGCGTCAGCACCGGGGTGAGCCGATTCGTGCACGTCTCGACGGACGAGGTGTACGGATCGGTGGAGCAGGGTTCGTCCTCGGAGGACTCCCCGCTGGAGCCCAACTCCCCTTATGCGGCCTCCAAGGCGGCCGGCGATCTGATCGTGCGGGCCTTCCACCGCACCCACGGGCTGTGGACCACGATCACCCGCTGCGCCAACAACTACGGGCCCCACCAGTTTCCCGAGAAGGTCATCCCCCTGTTCGTCACGAACCTGCTGGAGGGCAGGAACGTCCCGCTCTACGGCGACGGGTTGCACGTACGGGAGTGGCTGCACGTCGACGACCACTGCCGGGCGGTCCAGCTCGTGCTGGAGTCGGGCCGGGCGGGCGCCGTCTACAACATCGCCGGCGGGACGGAGCTGACCAACCGGGACCTGACCCGGCTGGTGCTCGGGGAGTTCGGTGCCGGCTGGGACCGGGTGGACCACGTCACCGATCGCCTGGGGCACGACCGCCGGTACGCGCTGAACGCCGAGAGGATCAGGGCGGAACTCGGCTTCGAGCCGGAGATCCCCTTCGAGCGAGGATTCGCCGAGACCGTCCGGTGGTACCGCGACAACCGTGCCTGGTGGGAGCCGCTGCTGCGCCGTGCGGCCGGTCCGGCCTCGGCGCGGCCGGCTCCACCCGCCGGTTGAGCCACCGCGACGGACCCCGTCGCGCCCGGTCCGGCACCGGTGTCCCGGGACCGGTCGCCCTGACCCCCGACCCGGCAGCGCCCCGCGCACGACGGGGCGGGGCGCTGCCGGGTCGGGGGTCAGGCCCGCGGCGGCACGGTGGACTCCGCCGCGCTCCGCAGTGCGTCCCGGCGCGCACCGGGCGGATTCCCGGCACGGCGGCTCGCCCTGTGCAGCAGTGCTTCGGCCGGACCGCGTCTGTCCAGGCGGCGCAGCAGTTCGGCGATCAGCACGCCTCCGCACCAGGTGCCGAAGGCGACGAGTGCCGAGCCGTGGACGCCCACCCGGTCCCCGAGCCCGAAGGCGTACGGAGCGAACAGCACCAGCCACACGACCGACTGCCAGACGTAGCAGCTCATGGAGCGCCGGCCGCACGCGGCGACCGCCGTCACCACGGCCCCGCTCCTCCGGCCCCCCAGGCGCAGCGCGAGCAGGGCGACGGCCGCGGCCAGCGCGCAGCCGCCCGCGTAACCCGTCAGGACGTGCAGCACGCTGAGCCCCAGGGTCACGCCCGAGGGGGCGGTCGTCCACGTCCCCGAGGTGATCAGCGCGAGGGGAAGTCCGCCGGCGACGCCGGCGGCGGTGCCCGTCACCGCCACCCGCCGCAGCAGCACCCGGTGTCGGCCCGGCTCCTCCAGGATCCGCTGCCGGGCCGCCCACGCACCGACCAGGAACGGGCCGAGGGACACGAGGGCGAAGAGCGGAGTGGTGAACACCCAGGTGCCCACGCGGTACGCGGCGTCGGACGCCGGATCGGCGGCCAGGAACACCGCCGCCGCGGTGTCGGCCGGATCACCGGAGACGTTCGCTGCCAGCATGCCCCCGTACAGCAGCGCCCCCAGCAGGGCACCGGCGCCCGCCAGTGTGAACAACGCGCGGTCACGGACGTCGGTCAGGCCGACCGCGACCAGCCCGAGCAGCCCGTAGGCGCCCAGCACGTCTCCGGCGAACAGCAGCAGCGCATGGGCGAAGCCGAACACCAGCAGCCATCGTGAGCGCCGCCGCAGCACTGCCCGGGCCCCGGGTCCGTCCCGTCCCCGCTCCCTCTCGCGGGTGAGGATCCGGCCCGTTCCGTAGCCGAACAGCAGGGCGAACATGGGGAAGCTGCGACTGTCGGCCAGTGCGGTGAGCAGCCCAGCCGTCAGAGCGTCCGCCGGCCCGGACACCGGCGGGTACCCGCGGATCACCACGGCGCTCCCCCGCACGAACATGTGGGCGTGCACCAGGGCGACGATCAGCAGCATCAGGCCCCGGGCGAGGTCGGGGGCGAGGGCGCGGTGGCTCGGGGCCCCCGGTTCGGGCAGGCGCGCAGCGCCGTCGCTCATCGGTCCTTCCTCCTCGGCGCGTCAGTCCCGCTCCGCGAGCACCAGGTGGACGCTGCCCCCGACGTAGACCCCCCACTGGGAGGCCGTGGCCCGGAAGCCGAGACCGACCAGTCGCGACACGACCTGGCCGAGCCTGCCGTCGATGTCGTGGACTTCGAGCAGGACCCGGCGGATACGGGGCCAGCAGGCCGGATCGATGCCGTCGAGGACGTCGAGTTCACCGCGTTCGACATCGATCTTGAGCAGGCCCACGCGCTCCACCTGGTGCTCCGTCATGACGGCGGTCAGCGTGGTCACCTCGACCGGCACCCGCCGGGTCACGCTGAAGGTCCGGCGCACGACCTCCCTGGTCCGTTCGTCCGCGTCGATGTTGTCGAGATGCGCCTCGAGGTTGCGGGCGTCGTCCTCGGCGTCGTCGTACAGGGTCGAGGCCGAGGCCACGTAGGGGCGGTAGATCAGCTCGGACTTCCCGGGCGTGGCTCCGAGCGCCTGTCGGCACGCGGTCGCCCCCGGAAGGTGACGGGCGAGGTTCTCCTCGAGACAGGTGTAGGCCTTGGGGGCGGGTTCGAAGGCGATCAGGCGGCTGTCGGGCGCCAGCCGGGCGAAGAGCAGGGACGCCAGCCCGATGTGCGCGCCGACGTCGACGACGGCCTCGTCGGGTCGGAGGCCCTCGGCGGCCCTGCGGTAGGGGGCGGCGCTGCTGATCTCCTCCCAGAGGGTGTGTGCTTCCGCTTCCTGTACCGCCGACACCGCGCGGCCGTCGGGCAGTTCGCAGCGCGCGACAGGGAGGTCGGCGGGCAGTTCGTCGGGGAGGTCCCACGGATTCGGCATGCCGACGACGCTGTCGCACCGGTCTCGAGGAAGGCATGAGGCGCACTGGTTCACCGTCACGGGTCCGGTGGGTCCGGTCACACTCCGTGCCGGTGCTCCCTGGTCAGCCTCTCGAGGACGGGCACGACCTCGTTGGGCGTCGGCATGGCGCGGATCTCCTCGCGGAGATCCCCGGCGCGCTCGGTGTACGAGGGGTCGTCGAGCAGCCGGAGGATCCTCTCCCGCAGCACGTCGGCGGTCAGGTCACGGGCGGAGACGGCCAGGGTCGTGCCCGACTTCTCGTACTCCTCCCCCATGTCCTCGCTCACCCACTCGTAGCCGACGATGACGACCTGGGGGACGCCGTGCAGGTCCGCCGTGGCCTTCGTCTGGTAGCCGGCGTGGTGCACGATCACCGAGCACGACGGGGCCAGTTCGTTGAGCGGGACGAAGTCGGTGGTACGGATGTTGTCGGGCAGCTCGGGCAGGGCATCGCGCTGTGCCGGGTCGAGCGCGGCGATGATCTCGACGTCCAGTCCGGCCAGGCTCCCGAAGAGGGCGGCGAGGGTGTCGCCCAGCCGGAACCGCTCGGACTCCTCGCTGGTGATGGACGTGCCGAGGGTGACGCACACCCGTCGGCGCTCCGCCGGTTCGTGGAGCCACCTCGGCACCGCGCACCGCCCGTTGTACGGGACGTAGCGCATCGGCACCGTGGGGAGGTCGAGCTCCTGGCGCAGGCTGCCGGGCCGGGTGTCCACGACCCACTGGCCCGTCAGCATCGTCTCGTCGAACCGCCGGTCGCTGCCGAGGCGTTCGAGCGTCCAGTCGAGCCACTCGGCGGTGGGGTCCTCGCGCAGCGGCTCGGGCTGCTGGTCCCGATGGCGTACGAAGTGCCCGCGGGTGACCATCTGCAGGGCCAGCTCCGGGCCGGACACCAGGCGCGCATGGGCGGCGCCGGTGGCGACGGCGACGACCGCCCCGGCGATGGAGAAGCTCTCCCAGAGCACCAGGTCCGGCCGCCAGCCGCGGGCCACCTCCACCAGCTGGTCGATCTGCGCGTCGTTGTTGAGCGGCTGGTAGAGGGCGGGGACCACCATGTTCTCGTAGGAGAGATGGTCCTCCCACGTCACCTTCGAGGGGTCCTGCTTGCGGGTACCGATCTCGTTGAAGAGGGAGATCGCCTCCTTCTGGAAGTCGTCCAGCTGCTCCCACAGGGTCGGTGACTGGATCGGCACCGCGGTCAGACCCGTCTGGGTGACGGTGTCGACGAGTTGCTCGTTGCACGCCGCCAGCACCTCGTGGCCCGCGGTGCGCAGGGCCCACGCCAACGGGACCATCTGGTGGAAGTGATTGCCCTCGATGGAGGTGAACAGGACTCGCATCGCCGGATTCCCTTCTGTGGGCGGGGTCAGCCGATGACCAGCGGGCAGCTGAGCAGGTGCCTGGTCACCGGTGACCGGCGGCTGCGCAGGAAAGGGCCTGCCCGGCGCGGACGCGGACCGGCGGCCACCAGCGCGCGAAGCACGGCTTCGGCCTGGGTGCGGGCGAACGGCAGCGTCACACGGTGGTACAGGCCGGGGACGAGGGCGTCGGCAGGCCGGCCGGGAGCGAACCGGTCGGGGGCGTCGAAGACCTCGGGATCGCGGTTGGCTGCCCCGACGAGCACCACCACCCGCTCGCCCACCGACACGTGCTGCCCGGCGAACCCGACGTCGGCTTGGGCGACCATCGGATGAAGCTGCACCGGGGAGTCGTACCGCAGGGTCTCGCCCACGACCCGGGCCGCGTGCCCGGGGTCCTCCGCCACGCGCGCCCATTCCTCCGGGTGGTCCACCACCGCCAGCACCGCGCTCGCGACCAGCCGTGCCGCGGTGCGCACGCCGGCGGCGGCCAGCAGCACCGCCGGCTCCCACGTGCCCGCGGCCCCGTCGTCGTCGGGTGCCGCGAGGAGCGCCCGCAACCGGCCGACGGCGGTCACCGCGCGACGGGTGACGTCCAGCCGCTGCGGGCACAGCAGACCGTCGAGGACGACGCCGGCGGCGGCGCAGGCTCCGGCGAGTTCCCGGCGCCGCGGCGCGGGCAACCCGAAGGTCTCGGCGAGCAGTTCCACGGGGACCCGCTCCGCGAGGTCGGTGACGAGGTCGAAACTTCCGGACAGGCCGCCGGCCACCCGCTCGCACACCGATGCGACGACGGAGGGGGTGACGGCGTTCGCCGCCCGCCGGCGCAGCCGCTCGTAGTGCGCCGCGTCGCCGCCCAGTCCCGCGTCGTCCACGGGGACGTGGGCGTCCTCGCCGCTCACCGGGGCGTGCGGCCAGGCGTCGCCCAGCAGTGTCCCGGCGAGGCGGTGGTCCGCCGTCACCCAGGTGCCCGTGGTACTGCGCCACAGCGGGCCGAGCGCGCGGATGCGCTCGTGGCCCGGACGGGGGTCCTCGGCGTGACCGCGGAGCACCTCGGCGTACGGATCGCCCTTGACCTGGTGCAGCCACACCTCTCCGTGCGCGCGCTGCAGCCGCCTGCCCAGCTCGCCGATGTCCTCGCGTTCGCGTGTCCCGTGAATGACGCTCACCTTTGACGGTCTCCTCTAGACGAGGGGGAAGTTCTCGTTGTCCAGCGGGGCCCCGGGCGCCATGTGGGAGATGTGGGCGTCCTCGGTCCCGGGCCGGTAGGTGGCTTCGGCGTCCATGAAGACGATCCCGTGGCCCAGCCGGGGGCTGTCGGTCAGGTTCGGTCCGGCCATGTGCACGGTGCGGCAGTGGTGGAAGGCGACGTCACCGGCCTTCAGCGGGACGGTGATCCGGGGCTGCCAGGCGTAGTCCGGCCAGATGTCGGAGATGGCCCGGTGCTCGGCGAAGCTGGTCATGTGGGTCTGCCGGTGGGCGGTACCGCGCAGATGGGAACCCGGCACGTAGCTGAGGCAGCCGCTCTCGACCGGTACGTCGACCAGGGCGATCCACGCGGTGAGCGTCCGGTCGAGGCCGTCGAGCGGCAGGCCCGTCTCGTCGTCGTGCGCGAGCGTGGGCAGCGTGGTCAGGGTCCTCCGGCCCGGCTTGAGGAGGACGTCGGTGCTGTACAGGCGCAGTGGTGCCCCGGCGAGTCGCTTCGCCGCGCGGGTGACGGCCGGGTGCAGCGCGAGGTCGCGCAGCGCCTCGTGCTTGAGCCAGGCCTGGGCGACGAAGTGCACCTGCACGGTGTCCTCGCCCGCGCCCCAGATCTCCGGGCCGTGCTGGGCCATCGCCTCCTCGGAGGCCGCCCTGAACCGCGCCACCTCGGAGGCGGAGAGGACCTGGGGGACCCGGACGAAGCCGTTCTCCCGGTAGTACCGGTACGCCTCGTCGGTGAGGACGTCGGCCGTGATCGGGTCGGTTCGTGCCGTCATGGCGGATTCACTCCTTGTCGCGGTGGTGCGGACGTCGTACGGGCGGGCCGACCGGCCCGGTCCGGGCGGGGTTCGCGTTCAGCGGGACAGCACCCGGGCGAGTACGTCGCGCAGCGTCGCGGCGGGGTCGTCCGGGCTGGTGGCGGTGCGCCAGGCGACGACGCCGTCGGGCCGGATCAGGCTGGCGCCGCCCGTGCCGATGCCGAACCGCTCGGCCAGTTCGCCGCCGGGGTCGCTCAGGTCGGTGGCCAGGCCGTGGACCTCGACGCGGACGCCGAGGTCGTTCCCCGCGCTCCGGGCCCACTCGGTCCAGCCCGCACCGTCCTCACCGGTGATCAGCAGCCAGCCGGAGCCGAAGAGGTCCACGGTGGAGATCCGCTCACCGGCCCGTCGCACCCACACGTGCGGCATCCGGAATCCGGGGCGTCCGCTGGGCCGGTCCGGGGACTCGACCCGGTGGGGGTCGTCGTCGTCGATGAGGACGGCGTTCGAGCGGTACCGGAAGCCGAGGATCACCTCCGCGTAGCCGGCGGGCTCCGCCATCCGGTCCTTCAGGTGCGGGGCGAGCCGGGAGGCGTAGAGGTGCATGGACTCGTCCATCACGAGCCGGGCCACGAGCCCGCGCTCGGGCTCGTAGCTGTCGAGCAGCCCCGGTCCTGCCTGGCCGGTCAGTACGGCGGACAGCTTCCACGCCAGGTCGTACCCGTCACCGATGGCCGTGTTGCCGCCGAGCCCGCCGGTGGGCGGCACGACCTTGGCCGAGTCCCCGACCAGGAACACACGGCCGGCGCGCCACCGTTCGGCGATACGGGCCGCCATCTCCCAGCGCTGGATGTCCAGCACCTTGGGTTCCAGGTCGGGTGCGTCCAGGCCGATGCGGACCAGCTCGACGCAGCGGTCATGGGTGAAGTCCTCGGCGGACTCGCCGCGTTCGGGGTCGTACTCCACCAGGAAGGTGTGCCGCTCGGGCCGGTCGCTGCCGATGAAGATGCCGCTGAAGTGGGGGTTGCGCAGGTAGTACAGCCCGGACGCGTCCTTCGGGAGTACCTCCGACAGATCGGCTTCGAAGATCGTGCCGACCACGTGGGCCAGCGAGCCGTGGCCGTGGCGCGGGATACCGAGTCCTTCCCTGACGGGGCTGCGGTCGCCGTCGGCGGCGACGAGGTAGCTCGCCCGGACGGTGGTCCCGGCGTCGGTCTCGCGGTCGCGCAGCAACGCGGTGACCCCGTGCGCGTCCTGCTCGTAGGAGACCAGCGCGGTGCCGAACCGGATCAGCGCCCCGTCCTGGACCGCCCGGGCCCGCATCAGCGGCTCCAGCTGGTCCTGCCAGGCCAGCGCCCACGGCATCGGGGAGCAGGGCGCGGTGGTGGCGACCAGGTGCTCGAAGCCCTCCTCGAAGGTGTCGAGCACCTCGCCCCGTACCGTCTCGGCGACCCGGGTCGTGAAATGGCCCTTCGCGCCGCGGTGGTCGGTGACCTGCTGCACCTGCTCGGCGATCCCGCCGAGCCGTAGCAGTTCCATGGTGCGCGGGTTCTGGCCGATCGCCCTGGGGTGGATCGACGTCGTCGGGTGCTTCTCGGCCATGAGGACCCGTACGCCGAGCCGGGCGAGGAACATCGTCGTGGAGAGCCCGCCCAGGCCCGCGCCCACGACCAGGACATCGACTTCTGCGTCGGCTGTGGCCATTGCCGTCCTCCCGTTCGCTGCGACGCCCGGTCGGCCGCCGGTACCCGGGGGCCGAGACTCACCGGTGGGCTTCGAAGTCCGCTGGAGGCCCGCTGGCGCGCCCTCGTGCGGCCGCTGCGGGGATCCTCGAGCACCGTGCGATCGCGCACCGGCAGGGTGGGCCCATGCGAGTGCTGTTCACGCCGTTCCCCGCGAGCACCCACGTCCACACCCAGGTACCGCTGGCGTGGGCGATGCGGGCCGCGGGACACGAGGTCCGGGTGGCCACCCAGCCGGACGTGGTCGAGGACATCAACAACGCGGGCCTGACCGCTGTCGCGGTCGGCGAGGTCCTCGACGTTCCGGCCACGATGAACCCGGAATACACGGACGAGCCCGAGGAGATCCGCGACGAGGCCTGGCTGGACGTCCTCGACATCAGCGAGACCCGGCCGGAGAAGCTGACCCATTCCCATGTGCACGGGGTGCTCACCGCGTGGACGTCGTTCGTCTACCAGAACACGCTGCCGGACGGCACGACCGAGGAGCTGATCGACTTCGCCCGGGCCTGGCGGCCGGACCTGGTCGTGTGGGACACCATGTACTACCCCGGCGCGCTCGCTGCCCGGATCAGCGGCGCGGCCCACGCCCGGCTGATGTTCGGGCTGGACCTGGTGGGGCTCATGCGCGGGCACTACCTGGGCGGGCTGGCCGAACTTCCGCCGGCCCTGCGGGAGGATCCGCTCGAGGAGTGGATGAGCCGCATCCTGCGGCGGCACGGCCGGGAGTTCACCGAGGACCTGGTCGTGGGCCAGTGGACCATCGATCCCGTTCCGCCGTCGCTGCGGCTGCCCGTCGACCTGCCGTCCGTACCGATGCGCTACGTGCCGTACAACGGCGAGGCGACGATCCCCGGATGGCTGCGGGAGCGGCCCCGGCGGCCCCGGGTCTGCCTGACCCTCGGGAGGTCGTTCCGCGAGGTGGTCGGCGCCGACCGGGCGTCCGCAGGCGATCTGCTGGACGCGGTGGCGGATCTGGACGTGGAGGTGGTCGCCACCTTCACCGCGGACCAGCTCGATCCGGGCCGGCGTGTGCCGGGAAACGTGCGGGTCGTCGACTTCGTCCCGCTGGACGCCCTGCTGTCCACCAGCGCGGCGATCGTGCACCACGGCGGTTCGGGGACGCTCCAGACCGCACTGGCGCACGGCGTACCGCAGGTGGTGGTGCCGGCCAGGATGTGGTGCAACGTCCCCAAGGCGCACCGGGTACGGGATGCGGGCGCCGGACTCTGCATCGATCCGGAGGACCTGACGCCGCACGGGCTGCGCACCGCGCTGGTCCGGGTGCTGGAGGAGCCGGCGTTCGCCACGAACGCGGACCGGCTGCGCCGCGAGGTCGCCGGCACGCCGACTCCCGCCGACATCGTCCCGGTGCTGGAGAGGCTCACGGCCGAACACCGGGCGCTCTAGCCGTTCCGTCCGGGGAGGTCGCGGGCGCGCGCCCATGGCGCAACCGCATCGCGTTGGTCTGCGTGTGCGTGGCGGTGTCCCTGTCCGCAATCGCGGTCGGCGTGTTCGTCTTCTGAGAGCCGGGGAAGGCTGCCGGTGCCGTTCTTCCCCGGTTCTCGTGCACTCCGCCCCTGCGGGGAGCCGGGTCCGCGCCCCGGAGGGGGCGTGGGCGTCAGCCGTCGGCGCCGTCCGCGGTGAAGGTGAACGTGACGGACGGCGGATTGTGGTCGGACAGCGGCTTGCCCTTGCCGTCGAGGAACCGTTCGTACTCATTGCCGTAGCGGACCGCTTCCAGCGTCAGCCCCGGACCGCTGCGGTAGAAGATCTTGTCGAGGAGCTCGCACTCGGTGGATTCCTTGCAGGTGGGGGCCGAGTCGTCGACTCCGGGCGTCGAGCCGCCCCTGACCAGCCGGACCCAGGCGTCGGTGAGCCCGTTGCCGTCCCGCAGTTCGCGGATGATGTCGCCGGACCTCGTGTAACGGCTGTTCGTGTCGCCGGTGACGATGACGGCCCTCCCGGCGGAGTGCTTCTTGATGTAGCCGGACAACTGGCGGACGTTGTCACGGCGGGCGCGCAGCATGTCCTCCGTGCCGGAACCCGCGTTCATGTGCGCGTTGTACAGGTCGAGCGATCGTCCGCCGGGAAGTTCCAGCCGCAGGTACGTGAAGCCCTTCGGGGTGAGGCAGTCGGCGTTGGTGCACCGGTTCCACGTCACCCGGTCGAGTTTCCTGAGCTTGAAGCCGGACAGGGTGTTGAGACCGTCCGAGAAGGGCACACCGGGCACCGGCACCCACGAGGGCACCGACGGAGGTGTCCGGTAGCGGTGCTCGTCGTGCTTGACGAGGTCGGCGTGGTACGCGAAGTCCTCCTGGACGTTCACGACGTCGTAGGCGTTGATCCTCTTGGATATCTCCTTCGTGTTCCGCGCGGGCCGACTGCCCGAGAGGGGTTCGGGAAGTCCCGCGATGTTGTAGGTCAGCACGTCGAAGGTGCCGGTGAAGGGTGCGGTCGGGGAGTCGTCCGCGTGTGCGGTGGGGGACGCGACCGCGGTCGCGACGACCGCCGACAGGCTCACGCAGAGCATGCCGAACCGTGCTGCTTCACGTGGTGCGGGCATGTGTTGGCCCTTCTCTGGAGGGACGGCGAGGGACGTCGGCACTACGGGAAACCCCTTCCCGAGCGGGCCGACGCGGGGCACAGCCGGCGTGGCAGCACCTGGTCAACGGCAGGCAGGTCGCCGATTGCGGCACGGCACCCGTCGTGACGCCGCCGGCCCCGCCCCTCGCGGGCTCGGGCATCGCTCCGGCGTGGAACACACGCGCCGGCTCGAGCTGACGGGTTGTCATGAACTCATCCTCCCGGTCGGGGGCGGCCGGGCACAACCGTCCGGTCCGACCGGGCGGACCTCCGCCGCCCGACGACAGCGACGAGGCCGTCGAACTCACGACGAGTCGACCCAACGCCCTTGCCGGACCGCGGACACGGGGCAGGCGCGCACCGTCCGCCCGACGCCCGCACCGCCGGCACACGCACCGCCTCGACGGCACCCGGCAGCCGACCGCACGGTGTCCGGCGCACCGCGGCCGCGGGGAATCGACGCCCCCGCGGCCACGGAAACCCTTCACTCGGAGGGTGGGGTGCTCCCGATCCGGGGGAACGGGGTGGTCGAGAAGATCACCTCGACCGGGACCTCGAAGTACTCCGCGATCCGCAGGGCCAGGTACAGGCTGGGGCTGTACTCACCGCGCTCCAGATAGCCCACCGTCTGGTAGTGCACCCCGAGGGCGTCGGCGAGCTGCCTGCGGGTGATGGCGCGCTCCACCCGCAGCATGGCGATGCGGTTGTGCACCGTCTCGGTCCCGGCGCCGCCTCGGGAGCGTCCCTGTTCACCGGCTGCCCGTCGGCCGGCGGCGGGCTTGTCGGTGCCGGTGCCGGGCCGGGGATCCGACGCCCCGGTCTCCGGCTCGGGCGCCGACGTGCCGCGGCGCGTGAGCCCGCCCTTCCTGCCGGATGCCCTGTCACCCAACGCGCTTCAATGCCTCCTGCTGCCGTGCCTCCACCTTCGATCCCGTCTCACCGCGCGCCGTTCGGCCCAGGACCTTCGGCGCGATCAGCAGCGCGACGACGGCCCAGGCGAGCAGCACGACCGCGGTCATGGGCCTGCGCCAGGAGTCGCCGAGCTCGACCGCGACCGCCGCCTCGGGCAGCAGCGCGGCGCGCGTGCCCAGTCCCACCCAGTACACGGGGAAGACCTGCGCGACGCCCTGGAGCCAGCCCGCCAGTGAGGTGATCGGGTAAAAAATACCCGAGATCGCCATCAGACCCATCGTCGGGAAGATGCCCCAGGTGTTCGCGCCGCGCGGGTTCTTGACCATCGCCCCGATGATCAGGCCGATCGGCAGGGTGGCGAGCAGCCCGAGGCCCAGCACCCAGAGCAGGTTCAGCCACTTGGCGAGGTCCCCGGTCACCAGGTCGTCGAAGAGGAACACGCTCGGCACCAGGATGATCGTCAGCGTCAGCACGGTGCTCAGAGCGATTCCCAGCACCCGGCCGGCGATGTAGCCGACCAGGCCCTGCGGTACGGTCCTGGCCCGCAGCAGCGTGCCGTCCTCCCGCTCGGCCGCCAGCGCGAACGCCGCACCGCCCAGTGCCTGGAACGCCAGCAGTCCGCCGATCATGCTCGGCATGGAGAGCGTCGCCAGCGAGAGGTCCGTACCCTCCACGGTCGAGTTCCGCATGAAGAACAGCACCCCGAGGAACACGCCCCCCAGGACGAGGTAGTAGACGATGTCGCCGGGCGAGGTCACGCTCTGCCGGAACTCGGTCCAGCCTCGGCGCAGGCCGAGCCGTACCGCGTACACGGTGGGATTCACTTGCTCGCCTCCCGGAACGCCGCGACCGCCTCTTCGGACCGGCCGGCCTCGTGCTGCTGGACCATGGTCATGTACGTGTCCTCCAGGCTGGCCCTGCGCACCTCGAGGTCACGGACCCGGTCGCCGTGCTGCTTGAACAGCTCGTGGACGAACGCGCTGGCGTCCGGGGTGGCGTGGACGAAGTGCTCGCCGCCGACGCTCCAGCGGACCTCCGCCTTGCCCGCGGCCTCCCGGGCGAGCTGGTCGGCACTGCCGTCGGCGACGATCTGACCGCCGGCCAGGATCAGGATGCGGTCGGACAGCTTCTCGGCCTCGTCCAGGTCGTGCGTGGTGAGCAGGATCGTGGTGTCCTCCAGGTCGGAGAGCCGGTGCACCACGTCGTGGAAGTCGCGCCGGGCCTTGGGGTCGAACCCGACGGTGGGCTCGTCCAGGAACAGCACCTCGGGCCGGCCGACGATGCCGATGGCGACGTCGAGACGACGGCGCTGACCGCCGGACAGGGATCCGATCTTCTGGTCCGCCTGCTGTTCCAGGCCGACCATGGCGATCAGCTCGTCCACGTTCCGCGGGCGGGGCCGCTCGGCGGTGGAGTAGGGCCGGTAGAAGTCACCGAGCTGGGCCAGCAGCTCCCGGACCTTCCACTTCCCGTGGTCGCGCCACGACTGGAGCACGATGCCCAGCCGGGCGCGCCACTGCTCGTCGCCCTTGGCCGGATCGACGCCGAGCACACTGACCTCACCCGCCGAACGGGTGCGGAACCCCTCCATGATCTCGATGGTCGTGGTCTTGCCGGCGCCGTTCGGCCCCAGCAGAGCGAGGACCTCGCCCCGTCGGACGCTGAAGTCGACTCCGTTGAGCACGTCCTTGGAGCCGTACCGCATCCGGAGTCCGCGGATGTCGATCACCCGTTCCCCTAAGGCGCCGTCCGGTGCTCCCCCCGTCTGACTCAGCTCTTGCAGATCGCTAGCCCCTGCCATAGGCCCTCTACCTTTCGATCAGACCTGTTAGATGAAAGATAGTAGCTCTACTACGATCCGCACAAGTGACACGGTCGAGATTCGTGACGCATCGTGAGGAGATGTGTCAGAGAGCCAGGGGCAGTTCCAGGACCGCTCCGGTGACCCCGGAGCGCAGACGCCGCAGTACGGGCCCGGTGCGCCGCGCTCCGGGTGCCTCGGCCGACAGGACGCGGAGCCCGGACTCGGCCTGGAGCCGTACCAGCGGCGCGAGCAAGGACGTGGGCAGGCCGTCGGGAAAGGCCAGGTGCTTCCCGCTCCGCTCCCTCGCCGGGTCGAAGGCGGACGGCTCCGCATGGACCGCGGAGTCCCGGTTGGCCGCCTCGACCGCCACCACGACCTGGCCGCCCGCCGGGACGGCCGTCCCGGCCAGTTCGAGGTCCTCGTGCGCGTACAGGGGGACCAGCCGGACGGGCGGGGCGTAGCGCAGCGTCTCCTCGACCACGGCCGGCGCGAGGTGCGGGTCGTCGCACAGCGACCGCCACGATGCGGGGTGGTCGAGCAGGGACGCCACCGCGTCGCAGAACAGGGTCGCGGACAGCTCGGACCCGACGAGGGCCAGGAGCATGCACACCGACCGCGCCTCGTCGTCGTGCGTGACCTCCAGCAGGGCGCTGACCAGGTCGTCCCCGGGCTTCTCGCCCCGCCGCGCGATCAGGTCGGTGAGCAGGGACCGCATGCCCTCGACGGAGGTGATCAGCTCGTGCGCCGTCCGCAGGTGCGGCGAGCACACCATGGCGTCCAGGGCCCCCGCCGCACCCCGGCAGAACGCGGCGAAGCGGTCGCGGTCCTCCTCCGGTACGCCCAGGAGCTGCCGCACGATCTCGGCGGCGAACGGGTCGGCGACGTCCGACCGGAGGTCCAACCCGGTGCCCGCGGCGGCGAGGACACGGCGCTGCTCCCGTTCGACCGCGGGCCGCCACCGCTCCAGGGCCGTCGCGCCGAGCAGCGGCTCGAGAGTCGCCCGCACACGCTCGCAGTCGGCCCGGCCGGCGGTCAGGAACAGCTCGTCGAACGGAAGGATCTCGCGCAGGGCGGGCACCTCCCACGGCATGGGTTCCCGCCGCTCCCCCTCGTCGTCCGCGACGGGAGCGTCCGCGTCGGGGTGCCGGAAGCTCAGCCGCGGGTCGCCCAGCGCGGCCACGGCGACCTCGTGATGGGCCGTCACCCACGCCTCGGCGCTGCTCCAGTACAGCGGGCCCCGCTCCCGGATCAGTTCGCCGAGCCGGTGCGGATCGTCACCGGCGGTCCTCAACAGCAGGGCGTACGGGTCGTCCTTGGTGCCGATGATCCACTGGACACCGCGGTGCGTGAGCAGCACCCGGCCCAACTCGCTCTCGGTCATGCTCGCCATGTTTCAACTCCGCTTCCGAGGGGGGCGGCTGTGGTCCGGTCCCGGTTTCAGGTCGTGCCGGGTCATGTCAGGGAGAGGCCGCCGTCGACCGGCAGCACGGCGCCGGTCAGGTGGTGGGCGCCCGGCCGGGTCAGCTGCGTGATCCACCAGGCGATGTCCTCGGGGGTCCCGACACGGCCCTGGGGTGTCAGGGCGCCGACGTGGTGGAGCATGCCGTCGTACTGCTCGGCCGACATGCCCGCCCGCTCCGCGAAACCGGAGTCGACCAGCCCGGGGGCGACGCCGACGACCCGGATGCCGCGTGGCGCGAGTTCGACCGCCCAGGTACGGGTGAGGAAGTCGAGCGCCGCCTTGGCGGCTCCGTACACGCCGTTGCCCGGCCAGGCCCGGGACCCCCGCGCACCGGACGAGCTGACGTTCACCACCGTGCCGCCGCCGGCGGCGAGGGCGTCGAGCGCGCACCGGGTGAGCAGCACGGGCGCCGCGAGGTTCGTGCCGAGCTGGGTGGTCACCTGCTCCGCGTCGACGTCGGCGAGGGCGCGGTGGCCCAGTGCGGCGGCGTTGTTCACCAGGACGTCGATCCCGCCCAGCTCGCGCAGCGCGGTCTCCACGACCTTCCCCGGCGCGTCCGCCTCGGTGAGGTCGACGGCGAGCGTGCCGATGGTGTCGTACCCCTTCGCCGTGCCGGCGAGGTCGGCGGCCGTGCGGCCGACGACGAGTACCGCCGCGCCCTCGTCGGCGAAGGCGCGTGCGACGGCCCGCCCGATCCCGGAGCCGCCTCCGGTCACCACGACCGCCCCCGGGGCGGAGGGCGTGGAAGCTGTGTCAGACATCGTTCCTCGCAGGGTGGTCGTCGTGTCCCGTGGCGCCGTGGCGCCGGTGTTCGGCGGTGAGCGACTCCAGCACCGGGACGATGTCCCGGGGAGCGGGTGTGGCCAGCGTCTCCCGGCGCAGCCGGTCGGCTCCGGCGGCGAACGACGGCTCCGCCAGTACCCGGCTGAGCGCGTCGCGCAGGGCCTCGGCCGTCAGGGCGTCCGCGTCCAGACGCAGTCCGGCGCCCGACCGTTCCACGAGGTCGGCGCGGATGCCGTTGTCCCACATGGTTCCGGGCACCAGGATCTGCGGGACGCCGTACAGGAACGCCGTGTGGACCGTGCCGGACCCGCCGTGGCTGATGACGGCCGAACAACTCGGCAGCAGCGCGTCCATCGGCACGAAGTCGACGGTGCGGACGTTGTCGGGAAGGGCGCGGACCTCCCGCAACTGGCGGGCGTTCAGGGTGGCGACCACCTCGACGTCCAGTCCGGCGACCGCGTCGATCAGCTCGCCTATGGACGCCTGGTCGCCGCCCATCACCTCGCGGTGCGAGACCCCGAGCGTCAGGCACACCCGTGGGCGTTCGGGCACCGCGCGCAGCCAGGCCGGGATGCTGCCCCTGCCGTTGTAGGCGACGCAGCGGACCGGCACGTACGGCAGGTCCACCGGGAGCCGCAGGGAGTTCGGCACCGGGTCGATGGTCCACTGGCCGGTCACCAGGTCCTCGCTGAACGCTCCGCCGTAGCGCTCCATCACCCAGCCGAGCCACTCCCTCATCGGGTCCTCGCGCAGCGCGGTCGGCCTCCGGTGCACCTCCGCCAGATAGCTCTCCCGCATGCGGCCGACCAGGTCCAGGCCGAACATCAGCCGGGCGTGCGCCGCACCGGTGACCCGGGCGGCGACGGACCCGGCGAAGGTCAGCGGATCCCAGACCACCAGGTCGGGCCGCCAGGCACGGGCGAACTCCACCAGGTCGTCGATCATCTCGGCCGACGAGTAGTTCTGGAAGACCGCCGAGGTCATCGCGGTGAGGACGCCGTGCATGTGGTCGTACGTCAGCTTCTCCGGGCGCAGCTCGTCCATCGCCAGCAGCAGCTGGGCGTCGGGGGCGTCGTCGTACGTGTCGCGGGAGGCGTCCTCGCGTTCCCGCAGCTCCTCCATCACCCGGTCCTCGTTGAGCTCCCGGCCGACCGGGACCGCGGTCAGCCCGGTGCGGGCGATCACGTCGCCGAGGTCGGGGTGGCTGGCCACGCGGACCTCGTGCCCGGCGACCCGCAGCGCCCAGGCCGGCGCCACCTGGGCGTGTACGTGGTTGCGGGCGCCGAAGGTGGTGAACAGGACGCGCATCAGCGCTCCCGTACGGCGCGCTCGGCGTACTCCTTGGCCAGCAGCATCGTCGCGGTGCTGTTGCGGCTCAGCGCGTCGCGGACGAAGGTGCGCGCGTCCTCGACCGTGGCGCCCTCGCCGAGGACCGGAACGACCGCGTCGGGGTTCAGTACGACCGTGTGCGTCGAGGTGACGGTGCACCCGGACGGGCTTGTCGCGATGTGCCAGCGGCCGTTGTGGACGGACATCAGCGCGGGTGTCCTCAGCTGCTTGTAGACGATGGCTGCGTCGGGGAAGCAGACCCGTACCGACGTCGTCGTGTGGATCGCGCCGTTCGGGGTGAGCGTGTCCATCTCCAGCAGTTGCAGGTTCGGGGTGCTCTCCTCGATCTCGACCCGCTTCACGTGCGGCAGCCGCTCCTCCCACCGCCGGGCGTCGTAGAGGAAGTCGTAGACCTCCGCGGGGCCGCCGGCCACCTCCACCACGTCGTCGAACTGCAGCGAAAGGTCGTCCGCACCGGCCCGTTCCGCGGCCCGCCTGAGCGCGCCCAGTTCCGCGTCGCTGTTGCGGTCGACGGCCCGGGTGATCCACTCCGCGCCCTCCGGGTCGTCGTCGACGGCCCGGAAGTCGTGGGTGAGGCGGACCAGGGCCCGGGACTCCGACAGCGGCTCGACGATCCATTCGCCACTCATGGCGGCGACCGGCGGCTGGGACACCTCCTGGCGGAAGCTCACCCGAAGGCCGTCGGAGTCGAGGACGCGGCGCGAGGTCCACGTCTTGACGGCGGCGTTGGCGGTCGCCCAGATCCGGATGCGCTCCTCGCCGGCGGTCCGTTGGAGGACGTCCACGTGCACGGTCGGGGGAAAGACCCGGGGCCATGCCTCGACGTCCGCGATCAGGCCGAAGACGGTGCGCGCGGGTGCCTCCACGGTGATCCGGTGCTCGGCACGGTGGTTGTTCGTCATGCTGCGGGTCTCCTGGTCCTCGCGCGGGCCGTCAGTAGTTGCCCAGTCCGCCGCAGACGTTGATCGCCTGCGCCGTGACGGGGGCGGCCTGGTCGGTGACGAGGTAGCCGACGAGGCCGGCGACCTCCTCCGGGGTGGTGTACCTGCCGAGCGGGATCTTCGCCTCGAACCGTTCCAGCACGGCCTCCTCCGTGGTGTCCCAGACCGCGGCGTAGCCCTCGCGCACCCGCTGCGCCATCGGCGTCTCCACATAGCCGGGGCAGACCGCGTTCACGGTGACGCCGGTCCTGGCCAGCTCCAGGCCCAGCGCCTTGGTGAAGCCGACGACGCCGTGCTTGGAGGCGGAGTACGGGGCCCCCAGCACCACGCCCTGCTTGCCGCCGGTCGAGGCGATGTTGATGATCCGCCCGGTGCCCCGGTCGAGCATGCCGCCCGTGGTGAGCGCCTCACGGGAGAGCCTGAGCACGCTGTTGAGGTTGGTGTCGACGACGTCGAGCCACAGCTCGTCGGTGATCTGCGCGGTGGGGCCTCCCCCGCTGCGGCCCGCGTTGTTCACCAGCACGTCGACCGGGCCGTACCGGTCCACGGCGGCGCGGACGAAGGCGCCGACCTGTTCCGTGGAACGCACGTCGCACGCCTGTCCCGCGACGTCGTAGCCCTTGTCGCGGAGCCGTTCGACGGTGTTCTCGACGTTCCCGGCGTCGCGGGCGCAGATGAACACGCGCTGCCCGAGCCCGCACAGCAGCGTCGTGACGGCGAGGCCGATGCCACTGGTGGCACCGGTGACCACGGCGTGCCGGTCGTCTGGAGCGGACATGTCTCTCCTCATCGTTGTCGGGTCACCACCGTGGCCGCGTTGAAGCCGCCGTGCCCCCTGGCCAGCACGAGCGCGGCGGACACGGGTACGTCGCGACGGCCGAGGACGAGGTCGATCCCGTACTCGGGCACCGGTTGCCGTACGTTCGCCGTCGGCGGGATCACCCCGTCGCGGATGGACAGCACGGCCGTGGCCAGGTCCAGCGCGGCGCCCCCGGCACCGAGCCGTCCGGTCATCGTCTTGGGCGCGGTCACGGGCACGCCGTGCGGGCCGAACACCTCGCGGACGGCGTCCGCCTCGGCACGGTCGAGTTCGGGGATGCCCGCGGCGTCGGCGAACACCACGTCGATGTCGCCGGGTTCAAGAGCAGCGTCGGCGAGGGCGAGTTCGGCGGCGCGCCGCAGGTTGGAGGGCCGGCCCGTCGCGGGCGGGGGGTCGAAGGTGGACGCGTACCCGGCGATCTCCCCGTACCAGGACCGCACACCGCGGGCGCGTGCCGATTCCGGGGACTCCAGGACGAACAACGCACCGCCCTCACCCGGCACATGGCCGGAGGCGTCCGCGTCGAAGGGCAGGTACGCCCGCTCGGGATCGTCCACGGTGCTGATCCGGCCGCCCGCCAGCTGGGCGACCCAGCCCCAGGGCGACGGCGAGCCGTCGACGCCGCCCGCGATCACCATGTGGACGTCGTCGCGCAGGTGTCGCCGCGCTTTCGCCACCGCGTCCAGCCCGCCTGCCTGCTCGGTGACGACCACACCGCCCGGGCCGCGCAGTCCGTGCCGGATGGAGATCTGCCCGGTGTTGACCGCGTAGAACCAGGCGAAGGACTGGTAGGCGCTGACGTGCTCCGGGCCCTTGCTCCAGAGGTTGTGCAGTTCCCGGTGGCCGAACGCGAATCCGCCGGCCGAGCTGGCGGTGACGACGCCGATGCCGTACTCCGTCAGTTCCCCGGGCTTCACCCCGGCGTCCTCGACGGCCCATTCGGCGGCCACCAGCGCCAGCCGCGTCATATGGTCGGTCTGCGGGAGCAGCCGGTTCGGGATGCCGTGGGCCTTCGGGTCGAAGTCCCCGATCTCACCGGCCAGCCGGCTGGGATAGCGGTCCGGGTCGAAGCGGCTGATCGGGCCGATCGCGGTTCGCCCGGCCAGGGTGCTGCTCCAGTGGTCGGCGGTGCCCAGGCCGGTCGGCGCGAGGATCCCCATACCGGTGATCACGGCGGTGGACGTCATGACGCCGCCCTCTCCGGGCTCCGCAGCACCATCGCGCTCTGGAAGCCCCCGAAGCCGCTGCCCACGGTGAGGACGGTGTCCACCCGCTGCTCGCGCGCCGTCAACGGCACGTAGTCCAGGTCGCACTCGGGGTCGGGCTCGTGCAGGTTGGCCGTGGGCGGGACGGTGTCGTGCTCGATGGCGAGCGCACAGGCCGCGATCTCCAGGGAGCCGACGGCCCCCAGGGAGTGCCCGATCATCGACTTGATGCCGCTGACCGGAACCCGGTAGGCGTGCTCACCGAGGGTCCTCTTGAAAGCCGCCGTCTCGTGCCGGTCGTTCTGCACGGTGCCCGACCCGTGCGCGTTGACGTAGTCGACGTCCCGCGGGGCGACGGCGGCCCGGCGCATCGCGACGCGGATGGCCTCCGCCATCTCCCGGCCGTCCGGGCGCAGCCCGGTCATGTGGAAGGCGTTGGAGCGGGAGGCGAAGCCGCTGATCTCCGCGTACACGTGGGCGCCGCGCCGGCGGGCGTGCTCGAACTCCTCGAGGACGAACACCGCGGCTCCCTCGCCGAGGACGAACCCGTTCCTGGTGCGGTCGAAGGGCCGCGACGCGCGCCCGGGCTCGTCGTTGCGCGGAGTGGTCGCCTTGATCGCGTCGAAGCAGGCCACGGTGATCGGCGAGATCGGGGCGTCGCTGGCGCCGGCCACCATCACGTCCGCCGAGCCGTCCCGAATCAGTTCCACCGCGTGCCCGACCGAGTCCAGTCCGGAGGTGCAGCCGGTCGAGATCAGGGACACGGGGCCCTCGGCGCCAACGTCGCGGGCGACCTCCGCGGCGATCGAGCTGGGGACGAAGTAGTCGAACAGGTGCCGCCCGGCGTAGGAGTCGTCCACGTGCCAGTGGCGCCCGCCGTCGCTGACGACGGAGTACTCGTCCTCGAGGCTCATGGTGCAGCCCACCGCGCTGCCGATGGCCACCCCGGTCCGCGCGGGGTCCAGTTCCGCGTGGTCGAGTCCGCTGTCGGCGACGCCCTCCCGGGCGCTCACCACGGCGAACTGCGCGGCGCGGTCCATCCGGCGGGCCTGCTGCGGGGACAGTCCCTCCCGCAGCGGGTCGAAGTCGATCTCGGCGGCGACCTGTGAGCGGTAGGGGGTGGGATCGAAGAAGGTGATTCTCCTGGTGGCCGTGCGCCCGGCGGTCAGCGCGTCCCAGAAGGGTTTGCGGCCCACGGAGTTGGGAGCGACGACACCGATGCCGGTGATGACGGCACGGCGGCCCGCGGACGTGGCCATCAGCGGTCCCCCGCCGCCCGCTCCGCCGACACGTACTGCCGGGGGAGGTAGAGGCCGGGCTCGCTGGTGCTCAGTTCCCTCACCCGTGCGGCGTGCTGCGGGAAGGAGGGGGAGCCCACCGCGGCGCGGAAGGCCCGTGCGTCGCGCCAGTGCGCGATGTTGACCCAGCGGGTCGGATCCTCGGCGTGCCGGTGCAGCGCGTACCGCAGGAATCCGTCCCGGTCCGCCAGGTACCGTCCGGTCTCGGCGAAGGCCCTCTCGAACTCCTCCGGCGAGGAGTGCACCGTGAACCGGTTGATGAAGGTGACCACCCCGCTCCCGGTGGGCTCAAGGTCGTTCGGCTGCATCTCGGCTCCCCCCTTCCACGTGCGACGTCGGGCTCTGACGTGTGGCGTCGTCCAACGTGGGCGTCGTCTCTCGCAGCCTGCTCGACGGCGTCTGGATCCGGCGTCGGCCGTGGCCGGACGGAGGTTCGAGCAGCCGTGGAGTCTCGGGTCGAGCGAACCTCGATCCGCTGCCGATGGCGGTGTTGCCATGCTCGTCGGCGACGAGCACACCGAGACCGGGAGGCATGACGATGAGTCAGAACGTCGAGGTGGTACGGCGGATGATCAAGGCGTACAACACGGGCGGGACCGACGACGTCCACGAGTTCATCCACCCGGAGTACCTGAATCCGGCCACGATGGAGCACGGTATCGGGGAAGGGCCCGAGGCGTTCGCGATGGCGGTAGCCTGGGTGCGGATGACCTTCTCCGAGGACGCGCATCTGGAGGAGGTCAAGATCGAGGAGCGGGGCGACTGGGTCCGGGCGTACCTGGTGCTCTACGGCCGGCACGTCGGACCGATGGTGGGCTTCGCCCCCACCGGCCGCCGCTTCTCCGGTGAGCAGATCCATCTGCTGCGCGTCGTCGACGGCAAGATCAGGGACCATCGGGACTGGCCCGAGTACCAGAGCACCTATCGCCAGCTCGGTGAGCCGTGGCCGGAGCCGGACGGCTGGCGCCGATAGAACGCGACCGTACGAGGAGCCGATCATGACCGAACAGCGGACCGTCGACTTCTGGTTCGACCCCGTGTGCCCGTACACGTGGATCGCCTCGCGGTGGATGGTGGAGGTCACCAAGGTCCGGCCGGTGGACGTCCGCTGGCGGGTGATGAGTCTTTCGGTGCTCAACGAGCACCGGGACGACAACCCCGAGGGCGAGTGGGAGGACTACATGTGGGCTCCGGTGCGGGTGTGTGCCGCCGTGGAGGAGCGGTTCGGCCGGCAGGCGCTCGGCGACCTCTTCACGGCGATGGGCACCCGCTTCCACCTCCAGGGGGACTGGGGGAACCTCACCGCGGCCCTGGCGGACGCCGGGCTGCCGGAGGAGATCGCGGAGGCCGCCGGGTCCACCGCCTACGACGAGGCGATCCGGTCCTCGCACGCGCAGGCCGTCGCCCTGGCCGGCGGTGACATCGGCACCCCGGTGGTCTCGGTCGCCGGGCCCGGTGGCGAACGCGTCGGCTTCTTCGGTCCGGTCGTCTCCCCCGCTCCCACCGGGGAGACGGCCGGACTGCTGTGGGACGGTTTCGTGCTGATGGCCGCCGTGCCGGGCTTCCACGAGGTCAAGCGGACCCGGACCGGCGAGCCCCGGTTCGACATGGACCACTGACCCGCACGTCCGGTGGGGCCGGGCCGCTCACCGCTGCCGGTGCACGTGCCTGAGCACGGCCTCGGCGAGCGGCCGGTGCACCGAGCCGGGCAGCGCGTGCCCCATGCCCGTGATCTCCACCAGCTCCGCGCCGGGGATCAGACCGGCGAGGTGGCGACCGTGCGGCGGCGGGGCGATCGGGTCCTCCATGGCCTGGACGACCTGGGTGGGGACGCGAACGTCGCGCAGCTCGGGGGCGCGCTCGCGCGGCGGCGGCTGCACCGCGTAGTGCACCTGCGGCTCGGTGAGGGACCCCGAGTGGTCGATGGCCTGCCGTTCCCACCGCCTGAACTCGGCGTCGTCGAAGGCGACCGCGTCGCCGGAGAACAGCTTCCACCGGCGCACCCGCCGGTCGAGTTCCGCCTCCAGGCCGTCCACCTCCTCGTTCATGACGGCGAGCGCCTTCAGGAACCGTTCCTGCGGCAGGGGGAGTCCGTCGGCGGAGGGCTCCCCGGCGAAGGCGCGGCGGATGTTGCCGGGGAAATCCACGTCGAGTGCTCCGCCGAGCGTCATCGACATGCTCAGCATCCGCTGGGGGTGGTCCAGCGCGACCAGCTGGCACAGGACCGTGCCCATCGACATGCCGACGAAGTGGGCCCGCTCGACGTCCCAGCCGTCGAGCACCGCGACGGCGTCGGCGGCCAGCTCGACATAGCCGTAGGGGCGCTCGGCCGGATCCCAGCCGGTGGAGCGGCCCACCCCCCAGTGGTCGTAGCGGATCACGTGCAGCCCGCCGGCGACGAGCCGTTCGACGAACTCGACGGGCCAGCTCATCGCGGTGAGGTTCCCTCCCGTCACCAGGAGCAGGGCGGGGTCGGCGGGGTCGCCGAAATCCTCGCTCCACAGTTCCACGTCCTTCGACGTGACGACGCGTTGTGCCACTGGGCCATCCCTCTCGGCTCGGGGAACCTCTCGGTTCCGTGGATCGACGTTCTCGGTGTGGACGGGCTCAGCGCGGGGCCATCTCCCAGAGGCACGAGTCCAGCGGCACGTTGGGCGACACCAGGGGCCCGGTCCGGGAGACGATGTCGAGGCCGGCGGCGCCGGCCAGACCGGCCCACTCGCGGTCGGTGCGGACCCTGCCGCCGAGGAACACCAGCATGCGCATGTCGAGCACGCTGAAGTAGAGGTCCGATGTCCGTGCCCCGCCGGACGGCGCCTCGGCCCTCTCCAGCAGCACGATCCGGCCCCCCGGCCGCAGGGCGTCACGGCAGCGGCCGAGGATCCGCAGCGCGTCCGCGTCCGACCAGTTGAGGAGCACGAACGACAGCACGACGACATCGGCGGACACCGGCAGTTCGTCGAAGAAGTCGCCGCCGACGACGTCGATGCGGCCGTCCGTTCCGGCCGCCGCGATGCGCTCGCGCGCCCTCTCCGCCGCGCCGGGCAGGTCCAGCAGCGTGCCGCGGGCCCCGGGCGCGGCCCGCAGGACGGCGCTGAGCAGTCCGCCGGGAGCGCCGCCGACGTCGAGCACATGCCCTGCCCGGCTCCAGTCGTACGCGGCGACGGGCGCGGCGAAGGCCTCGTCCTCCCGTGTCGTCATCAGGGTGTCGAAGGAGGCACCGAGCGCGTCGTCCTCGGCCAGGTCCGTCCAGAACGGCTTTCCGTAGTGGGCCTCGTACTGCGGCCGACCGGTGCGGACCGCCTCGCGCAGATCGAGGAACGTCAGGTCCGCACGGCCGACGGCCTGGTCCAGGTCGAGCCAGGAACGCTGCCGGGACGGGTCGTCTTCGGCGAGCAGGTCGCCGATGCGGGTCGGCGCGTACCGGCCGGGTCCGGTCTCCTCCAGGACCCCGGCGGCCGCCAGGTGCCGCATCAGCCGCGACAGCGCGTCCGGGGCCGCTCCGGTGGCCTCGGCGAGGGCCTCGGAGCTCGTGGCGCCGGCTCTGAGGTGGTCGACCAGCCGCAGGGTGGCCGCGACGCGCAGCGCCATCGGGGTCACCAGGTTCGACATCCGCACCAGGGCGTCTACGGGCCGTTCGTCCGCGCCGGCGCCGCCGGCGGTTCCGCCGCCCGTACCGCTCACGTCGCACCGCCTTCCCGGTCGGTGCCGAGCGCGTGCGCGCTCAGGTGGTCGACGGCGTCGGCGTAGGTGAAGGGCTGCATGAACCAGCCCGCACGGACGTCGCGGTAGTGGCGGGACAGGGGGTGGTTCGCCGTGAACGACGCCCCGCCCACCAGGGTCATGCAGTCCTCGACGATGCTCGCCGCGGTGCGGTTGACCACGAGCTTCGCGTACTGGAAGGGGGCCATCATCAGCCGGCCGCGTTCGCCGGGGTCGTCCGCCGTCCGCCGCGCGTGGTGGTCGGCGTTGGTCAGTGCCGCCGCGAGCGCGGTGCGCAGCGTGTACAACTTCACGTCGAGCTCGGCCACCAGGGTGCGGACCGCCGCCGGCTGTCCGCCGCGTCGGGCGACGCCCGCGACGGCGAAGTCGCGTGCCGCCTGCGCGATGCCCGCGTAGACCCCCAGCAGTCCGATGGAGCTGACGGTCTGGCCCGCCATCGCGGCGTCGTTGCGGAGGCCGACCGGTCCGCGCAGGAAGACGTCCGTCGCGGGGACCGGGCAGTCCTGGAAGACGACCTCGGTGCTGGCGGAGGCGCGCATGCCCATGCCGTTCCAGTTGTCGGGTGCCTTCAGACCGGGGGCGTCGGCGGGGAGGAAGGCGGAGGCGAGCAGCGAGGGCCCCGCGGTGGGACGGGTCTGCGCCGCGACGACGAAGTGCGTGGCGAACGGGGCCATGCTGACCAGGATCTTCCGGCCGGTCAGCCGCCAGCCGCCGTCGGCGGCGGGCACCAGTTCGGTGGTGACTCCGGCGTCCTTGAGGGCGCCGCTCACCAGAGCCCCTTCCCTGCCCATCAGCCGCAGCAGCCGCCCGGCCAGGGCACGCCCGGTGTCGGTGCCGTGCTCGCGCTCGTACGACATGGTGATCCCGCGGCTGAACTGCATGTGCAGCGACAGCGCCACGGACGCGTCGGCCTCGGCGATCCGCTTCACGGCGAGGCACACGTCGTGGACGCTGCTCACGCCCAGTCCGCCGAACTCACGCGGCACGGTCGCGCCGAGCACGCCGTCGGCGCCCAGGCGCCGGAAGGCGTCCAGCGGGAACGAGCCGTCGCGGTCGTGCTCGGCCGCGCCGGACGCCAGGTCCGGCAGATGCCTGCTCAGTATGTCCAGCAGTGCGTCGCCCTCGGGGGTGAGCGGTCGGGAGAGGTCCCCCGTCCCCGCCCGGGGCGTGCCGCCGGCCTGATCCGTCATGGCCTTTCCGTCCTTTCCGTCCGGATGACTTCCGCGGGGCACGTCGCCGCCAGATATCGGTCGATGGCCCTCCGGTGATAGCCCGGCCCGAATCCCAGTCGGTCGACCTCGGGCACCAGCCGCCGCAGTTTTCCCACCGAAGGGCAGTGCTCGATGCTGTCGCCGGTGACCTGCCACCGCGCGGAGACGCCGAGACGGTGTTCGAGGTGCCGCACGATGGCGGCGACTTCCACGCAGTCTCCGGAGGCGACGTTCACGGTCTCGTCGCACACCCCGGTGCGGAGCAGGGCGTCCACGACGGTGGTGAAGTCCTCCACGTGGACCATGTCCCGGCGTGCCCCGCGCTGGACGCGCACCCGGCCGGCCAGGACCTGCGTGATGAGCGCGGCGAGGAGGCGGAAGCCGGGTTCGCCCGGGCCCGGCACATAGCCGAGCCGCAGGATCAGGTGGCGTACCCCGGAGGCCCTGATCAGCCGTTCGAGATCCAGCTTGTGCTGTCCGTAACGGGTGGACGCGACCTGCGGGCCGCCCTCGTCGCCCGAGCCGCCCGGGCCGCCGTACATGCTGACGGTGGAGAAGAACACGAGCATCCGGTCGCGCCGCAGGCAGTGCCGGACCGTTTCCTCGACGAGCCTGTTCTCACGCCGGTGTTCCGCGTCGGGCAGCGGGTGCGTGGGCACGCCCGCGGCCAGCACCGTCGCATCGGGGTGCTCGGCCGAGAGCGGTGCGAGGTGTCGTGCGAGGAACCCGTTCCCGATGATCTCCATGTGGCAAGGCAGCCCTTCGGCTCGCTGGGGGCACCGACCTTCGCAGCCTGATGTCGAAGGATGCTCGAAAGGTCTCGGACCGCCGACCGGGACCGGGGCGGGAGGTCCGTTCAACGAAGCTCCGCGTGACTTCAAGGGCGCCGGTGGAAGGTGGCACCTCCACCCCGTCCCTCTCGTGAGGCGAGGAGTTCTCATGCGCGTACTGTTCGTCAACTCCCCAGGACTGGGGCACATCTTCCCCTCCGTGCCCCTGGCGCACGCGCTGACCGCAGCGGGTCACGACGTGCTGTACGCCCAGGGCGGCGACGTCGAAGCGGTGGCCGCCGCGGGGGTCAACGTCGTCGATGTGACTCCCGGACTCGACTACGCCACGGTGTTCCGGCCCGAGGAGATCGACTTCAGCGTCGACGGCGGGGACGAGTTCGTCGCCGCGCTCTTCGCCAGGGTCTCGGGTGTCACCGTCGACCGGGTGGTGGAGGTCGCCCGCGGCTGGTCCGCGGACCTGATCGTCCACTCACCGCTCCAGGGCGCCGGCCCGCTGGCGGCGGGAGCGCTCGGCGTTCCCGCCGTCTCGGTGGTCACCGGGCCGGCCGACAGCGCGCCGCGCATCGACGGTCTGCTGCGCGACCACATGAAGGAGCACTATCTGCGGCACGGTGTCACGCCCGAGCCCCCGCCCGGGTTCCGGCTCAACTCGATGCCGCCGAGTCTGCGGGAGCTGCTTCCGGACCAGATGCAGGCGGACGACGACGTACCGGTCCGTCATGTGCCCTTCAACGGCAACGGTGAGCTGCCCGGCTGGCTGCTGGAGCCGCCGCGGCGGCCGAGGATCGCCGTCACCCTCGGGTCGATCGCCGGTCTGTGGGGTGGCCTGGCCGTGCTGGCGCCGCTCGTCGCCGCGGCGGCGGGCACGGACGCCGAGTTCGTCGTCACGCTCGGCGGCGGCGACCCGTCGCTCCTGGGCGAACTTCCCCCCAACGTGAGGACGGTGGACTGGCTCTCCCTCGGGCCGCTGCTGGGCACCTGCCGCGGGCTGATCCACCACGGCGGGTCGGGCACCTCGGCGGTCGCGATGGCCGCCGGCGTGCCCCAGTGCGTGATGCCGCTCAGCCCGGACCAGAAGGACAACGAGCGCGCGGTCGTGGCGCGGGGCATCGCGATCGGGACCTCGGCCGAGACGGTCGGCTCGGTGGAGTTCCGCGCCCTGCTGGAGGACGAGGGGCTGCGCGCGGCCGCGGCCGAGGTGCGGGACGAGACCGCGGCGATGCCGTCTCCCGCAGCGCTCGTCGGGCGGCTGGAGTCCCTGGCCGGGTGAGGGACTCCGGTCGGGCCGCGGGCGCGGGCGGCGCGTCAGCGACCCGGCGGCCGGACGGACATCGCGTGGCGGAAGACGTTCGCGGGGTCCCATCGCGCCTTGACCCGCTGGAGCCTGGGGTAGTTGTCCCGGTAGTAGAGGGTGTGCCACGGCACCCCGGAGGTGTTCCAGCGGGGGTCGGTCAGGTCGACGTCCGGGTAGTTGATGTAGGCCCCGCCGTTGCGGGCGTCGGGTACGGGGACGCCGCCGGTGTCCGCGTACACCTCCCGGTACAGACCGCGCACCCAGGCCAGTTGCCCGTCGCCGGGGATTCCGGGCCACCACGAGGTCTCGTACGTCGCGCTGAAGAGGGAGTCGCGGTGCGGGACCGCCGTCGCGGACGCCGGGACCGTGTTGATCCTGCCGCCGAGGGTGGAGAGGTACACCGCCGATGCCTGGTGCTCGTCCCCGCCCCGGGTCAGCCAGCGGTGGAGGGTCCTGATCTGCGCCTCCGACCAGCCCTTGCGCAGCAGCGCCGCCTTGGACTTGAAGGGGTATCCGCCGCCGGCGTACGGGTCGGCGGTCAGCGTGGACTTCATCCACAGCGCGGTGGAGTCCTCTCTCTCGTGGCGCACCCCGGTGTTGGCGGTGATCGCCGCGACGTACTCGTCGAGCAGCGTCCTGCCGTGCGGCAGGGAGCCGTCCACGTTGGCCACGAGCGTGAACCGGCCGCTCGCCCGGTGGTTGAGGATGAACCAGCTGCTGAGCGGTGCGTAGCGGGAGCCGACCCCGGACTCCTGCTCGTGCCAGGTGCCGTGATTGCGCAGGATACGGACGAACGCGGACTCGGTCATGTCCGCCCACGACCAGCCGACGGTGACGGAGCGTATCGTCGCCGGGGGCCGTGGCAGCAGGGTCGTGGGGTCGCCCGGGCGGGCGCCGGGCGAACGCATCAGATAGCGGGTGACGATGCCGAAGTTCCCGCCGCCCCCGCCGGTGTGGGCCCACCACAGGTCGTGGTGGGGGTCGTCGGGGTCCCGCGTGGCCAGCACCAGGCGGGCGCGGCCGCCGCGGTCGGCGACGACCACCTCGACCCCGTGGAGGTGGTCGGCGACGAAGCCGTGGTGGCGCGACAGGCCGCCGTACCCACCGCCCGCGATGTGCCCGCCGGCTCCCACGCTGGGGCACGCGCCCGCCGGGACGGTCACGCCCCAGCCCAGGTAGAGGGTGCGGTACACCTCGCCGAGGGTCGCGCCGGACTCGATGGCGAAGGCACGGTGCCTGGGGTCGTAGTGGACGGACCTCATCTCGGAGACGTCGACGACGATCTGGACGGCGGGGTCGTCGACGAAGTTCTCGAAGCAGTGTCCGCCGCTGCGGACGACGATCCGTCTGCCCGTCCGCAGGGCGTCGTCCACCGCGGCGACCACGTGATCGGCGCAGTGGACGAGGCGTACGGACTCCGGCCGGGCGGTGAAGCGCCCGTTGTAGCCCCGGGCGGTCAGCTCCGCGTAACGCGGATCGCCCGGGCGTATGTCCCTGGCCGGAGGCGGCGGGAAGCAGCCGCGGGCCGTACCGTCCGCCGCCGCCACCCCGGTTCCGGGCCCGGCCAGGGCCGCGGCACCGCCGGCCGCGACGCTGCCCGCGAGAAAACCACGGCGTGAGAAACCCTTCATTGCCACTCCCCCGTCTCGTTGTGGGTCACTGGTCCGGCCGGGTCGTCGGATCCGGCCGGGCGCCGCGCCTGTTGGCCTCGGCGAGCTCTTCGAGGACGGGCACGACGGCACTGGGCGCCGGCATCCGCCCCGACTCGCGGCCCAGCCGGGCGGCGGCGTCGGCGAAGGAGCGTTCCTCCAGCAGCCGGGTGAGCATGCCGCGCAGCATCCCGGCATCGGCCCGCCCCGGTTCCGCGACCCGGAGCCCTGCTCCGCTCTCCTCCAGCAGGCGTGCCTTGTGGTCGGTGTCCCACACCCCGTCGGGCAGAATGAGCTGGGGCACCCCGCAGCCCAGCGCGGTGTTGAAGGTGCCGGCGCCGCCGTGGTGGATCACCGCGGAGCAACTGGGCAGCAGGGCCTCCAAAGGGACGAAGTCCACGACGCGTACGTTGTCCGGGACTGCGCCGGCCGACGCGAGCTGGGCCTCGTTCAGGGTGGCCACCACCTCGACGTCCTCTCCGGCCACCGCCGCGAGCACCTCTCCGAGCGGCACCCGGTCGGCGCCGAGCAGCTCACGGTGCGAGACGCCGAGCGTGAGGCAGATCCGCCTGCGCCTCGTCGGTTCGCGCAGCCAGTCGGGAAGGACCGAGCTGCCGTTGTGGGTGGTGAACCGCATCGGCACCCGGTCCAGGTCGACCGGGAGGCGCAGTGAGGGCGGCAGCGGGTCGATGGTGCGCTGCCCGACGACGAGGTCCTCGCCGAACTCGCCGCCGTACTGCCGCACGGTCCAGCCCAGCCACTCCTCCATCGGGTCCTCCCGCTGCCCCGGGGGCAGCCGGCGCACCGCTTCGAGGTAGGACTCGCGCATCCGGCCGACGAGGTCCAGGCCGAACAGGAGCCGGACGTGGGCCGCGCCGCAGGCTCGCGCGGCGATGGGGCCCGCGAAGGTGAGCGGGTCCCAGACGACCAGGTCCGGCCGCCACCACCGGGCATGGCGGACCAGGTCTTCGACCATCGCCGGCGCGGAGTACTGCTGGAAGACGTGGGTGGTCATGGCGGTGAAGACACCGTGCATGTACTCGTACGACAGCCTGTGCGGACGGATCTCGGTCATGTCCGTCCAGTACTCGAACCGCTCCGCCATCGCACGGTGGTCGTCCGCGGGCCCGGTTTCGCCCCGAGGTCCCGGATCCCGGGCCGCGTGTTCTGAGGACCCCCCGTACTCGGCGGCCCCACCGGACCCGGACGGCCCGTCGTGCTGCTCGTAGGACTCCATCTGGGCGGCCAGGTCGAGCGCGGCACCGGCCGTGACGGCGGTCAGGCCGGTGCCCGTGATGTGGTCGGCGAGATCGGGCTGGCCGGCCACATGGACTTCGTGGCCGGCGGCCCGCAGTGCCCATGCCAGCGTGACCTGGGCGAACAGATGGGACTTGGCGGTGTGTGTGGTGAACAGGACCCGCATCGGGCACCCTTCCTCGGCCGGCGGTCAGAGCGGGAACGGGGCGCTCACACCACACGGACGTCCGGGACGTAGAGGATCCACCTGCCGCCCGAGGCACGGAACTGCTGCTCCTTGGCGATGATCTCCTCGGCGTGGTTCCAGGCGAACAGCACGGCGTAGTCGGGGTAGGGGTTCTCGAACTCCTCCCGTGGCCGCACCGGGATGTGCGAGCCCGGTGTCAGCCGCCCCTGCTTGTTGGGGGTGGTGTCGGAGATGAAGGAGACGAGGTCGGGCCCGATGCCGCAGTAGTTGGCCACCGTTGCGCTCTTGGCCGTGGCCCCGTACCCGACGACCGTCCGGCCCTCGTCCCGCAGTCCGCGGAGCAGTGAGACGAGCTCGTCCCGGGCCCGCTCCACACGGTCGACGAAGCCCGTGAGGGTTTCGAGGTCCGACAGCCCCCGCTGCCGCTCCCGCTCCACCAGCTCGGCGACCGCGGGCGAGGGGGTGCGCCGCCCCGCGCGAGCGACGGTGTAGCGCACCTCGCCGCCGTGCACGGGCAGCCGCTCCACGTCGACCAGTTCAAAGCCGAACCGCTCGGCCATGGCGCTCACGGAGGAGACGGAGAAGAAGTAGTAGTGCTCGTCGTAGATCTGGTCGAAGGAGGCGAGGTCGACGATGTCGGCGAGGTACGGGTCCTCGAAGACGAACACCCCGTCCGGAGCGAGCAGCGCGTCCGCTCCCCGGAAGATCGAGTCCAGATAGGGGATGTGGCAGATCGTGTTGGCCGCGTAGACGACCTGCGCCTGTCCCTCGGCCTTGCGGATGTCCGCCGCCGTCGACTCCTGGAAGAACTCGGTGGTGACCCGGATGCCCTGGCGGCGGGCGAGGTCGGCCACGCTCTGCGACGGCTCGACGCCCAGGTGCCGGACGCCGGCCTCGGCCAGGACGCGGAGCATGACCCCGTCGTTGCAGCCCAGCTCGACCAGGAAGGCGTCCTTCCGGGCGAGCTCGGTCTCCAGGAAGTGCCGAGCGGTCTCCTCGAAGTGCTTGCGCATCACGGAGGACCCGGACGACAGGTACGGGTAGTGACTGTTGAACATCAGGTGACGCGGCACTTCCTCGGTGAGCTGGACCATGGTGCACTCCCCGCAGACGCCGACGGCCAGCCGGAAGAAGTACTCGTCGCCGAGGTACTCCGGTTCGAGGAGCCCACTGGAGAGCGGCTGCTGTCCGAAGTCCATGAACTCGTGCAGCCGACCGCCGCAGATCCGACAACTGAGCATGGTGGAAGCCCTCTTCCTTGAGAAGCGGAGTAGCGATCGTCGAGAGGTGCGGTGGCGGGCGCGTCCGGTCGGCGGCTCACAGCCCTCCCGGCCAGTCGCCGTCGCCGCGCAGCAGGGCCCTGGCCAGGTTCTGGTAGAAGGCCACGACGCCGGGTTCCTTGGGGCTCAGATGGCCGCGTGCGGCGAAGCGCGATCCCACGGCGCGCTGGACGGCCTCCAGACCGTTCCGGTCCTCGCTGTTGATCATTCCCGCGTACGACTCGGCCTGCCGGCGCAACTCGTCGACGTCGGCGCCCTCGAGGGCGCCGCGCGGCACGAGGATGCCGCCGCGGACCAGCGTCCGGTCGATCGTCTGCGGGATCAGACTGAGCCAGATGACCATTTCGCCTGCGGCGGCCATGCTCGCCACGGGGAAGACGAAGAAGCCGTACAGATGGGCCCTCTCCTCGTCGGTCAGCGGCAGGACGTAGGTCTCCTGGGGCTTGGTGAACGGGATGAGAAGGCGCAGCGCCCACGGGGAGTCGACCCGTACGTCCGTGTCGGACCCGCCTGGCGTCGACGGCTGGAGGGTCTCCGGGTGGAAGCCCATCACGTGGTAGTTCTCGTGGGCGTTCTCCACGGCGACCTTCCAGTTGCAGGCCCACTCCTCGCTCCACACCCCGAGCTGAGCCATGCCGTCGAGCCGGTAGTTGGCCAGGTCGTCGGAGATCCTGCTCAGTTCGGGGGCGAGGGGGGCGGCGGCCGGGTCGAGGTTCACGTACACGAAGCCGTGCCACTCCTCGACGGCGAAGGCGGGCAGCCGGCAGCTCCCGGGGTCGAAGTCGGGGTTCCTGCGCATATGGGTGGCGCCGATGAGCCGACCGTCGAGTCCGTACCTCCACAGGTGGTAGGGGCAGGTGAAGGAGTCGGCGCGGCCGGCGGCGCCGGGTTCGACGAGCGGCATCATCCGGTGCCGGCAGATCGGCGACATGCCGTGCAGCACACCGTCCGCGTCGCGGGTGACCACCACCTGCTCGCCCGCGATGCCGACCGAGACGTAGCTGTTCGGCTCCGCGAGTTCGTCGCGGTGGGCGACGAGCACCCAGGAGCGCCCGAAGACCCGGGTGCGTTCCAGCTCGTACAGCCCGGGAGAGGTGAACGCGCGTGGCGGCAGGCTGAGTTGCGGTGCCAGGTCCAGATAGCGGCGCAGTTCGTCCAGCAGCGCGGTCACCTCACCGGACGGCGACCCGGCACCCTTCCCGGCGCCGCTGACGTCGACCGCGTCGTCGTGCCCGTCGCGCGCCGTGCCCTGGTGCTCCTCGCCGGCGGTCCGGCCTGTGCTCACGCCTGTGCTCACGGTGGACTCCAAACCTGTGCCGCGGGTCCGTGGTTCCTGCCGACCCTGGCAGGGCGGATTCGAACCCGGCTCGACGGCGCGGCCGGTCACCACGACGGGCCCCGGGGCCCCTCGCGTCCAGCCGGTCTCCGGCGTTCCTCTAGGGCGTGTTGCGAGAGTCCCTCCTGCCCCGACCTGCGGGCGGACGAAGCCACTCCCGCAACACGCTCCGGCAGCCGCCCGACGATCGGTGCTTCCGGACCCCCGTCCCTGTCGGGCGCGCAACGAATGAGGTCGCCGTGTACGGAGCCGAACTCGCCGAGATCTACGAACTGGTCCACCGCGGCCGCGGCAAGGACTACCTCCAGGAGGCGGCCGCTGTGGAGGGACAGGTGCGCAAGCGCAGGGCGGATGCCCGCACGCTGCTCGACGTGGCGTGCGGCACCGGCGCGCATCTGCGGTGTTTCGACGAGCTGTTCGACGAGGTGGCCGGGCTGGAGCTGTCCGAGCCCATGGCCCGGTTCGCGCGCGCGGCGCTGCCGCACGTCCCCGTACACGTCGGTGACATGCGGGACTTCGACCTCGGCCGCACGTACGACGTCATCACCTGCATGTTCGGCTCGATCGGCTATCTGCTGACGGAGTCCGCGCTGGTCGACGCGCTGCGCCGGTTCGCCCGGCATCTGACGCCCGGCGGGGTGCTGGCCGTCGACCCGTGGTGGTTCCCCGAGACGTACCGGCACGGCCACGTCGCCGGCAGCACGGTGACCGTCGGGGAGCGGACCGTGTCCCGGGTCTCCCACTCCGTGCGGGACGGGGCGGCGTCCCGGATGAACGTGCACTACCTCGTGGCCGACGGAGCCTCCGGGATACGGCACTTCCACGAGACGCACCTGATCGGCCTGTTCTCCCCGGAGCAGTACGAGGCAGCGTTCACGGCCGCCGGTCTCGGTGTGGACTACGTCCCCGTCGAGCCCGCCGGCCGGGGCCTCTTCGTCGGCGTCCGGTCGGCCGGCTGACCCGGCGCCCGCCCTCGCCGTCCCAGGTGCACGCGTCGGGTACGGGACCGTGTTACGGGTCCGCGGGGGTCGGGGAGGCCGGGGTCAGGGCCGCCGGGCCATCTGCTCGTTGGCCTGGTCGAGGAATTGCTTCAGCGTCCGGATCCGGGTCTCCGCGTCCGGCATACCGATCGAGTACCTCCGCTCGACCTGGCTGATCGCCTCCAGCAGGGCGAGCGAGTCGTACCCGAGGGCGCTCAGCTCGACGTCGCCGACGTCCTCGCCGTTCAGATCGACTCCCTCCGCCTCGCCGGCGCACTCCCGGAAGATCTCGACCAGGACCGGCAGGGTGAGTTCACTCATCGCACGTACCTCTCTGCTTGTAGGGAAGAAGGCGCGCCGCCGGGCGGCGTGCGGAGGACCGGGGTCAGTCCGCCGCCTCCCACATGTCGCGCAGGGAATCGCGCAGACCGATGACGGGGCGCCAGCCCAGCACCCGTTGCGCGTGGCGGATGTCGGCCTTGGTCCAGCCGCCGCCCTTGCTCTCCACCGGCCCGCCGGTCTCCTTGAGCGTCTCGGGCGGCAATCCGGACACCGCGACCAGGGTCGTCACCAGCTCCCGCATCGTCGTCGCCTCGCCGCGCCCGATGTTGAACACCGCGCCGGGGGCCGCCGCGTCCGCGGCCCGCAGGACCGCCGAGGCGACGTCGCGTACGTCGATGTAGTCGCGGGCGGCGTCGGCGATCACCAGTTCGAGTGGCTCCCCCGGCATCACCCCGCGCAGCCGCCGCAACACGGTGCCCAGGAAACTCGCCTCCGACGGGTGGGGTCCGCACACATTGACGGCGCGCAGCACGACCCCGTCGACGTCCCCGGCCCGGGTCGCCTCCAGGACGGCCTGCGAGCCCGCCAGCTTGGTACGGGCGTACGGGGTGCTCGGATCCGGCGTCATCGACTCGTCGATGCCGGATCCGGGCGGCGCGAAGCCGTACTCGTGGATGCTGCCGACGTGGACGACGCGCGGGCGCGTCGGCAGCGCGGCGACTCCGGCGAGGAGGCGGTCCACCAGCCGCACATGGGCGTGGTGCATCGCCTCCTCGGTCACCACCCAGCCGCCCGCGACGTTGACCACCACGTCCACGTTCCGCGAGGCGAGGAGGCCGGTGATCTCCGCCGGCTCCGCCGACGCCACGTCCAGCGGGACGAAGGGGCGTCCGGCGGCGTGCGGCGCGGGGCGCCGGGCCACGCCGAACACCTCGTGTCCCGCGCGCGAGAACACCGCGCTCACCTGTCGTCCGAGGCCGCCGGTCGCGCCCAGGACGGCGACCGTGCCCGGCCGGATCGCGTCACCCGAGGTCACCCGCCCGTCCCCCTTCCTCGCTGCCCTGGTCGGTCCGGGCCCGTCCCGGCGTGGGGTCACGGCTGCCTGTCGTCACGCGTGACCCGGCGTTCCCGCACCTTCAGTTCGCCGTCCACCCGCACGAGCGCGTCGTCGCACACGCACATCAGATGGAGCCGGGGGCTGCCGCCCCGGGGCGTGGCGATGATCTGCGCGTACGAACGGACGATCAGCTCGCCGTCCTCGCCCGGCTGGACCGACACCATGCCGAGCAGGTGCCGATGCACCTCGCCGGCCTCGGCCAGCGCCGCGGCGGCCTTGTGCACCCCCGCGGCCAGGGCGTCCCGGCCGACGACGGGCTCCGGGAGCGAGGGCGGCGCGAACGAGCCGTCCTCGGTGAAGGTCCGCGCCCACCCCTCGCCGTCCCCGGCGTCCAGCAGATGCATGTGGTGGGCGTAGAACTGCTGCACTTCGGCATAGAGGGAGTCGACAGACGACGAGGTTCCCATCGGCATTGCCACCGAGTCCTCCTCACGCTGGTCCCGTCCGGGTCCGAACGGGCGGCATCCGCGAACGATTCCCGACGCCCTTCGACATCGGCTCGAACGCGACGCGCGGGCGCCGAGTGAGGTTTGAGCGCTTCTCCGTTCACGCGGAGCAGCATCTGCCTCGTCGGCGTGAGCGGTACGCAACGTACGTGGGAGGTCCGTGTGCGGTTGATCGACCTGTCATCGGCGGTGGACGCCGGGGCCCACGAGCCGGATCCCGTGGTGCACGAGGTACTGACCCCCCGTCAGGGCGCGGAGCACATGAGCGCGGAGATGCGGAGCCACTTCGGGCTCGAGTTCGACCCGGACGAGCTGCCCGACGGGGAGTTCCTGTCGCTCGACCGGATCACCCTGACCTCGCACACCGGCACGCACGTCGACGCGCCGTCGCACTACGGCTCCCGGGCCGGGTACGGCGACGGCGTACCGAAGCACATCGACCGGATGCCGCTGGAGTGGTTCTGCAACCCGGGGATCGTGCTCGACCTCACCGACGCCCCGACCGGTGCCGTCGGCGCGGACCGGCTGGAGAAGGAGTTCGAGCGGATCGGCCGCACTCCCGCCCCGCTGGACATCGTCCTGCTGCACACCGGCGCTTCCGCGCGGGCGGGTGCCCCGGAGTACTTCACCGAGTTCGCCGGGCTGGACGGGCCGGCCGTGCACCTGCTGCTGGACCTGGGGGTGCGGGTGATCGGGACGGACGCGTTCAGCCTGGACGCCCCGTTCACCGACATCATCGAGCGGTACCGGAGCACGGGGGACCGTTCGGTGCTGTGGCCGGCCCACTTCGCAGGCCGTGACCGGGAGTACTGCCAGATCGAGCGCCTGGCGAACCTCGAAGCCCTGCCCGCGCCGTTCGGATTCACCGTCGTCTGCTTCCCCGTGAAGATCGCGGGCGCGGGCGCGGGCTGGACCAGGGCGGTCGCCGTGGTCGACGAGTGACCGGGCGCCCTTCGACCGACACCGACGGGAGAGCAGATGTACGGACGGGAGCTGGCGGAGGTCTACGAGATCTTCTACCGCAGCCGGGGCAAGGACTGGCCGCGGGAGGCCGCCTACGTCACGGAGCTGGTGCGGTCGCGGTGTCCTGAGGCGGAATCCCTGCTCGACGTGGCGTGCGGCACCGGGGCGCACCTGGAGACCTTCGGGGCGCTGTTCAAACACACCGAGGGGCTGGAGATCGCGGAACCCATGCGGGAGCTGGCCCACCAGCGGCTGCCGGAGGTGACCGTGCACCCCGGCGACATGCGCGACTTCGACCTCCGCCGCACCTTCGACGCGGTGGTGTGCATGTTCTGCGCCATCGGCTATCTGGGCACGGTGTCCGACATGCGGGACGCGGTGCGGTCGATGGCCCGGCACCTGCGTCCCGGCGGGGTGCTCGTGATCGAGCCGTGGTGGTTCCCCGAGAACCACGTCGAGGGTTATGTCGCCGGTGACCTCGGCTGCGAGGACGGCCGTACCGTGGCCCGGATATCGCACTCGACCCTCCAGGGCCGCGCGACCCGGATGGAGGTGCGCTTCCTGGTCGGCGACCGTGCCGGCATCCGGGAGTTCACCGAGATCGACGTGCTCACCCTCTTCACCGAGGACGAGTACACCGCGGCGTTCACCGACGCCGGCTGCACCGTCGACTTCCTCCCCGGCGACCCGACCGGCCGCGGTCTGTTCGTCGGGGTACGGCAGTGAGACCCGGCCAGGCGCACGCCCGAGACGAGCGGAGACAGTGACTCAGCCATGACCACCTACGTATGGGACTACCTGCGCGAGTACGAGAACGAGCGGGACGACATCCACGACGCGATCGAGACCGTGCTGCGTTCCGGGCAACTCGTCCTCGGCGCCAGCGGACGCGGCTTCGAGGAGGAGTTCGCCGCCTACCACGGGATCGGGCACGCGGTGGGGGTCGACAACGGCACCAACGCCATCAAGCTGGGGTTGCAGGCGATCGGCGTCGGCCCCGGCGACGAGGTCATCACCGTCTCGAACACCGCGGCACCGACCGTGGTCGCCATCGACTCCGTGGGGGCGACACCCGTCTTCGTCGACGTCCACCCCGACACGTATCTGATGGACGTCGATCAGGTCGCCGCCGCCGTCACCCCGCGCACCAGGTGTCTGCTCCCGGTGCATCTGTACGGTCAGTGCGTCGACATGACGGCGTTGCAGGCCGTTGCGGACGAGCACGGTCTGCTGGTCTTCGAGGACTGCGCGCAGGCCCACGGCGCCCGCCGGGGAGGACGGCTCGCCGGCACATGGGGGGCCGCGGCCGGGTTCTCCTTCTACCCCACGAAAGTGCTCGGGGCCTACGGCGACGGCGGCGCCGTCATCACCGCGGACCCGGACGTCGACGCAGGTCTTCGACGACTGCGGTACTACGGCATGGAGGAGCGCTACTACGTCGTCCGCACACCGGGGCACAACAGCCGTCTGGACGAGCTGCACGCGGAGATCCTGCGGCGCAAGCTGCGCAGGCTCGACGCCTACATCGAGGGCCGGCGGGCCGTGGCCCGGCGCTACGCCGAGGGGCTCGCCGGCACCGATCTGGTGCTGCCGTCCCTCGCGCCCGGCAACGACCACGTCCACTACGTCTATGTGGTGCGCCATCCACGGCGAGACGCCGTCATCGAGGCGCTGAAGGCCTATGACATCGCGCTCAACATCAGCTACCCGTGGCCGGTCCACACCATGACGGGCTTCTCCCACCTGGGATACGCCAAGGGCTCCCTGCCGGTCACCGAGGCGGTGGCCGACGAGATCTTCTCGCTGCCCATGTACCCCTCGCTGGACCCCGCCCTGCAGGACAAGGTGATCGGCGCGCTCCACGACGTCCTGGCGACGCTGTGAGCCCAGTGGCCACCGGGCCCGAGGGCCCCTCCCCCGGCCGGGTACGCATGGGCGTGCTCGGCTGCGCGGACATCGCGCTGCGCCGGATGCTCCCGGTCATCGCGGCGGCCGACTCGGCCGAACTCGTCGCGGTGGCCAGCCGGGACGCCACGAAGGCGCAACGCGTGGCGGACCGGTTCGGGTGCGCCGGTGTCCAGGGCTACCGGACGTTGCTGGAACGGGACGACATCGACGCGGTGTACGTCCCCCTGCCGCCCGCGCTCCACTTCGACCAGGTGGCCGAGGCGCTGTGCTTCGGCAAGCACGTGCTGTGCGAGAAGCCCCTGTGCACGACGCACGCGGAGGCCGCCGAGCTGATGGAGCTGGCACGGCGGCACCGCCGTATCCTCGCCGAGAACTTCATGTTCCTGCACCACTCGCAGCACGCCGGGGTCCGGTCGCTCCTCGACACCGGCGCCATCGGCGAGTTGGAGGTGCTGTCCGGCTCGTTCGGCGTACCGCCGCTGGATCCCACGGGGTTCCGGTACGCCCCCTCGCTCGGCGGCGGCGCACTGCTGGACGTCGGCGTCTACCCGCTGCGGACGGCACAGATGTACCTGTCCGGCGAACCGGAGGTGCTGGCGGCCACCCTCCGGGTGGACGACATGACGGGGGTGGACGTCGCGGGTACGGCCCTGCTGTGCGCCCCCGACGGCGTCGCCGCGCAGCTCGACTTCGGCTTCCGGCACGCCTACCGCTCGCGCTATGCCCTGTGGGGCCGCCGGGGACGGATCTCGGTGGAGCGCGCCTACACCCCGCCGGAGCAGCTGAAGCCGGTCGTCCGGGTCCAGCAACAGGACCGGCTGACGGAGCTGGCGATGCCCGCGGACCATCAGGTGCGCAACGCGCTGGCCGCGTTCACCGCCGCCGTCCTCGCGGGCGGGAACGGTCCGGTGGGCGAGGCCGAGTCGCTGCTCCAGGCCCAGCTGGTCGAGGGCGTGCGCAAGGTCGCAAGGGTCGTCACCGTCTGACCAGCCCCTCGGTGCCGTCCCCGGAGGCTCCGGGTCTCCGGGGGCCGGGGCTCCGGGGGCCGGGGCTCCGGGGTGTCCGAGGTGCCCGGGGGACTCTCAGACCGTCAACTCCTCGGCGATGGACATGACGTACTGCCCGTAGCTCGACCCGCCGATGTCCTCCCCCAGCCGGTGGCACGCCGCCGCGTCGATGAAACCCATCCGCAGCGCGACCTCCTCGATGCACGCGATGCGGCATCCCTGGCGCTCCTCCAGCATCCCGACGTACTGGCTCGCCTGGAGCAACGACTCCGGTGTCCCCGTGTCGAGCCAGGCGAAGCCGCGTCCGAGATCCACGAGCCTGGCCTCGCCCTGTGCGACGAAGTACCGGTTCACATCGGTGATCTCCAGCTCTCCCCGGGCCGACGGCGTGATGTTCTTGGCGATGTTGACCGCTCGGTTGTCGTAGAAGTAGAGGCCCGTGATGGCGCGGTTCGACCGCGGGCTCGCGGGCTTCTCCTCGATGGAGACGAGCCGGCCCGCGGCATCGGCCTCGCCGACCCCGTAGCGATGCGGGTCGTGCACGGGATAGCCGAACAGCACGCATCCCCGCACGTCCCGGGATTCCCGGGCCAGCACGTCGGAGAAGCGGGGGCCGTGGAAGATGTTGTCGCCCAGGACCAGCGCGACCGAGTCCGTGCCGATGTGGTCCGCTCCGATGAGCAGGGCCTCGGCGATACCGCCCGGATGGAACTGCTCGGCGTAGGTGATCTCCATCCCGAGCTGGGAACCGTCGCCGAGGAGGGTGCGAAAGCGCGGCAGGTCGTGGGGCGTCGTGATGACGAGGACGTCCCTGATGTCCGCGAGCATGAGGATCGACAGCGGATAGTAGATCATCGGCTTTCCACCCACGGGCAGTAACTGCTTGGACACCACCCGGGTGATCGGATACAGCCTGGCCCCGGTGCCGCCGGCCAGAACGATTCCTTTCACGAAGGCTCACCCCCACGACGCGACAGCGCTATCGGGGCAGAAGTCTCGCCGGATGCCCTCGCATGCCCCTCAAGCACCACTCGTGCGCCTGGCCGCCGGGCCCTCACCCTCTCCCCGGCTCAGCGGTCACGGAGTCGGGCCAGGGTGCGGTCGAGCTCGGCGGCGCGGGGGCGGTTGTGGGGGAGCTTGGCGAGCACGGCGGCCATGCCGCAGGTGTTGGTGAGGGCCGAGAAGACCAGACCGGCGGCGATGCCCGCCGACAGGATCTGGAAGGCGGGGTGTCCGAGGAGGCCGAGGAGGAGGCCGAGAACGACGACGGCGCCGGCGGTGAGGCGGACCTGTCGTTCCATGCCCCAGGTGGCGCGAGCGGCACCCTGGGGGCGGTGCAGGTCGTGGCCGTCGGCAGCCCAGGCACCGGTGCCACCGGAGAGCGTGGCGGTGGCGATGCCGTATTCGGCCAGGATCCGGCAGGCGTTCCCGGACCGGGCGCCGGACGCGCAGACCACCAGGACGTCTCCGCGGTCGGCCGCGCGGCGGATGTCGGGCAGGGCCCGCTGGATCCGGTCGAGGGGGACGTTCAGCGCGCCGGGCAGGTGGCCGCCGGCGTACTCACCCGGGGTGCGTACGTCGATGACGGTCAGTTCGTGCAGCCGGGTGCGGGCTTCGGCGGTACCGAGCGTGGTGGGGGTGACCATGGCGGATGTCATCCTTTTCTGTCGGCAGTGCCCCCACGAAGGGGGGTATCTTACCCCTGGGGGTATTCCATGAGGAGTGATGATGGAGCTTGATCTGGCGGGAGCGGAGCTGAAGGCGGTCCTGAACCGACTGCGCCGGGCACAGGGCCAGATCTCCGGAGTGATCCGGATGATCGAGGAGGGCAGGGACTGCGAGGAGGTCGTGACCCAACTGGCGGCCGCGTCCCGCGCGCTGGACCGCGCCGGATTCGCGATCATCGCCACGGGGCTGCAGCAGTGCCTGACCGGGATGGAGGACGGCAGCCGCTCCGGTGAGGACCGCGACGAGATGCGCGGCCGACTGGAGAAGCTCTTCCTCTCGCTGGCCTGAGCCGCCCCGGGGCCGCGGCGGCCTGCGCGCTCAGACGACCACGTCGACGAGCATGAAGGCCGCCACGCCCAGCAGGACGAAGGCGAAGGCCCGCTGCAGGGCCTGGCCCGTGATCTTCGTGGCGAGACGTTTCCCGTCCCAGGCACCGAGGACCGCGGCTCCGGTGAACGGGGCGATCACCTCCCAGCGCAGGTCCCCGCCGGTTCCGGTCCGCGCGGTGAGCGCCGCCACCGAATTGACGGTGATGACCAGCAGGCTCGTACCCACGGCCTGCCTCATCCGCAGACCGAGGACCCCCACCAGGGCCGGAACGGCGAGGAACCCGCCGCCGACGCCGAGGAAGCCCGTCACGGCTCCCAGCCCGGCCCCCGCTCCCGCCGCCCCGGCGGGACGTGTCCGCTCCGGCGGCGCGGAGTTCGCGGGTCGCAGCATGCGCAGGGCGGCCAGCGCGGCGATGACCGCGAAGGCGGCGGTGAGCGCCTCTGCCGGGAGGTGACCCGCGACCGCTCCGGCGAGGAACGCCGGCAGGACGCCCGCGGCCGCGAACAGCGTCCCGGTTCTCCAGGCGACGTTGCCGTCCCGCCCATGGGCGTAGAGGGCGGTGGCCGAGGTAGCGGTGACGATGATCAGGCTCGCGGTGGTCGCCGACGCGGGGGAGAACTCCAGCAGGTAGAGGAGTGCGGGGACCGCGAGCACGCTGCCACCGCCACCGAGGGTGCCGAGGGCCAGGCCGATGACGGCCCCGGCGATCAGGGCGAGGACCAGGGTGCTCACGCTGTAGAGCCGCTGTTCCCGCGCTGGTCGACGACCGGGAATCCGGCGGCGGCCCACGCGTTCATGCCGCCCTCGACATCCGTCGCGTCCGCGCCCCGTTCCGTGAGGAGCTTCGCGGCCTGCTGCGACCGGTGCCCGCTCCGGCAGATCACCGCGAGCGGACGGCCCTGCGCGGAGGCGGGCAGTGCCGCGCCCGCTGCCAGCCGGGTCAGCGGGGCGTGCACGGCACCAGGGGCGTGCCCGGCCTGCCACTCGGGCTCCTCCCGCACATCCAGCAGGACGGCTTCCGGCCGGTCCCCACTGGTGCGGGCACGGGCCTCGTCCACGGACAGGCGCGGTGGGCTCCTACGGAAGAGGAACATCGTCGCTCCACTCCTTCTCTTCGGTCTTCCTGTTCGGTCTTCTCGCTCGGCCCTCCCGGTCGGGCGCCCGGTCCGGGTCCGCCCGGCCGCCGGGACCTGCCCGGTTCAGCCGGTGACGACGGTCAGCCCGGCCTCGGCGGCGGCGTCGAAGCCGTCGTCCACGGCCACCACCCGCCGTCCGGCGGCGTCCAGCACCGAGGCGGCGATACCGGCGCGCATGCCGCCGGCGCAGTGCACCCAGACCGTGCCGTCGGGCACCTCACCGAGGCGGCGGTGCAGCTGGTGGATCGGGATGTGGACCGATCCCGCTATCCGGCCTTCGGCGCGCTCGGAGTCGCGGCGCACGTCGAGCACGACGATCCCGCTCCCGTCCCGCCGGTCCTGCTCGGCGAGTTCCGCGAACGTGGCACGGGGGAAGGACGCGGGGCTCTCGCCGTCGCGGAGCCAGCCGGCGGGACCTCCGGTCGCGGCGGCGGCCGGGCGGTCGATGCCGACGCGCACGAGTTCCCGCTGAGCGGCGGCCAGTTGCCCGGCCGTGTCGGCGAGCAGGGTGACCGGCTTGCCCCACGGGATCATCCACGCCAGGTAGGTGGCGAGCTTGCCGTCGGCCTCGAAGTTGAACGAACCGGCGACGTGCCCCTCGGCGAACGCGATCCGGTGGCGCAGGTCCACCACCCACTCCCCGGCCGCGAGCCGTGCGGCGATCTCGTCCGGGTCGGCGACCGCGGGCGGGGTCAGGTCGACGGGGGCGGGGCCGGCGGCATTGGCCGGACCCATGTGGGCGTAGTAGGCGGGCACGTCCTCGAGTCCTGTGAGCAGGTCGGCGACGAAGGTCTCCGCATCGGCGGTGAGAGCCGCGTTGGCGACCTTCTCCTTGCCGATGGTCGTGGCGTCGCCGTCGGTCTGCGCGGACGAGCAGAAGCTGCCGAAGCCGTGCGTGGGCAGAACCGCCGTGTCGTCCGGCAAGGCGTCGGCGAGGCGGTGTGCGGAGGCGTGCTGGGCGCGGGCCAGCTGTTCTGTCAGGCGGGGCTCGACGAGATCCGGACGGCCCACCGCGCCGATGAGCAGGGAGCCGCCGGTGAACGCGGCGACCGGGCGGCCCTCCACCCCGAGGACGTACGCGGTGTGGTGGGGGGTGTGTCCCGGCGTCGCCACGGCCGTCAGAGTCAGATCCGTGTCGACGTCGACGGTGTCGCCGTCGGCGACCGGGGTCCGGGGGAACGAGACCCGGGCACCGGCCGGCACCAGGTAGACGGCTCCGGTGATGCGCGCGAGCTCCAGGCCGCCGGTGACGTAGTCGTTGTGGATGTGCGTCTCCACCACATGGGACATGCGCACCCCCCGCCGAGCGGCCGCGGCAAGCACCTGGTCGACGTCACGGGGTGGGTCCACCGCCACCGCCGCCCGCTCGCCTCCGGCGAGGTAACTGCGGTTGCCCAGGACCTCGAGCTCGATCGTGTCAACGAAGAACACCGGGATGCTCCTTTCGCAGGGAAATTACCCCCCGGGGTATTGCACCCACTCTAACATCTTTACCCCCGGGGGTATACTTCACCGAGTGGCAGCCGTCACATGTGCAGCGCATCCGCCGGGTACCCCGGCCGCTCCGACACAAAGTGGAGACCGTGTCCCGGGAACGGGCCGTGACGCTTAAGGACACCGTCCGAGCAGGCGACGTCCAGGGCGCCCGCCTCGGCGTCCGCGCCGGAACCCGTACGCGAGCGGGGCAGCTCACGCGTGCGGCAGGCCCGCGGGGGACCTCACCGGCGGACGGCGCGGACCACTGTGTCCAGGGCCTCCTGCTGCCCCACCGGGCGGCGTGCGACCTCGGCCACGACGACATCGGCGCACGGTTCCCACGCCGGCCTGACCTGCTCCACGCTGGAGAGCACCCGCGGATCCTGCGGCCCGCCCGTCCCCCGGGCGCGGCCGTCCTCCTCCTGCGTGGATCCGCTCAAGCGGCCACGTGGGCCGGGGTCTCGGCCCCGGCCCGTGCGGTCGGGGCGCCGGGGAGCGGGCCGGGGGTGAAGCGGCGCAGCCGGTTGGCGTTGCCCACCACCGAGAGCGAGGACAGCGCCATCGCCGCGGCCGCGACGATCGGGCTGAGCAACCAGCCGGTGAACGGGTAGAGCACACCGGCCGCGACGGGGATGCCCGCGGTGTTGTAGACGAACGCGAGGAACAGGTTCTGTCGGATGTTGCGCATCGTGGCACGGCTCAGCGTCACCGCGGTGACCACGCCGCCCAAGGACCCGGAGATCAGGGTGATGTCCGCCGCCTCGATGGCCACGTCGGTGCCGGTACCGATGGCGAAACCGACGTCCGCCCGGGCGAGCGCCGGGGCATCGTTGATGCCGTCGCCCACCATGCCGACGCGCTTGCCCTCCTCCTGGAGGCGGCGGATCTCGTCCGCCTTGTGCTCGGGCAGCACCTCGGCCAGCACCCGGTCGATGCCGACTTCGGCCGCGACGGCCTCGGCGGTCCGCGCGTTGTCCCCGGTGATCATCACGATCTCGAGGCCGAGCCGCTTCAGCGCGGTGACGGCGGCGGCGGAGTCCTGCTTGACCGTGTCCGCGACGGCGACCAGGCCCAGCGGCCGGCCGTCGGCGGCGGCGTACATGGCCGTCTTGCCCTCCGCTGCCAACCGGTCCGCCTCCGCCGACAGGGCGGCCGTGTCGATGCCCTGGCCGGACAGCAGCGCTTCCTTGCCCACCAGCACCCGGCGGCCGTCGACGACGGCGGTGATGCCGTGTCCGGTGACCGAGTCGAACTCGCCGACCTGAGCCAGGGCGATGCCACGGCCGGTGGCGCCGGAGACGATCGCCTGGCCCAGAGGATGCTCGGAGGAGTGTTCGGCCGAGGCGACCAGGCGCAGGATCTCGTCCTCGGTGGCGCCCTCGGCGGCGAGGACGTCGGTCAGCTCGGGCCGCCCCTGGGTGACGGTACCGGTCTTGTCCAGCACGACCACGTCCAGCCGCTGCGCGGTCTCCAGTGCCTCGGCGGAGCGGATCAGGATTCCCGCCTGGGCTCCCTTCCCGGTGCCCACCATGATCGACAGCGGGGTGGCCAGACCCAGCGCGCACGGGCAGGCGATGATCAGCACCGCAACGGCGGCCACCAGCCCGAGGGTCAGCGCCGGGGCGGGCCCGACGAGGAACCACACGGTGAACGAGGTGATGGCGATGAACACCACCACCGGCACGAAGTAGCTCGCGACCAGGTCGGCGATCCGCTGGATGGGGGCCCGGGACGCCTGCGCCTGCTGCACCAACCGGATGATCTGGGCGAGCATCGTGTCCGCGCCGACCTTGGTCGCCCGGAAACGGAAGGCCCCGGTCTGGTTGACGGTCGCGCCCACGACCTCGTCGTCCGCACTCTTGGTCACCGGGATCGACTCACCCGTCACCATGGACTCGTCCAGCGTGGATCGGCCATCCACGATCACCCCGTCCACCGGGACCTTCTCCCCGGGGCGGACGACGACGACGTCCCCGGCGGCGACCTGATCGACGGGCACCTCCACCTCCGTGCCGTCCCGCACCACCCGGGCGGTCTTCGCCTGCAGGTTCAGCAGTTCACGGATCGCCTGCCCGGTGCCCGCCTTGGCCTTCGCCTCGAAGAGGCGGCCGAGCAGGATCAGGGTGAGGATGACGCCGACCGCCTCGTAGTACACCTCGCGCACGCCCGCGGGCAGTAGTCCCGGCGCCACGGTGACCAGCACGCTGTAGCCGTACGCCGCCGACGTGCCCAACGTGATCAGCGCGTTCATCTCGGCTGCGCGGTTACGCAGGGCGAGCCAGCCGGTACGGTGGATCGGCCACCCGGTGTAGATCATCACCGGCGTGATCAGTGCGAACTGCCACCATCGGTCGAGCAGCAGGCCGGGCACGTCCACGCCGAACACCTCGTGCAGCATCACGGCTACCACGACCGGCAGCGACAGCACCGCCCCGACGGTGACTCGCCGCGTCAGATCGGCGATCTCCGCACCCCGCGCGGCCGCCTCGGCATCCTCCTGCTCCGCGGCACCCGCCTCGGGCCGCGCCGGCGGAGCCGGCTCCTCCTCGGCGGCGCCGACGGCGGACGCCGGGATCTCACCGTCGCTCGGCTCGACCAGCAACGTTCCGTGCACCATGCTCATCCCGCACACGAAGCCGAACCGGCCCGGCCGGTCCGGGGTGAACTCCACCACGGTCGTGGCGAACGCCGGGAGCGGGGCGGCGATCCGGAAATCGGGGAAGAGCACGCGAGAGGTGCAGTCCCCCGCCTCCTGCCGGTCGAAGACCATCCGGACCGGTACCCCTTGGCGGACCCGGATCAGGTCCGGCGCGTAGCTGCCCTTGACCGTGACACCGATCTCCTGGAAGCCGCCTCTGAGCTCAGCCCGGCTCGACTTCTTCGAACCGAAGAAGTACCAGGCCAGGAACGCGATCAACGCGACCGCCCCGGCCACGACCCCGATATCCGCGGCGCTCATGACGCCCTCCCTCCGTGGGCCGGTCGTTCAGCGGTGCCGACCGCGACATCACTGGGCTCCTGAATCCGAAGCTACGCCTCCCCCAAGGGGTGGCAAGGCGGCGGTGCGGGGACGGAGGACTGCTGGCCGGGCGGTGGCCGCTCCCCGCGTGGAACACGAATGCGCTGATCACCGGCGGAATCGTGGACCGCTGGTTCCCGGTACGGGTCGGACGCGCCCGCGCTCCGGGGCGTCGACAGGGTGGCGGGGCCGTGGGGACGTCGGCTGAGCACCTTCGGCGGACACGGCGGCTGTCGGGGCCTTCCACCCCATGCTCTTCTGGCCGGGTCGAGCGTCCGTTCGCAGCCATGCGGCCTGAGGGGGGTCACTGGAAGCTGAGACGGTGTGGGTGGGTTGGGTCGGTCGGGCAGGTGTGGACGCGCATCTGGCCGCGGCCGAGATGGACACTGACGGGATCGATGACTCCCGGGTCATCCGTCCGGTCCTCGATGGGCATCCAGCTCCGCGAGGCGCCGTCGCACTCCCATTTGTCGACGGTGAGCAGCGGCGGCATCGGGGTCCCGCACTGGGGGCAGTCGAGGGGGGCGGGATCGGTCAGGTGCCAGGAGGCGTAGCCGCCGACTTTCCAGCCTGGGGCGATGGAGAGGTCGCTCGTGTAGTCGATCTCGTCCGGCTCCTCGGCGCGGGCGGCGGCCATGGCCGCTTCGTACTCCTCGTAGTTGGCGTAGTTCGCCGGAGCTGAGGAGTCGCAGGCGTCTTCGGCGTCTTCCTCGTCGAGGAGGCCCTCTTCCCACTCGGCGATCCCCTGCTGCAGGTCCTCGCTCAGCAGGCCGAGGTACTCGTGCTCCACGACCTGCTCCGGGTGGAGGACGCAGGTGGTCGGTACGCACTCCTCACGGCCGGCGACCGGCGGTTCGGGCTGCGTCGTCAGTACGGTGCCGACATCCTCTGCCGACCGCCACCTGAGGATCACGTCGATCGTGCGGTCCGGGCCGTGTACCTCGAAGGGACACCAGAACACTTGGAGCAGATCGCATCCGTCGGGCCCGACGAGGTCCGGCACGTCCCGCGCGTAGAGCTGGGCGACGGCCAGGAGCGGCAGCGGATCGGCATCGCCCAGATCCCGAACGTGGAGACCGGAGGCCATGCCGTCCAGGACCAGCCGCTCCTCCTCGGTGTAGCCCCGTCCTCGCGCCTCCTCCTGGATGCGCCGCCGCAGGCGCACGTCGGACAGGAGGTGGCCCGTGCCCTTGGGGTGGACCGCGGTGCAGACCGGCCACGGTTCGTCGGCCGGCCACAGCAGCGGCCCGGCGAGCGAACTCTCATCCGGCTTGGGCGCGCCGGGGCGCGGGTGCAGCCGTGTCGCGGTCCGCCGGTGGGCGGCGAGTGCGCGGAAGACCGCCTCGATGTCGACGGGGCGCGGTGGCGTGGTCCGGGTCATGCGGGAGTCCTCCAGGGCTGTTCGGCGTCGATGCTAACTTGACTCTGTCGGGGATCTTGGAGTTTCCCGGTGCGGCAGCATGGTCAACGGGCATGCTCGGGTAGTTCTGCCGACCGAAGCAGCTGTCGAGGTGCCCGTTGTCCCTGCGCCCCCGTTCCGGTGAGCACGTTCCGCCTCTGACCGCGCAGATCGCGCGGGCAAGCAACCCGGGCGGCACGACGGCGATATGGGTGCGTGACCGGCTGGACGGGCTGTGGCGCGACGAGGACTTCGTCGACTGGTACCCCAGGGACGGACGGCCGGGTCTCTCGCCCGCTCAGCTGGCCACCGTCTGCGTACTGCAGTTCTTGCTGGGCCTGTCGGACCGGCAGACCGCCGAGGCGGTCCGCTGCCGCATCGACTTCAAGTACGCGATGGCCATGGAACTGGACGATCCAGGCTTCCACCACAGCGTGCTGGCCGACTTCCGCGACCGCCTTACCGAGGACGACCGTGCCGACCGTCTTCTCGACCTGGCGCTGGCCCGTCTCAAGGAGGCCGGACTGGTGCGCGAGCGCACCACACAGCGCACCGACTCCACCCACGTCCTGGCCGCGGTGCGCGACCTGACCCGCCTGGAGTTGATCACCGAGGCGGTCCGCGCCGCACTCGAAGAGATCGCGGGCATCTCCCCTCACCTGCTGGACGGGCTGGTCGACGAGGACTGGGGGCTGCGCTACGGCCGGCCGGTCCGCCTGGGCAAGAACCCCACCAAGCCCATGACCAGGATCCTTGCCACCGGAAACGACGCCGTCCGGCTCCTGGAACACCTCTACCGGTACGGAGCGGACCGCATGTCCGGTCCCCGCGTTCAGGCCCTGCGGCAGATCATGGTGCAGAACTATCACCGTGATGCTGCTGGGCACCTGCGCTGGCGCACCGCCGAGAAGGAAGGCGGGGCGGGTCTGCCGCCGTCGTCGGGGGCGGTCGTCTCGCCCTACGACACCTCGGCCCGCTATGCACGGCACGGGCACATCATCAGCTGGAAGGGGTTCGCCGCCCATCTGACCGAGACCTGCGCTCCCGACGGCCCCAACGTGATCACGGACGTGGCCACCACCGCGTCCACCACCCACGACAGCCAGGTCCTGCCCGGCATCCACACCCGCCTGGCCCGCCGCGGGCTGCTGCCCGCCGAGCACCTGGTCGACGCCGGCTACACCTCCCTGCCCCACCTCGAACACGCCGCCCGTGAACACCAGGTCACCGTCTCCGGTCCGCTGAAGACCAACCCCACGCACCAGCACCGCCGAGGCGAGGGCTTCGCCCGGGACGACTTCCACATCGACTTCGACCGTCAGCAGGTCACCTGCCCGCAGGGGCAGGTCAGCGCGGGCTGGCACGGCCCCTACCCGACATCCTCGCCCACCGCGGCCCCACTGATCGTGGCACGGTTTACCAAGAGCCAGTGCCGTCCCTGCCCGGCCCGCGCCCAGTGCACCAGCACCGCCGACAGCGCCCGCACCGTGGGCTTTCCCCCGCGTGAGCTCCGTGACCTGCAACTCCGCGTCCGTGCCGAACAGCAGACGCCCGAGTGGAAGGCCCGCTATGCGGTCCGCTCCGGAGTGGAGGGCACGGTCAACGAGTTCGCCCACGGACACGGTATGCGGCGCTGCCGCTACCGAGGACAGAGCAAAGCCCACGTCCAGCACGTGCTGACGGCCATCGCCGTCAACATCGAGCGCCTCGGCGGGCTGTCACCGGCTGAGGAAGCCCTCGCACCCCGCCGACCAACGGCCTTCCAGAACTACCTCGACCAGAGGCAGCTACCCCGGCCGAAATCCTGGCGCACCCTGGGAACCTGACCTCGACAACTCCAAGATCCCCGACAGAGTCAAGCTAAGGACTGTCCCGTAAATGACCTTCGAGTTGCCTCGGTCGGGGCTGGTCGCTGTGCGGTGCGCTGGCCTATCCGGCGAGGGCGAGGTTGTGCATCCGGGCGATGCCGAGCATGGCGTGGTGGACGCCGTCGCCTTTGAGGCGGCAGTCGCGGAGGATCTTCCAGGTCTTCAAGCGGGCGAAGACGTGTTCGACGCGGGCCCGGACTTGCTTGTGGGACGTGTTGTGCGCCTGCTTCCACTCGGGCAGGTCTTCGCCCTTTCGTCGACGGTGGGGCATGACGAGTCCGGTGCCGGGGGAGCCGCCGTCGGCGATCGTCAGCGTGTTGCCGATGGCGGCTTCGGCGCCGGATTCCTCCCAGGCCCTGCAGTCGTTGCGGTTTCCTGCGAGCGGCCGGCCGACCACGACGACCAGGCGGGTGTCGGCGAACAGCGGAGCGAGCTGCCGCATCTCACCCGCGACCAGCAGGTCCGTCAGCAAGCCTTCCCGTCTCAGCGGAACTCGTGGACCACTCGGATCTCGCCGACAATGTGGGCGTTGAAGTCGTCCAGCTCCTCGGCCGGAACCCAGAGCTCGAGGATCGTCTGCCCGCCGGCCTGCTGGACGGGATACCGGCTCAAGAAATCCGACTCGACCTCAAAACGAGTGACGAAGCCGGCGCCATCGTGCTTCACGTTCCAGTCCCTCGCGATCCTGACCGCGTAGTCCTCGTCGAGGACCGGGTAGAAGATCGGCTGCTCGGGCAGCCGGGGCGGCCAGGCACGCCAGTTCAGCTCGCGAACCAGATCCAGCTCCTTGGGGCCGGTGGGGCGCCACAGGGTCGTCGTTGCCTGCCGGCTGGTCATCTGCATCGCTCTCTGAACGTAGGGCGGGTCGGGAGACCGGACGATACCGGCACCACGAATCCGGCAGCTACGCAGTTTCCGCACCCCTGCCCGCTCCGTGACCAGAGGGTCGGCGTCGCCCGACACGCTGCTGAAGAGGACGGCGAAGTCCGAGTACGCCAGGCCCCGTGGCGGCGCGTCGGCATCGGGCGGGTCGGTTTGCCCTTGGTGCGGATCTGTGGCGTCGTCAGGCCGCTGGCCCGGCTGCTGCGGTCGATCAGAACACGAGCCCGTAGTCACTGAGGACAGTGGCCGAGAGCCGGGGCCGGCCCCCGTCAGGCGCTTGTCGGGGCAGCTCAGCGTGTACGGGTAGCGAGAGGCTTACGGCCGTGGATACGGCGACGGCCAGGACCGTGTGGTGCGGTCCCGGCCGTCACGGATGTCCTTGCGGGTTCAGGTCACCGGCTTACTTGACCGGTTGCGGTTGGGGCTGGGCGGCTGTTTGGCCGTCGCCGCCTTCGGGTTCGTCGGTGGGGGTGGTCTTGACCGAGTCCAGCAGGAGTTGTGCCACGTCCACGACCTGGATGGACTCCTTGGCCTTGCCGTCGTTCTTCTTGCCGTTGACGGAGTCCGTCAGCATGACGAGGCAGAAGGGGCAGGCCGTGGAGACGATGTCGGGGTTGAGGGAGAGGGCCTCGTCGACGCGCTCGTTGTTGATGCGCTTGCCGATCCGCTCCTCCATCCACATCCGCGCACCACCGGCGCCGCAACAGAAGCCGCGCTCCTTGTGGCGGTGCATCTCCTCGTTGCGGACGCCGGGGACGGCGGCGATGATCTCGCGCGGCGGCGTGTAGATCTTGTTGTGGCGGCCCAGGTAGCACGGGTCGTGGTAGGTGATGATGCCCTCGACCGGCGTGACCGGGATCAGCTTGCCCTCGTCCACCAGGTGCTGGAGCAGCTGGGTGTGGTGGATGACCTCGTAGTCGCCGCCGAGCTGCGGGTACTCGTTGCCGAGGGTGTTGAGGCAGTGCGGGCAGGTCGCGACGATCTTCTTCGACGACTTCGGCTTCGCCGACTCGGGCGTCACCTTGCCCTCGTCGTCCGTCTCCTCGCCGAACGCCATGTTCAGCGCCATGACGTTCTCCATGCCGAGCTCCTGGAACAGGGGCTCGTTGCCCAGGCGCCGGGCGGAGTCACCGGTGCACTTCTCGTCGCCGCCCATGATCGCGAACTTGACGCCCGCGATGTGGAGCAGCTCGGCGAAGGCCTTGGTGGTCTTCTTGGCGCGGTCCTCCAGGGCGCCGGCGCAGCCGACCCAGTACAGGTAGTCGACCTCGGTGAGGTCCTCGATGTCCTTGCCGACGACCGGGATCTCGAAGTCGACCTCCTTGAGCCACTCCAGGCGCTGCTTCTTGGCCAGGCCCCAGGGGTTGCCCTTCTTCTCCAGGTTCTTGAGCATCGTGCCCGCCTCGGACGGGAAGGAGCTCTCGATCATCACCTGGTAGCGGCGCATGTCGACGATGTGGTCGACGTGCTCGATGTCGACCGGGCACTGCTCCACGCAGGCGCCGCAGGTGGTGCAGGACCACAGCACGTCCGGGTCGATGACGCCGTTGTCCTCCAGCGTGCCGACCAGGGGACGCTCGGCCTCGGCCAGCGCGGCGGCCGGGACGTCCTTCAGCTGCTCCTCGGAGGCCTTCTCCTCGCCCTCCACGGTCTTGCCGCCGCCGGCCAGCAGGTACGGGGCCTTGGCGTGCGCGTGGTCGCGCAGCGACATGATCAGCAGCTTCGGGGAGAGCGGCTTGCCCGTGTTCCAGGCGGGGCACTGCGACTGGCAGCGGCCGCACTCGGTGCAGGTGGAGAAGTCCAGCAGGCCCTTCCAGGAGAACTGCTCGACCTGGGAGACGCCGAAGACGTCGTCCTCGCCCGGGTCGGCGAAGTTGATCGGCTTACCGCCGGAGGCCATCGGCTGGAGTGCGCCGAGGGCGGTGCCGCCGCTCGCCTCGCGCTTGAACCAGATGTTCGGGAACGCCAGGAAGCGGTGCCAGGCCACACCCATGTTGGTGTTGAGCGAGATCGTGATCATCCAGATGAAGGATGCGCTGATCTTGATCAAGGCCGTCAGGTAGACGAGGTTCTGCAGGGCGCCAGTGCTCAGCCCTTTGAAGGCCAGCACGAGGGGATACGACGCGAAGTACGCCGGATCGTAGGCCTCGACGTGGTGCAGCACCCCCTCCAGTCCGCGCAGGGTGAGGATGGCCAGGCCGATGGTGAGGATGACGTACTCCACGAAGTACGCCTGCCAGGCCTTGGAACCGGCGAACCGGGACTTGCGACCGGCCCGGGAGGGCAGGCTGAGCAGCCGGATCACGATGAGGGTGAGGATGCCCAGGGTCATCGTCGCGCCGAACAGCTCGACCACCAGCTCGTACGGCAGCCACTCGCCGATGACCGGCAACATCCAGTCGGGCTGGAAGAGCTGCCCGAAGGCGTTGGCGAGCGTGAGAAGCAGGCTGAAGAAGGCGACGGCGACGAACCAGTGGGCGATGCCGATGATCCCCCATCTGTTCATTCGGGTGTGGCCGAGGAACTCCCGGACCACGGTGAGTGTCCGCGCGACCGGATCGTTGGTCCGCAGTCCGGCGGGGACCGGCTGGCCGAGTTTCACGAAGCGGTAGATTTGCGCGATGGCTCGGCCGAACAGTGCGACACCGACCATGGCGAGCACCAGCGACACGATGATCGCGGTGAGTTGCATGAGGGCTCCTCGGGCCTGCGAGAGCGAGAGTTCGAGAACTACTAAGCGGTAACTTTGGGTTGTGAGGCTGACATTACCCAGGGCCGCAGACTCCATGAAGGCACGCGGTTGGTGATCTGCGTCGCTGAGGCAACCCATGGTTCGGCCCTGCCGGACCGGCGTCCCATCTCATCGACGGGGCGAACCGGCGACGAGAGCGCCGTGAACGAGCAGCTGCACGAGGTCCGGCAGTTGCGAGTCGCGCAGCGGGCGGTCGAGTTCCCGGGAGCGGGCGAACAGCAGATCGAAGTAGGCTTGGGCTATCTGCAGTGGGGGCAGTCGCAGGGAGTCCTCCTCGGGGGCCAGCAGGGCCGCCAGGGAGGCGACGACGGACTCGACGGCCTCGCGGACCTCCCGCATTCCAGCGGTGGAGGCGGTCGACTCGCGCCGCGCCCTGGTGTGCCCTACCGCCTCCAGGTAAGCGACCACCGTACCCATGCGCGTCAGGTACGTCTCCAGCGCTCCGGCAGCCGCGAGGAGACGCGCTGTCACTGAGGCGTCCAAGGGAATGTCGGCAAGCTCGCGCAGGACATCGTCGGAGCGCGCGGTCTCGGTCATGCAGGCGTTGAGCAACTCGTGCTTGTCGGCGAAGACCTGAAAGATCGTCGCTTCGCTGATGCCGGCGGAGCGGGCTACCTGACGAGTGGTCACTGCCAGGCCGTGCTCCGCGATCAGTGCGAGGGTGGATCGGACGATCATCTGGCGGCGCAGCTGCGGGCTCATCTTCGGAGCCCGTCGCCGTTCGGGGGCCGGGGCGGTCATCCGTCAGAGGATACTGAGCGGTTCATCACTCGGTCAATCGCGGTCCCGGCATCCCGAAACGACGCCTCGGCGCCCGTGTGTCCGTAGGTGGCCATGGCCGCCATCGGTCATAACAGAGCTATTCCCCATGGGCGGTATCTGGCAAAGTCATACCTGAACTGCGGCTACCTATCGGGAATCGTGGAACGTGGCCCCGGGTCATTGCACGGAAACCAGACCACGTCCATGAAGCGGCGAACCCTGTGCTTCGCGCAAGCGCGCGCCGCCCCTTCCTCTGCCTGTTGAGCACCATTACGGGAAGTCCCCCACAGGAGGACCCGGACCGCCCTACACGACTTGAAAGCGATACAGTGCCGGACATTGACGTTAGGCTGACAGAACCAGCCGCAGAGACAACCAAGCTGATTGATGACTGGCTGACCGGCCACATAACCAAGCCCCATGCGGAGCTCGGTCGCAGCGGTCCTGTGTGTCCGTTCGTCGAGCCCTCACGGAGAGCCGGCTGTCTCGTGCTCCATACCGCGGAATGGCGACCGGATTTCGGCCTCTCGCACATGGTGGACACCGTCGACAACGCGGTTGAATATTTCGCCACCCACGAGTGGGACTCGCGGAACTCCAACCTCCACTCGTTGCTGGTAGCGGTGCCGGATCTGCCCCGCGATGCCTACTGGTTGATCGACAAGGCGCACCAACTCACCAAGGACCGCGTCGTAGCCAGGGGGCTCATGCTGGGACAGTTCCACCCGACCTGCGAAGAGCCCGCAGCGCGCAACAGCGGATTCCCCGTCAACAGGTCGCCGGTACCGCTGTTCGCGGTACGGAACATGGCTTTGCACGACATACTCTTCCTGCACGCCGACGACATCTGGTTCGCAGAATACGAGCAGCGCTATGGACGGCATTACGAGAAGCCGGACCGCATCGCCCCTGATTTCGTCAGACTGTTCCAAGCCGCGCGTGCTCGACTGGCCGGTGGACCTCACCAGCGACGCACTGACTCGCTGAACACCGACCGCATCAGGTGACGTCACAAGCGTCCATCAGAGCCTGACCCATGGAGAAAGAAACCCCGCATGGAGCAGCCGAATTCCTGTCCAAAGCAGCAGAACGGCAGTGAGGGCGCACCCCCCTACGTCACCTACGCCCACATGGACAGGTTGCACGAATTGCAGCAACCGCGATCCGACTCTCCGCGGGAACTGACGTTCCTTCTCATCAGCCATGTCAAGGAACTGCTGTTCCGGGCCGTACTCGTGGAGGTGGACCAGGCTCGCGAACAGCTTCGCGAGAGCCAGGTCGACCAGGCGTGCGAGAGCCTGTCGCGTGCCGTGCGCGTCCAGCGGCTGCTGGTGAACGTATGGGACACGATGACGGCGATGTCGCCGGATGAGTTCCTTGCGTTCCGTGACATCCTCGGCGAGGCATCCGGCACTCAGTCCTTCATGTATCGGGCGCTGGAGTTCACACTCGGCAACAAGGACCCTCGGACCGTGGCTCGGTGTTCCCGCTACATGGACCTCTATCCGGAACTCAAAAAGGCGTTGAATGCCCCGAGTCTCTACGACGAAGCGCTGAGCCTACTGGTCCGCATGGGAGCCACGATTCCACGAGGCGTCTACGAGCGTGAGCCCGGCGCGCCGTACACGCCCAGCCCGGCCGTGGAACAGGCGTGGCTCGCCGTCTACCAGGAGCCGACTCGCTGGAGGCAGGCCCATCGAGTCGCGGAGCTGTTGACCGAGGTGTCTTATCAGTTCTCCCACTGGCGCGCCACGCATCTCCTGGTGGTGGAACGCATGCTCGGCAGCAAGCCGGGAACGGGCGGCACGGCGGGCCTGGACTGGCTTCGGTCGGTGAACGAGCACCGCTTCTTTCCCGAACTGTGGACTGTCCGCACACTCCTCTGACTCCCGATCCCAACCATTCAGATTGGAGGGCTGGTCGTGACCACCGCCCCTACCCTGACGATGCGCGGACTGGTGCCCGTCCTGTTCGGACATGCCGCGTTCCAGCAACTCAACGCGGCGTGCGAGCTCGGGCTCTTCGAGTATCTGCACAGCGCACCGGGCGCCTCCGCGGAGTCCATCGCGACCGGTACTGGCCTGAGCACGCACTCGGCCCAGGTACTGCTGCTGGGGACGACGTCGCTCGGTCTCACGACAAAGGGCCCGGACGGCTACCGAAACTGCGCCATCGTGGAGGAAGAGTTCCGCGAAGGCAGCTGGCCGGTGCTGCGGGACGTCGTGGAGTTCCAAGCCAAGATCGCTTACCTGCCGGCCGCGGACTACGCGGAGTCCCTGCGCACGGGTGAGAACATCGGCATTCGCCACTTCCCCGGCGACACACAGGACCTCTACACCCGCCTGGCCAACACCGAGGGCCTGGAGCAGCTGTTCTACCGGTGCATGAACTCCTGGTCGACCCTGTCGAACCCGGTGCTGCTCGAAGGCGTGGACTACTCACAGGTCCAGCGGGTGCTCGATGTGGGCGGTGGGGACGCGGTCAACGCGATCGCCCTCGCCTCGGCCCACGAGCATCTGCGCATCACCGTTCTGGACCGACCCGGCGCACTCGACGTCGCCAAGGAGAAGATCGCCCAGCATGGCCTGGCCGATCGCATCGACACCCATGCGGCGGACCTGTTCGACGATGCCTATCCGACCGGCTATGACTGCGTGCTGTTCGCGCACCAGCTGGTGATCTGGACTCCGGAGCAGAACAAGGCTCTGCTTGGCAAAGCTTTTGACGCGATGGCCGACGGGCAGCGTGTGCTCATCTTCAATGCCTTCTCCGACGACGACGGCACCGGTCCGCTGTACGCCGGACTGGACAGCGTCTATTTCTCCACGCTGCCTTTCCGCGGCAGCACCCTCTATCCATGGCGGGACTACGAGGAGTGGCTGCGGCACTGCGGGTTCTCCAGGACCAACAGGATCACGATCGACTCCTGGACACCTCATGGAGTCATCGAGGCCTACAAGGGCTGAGGTCTGGGCCCCCGACAGCGGTGCTGGGGTCGGGCGGGGCCGTCCGACCCCAGCACTGTCCGCCGCCTGTCAGGTGATCAGCGTCGGGGTCACGAATCGGGGGTCGTGGTGTTCACCGGAGAGCGCGATATCGCGCAACGTCGTCACCGCTCGGTGGATGTCGGCGTGCGAGACGTACAGCGCGTTGTAGCCGAAGCGCAGCATGTTCGGGGGCCGCACGTCCCCGATGACTCCTCTGGCGATCAAGGCCCTCATCAGTGCGTGGGCGTCCGGGTGAGCCACCGTCACCTGGCTGCCCCGCAGAGCGCCTTCCCTCGGAGTCACCAGCTCGAAACCCAAGGACGCCAGGTGTTGGTCGAAGCATTTGATCAAGAAGTCGCCGAGCGACAGACTCTTGGCACGTATCTCGGCCATCTCGACGCCGTCGAAAACCTCCAAGGCCGCTTCGAGAGCGAGAAGAGAGAGCACCGGGGGTGTACCGATTCTGGTCCGCGAGATGCCGGGCGCCGGCTCGAAGCCCTGCTCCATGTGAAACGGCCGGGCGTGCCCATGCCAACCAGTGAGCGGCGGCTCGAAGGTGTCGTGATGCCCGCGCGCCACATAGATGAACGCGGGGGAGCCAGGACCGCCGGACAGGAACTTGTACGTACAGCCCACGGCGATGTCGACGCCCTGGTCGTCCAGCGCGACAGGCAGCGCGCCCGCAGCATGGCACAGGTCCCACACCACCACGGCGTCCGCGGCGTGAGCGGCGGCGGTGACCTCTGCCATGTCCCACAACCGTCCGGTGCGGAAGTCCACGGCTCCGTAGGAGACGACAGCCACCTGCTCGCCCTGCTCCCGCAGGAAGCCGTGCACGTCGGGCACCGGAACAGCGACGACATCCAGCCCGCACAGGCGAGCCACCGACTCCGCCAGGTACCGGTTGGTGGGGAAGTGGTCCGGGTCCGTGACCAACATCCTGCGCCCGGGTCGCAGGCGCGCAGCTCCGACCAAGGCGTTGAACGTCTGAACAGAGGTCGACTCGCCCACCACGATCTGACCGGGTGCGGCTCCGAGCAAGCGGCCGATGCGATCGCCGATCCGCAGCGGTGCGCCCCACCAGTCGTCCTTGGTCCATGCCGTGATCAGGTGATCGCCCCACTGGTCGCGAACCACCGTCTCCAACGTGGCCGGGACGCGGCCGGACAGTGCCCCCAGTGAGTTCCCGTCCAAGTAGACGATCTCTTCCGGCAGCAGAAACTTTTCTCGCCGCGAATACAGCGGATCTGCCATGTCGAGATCCTTGGCATCCCTTGCGGTAGGCATGGGCTACCTCTTTCGGTCGATGAGGAGAACGAGATGTATGTCTATGGCGACATGACCCAGGAGGAACTCGACCGGGAATATTCCCCGAGTTCCTGCGCGCCGCAATTCTCTGCGCATCTTACACGTTATGCGACAGGCAGCGACCGGGCCAGGGAAATCCTTGACCACCGGCTTGACGTTCGCTACGGGCCCGGCGCGGCGGAGTTGCTGGACTTTTATCCGCCGCGACGTCCCCAGGCCCCGCTGTTCGTTTTCGTACATGGTGGTCACTGGCAGGAGATGAACAAGGAGGCGTCCGCGTTCGCTGCTCCCGACCTGGTGGAGCAGGGTGCGGGATTCATTGCCGTCGGCTACGGTCTCGCACCGAACCACGGCATCGGATCAATGGTCACAGCAATACGGCGGGCCCTGGGGTGGATATCGTCCCACGCCGCGGAGCTGGGTACCCGGCGCGACCTCCTTTTCGCGGGCGGCAGTTCGGCGGGAGCGCACCTTGTGGCGATGGCGCTGTGCGCCACCGCGGAGGAGCCCTTGGACGTCGCCGGGGCGGTGCTGCTCAGCGGCGTCTACGACCTCGAGCCGGTGCGGTTGAGTTACGTCAACGACAAGGTGCGCATGGACGGATCCGCGGCGGCCGCCAACAGTCCCATCCACCATCTCCCGCTTGCCACGTCGAAGGTCATCGTCGCGAGGGGTGCCGCCGAGACCGCCGAATACGCCCGGCAGCACGTCGACTTCGTGAACGCGTTGACGCACCGCGGCCTGCGACCCGTCGATCTGACGGTGGCCGGGCGCGACCACTTCGACCTGCCCTTCGACCTCGGGCGTCGCGGCACCGCGCTGGGCGATGCCGTGCTGACCCGGATGGGTCTGTGACCAAGCGGACCGCGAGGCTCTGGTGTGGCCGAAGGCGGTCATGGCCCCACCCAGCCATCTACGCGATACCTGTCGGCTCCCTGCAATCGCCGGCTACTGCTAAATTCTTCTTCGCTGATCAGGAGTTCCGAGGTGGGATCAATGAATTGCTCCCTCGAACGCAGGGCAGGCATGTCTTCGATAGTCAAAGGATGAATGGGATGGACCTCGCCCAGAAGGTGTTCGATATTCGCGTTGCGCCCTGGTTGGCCGCTTCCGCAGAGCAATCGGCGAGTCCGCTGCTGGAAAGCGTGGACATATCGTGGTACGGCGGATCACGAATACCCTCGGCAAATCCAGCGAGCGAAGCCGTGATGCAGGCGCTTTCTGGGCTGATGTTCGTGAATGGCGCGGAGGCCGGCCGCCCTCGCCGTTTCGGCCTGGATGTGGCCTCCGCCGCATGTGGTCTGCTGGCGGGTCACGGTGCCTTGGCTGCCGAGATCGGCCGTTCTCGTGGAATCGACATCGAGACGGTGCGGACATCCGTGCTGCGGGCGGCGACAATTCTGGCCGGTCAGTACATCGGTGAGGCCACATCACCGGAGGACTGGGCGCCCTCGATGCGCGGCAGCGGCTCCCCGCCGCCGTTTGCCAGCACGGATGGCCAACTGTTCGAGATCGAGACGTTCGATCCCGAACGCTGGGCCGGCTTCTGGCGGAGCCTGGGCGTGGACGGCACCGTTCTGGGCCGGTCCTGGCCCATTTTTCAGTATCGATATGTCAAGGGGCACTGCGTACTTCCTGGCGACCTGCACATCGCGGCGTCGTCCGCACCGTGGTCTCAGATACGCGCGGCAGCCGACGAGTTCAGGCTGAGCTTGTCGCCGTTGCGGACGTATGCGGAGGTGTCCGCTGGGCCTGGCTGGTCGGCCGGTCATCCCGGGTTGACGCCGTTGGCCGCACAGGGCCGGGGACGCTCCGCGCCGGTACCCGCGAGCCGGCCGGGCGATGCACATCCCCTCCCGCTGAGCGGTATACGGGTCGTGGAGGCCACGACCCGCGTCCAGGGCCCACTGGCCGGGCTCCTGCTGCGCATGCTCGGTGCCGAGGTCACCTGGATCGAACCGCCGCAGGGCGACATCGGAGGCATGGGGGCCTATTACCATCGCGGCAAGGGACGGGCAGCTGTCAATGTCGCGCGCCCGGAAGGGCGTGACCAACTCCGCGAGATGATCGCGGAATCCGATGTGTTCCTCCACAACTGGCGCCCCGGTAAGGCCGGGGAGTGGGGGCTCACCGCGGAAGAACTGGCGCGTGTTCAGCCCGGACTGGTGTTCGCCGAGGCATCCGGTTGGGCTCCCCACGTCGATCGGGACCATGTGCTCGGTACGGAGTTCATGGTGCAGGCCTACACAGGGTTGGCTGACACGAATACGCCGGACTCCCAACGGCCGACAACCACCCGTGTGTTGCTCTGCGACATCTTCGGCGCCCTGGTGACCTGTGAAGGTGTTCTGGCGGGTCTCCTCCAGCGCGAGCGCCGGAACCACGGCTGGAAGTCCGAGACGTCGTTGCTGTGCGGGTCGATGGCCCTGCAGTCCCAGGTCGGTTCCGACCGTGAGGCGTCGCGGCGGACAGCGGGCCGTCCGCGATGGGACCTCCTGGATGAGCCACTGGAAACCGCCGACGGCTACCTGGCGATCACCCTTGCCGAGGGTGCCGACCGCCGCATTCTGGGCGAAGCGCTGGGGATGTCGCTGCACGACGGGAACGACGAGAGGCTTTCGGAGCGACTCCGTGAGGCTCCGGCCGCGCACTGGGAGAAGGTCCTGGTCGAGGCCGGTATTCCAGCTGCCGAGGTCCTTTGTGACCTTGATGCGCTGGTTCATGACGAGCGACTTGCGCCTTTGTTCGAGCCCTTCGAGGACGGCGGGCAAGCACCGGTAGCGCCGTGGGTGTTCGAGTGATCGACGCCAGTCGGTGAGTCCACACATCGATATCGAGGAACATCCTGTGAACGAACTGATCGCGACGCTGCACGCCGTATGCCAGGAGCGGGCCGACCAGCCTGCCCTCACCTTCCAGGGCCGGTCTCTGACCTACCGTGAGTTCTGGGACCGTGTCGAGCGCATGGCGGCGGCCTATCAGAGGCTCGGCATCCAGGCCGAGGACCGTGTCGTCTGCCAGCTGCCCAATTCTCCGGAATACCTGATCTCCATGGTGGCGGCGTGGATCTCGCGGATCGTATTCGTCGGTGTCGACCACGATCTGACCGGACCCGAGTTGGTGTCGCTGGTCGATCGCACCGATGCCGTCGCCCTGCTGTACCAGCCGCGGGCCGGAGCCGACGACGGCATGGAACCGCTGCGCACGGTGCATGAGGCGTTTCCGAAGATTCACACCATCGTGCGAGGCACTGATGAGCCGGTGGGAACGACCTTCGCCGACCTGCTGGACGACACGGCCGATCTGCCGGACGCGCCGCGTGACTGCACCGGCATGGACGATCTCGGGATCGCGCTGCTGCTGATGACCTCCGGTACGACGGGCCGGCCGAAGCTGGTGGTCGAGACCTACCGGGCGCTGTGGTCCAAGACCGCGGCCTTCCTGGAAGCGATGCGGCCGAACAGCGACGACGTCTGGCTGATCTACCCGCCGATGGCCCACGGCTTCGGCCTCAAGATGACGCTGATGGGACTGGCCAGCGGTGGCCGTCTGGTCGTCATGGACCGGTTCTCCCCGAGCGGTGCGTTGGATCTGGTGACGGCGGAGCGGGTCACGGTGCTGCCCGGGACTCCGGCCCATCTCCGGATGATGCTCGACCGTCTGGACGGCGAGCGCCATGACGTGTCCTCGCTGCGGTGGGGGGTCTCGGCCGCGTCACCGCTGCCCGCGGCGCTGTTGGAGCAGGTGTACGCCGTCCTCGGTGTCGAGATGCTGTTCATTTACGGCTGCTCGGAGGGCTTCTACACCTTCACCACCGACCGCGCGGACATCGAGGCCGGTTCGGTCGGTCGCCGGCCGATGGACGGGCCGGCGGGCACTCCGGCCGACGGACACGTGGAGATCGTCGCGCTCGACGGTACGGGGTCCGTGGCCAGCGGCGTGCTCGGCGAGATCGTGTACCGCGCGAAGGTCCCGGTGCGTTACTGGGGACAGGAGAGCGTGGGTGTCGACGGGTGGTACCACACCGGTGACCTCGGGATCGTCGACGACGAGGGCCGGCTGCACGTTCGCGGTCGGACCAAGGAACTCGTCAACCGGGGCGGTCTGAAGGTTTCGTGCGTCGAGGTCGAGACGGCTCTGGGGGCGCTGCCGGCCGTGGCCGACGCAGCGATCTTCCCCGTCCCCGACCAGGTGCTCGGTGAGGCGATCGGTGCCTGTGTGGTGTCGGCCGATCCGGGCGCCCCGATCGATCTGGAGGGGTTGAAGGCCGCCCTGCGCACGTCGCTCGCGCGGCACAAGATGCCGGACCGGCTGTGGACCGTGGACGCCATCCCGCGGACCAAGCTCGGCAAGATCGACCGGGCAGCCCTCTCCGCGACCGTGGCGTCATGACCGTGCGAACCGACCTTCCTCCCGCACTGCGACGCGCGACCGAGCTGCTCGCCGTGCGCGGGATCGATCCGCTCGTCCAGGACGGCTACCTCGATACCCTTCGGCAACCACCCGGCAGCATCGCCGACGCGGAAGGCGCAGGAATCCAGGCGTTCTGGGCCTCCAAGGCCGGCGCGGGTGTCTATCAATTCGCCCAGGCGCTGGTGCGGGCAGTGCTGAAGGGATCCCGGACTCCGACCGAGTGGCTGGTGCTGCCGTCCAACGGCGTGATCCTCGATGTCGGGTCCGGGCTGGGGCATGTCACCGGAGTCCTGGCCGACAGCGCCGGAGGGGATGTCGTCGTCCTGGGCGTCGACGTCTCCGCGCCGATGCTGGCCAGGGCGGCCAGAGCGTGCACGGACTCCCGGGTCGGGTTCCTGCTGGCCGACGCGGGCCGGCTGCCCTTCGACGACGGCTGCGTCGACGGGGTGGTCTCCACCGCCGTGCTGCAACTCGTCGCGGATCGTGCTGCCGCGCTCGCGGAGATGGTCCGCGTGCTGCGGCCGGGTGGCGTCCTCACGGTGATGATCCCCAGCACCAAGCACGGTCCGGCCAAGCTGATGTCGGCGCTGCCGGGTGGTGGAGTCCATTACTTCGACGACGACGAACTCCCCGGCATGTTCGCGGCACATGGGCTCACCGACGTCCACGTCCGTCGCAAGGGCTCGTTCCAGTGGGTCCGCGGTGCCAAGAACCCAGCGGCCGGAAACGCACCAGTTCGCTGACGTCTCGATGGAACACCGAACCGGTACCTGAAGGCTCGGCCGACGCGTACGGCGGCTGCGCCGGATCACCGGTCTCCGGCTCTTCCCCGAACCGCGGACTTCGAGAACAACGATGCATGGGAGGGATCATGGCGCGCAATCATCGTCTGCTCTTCGACGAGCTGATGGCAGTGCGGCGGGACGCGGAGCCGTGGATCGTCGACCACCAGCCGATCGCGGTGGCGGCGGAGGACGACAAGATCGCCCCGAGCGACATCGCCGACGCGGCGGCACGGGCGGCGACGCTGTTCGAGTCCGAGGGCGTCGGTGTCGGTGACCGGTGCGTGGTATGGCTCGACTCCGTTGTGGATGTGCTGGTGGTGGTCTCCGGTCTGTCTGCGGTGGGCGCGGTCCCGATCCTGATCAGCCCGACCCTGGATGCCGAAACAGTCGGGCACATGCTGGCTCCGACCACGGGCGTCGGCCGGGTGATCACCACGGGCACACGTGTCGCGTCGTATGCCGCTGTCGGGGACGGTCGGCGGCTGGACGACTGGTCGGTGCAGGCCGGGCGGATGGCGACCGTGTCTCCGCGGACGACCCCTGCCGTGGCGCTGCCGAATTCGGCGCCGTACGTGGTCACGCACACGTCGGGAACGACCGGTGTGCCCAAGCTCGTCGAGTACACGAGAGCTGTGATCGACTATCATGGCTGTCTGCGTGCGCTGGGGCACCGAGTCTTCCGCATGAAGGGATACTCCGTCTTCGCCCTGTCGCCCTCGCACGGCGCCACGGTGGTCGCCCTGCTGTTCTCGTTGCGGCGGAATTCTCCGTTGATTCTGCTGGCCGGCACGGATCCGGTGACCGTCAGCCGCATCGTGGGGACGTGGCGCCCGACGTTCCTGGAGACGGTTCCGAACACGTACATGGTGTGGGAGGACCTGGCCGACGCGGGCGTGTTCCGATCGGTCAGATGGTTCTATGCCACGTTCGACGTGCTGCATCCGGCCACCGTGCAGCGCTTTCTGCGCGGCAGCGGTCGAAAGTTCGCTGCCTTCTTCGAGTTGTACGGCCAGTCCGAACTGGGCGCCATCTCGGCTCGTATGCACGTGAAGGGGTTCAGCCGGAGCCATAAGCGCAGTGATCTCGGCCGAAGGATGAAGGGCCATCCCGTGGGCCGGGGAGTTCCCGGTGTCACCCGGATCCGGATCGTCGACGCCGACGGAGCCAAGGTGTCCGCGGGTACGCCGGGGCGCATTCAGGTGCGCACCAAGGCGCTGTTCTCCACCTACCTGAATCGACCGGAGGCCGCGCGCGCCGGGCGCAGCGAAGGCGGGTGGTGGGACACCGGTGACTGGGGCGAGAAGGACCGTTTCGGCCGGCTCACGCTGATCGATCGCCAAGTGGACCGCGTGAGTACGGTGCCGAGCTCGATCGCCGTGGAAGACCTGTTGCTGGAGCGGATGCCGTGGCTGCTCGAGGTCGTCGTGCTCGAGCAGAACGGCCGGATCGTGCCCGTAGCGGCGACCCGGGAGGGCGTCTTCGACGAGAACGCGTGGCGGGAAGCGGTTGCGGATCTGTCGGGATTTGACTCCCCCGTAGTAGTTGATTTCGCGAGTCTGCCGAAGACGGCGACCGGGAAGATCCGTCGCTCGGTGCTCGCCGCCCGAATTGCCGATGTTTCCGGATCTCCGGCAAGCCCGAAGTGAGTGGTGTCGTGACTGTCCCTACCGAAGCAGCGAACCCTGCCCGACCCGCGCCGAAATGGACGACCTATGTGCAGCTTGGAAAGCTGCGTGTCTACCATCGGTTGTACCACTGGATCATTCTTCTCGCGCTGCTGTACTCCGATTCGGTTTCCCTGGACGGGGCGATACCGGCGCTGGTGCTGGTTCCGCTGCTGTTGCTGTCGATCCAGAGCTCGGCATGTGCGATGGACGACATCATGGGCTTCCGGGACGGTTGCGACATAGCGAACTATGGCGCGGCCGACTATCCGACCATGATTCGCAAGCCCCTGGTCGCGGGGCTGCTGACGGTGCGGCAGGCGGTTGGCTTCGTGGTCACCGTCGTCATGGTCGCCACCCTCGCCGTCGTCACCACGGCGCTGTCGTTGGGCATCAATGTCCTGCTGGCACTGGCGGTCTGGGCAGTCGTGATCGGTATCGCGCTGCAGTACTCCGGCGGTCTGAAGTTCAGCTACGTTCCCGGCGGGCTGGAGTTGTTCATCTCCGGCCTCACGGTCGTCGTCACGGTCATCCCGTACCTGATGATCGCGCATACCGTGACCAGCACCGCGGTCCTGATCGGGCTGCTCACTGGCAGTTGGTTCCTGATGCCGGTCTCGTACGGCAACGTGGCCGACCGCGCCGGAGACGGGGCCGCGCACCGCCGGACGCTGGCCGTCGTGCTGAACCCACGGACGTTCCAGGGGGTCATCTGGCTCCTGTACGGCTACAGCGTCGTGCTCACGGTGCTCCTGTTCACGGTGGGAGACCTGAACCCGCTGACCGCGCCACTGCTGCTGCCCGTGGTCGTGATGCACGCTGTGCAGCATCACCAAGGGAACGTCAAAGGCCAGGTTCGGAAGGCCATGAAGTTCGGTTTCCGGTGCATCGATGTCGGGATGCTCGGTTTGACCGCGGCGATTCTCCTGTCGTGAGGGCACGGCTCCGCCCGCCGATGAGGGTCTGGAGCACACACGGACGCCCGCGCCGTACCTGAGCGCCGGGAGGGCATCTCGGGCTCGTCCCGGCACGACCAGATGGAGATCCGCACTGTGACGGCAATCAATGAACGGCAGGCGTCGCGCAGCGCTCCCACCGCTCCGGGGAGCCTGCCGTTGCTCGGCCACGCGCTGCGCCTCGCACGGCGCCCGCACCAGTTTCTGTCGACACTGTCAGCGCTCGGGCCGGTGGTGCGGATCAAGATCGGCGGGTACGTCGGGTACGTCGTGACCGAGCCCGGACTGATACGCAAAGCCTTTGTCACCCATTCCGATCAGGGTGTCCTGGTCGAACGCACCAGGGCGCTGACCGGCGAGGGCGTGATCGTCCTGCAGGGGCAGAGGCATCGCCAGGAACGCCGGCTGATCGCGCCGGCGTTCGCCAAAGCCCGCATCGCCCACTACGCGTCGGTCATGGCACGGCAGGGAGCCGAGTGCTCGCAGACCTGGCGGGACGGCCAAGAGATCCTCCTCAACGAGGAGATGCACGAGCTGGCCGTGCGCACCATGGCGGCGACGCTGTTCCAGGGCACGCTCGGCGCTGAGACGGCCGGGCACATTCACCGGTTGTTGCCGCCGGTGATGACGCTGCTCGTGCGACGAGGCACCCGGCCGGCCTGGACGGACCGACTGCCACTGCCGTCGAATCGCCGGTTCGAGATGATGCTTGCCGAGTTGAAAGCCGTGACCCGCAACATCATCACGAGTCGACGAGCGGAGCTGGCCGCCGATCCCGAGCAGGATCCGGGGGATCTGCTGGGCGCCCTGCTGCAAGCCCGTGATGACGAGTCAGGCGCCATGCTCAGCGACACTCAGGTGCACGACGAGCTGCTCAATTTCCTCGTCGCCGGCACCCAGGCGGCGGCGGCCACACTCGCTTGGATCTTCCACGAACTCAGTGCCGATCCGAACGTGGAGGCGGCGCTGCATGCCGAACTGGACGCAGTGCTCACCAACGGGCGACCGGCCGAGTTCGCTGATCTGGAGCGGCTGGATGTCACCAGGCGTGTGGTGTCGGAGTCTTTGCGGAAGTACTCGCCCTGGTTGACGCTTCGGCAGATCACCGAGCCGACGACCCTCGGTGACGTCGAGATCCCCGGCGGGGTGTTGCTCTTCGCCTGCCCGATCGCCGTACACCGCGATCCGGCCTTCCACCCCGATCCGATGCGGTTCGACCCGGATCGGTGGCTGCCGCAGAACAGGGCACGCATGTCACCCGACACCTACATCCCCTTCGGCATGGGAGCGCGTCAGTGCCCGGGAAACGTCTTCGCGCTCACGCAGATCACGCTGCAGATCGCGACCATCGCCGCGCGCTGGCGCTTCCGGACGATTCCCGGCAGCAAGGTGAAGGAGGTTGCGATCGGCGCATTCATCCAGCCGACTCGTATGCCGATGCGAGCCGAGGCACGATTCTGATCGCCGCATTGCCGCGACACTGCGCCTACCGGTCCGCAGCCGGCAGGGATTCGAAAGAGGAGAAATGATCAACCGTCTGGCAGGATTCGCCATACGCGCCCCGAAACGCGTACTGGCGCTGGTCCTCCTGGCCTTCGTCCTGTGCGGTGGGCTCGGATCGAAGGTCCCCGATCGGCTGTTGGCCGGCGGATTCCAGGACCCCGGCGCGGAATCCACCCGCGCTGCGAACGTACTTGCCGACGAATTCGGCCTGTCCGGCGCACAGTTCCTTTTCACGATTGAATCCGCTTCGGGCGCCACGGATGCCAAGGCCACGGCCCGGGCCAAGGACATCGTCGCTGGAATGCGACACGACTCGCGCGTGCAGACGGTCGTTTCCCCGTGGACCGAGCCGCAGGGCGGTGCGCACCTGATCAGCCGCGACGGCCACGTGGGGCTCGTGGTCGCCACGCTGAAGGGCGACGACAACGCCGCGCAGAAGACCGCCAAGGCCTTGTCCGACCGTTACACCGGTGAAGCCGACGGGGTCACCGTCACCGCGGGCGGTCAGGCCATGGCCTTCTCGGAAATAGCCACGACCTCTGCGCGTGACCTCGGCGTGGCCGAATCGGTCGCGATCGTGCTGACATTCCTCCTGCTGGTCTGGTTCCTGCGCAGCTGGGTGGCGGCCGCGATCCCGCTGGTGGTCGGAATCATCGCCATCGTCTGCACCACGGCGCTGCTGTATCTGCTGACGCTGGTGACCGACCTGTCGGTGTTCGCGATGAACATCACGACCGGGCTCGGCCTGGCGCTGGCGATCGACTACTCGCTGCTCATCATCGGACGGTTTCGCGAAGAAATCGCCCGGGGCAGCGGACAGCAGGAGGCCATCGCGATCGCGCTGCGGCGCGGTGGCCGGGCGGTTGTGTACTCCGGGCTGGTCGTCGGTATCGCGTTGATCGGAATGACGTTCTTCCCCCTCTACTTCCTGAAGTCGATTGGGTACGCCGGCGCGGCGGTGGTCGCTCTCTCGATCGTGCTGACGTTGACCGTGGTTCCCGCGTTGCTGAGCCTTCTGGGCACCCGGATCAACCGCAAGCCGCTGCGTGAGACGGACGCGGTCGAATCCTCGTGGCTTCACAGGGTGGCGGTGTCGGTGCAGCGCCGACCGATCGTGTTCGCCCTGCCCGTCCTCGCTGTGCTGTTGGTGTCCCTTGCACCGGTCTTCGGTTTGCGGCTCGGCCTCCCCGACGACCGAGTCCTCCCGGTCAGCGCGCAGTCGCACCAGGTGGGCGACACGATCCGGGACGGATTCGACGAGAATGTCGTGGGCACGGTGCGGATCGTCGTGGAGGGTGTCGACGATCCGGCCAAGGTCGAGTCGTACGCCACGGCCCTGTCGCGCGTGGAATCCGTGAAATCCGTCGTCGCTCCGGCTGCCACGTACAGCGACGGACAGCGTGTGGGTCCGGGCGCGCCGGCAGCGACGAAGGCGAGCGTGGCCTATCTGACGGTGCAGACTCCGCTGAACCCGTACTCCTCCGCTGCGGCACAGCAATTGGATGCGCTGCGTATGGTTCCCGCTCCGGGCCACACTCTGTTCGACGGCTTGGGTCCGCAGACCCGTGACACCTCCGCGAGTATCGCCCGGGGCATACCCAAGGCACTGGCCTGGATCGCCGTCACCACGTTCGTGCTGTTGCTGCTGCTCACCGGTAGCGTCGTGATGCCGCTGAAAGCCCTCGTTCTCAACGCGCTGTCGCTGACCGCGAGCTTCGGTGCGATGGTCTGGATCTTCCAGGACGGTCATCTCGGCGCTCTCGGCACAACGAGTACGGGCTACACCACCGCCACGGTTCCGGTGTTGTTGTTCTGCATCGCGTTCGGGCTCTCCATGGACTATGAAGTGTTTCTGCTTGCCCGGTTCAGCGAGGAGTGGGAGAAGTCAGGACGTACCAGGGCCGACAACGACACCGCGGTGGCGGTCGGTCTGGCACGGTCCGGCCGGGTGGTGACGGCAGCCGCGGTGATGATGGCCGTCGTATTCGCCGGGATGGCCACCAGCGGCGTCTCCCTCATGCGGATGCTCGGTCTCGGACTTGCGCTGGCCGTCCTTGTGGACGCAACGCTGGTTCGTGTCGTTCTTGTACCGGCGTTCATGCGCATCGCGGGAACCTGGAACTGGTGGTCTCCGCGTCTGGCGCGCGGTGTGCTCGAGCGGCTTCGCCTGCGGGAGTGAATTCGCCGGTTGACCGTTCGGTCGGCCGCGGCGGCGCCCAGGACTGCATTGAGCCCGGGCGTCGCCGCGGCGGGTGCGTCCGCTCGTTACCGATCGGCGGACGAACCGGTCAATTGAGAAGACCCGAACGTGCGGCGACCATTCCCGCTTCGAATCTGGTACTGACGCCGAGTCGTCGCATCAGCGTCGCGGTGGTCCTGCGAAGCGTTCTGGGTGAAACCTGCAGTTCTCGCGCAATGGCGGTATCAGGTCGACCACTGGCCCAAAGACGCAGCACCGTCAGCTGGTCCGGTGCCAGATCCGGTACGCGTGGCCGGCTCACGTCGGCCTCGGGATGCCCGGAGCCACAGATCCCCAGCGTCGGTTGCGCTGCGGAATCGCTGGCAGCGTCCCAGCAGAACTCGAAGACGCGACGCATACACCCGACAAGATGTGGATTCGTGACCAGCAGCATCTTTTCTGGCGGCCCGTCGGCGTCTGTCGAGATAAACGATAAAGTGTCATCGACTACGGTGGCCTGGAAAGGGATCAGAGGTGACGTGCGTACTTGGCAGCCCAGTGATGCGATCTGCCGGAAGTGTGAACGGAATCGCAGACTGGTGTGCAGTTGCTGCTGAATGCATCGGACCGTTACCCCGCGGGTCCGGGCGGACTGGAAACGTTCCAAGTCCCGGTTCATATCGTCTGGCGATCCAAATGCGGGGCGCAACAGCATGATTTCGTCAGCGGGCAGCTCGACGATGCTGTCCTGGATTTCTGCTATCCGATCGGCATCCTTCACGATCTCCTGTTCTGATGCCTGGTGCAGGGGAGGCCACATGCACGACGCCAGTGCGGAAACCTGCCTCTGCAGTGACCGGGTATATTCCGAGCACGATGCTATGGACTGCTCTTGCAACTCGATGAGCCGGAGCAGTCGCCTAATCGGCTCATCGACCTCAGTCGTTGCACGCAATTCTCGCTGTGCGTTGATCATATCCCCCGTACTTTCACGCGCAATGCGGTTCAAAAACAGTTTGATGACTTCAGCTGCGATGACGGTGTGTTGAACTGCGGATGGCTGCGATCGTCGCCGCCGGGTGCGGACTGCGACCGAGTCGTCGGGAGAGGAGCTGAAGCCGCCGCTCGAGCGGCGGGTGTGAGCAGCAGACCGGCCGCGCTGGCCCGTCGTCGAGGCCATCCGTGTGTGGTTCGCACCTCACGACGGCCTCGTCATCCACTGCGCCCTGGCATGTGGGACGTGGACGAACTCGCAGCAGTGGAGCACAACTTCATCACCGGCGTGCGGCTCATTCCTGCCCTCCCCCGAAGCTACTCGGCCGTAGCCCGCTGTGGCCACAACATGTCACGCCGTCAGCCCGGCTGTACACGCGGTTTCCCGTGATCTCGGCCACGGTTGGCTTACACGGCAATGCTCTGCGCGGTCCTGTCCGACCCGGTCTGCCGTGCTCTGTCCGGCCGCACCCCCACGGCGCACCGGCTGCCTCCGGGAGCCTTGCTCCCGAAGGAGGACACCGTCGTCATTGGTCCCCGCGTCACTCCATCACCGGCTACCGGCGCCATGCGAAGTAGCCGCATGACAACGCGACTCCAGTGCATATTCGATAACCGTCTGACCGCTTGCGGCCACGGCCTGAATCGGCGTCATCTGACGTGCAGTTGACACTTGTTGATCTTGTCTCTATCAAGCCTGGCTGATACGGTCCCCAATACCGTCACCAGACGGTCGAAACTCACGCGGGCAACTACTCCGTTAAGGTCGCCGCTCCGGGTGAGCATTGCGCGCGGCGACAAGGCAAACAACAAGGTGATCTCCTTTGTTCACCGGCTGTCGAGGGCACGTCCTCACGTCCGAAGTAGGGGATGAGAGAATCAACGTGAACAGTATTTCCGCGCAACGCGACGCACTGGAGATGATGGCCGAGGCGCGTGAGCTGATCTCCCCCCTGCATCGCGCCACCGTGGCCGCCCTGCCGGAAGAAACCAGCCACATAGTCGGCTACCACATTGGCTGGTGGGACGCGAACGGTCGGCCGTGCGACCAAACGGGAAAATACATCAGGCCGGCCCTTGCCGTCGCCTGCGCTCGCGCGGTAGGCGGCGAGGCCGCGGTGAAGTCGGCCCTCCCTGCCGCTGTGGTGGTCGAGTTGGTCCATGACTTCTCCCTCCTCCATGACGATGTGATGGACAAGGGCACGGTCCGCCGTCACCGGCAGACAGCATGGTCCTTGTTCGGGACCTCCAAGGCCGTACTGGCAGGCGACCTGCTCGTCGCTGAGGCATACCGGCTGCTCGCGTCCTCGGGCTATGACGACCCAGGGCGATTGGTGAAGATCCTGGCGCAAGCCGTCCACGGTCTTTGCGTCGGGCAAGCCATGGACCTCGCGTTCGAGGACCGCGTCGAGGTGACTCTCGCTGAGACCAAGGCGATGGTGTCGGGCAAAACCAGCGCGTTGATCGCCGCCGCTTGTGAACTCGGTGCGCTCACAGCAGGAGCGGACGCCGAAGCCGCGGCTGTCATGCGCGCCTTCGGTGGTCACCTGGGCATGCTGTTCCAGCTGGTTGATGACATTCTCGGCGTGTGGGGAGACCCTCGTGTGACCGGGAAGCCTGTCGGCGCGGATGTGGCATCGCGAAAGAAGAGCCTCCCCGTTGTCGCCGCGTTGGAGGCAGGAACCGATGCGTCGCGCAGCCTGGCCGCCCTGTACCGCAGTGCCGACCCTCTCACCAGCGCAGACGTGGCCAAGGCGACACAGTGGGTCGAGGAGGCCGGTGGGAGGGCATGGGCTGAGGCGGAGGCCACCCGTCTGCGTCAGGCCGCCCAGGACTGCCTCGAACAGGTGGGAGCGGATGCCTGGGCGTTCAATGACCTGCTGTCATTGATGCGTTTTCTCGTGGAACGGAATGCGTAACCGCAGCCCCGAGCGCCCCCTGCCGTGCTCCGGGCGTGAGCGAGGCATGGTTCTCCAAGCACCGCACCCGCCGGCCCACCCGGCGTGAGCTGCGCAGACAGCGTCGATCGAAGCGGTGAAGGAGGAGTTCGACGACTCCGGCGGCACCTACGGCTCGCCGAAGATCTGGATCAGGCTGGCGAGGCAGGGCCGGCGGGTCTCGGTGAACACCATCGCGAGAATCATGTCCGAGTCCGGTCTGGTCGCGCGGAGGGTGCGCAGACGACGGGGCTGACCCGGCCGGGGAAACGGCCGGCCGCCCCGGACTTCGTGCGGCGGGACTTCACCGCCGAGCGCCCGACCTGGTCTGGTGCGGGGACATGACGGAGATCGAAACCGGCCAAGGGCAAGTTCTATCTGGCCACGGTCATAGAACGTCACTTCCCCCGTATCGCCGGATACCGTCTTGCTTTGAGGCTGTGCCAGTCGGTCAGTGCGTGATTGCGGCTCTGTCCGCCGTACAACCCGCCATGCCCTTGCCGAAGCTGCGTGCCGCCAGCCCGAACAGCACGCCGCCGAGAACGAACCAGGGGTTCCACAGGGTGAGCGTCCAGAACTTCTGCGCGGCGCTGATCTCGCCGGTGGCCGAGACCCCGGCGATGAGCAGCACCTCGATGGCAAGCCCCCGGGTCAGCAGCAGTGCGCAGACCGCGACGCCAATCCACCGGAGCACACGCCACCGCCGCCCGCGCACACCGCGCCGCTGCAGCCCGATCGCCACAGCGGCGCCGATCAGGCACAGGAATCCCACTCCCCAGAGGCCTCCGGCCACGAACCAAGTCGGCCGCTCGGACGCGAGACGTTCTCCGGACGAGACGTCCAGCCCCGCTTCCCCGCCGAGAGCCCAGAAGAAGTGCAGACCGGCGAAAGCCACCGCCCAACCGGCAGCAAGGTACCCGTACCAGCGCGACGCACTGAACCGCAACTCACAACCCCCGTTTTGCAACCGCATCGCGGCACTTGCAACACTGCCGAGTCCTTGTCGGCGGCATCAGGGCCGCACAAGCATCCTAGTCAGTTCCCGCCTACGACACACAAACAACTTCCCGCGCTGGGCGTTAAGTTGGACGACGAACCAAGTGTCGTGCTTGTTCTCCGCCGTTACGCGCTCCTCATCGATCGGTCGCCGAAAGCCGTGCCCGCAGAGTCCGGGCGATCTGCGCCAGCACCTTCGGCTCCGTCATCTGATTGTGTTCGCAATCGATCTCGACGTCCGTGATCCGGCCCGTGATCAAAGACTGCCAGCTCAAAGCGAAGTCCGGCTCGCCGGGGTGGGAGCGCCTTGCGGTGAAGAACAGCAGATCGGTGTCGACCGCACGGTCGAACGGCTCCCTCAGCATCGCGGTCTGCCTGCCGAGGATCTCCGGCAGCGCGGCCAGGCTCTGCTCGCTCAGACCGGCCAGCGGGTGGTCGACTCCTGCCGGAGCGGGCCCCGGTTGACGGATAGCCTCAACTCGTCAGCAGGAGGCATATCCGATGTCAGTTGTCTGGAGCGAAGCCCTTCTCCCGGGGCTCGCGTTATTGCTGTTCATATGCTGTGGGACGGAACTGGTCCTGCGCCGCTTCTTCAAGGGACGCACCATCCTCTTCCGGCGGAGCAGTGCACGGCGCCCTTTGACCGGTCACGCATTCGACGAGTTCAACATGATCTTCAACGCCAACAGGCTGGTCGAGATCGAGCAGCAGCAACTGCAGGAAGTGCTCCGCGACGACGAGGGCGACGGCGCCCCGCCGCGGACGCGCATCGACCTGGACCAGGGCATCGCCAGCATCGTCATGCCCAGCGAGGACGGGACTACCGGTCCCCGGCCGACGGCCGAAGACCGGTCGGAGGCCGGAGACGGTCCCGCCCGGTGACGCCGTCGCAGACGCTCCACCCGCTCCTGGGCCTGGCCCTGATTCTGGCGCGTGTTCTGGGGGTGGCCGCACGGGCGTGTGGCCAGCCGGCGGTCATCGGCGAGATAGTCGCAGGCGTGCTGCTGGGGCCCACCCTGCTCGGGGCACACTTCACGGGGTCCTCTTCCCCGCCGAGGTGCGAGCCGCTGCCGAGCGCGCTCGCCGGCGTGGGGCCTGGCCCTGTTCATGTTCGCCGTCGGGTTGGAGATCGACCTCGGCGTCCTGCACGGAGGGGGCCGGGTCACCCTGTGGGCGACCGCCCTCTCGACACTGCTGCCGCTCGGTCTGGGTGCCGCACTCGCGTGGCTGCTGGCGGATTCGCACCGCCAAGGCCCGCTCCCGGCATTCGTGCTGTTCTTCGCGGCCGCCATGGCCGCGACGGCGTTCCCCGTACTCGCCCGGATCATCGCCGACCGCGGACTGACCCACAGCCGGATCCGTACGACCACCCTGACGTGCGCGGCCATCACCGATCTGCTGGTCTGGATCCTGCTGGCCGTGGCGGCTGCCCTGGCCGCGGGGACGCACCTCGACTGGCGTCTCGTGCTGCTGGTGCCCTATGCCGTCCTGATGATCACTGTCGTCCGCCCCCTGCTCCGCAAGGCAGGCGAACTGAGCAGGCGCAGGAAGGCCCAGGGCACGGAATCCGGCGGCTCCGGCGCGAGCAAGAACGTCCTGGTTCTGGTGTTGGCCGGGCTCCTCCTGTCGTCGGCCTGCACCGAGTGGATGGGCCTGCACTACATATTCGGAGCGTTCCTGTTCGGTGCCGTCGTTCCGCGGGACGGCGACAGCGCACTGCGCGACTGCGCGCTGCAGCGGATGGAGTCGCTGTCCAGACTGCTCCTGCCGCCCGTGTACTTCGTGATGGCCGGGCTCAAGGTCGACCTCTCCCGACTCGCCCTTGCGGACCTCGGCACCCTGGCCGCCATCCTCGTGGTGGCCATGACCGGAAAACCGTGCCTCGCTGCCATGGGCTGTGGGGATCGGCGAAGAACACGGGGATACCAGTCTCGACCCTGAACTGCGTATGCGCCGACATCTCCTTGCCCACGGTCCCATGTCAGCGACCGCGTCAGCTGCTCGGGGAGCATCGACATCGTGTTGGCGAGTGCCTTCTTCATAGAGATCGCTCCGTAGCCGGCCAGTGCGGGGCCGTTCTTCGTTCGAGGGATCGTGCCGTGTTCCTCTTCGCGAGGCAGATGAACCAGCAAGGCGAACCGGGTCGACCGCTCGACAGCGGTGCCGATCGCGGAACGCTCCAGCCCGATGATCAAATCCCCTTCCCAGTGGCCGGGGACAGCGCTGTCCTCGGCCTCGGCGGGCCTCTCGCCGATCAACGCTTCCGGCATGACGAGGGCGCCCAGGTCTTGCGCCGTGAACGCGCCCGCGGCGCCCTCAGAGCGCGGCCGGTCCGAAGGCACAAGATGAGTTCGCGTTTCAGCGCCCCGCGGCCCTGGATATAGAGGGCCTGGTAGATCGCCTCGTGACTGATGCGCATGGATGCATCATCCGGGAATCAACCTTGATCCGGTTCGCGATCTGCTCTGGGCTCCATGCCTGAACCCACGCGCGATCCTTGCGATGCGGCTTCCCCTTGGCGATCTCCGTCCAGAACGCCGCCTCGACATGACGCTGATACTTCGCATTCCCAGGAGACCTCAGCTTCGGACGCAGCGCCCGGTCCGCTGCCTGCTGACGACGCACCATCCAACACCTCCATGCATACGAGGTGTTGCGACGACCAGTTGATTTCGCCCTGCGAGCCGCGATCGCTGTGCAGAATGCACCCGTCGACGTATTCACATCGGGCCACGGCGATGTCCAGGGCGGTCACGGCCAGGGGGGGACTTCATCCGCGCGTCGATGGAGTAGCCCACGATCCCGTTGCTGAAGACGTCCTTGACCGCGCAGAGGTACAACTTCCCCTCACCGGTGGCGCGCTCGGTGATGTCGGCGAGCCACAGCCGGTCCACACAGGTCGCGGTGAAGTCACGGCGGACCAGGTCGTCATGCACCGGCGGCCAGCCTTCCTGCCCTTGCCACGCTTGCCGAACACGCTCCACCAGCGGTCGTCCCGGCAGATCCGCCACGCGGTCCGGTCCGCCATCGGCCCCGGCACCACGCGCTTCGTCGGTCAGGAAGCGGTAGCCGAACTCCGGGTCGTCCCGGTGCGCGTCGAACAGCGCGTTCGCGATGTGCCTCCTCCAGCACGGTGTCGGTCACCGGCTGGTCCAGCCCCATCTCAGCGTCGAGATATCGCCCGCAACGCCACAGTGCACATAATGCGCACCGGCAAAGGTCAGGCGCCTTCCCGAACCGGCTCAAGAATAGCCACGCACTCCACGTGATGCGTCATCGAAATGACGTAGCAGAAAGAGGGGGAGAATAATCGCAGGTCAGCGCACGTACGCGGCCGCTCGGAGCGTCGAAAGAGCGTCACGTCGGGCCAGAGGGACACCCCTGCTGAGCCATGCCGGCGAGGTCTTCCAACAACGTTTCAGCCACCAGTTCCTCGACCACGGCGGTACCGTGCTCTGCCATGACCTCGGTCAGCTCAAGGTCCCAGGGTGCCTCGGTGATGCGCCCCGGGTGAGGGCCGCGTGGATTGCGGGCGACCGCGGCACGGTAGTCCGCTGCCGTCATGCGCCAGGGCCGCGCAGGCGTCTTGTCCAGGACGTACGCGGCGATGCGGATGCCTTCGCCGTCGAAGTCGCCGTGGTAGCGCAGAGCCGCGCCGTGGTCCGCAAGCATGCGCAGGAGCTGGATCGCGGCGCTGTTGGGCCAGCCGGACGTACAGACGAGCGGCGGGCAGCAGGACCCGAAGCGACGTAGGGCCAGTGCCAGGACGCTGGGGTTCTCCACGACGTGGACGACGGGTACGGGGGCCTCGGCAAGGATGAACCCGCCCGGGTACCGGACGTGGGCGAGGGTCAGACAGGCGGCCTGGCCGGCCTCCGCGCACGCCGTGGCCACCCGGGCGAGCAGGCCGTCGCCGGCCGGGCGCAGACCGCCGACGAGGACGGTGGCGGACAGCTCGTCGTCGGCGACTCCCGCGCGGGTCCACAGGGCGCGCCGCTGCGCGGCGGACTGCGGGGGGACGGTGTCGTACAGGGTCGCGAGGGCGCGCAGGACGAGTGCGGACAGGGGTGTGCCGTCGTCGAGTGCGTGCGCCTGGCCGCTCAGGACCCGGGCGGCGAAGACGGGCAGGGGTTCTGCCTGGCCGGGCAGTTCGGCGAGCACCTTGAGCGCGTCCGTGAGCAGCGTACGGGTGTGTTCCGCCGAGCCGGAGACCACGCCGGCTGCCCGGCAGGAGGCTGCCCAGTCGGAGAGCACCGGCTGGGCCCTCACCGTCTCGTGCTCGGCCAGCCAGGTCCACAGCCGGGCCCGCTCGTCCTTCTGGCGGCGCCGTTCGCCGGCTCTGTCGCTGAGCGGGCCGACGAGTTCGGTGACGACTTCTCGTACGGTGCGGCCGGACAGTTCGGTGACGGCCTCCTCCAGGCGGGTCAGGGGGACGGAGGGGCGTGCGTCCGGCAGGCGGTCGAGGCCGAGGAGGTCGGCGAGCGCCTCGCGCTGGGGGTCGTCGAGCGGTCCGAGGCGTACCCGTGTGACGGGGCGGCCGGAGGACAGGCGGCTGTGGAGCGTGTCCCAGAGGGGGCGCAGTTCCGGGCGGCGCAGGGTGGCATCGCCCGGGGCCGGTTCCGTGGGGATCGTCGCGTCGGTGCTGGTCATCCCGTTTCCAGGTCGCTGCCGTTCCAGACGAAGCGGGCGCTGGTGACCGCGTCGTCGTCCCCGCCGGTGAGGAGTTGGTGGACGGCGATGCCGGGCAGTTCGCCGTAGGTGCACCATTCGTGGTCGGAGGTGACCATGAGGTCCAGGTCGAGGGCGGTGAGCAGCGCGAAGACCTGTCCGCGGTTGACCGTGTCGACTCCGACGAAGACCTCGTCCAGCAGGATCGGCCGGGGTGCCAGGGGCACGGCCTCGTAGTGGGCGGCGACGGCGGCGAAGAGGGGCAGGTGCAGTGCGATGGCCTTCTCTCCGCCGGAGAGCGCGCCGTGCAGCTTCTTGGTCAGCGGCTGCCAGCCGGTCCCGTTCGCCCGGTCGAGGCGGACGGTGAAGCGGTGCCAGGCGGTGTAGTCGAGCACCTCACCGAGCTGTTCCTCCCAGCTCGCGGCCGTCTCACTGCCCTTGGCCTCCTCGATGCGGGCGCGGAAGAAGACGTGCAGGGCCTCCCGGTCGCTCTCGGTGACCCGGCCGGGGTCCTTGAGAAGCAGCTGACGGGCCGTGCGGGTGCTGTCCGGAAGGTCCGGGCGGACGTCCCAGACGAGTTGGACGGCGACGTTGGAGGCGGTGCGGACCCGCTCCAGGTGCCCGTTCATGCGGTCGACGAGTTCGCCGGCCTGGCGGATGCGGGCCGCGAGGTGGCGGCGGATGTCGCCGGTGAGGATCTGGTCGAACAGGTGCCGTTCGGCGGCCGTGATGTCGTCCCGGCTGCGGTCCCGCTCCTGGGTGAGCGTGCTGAGCAGGGCCGTCGCCCCCACGCACACGCCGTCCAGGGTGGCGGTGAAGAGCTGGATGTCGTCGTCCGGTTCCAGGTCCAGGTCGGCGCGGGCGCCGAGGCGCTGGCGGGCCTCGTGGACCGCTTCGGACAGGCGGGTCGCGGCGTCGCCCAGGTTGCGTGGGGCGTGCGGGAGGTCCGGCCACTTCGCCGCTGTGGCGCGGGCGGCCTCCAGGGTGGCCTTGGTGCCGTCCCCGGCGTCGGGTGCCGGTGTGACGCCGGCGTCCTCGGCCAGTCCGGCCAGGCACAGGTGCCGGTACCGATGCGCCGCCGCGTCCCTGGTCGCGACGGCCTGTTCCCGTCGTTCGGCGTCCTGGCCGCTGGTGGCACGCAGTTCTCCGACCTGCCCTTCCAGGCGCAGCAGGACTTCGGCGGCCCGGCGGGCCTCCTCACGGCAGCGGCGCAGCTCGGCGCGCGCCTCGGCGAGGCGTGCGACGATCTGCCGGTAGTCCGCGCCGACGGTGGCTTCCACTGCCTCCAGGCGCGCTTTCAGCCCCGTTGCCTCCGCTTCGGCGGCGGCCGCGTCCTCGGCGCGTTCCTCGGCGGTCCGGCGCGATCGGTCCGCCTGGGCGGCCCGCTGGCGGGCCCGGTCGGCGGCGGCGGTCGCGGCGAGCCGGGCGTCCACCCAGCTGTCGGCGGTGTCCCGGAACCTGTCGATGGCGTCGGAGAGCGTACGCAACCGGGCGCGGTCGGTGGGCAGTCCGTGTTCGGCGGCTCGGCGGTCGAGCGTGCGCAGAGCGCCCGCCACCGCCCTCTCGCACCGCGCCAGGCGTCCGGCGACGTCACGCACGGCGTCGTCCCGAGCCGCCACGGTGTCCTCCGCGCGGTCCCGGTCACGCCGCCGGGCGTCGGGTTCCAGGTGGTCGGGGCGGGCGGAGCGGTCGGCGTCCAGCCGGGCGCGGCGGGCGGCGAGGCCGCGCAGCCGGTCGTCGAGTCCGGCGAGGGAGGCGTTGGTCTCGCCGATGCGGTCGGCCAGTTCGCCGATCATGCGTTGCCGGGCACGCTGACGTGCCGGGGCGCCGATGTGGGCTGGTTCCGGCTTGCTCCATGTCCCGGTGGCGAGCGCGAGACGCCAGGCGCCGTCGGCGGAGACGGCAGCGGGGTGCCCGCCCGGCAGAGTGGGGCCGTAGGCGATGCCGGCGAGGATGCGGGTCACGGTGCCGGCCGGGACGGGGAGGTCCTCCTCGGGCCTCAGCACCTCCAGCAGGCTGGGCTCCGGGGCGGTCGCGGCCAGGGCGGCCTCGGCGCGGGTGTCGTGACCCGGCAGCGCGATTCCGTCGTAGGGACTGACCCAGGCGTCCAGGAGACCCGACGCCTCCAGTGCGGCCTCCACCGCGGACTGGACGGGGAGCGGGACGCCTTCGCGGAAGGCGACCAACCGCCACAGGGGTGCTCCCGCCGTCGCCGTACGGACGGCGGTGCGGGTGGGCGGGGGCGCGGGCGGCAGGTCGGTCTCACCGCTCAGCCGTCGCAGCTGCTCCTCCAGTCGGTTCCGCTCGTCCCGCAGGCCTTGGCGTGCGGCTCGGGTGGTGGCCTCCGCCGTGGCGATCTCCTGTTCCAGCGGGCGCGCGGCGGCGTCGGTCAGGGCCGTCACCTCGGCCTCCGCCGCTGCTGAGGCAGCGAGTGCGTCGAGGTCGGTGATGCGCAGTTCCGTGCAGTCCTCGGCCCAGGCGAGCAGGCGTTCCACCTGTGCGGCAAGGGCGTCGTCCCAGGCGGTGGACGCCTCGTCCCGCCGGGTGATCGCCTCCGCGAGGCGGGTGCGGGCCTGGTCCAGCAGTTCCTCGGCGGCGCCCCGGTCGCGTACGGCGCGGTCGTGCTCGTCGATCGCCTCGGTGACGAGGGTGACCTGCTGCCGTCGGGCGGTGTCCGCGCCGCGCAGCAGCCGACGGGCTCGTCGCGCGCTGTTCTCGCCCGTCGTGCGGGGGACGCCGCCCTGGTCGCGTCCGGTGCTGTGGGGGAGGGCCACCGCGGGATCCGCGTCGAGGACCGTCCTCACCTCGTGGTGGATGGACTCCAGCCCTGCTGCCCTGGCCGCCCTGTGTGCGTCCCCGGCGGCTTCGCGCGCGTGCTCGCCGAGGGTGCGGGCCTGGTCCGCCGCCTCGTCGGCGTGCCGCCGGTCCTCCTCCGACCGGGCCTGAGCGGCCTGGGCGGCGGTTCGCTGCCTCTCGGCGGCGGCTGCCACGTCCTCGGTGCGGCGGCGGAGCCGGTCGAGTTCCTCGCCCTGCCGGTACGCGTCGCTCTCGCGCAGGCCCTCGACGGTCTCGTCCAGCGCATGCGCGCGCAGCTCCTGTTCCTCGCGCCGGGCCTGGGCCGACTCGCGTTCCGCCAGCGCCTGTTCGAGCTCCTCGGCGCTCTGGCGGGCGACGCGGGTGAGGTTGTCCATCTCGGTGGTGGCCGAGATGAGCGCGGCGGAACTCGCGCGCAGGACCCGCCGCGCGTAGGCACGCTGCCGGGACGCGACGGTCTCGGCGGCCGTCACCTCGTCGTCGAGCCGTTTGAGGTGTTCGCGCTGCCGGTCGAGCCGTTCGAAGCCCTCGGCGAGTTCGGCGATCTCCCCCTCGCCCAGCGGGGGCAGGGCACGGGACAGCAGGGTGGAGAGCAGGGACGGGTCGAGCCGCTCGGACAGTTTGGGCTGACGCAGCTGGAGCAGCGCCGACAGCAGCGACTCATAACGCTGCTCCCCCATGCCCGCGAAGAGTTCACGCCGTACGGCCGTGCGGTAGTCGGAGGCCGAGGCATGGAGGTCGCCTCGGTCGCGCAGGGCTTCGGCGAGGGCGGCCCGGGTCAGTGGCTGTCCCGCGTCGTTGACGAGGAGCACACCGCCGGGACGGGCGATTCCGGAGCCGGTGGTGAAGTAGTCGGCGTGTACCCCGCTGGTGTGCACGCTCGCCTGCAGGCGCGCCCCGCAGCCGAACCACTGCTCGGTGCCGTCGTCGCCGACGCGGCGGAACTCCATCCACACGTATCCGACGCGGGTCTTGCCGGAGGCGCCCTCGCCCAGCAGGTTCCAGTGCATGGTGCGTTCCGAACCGCCGAACGTGGACAGGCGGTTGGGGCGGAGGCTGGCGTCGAAGAGGAACGGCAGCAGCAGTTCCAGGGCCTTGGACTTGCCCGAACCGTTCTGGCCGCGCAGCAGCAGGCGGCCCTGGTGGAAGGTGAACGTCTCGTCGTAGTAGCGCCAGACGTTGAGGATGCCGGCGCGGTGGGGCTGCCAGCGGCTGCCGATGGCATCGGCCGCTCGGGCGGCCCCTGCCACGGCCGGTCCGGTCGGCTCCGGCCGCCGGGGGAAGGGAAGCTCGGTCACGCTCACTGCTGGTCTCCTTCTGCGGCGACACGCTCGGCAGCCGTGCCGCCTGCCGCCCTGGGGGCGGCGTCCCCATCCGGTCCGGGCTTGTCGTCCCGGTCCGGACTCGTCGTCTGTGTCAGGCGGTAGCGGTAGGCGGCCGGGCACGCGACGACGCGGCCCCCGGTCCGGCGGGCCAGGCCGATGTCACGCAGGACGCGTACGGCGTCGTCGGACAGCCGGGCCGCGCCGTCCTCGGACTGGTACGCCCTGGCCCACCGCGGGAAGCGCCGCAGCAGGTCCTCTCCGGCCTCGGCGAGCTGCTCGGGCAGCAGTCCGGCGGGCGCGGCGCACAGCGGCTCCAGGAGGAGCAGCGCGGCGACCCGGGCGGTGGACGTGTCGTCGGGGAAGCGGACGTCGGTGGCGAGCCCGTCCGGGTCCACGAGCAGGAAGCCCTCGGCTCGTTCCTCCAGCAGGAAACCGGCCTGCTCGACGGAGCGGCGCAGGATCTGGCGTCCGGTCAGGGAGGTGACGTAGCCCAGCTCGTCGTCGGTGAGGTCCGTCCGGTACAGCACGGGGTCGTCGAAGAGGCGGCGCAGCACCGAGTGGCGCAGCCTCAGGTTGCGTTGCGCGTCCGTGGCGGCCCGCTCGCCGTGCTCCTCGTCCGCCGTGCCGTCGGCGACCGCGCCGCCGTAACGGCGCTCGCGCACCAGACCGGTGAGGAGTTCCCCGAACCGCGCGGGCACCTCGTCCGGGGGTACGGCGAGCCGGGAGGCGCCGACGGGCGCGGCGGGCAGCCGCATCAGCAGCGTGGTGTCCACCCGGTAGAGGACCTTCGCCTCGGCTGACTCGACGTACGCCTCGGTGGTCCCGTCGACCGCGCGCAGCACGTCGTACGACTCCAGCAGTTTCAGGACGTCGACGAACGCCATTCGCTCCGGCTTGTGCACCGGGTCGAACGCGGTGAGCGCCCGGTCGGCCGCCGTGGCCTGCACGACACGGTCGGCGAGCATGCCGATGGTCGTCATCGGCATGGACAGCAGCTCGGCGGCGGTCACGCACAGCAGCACGTAACGCCGGCGGTCGAACGGGGCCCGGCCGGAACGGGCCCTGCGGGCCGGCCGGGTGCCGTCCGGGTCGGCGCGGACCTTGGTGAGGCGGGCGTAGCCGCGGCGCGGTTCCACCACCAGGCTCCAGCCGCAGGTGTAGTCGAACCACTGGGCCAGCGGCTCGCGACGGCGGCGTACCAGTTCGAAGCCGGCCGGGTCGGTGGCCTCGGTCAGCAGGGGCCGGGCCAGCAGGAGACGGATGGCACGGGCGACCTGCTCCCTTTCCGCGGCGGCGAGTTGGTTGGCGAGGGTGCTCATCCGGCGGCCTCCCGCCGCGCGGCGCCCGGCCGTGGCAGGGCGCTCGCTCCGGCCGCTGTGACGAGCACGAGGTAGTCCGGTCCGGCGAGTGTGCCCTTCGTCGTGCGCAGTACGGCGGTGCGCTCGTCGGGAGGTGGGGACAGCGCGATCTCCACCCGGCCGTCCCCCGTCGTGGCGCGGCGTGAGCCGGTCGTGTCCGGCCGGGCGGCCAGGGCCCGGCCCACCAGGTCGAGCAGCCGCTCGAAGACGGCGGGATCCAGGGTGCCGAAGGAGGACAGGCGCACGGGGCCGTCCGTCTCCAACGCCTGCCAGGCACGCGCGAGTTCCGCCCGCTCCGCGCGGGCCCGCTCCGCGCGTTCGGCCCTGACGGCCGTGACGTCCCGGACCCTGGCCGTGCGGGTGAAGCGCTCCGTCCGTCCGCTGGTGCGCAGCAGCGCCGACACCTCCACGGGCGGGGCCTCGGACCAGGAACGGGACGACGGGATCAACTCCGGGTCCGGGTGGGCGAGGTGGGCGTGGCGCGCCGGGCCGAGTCCGAAGGCGGCCGACCACAGCCGGTGCAGGTCCTCCTCCGCCGGGGCGGCCGCGAACCAGCGCGCCAGTTCCCGGAAGTCCTGCACGGCGCTGGAGGAGCGGCGCCGTGACTCGTTGATCCGCTCCAGGACCTGCAGCAGCGAGACGATGGCGCGCCGGGCGATGTCGTGCAGCTGCTCGATCCGGGGCCGTGCCCCGTCGTCCGGCAGGAACCACGCCCGCAGGCCCGCCCAGCGCGCCCGCCTGCGCTCCAGCCAGCCGGCCGCGGGGTCCTCACCGGCGACCGGGGGCAGTTCGGCCCCGCGCAGGGCCCGCTCGCGCAGCACGGCGGTCCCCCGCTCCTCCACCCGGGCCACGGCGGCGGCGACCGCCTGCCCGCGCCGGTCGAGGTTGACCAGGAACTCCTGCAGATACGCGACAGTGGCGGCCTTGACCTCGCGGAAGACCTCCAGGTCCGCCCCCTCGGCGCGCAGGAGGCGCTGCAGTTCGCCGTTGAACGCCTTGGTGTTCTCCACCAGAGCCTCCAGATGGCCCTCCAGCTCGCGCAGCGTGCTGAAGATCCGCCGGTCGGCGGAGGCGGGTTCGCCGGACAGCAGGCACAGCTCGTCCAGCCGGTCGGCGATGGCCTCCAGCACGGCCGTCTGCAACGCCCCCGTGGAGGCCAGCACCTCGAGCGCGTGCCGCACTCCGGCGAGAGCCGCCTCACCCCGGCGGGTCAGCGAGTACTGGAGGTTGCGCCGCTCGTACTCCTCGGCCGTACGGTAGTTCTCCGCGTGGTTGTGCACGACGTCGAGGAGCTCCCACTTCACGAGCCGGGCGAGCGCGTCGTGCAGTTCCCCGTCGTCGACGTCCGCCACCCAGCCCACCGGGCGCAGTCGCTCGCGCACCGCGTCGGCCCCCAGCGTGGTTTCGAGGTGCTCGCCGGCCACGCCGAAGGCGTCCAGCACCGCCCCGTACAGGTCGGCCTTCTCCCCCGTCGTGAACCGGAACATCTCCGGTGGCACCCTGCGCACGCCTGTCGTCCCTCCCCATCGCCCCGGCGGCATCGGCGATCTCCACCGTAGAGGGCGGCACCGACATCACGGGCCCGGTCACGGAAGAGGGGTGTGCGCCCCGGTCTGGGGAATGGGCGGCGACCGGCCTCCCGCGGGCACGGGCGGTGGTCTAGCGTGACCGTGGACACCGGTTCCGCCCGATTGTGAGGCCCTTCGTGCACATCGCGCCCCTCGGCCCCGACGACCCTTCCGAGCTGGGCGGATACGAGCTGCTCGGCCCGAACGGACCGAAGGTGATCGACTTCGGGCTCGCGGTGGTCGCCGAGTCGAGCGTGTCGCTGACCGTGCCAGGCGCGGCTCGACGCCGAGATCGCCGCGGGCCGCCGAACCCCGCCCGCCCGCGAGAAGGCGAAGGCGTAGTCGGCCAACGCGGCCTGACACAGGTCCGCCCCCGGCATGAGAACCGGGGGCAGACCTCTCGCCTACTGAGCAGCGAAGCCGACGAACGCCGCCCAAGCGGAAGCAGCGACCGAGAGAGCAGGTCGGCTTGTGTCCTTGGAGTCACGGACACGAACGACTCGGGCGCAGTCGGCGACCTCGACGCACTCTCCTCCGGCCCCACCGCTGTAGCTGCTCTTACGCCAGCGCAGTTCGCCCACCGCACTCAGGGTCTCGTTCACTTCACACCTCTCCAAGCAGCTTCTCAACGAAGGCCATTGACTCGCGCGGAGTGAGAGCCTGCGCACGGATGATGCCGTACCGCGACGCGATTCCCTGGACCTCCCGCCGGTCGCTGACCATTGTGCTGCGTCCCTGCGCTTCCAGGTAAGCCACTTGATCGCCACCAGCGCGGTACAACAGGGTAAACGGCCCGTCCACGCCTGCGTTGTCCTCACGGTCGAGCGGCATGATCTGAATCTCGACGTTCCGGTACACGCTGACCAGAATCAACTGCTCCAGTTGACCGCGCATGACCGGCCAGCCGCCCAACGGCCGACGCACAATCGCCTCGTCGATGACGAAGCTCAACAGAGGGGCTGGCCTGCGCTCGAAGACACTCTGGCGCGCGAGCCGGGCCACGACCCGCTGCTCCAAGGTCTCCTCGTCCAGCAACGGCCGCCACATGCCGAACACCGCCCGCATGTACTCCTCAGTCTGAAGCAGTCCCGGCACCGCTTGAGTCGCGTACACCCACAGCTCGACCGCCTCCCCCTCCAACCGCGCCGCATCCCGGAAGAACGCCGGATACTGCGCCCGGGCCACCTCCTCCTTCATCTCCTGGAGGACCCCGCCCGCGTCCAGCACCTCGTCCGCCCGGTCGATGAACCTCGGCGGCGGCACCCGCCGCCCCTGCTCGTACGCGGCGATGGTCGACACCGAGTACCCCGTCAGCGAGCCGAACTCGGGCCGCTCCAAGCCCGCCCGCAACCGGAACCGCTTCAACTGCCGCCCGAAGACCCGCAGGACCCCGGAGCCGGAGCCGGCGTCCGATTCCGGATGCCGCTCCTCACCCTCGCCGCCCCCGGACGCCCCGTCCACCAGCCCCGTAGGTTCACTCATCCCCGTACTACCTCCCTCGGCCAACGCGCCCCCGCGCCGACCGTCACGCTCCGTCCCGCCTACACACGCACACCAGCCACTTACAGCGACGCTCCGTGTGCGAGCCGTATCTGGTCACGCTAGGACGGCAGCGGCAGCGTGGGCCACATGAACAGCCGAATCTCCACCCCCGGGGTGGACGCCCCCGGCGTCGAGGCCGAAACCGCCCATCCCCTGCACGAGTTCGAGATGGCGTTCACCTCCTCTCCGCGCGGCGCCCGCCTCGCCCGCAGACTGGTCTCGCACCGGCTCGACACGTGGGGGCACCCGTACGGCGGCCAGGTCAACGACACGCTCACGCTGATCACCGCCGAGCTGGCCGCCAACGCCGTCCGGCACGGGCGTGTCGCCGGACGGGACTTCCACGTCCGGCTCACCCACGCCACCGGCACCGTGCGCGTCGAGGTCACCGACACCCGGACCGAACGCGTGCCCGTGCTCACCGACACGGAACCGCCGGGCGACGCGGAGTCCGGGCGGGGTCTGCTGATCGTCGCGGGACTGGCGACCCGCTGGGCCGTGGCGCCGCGCGAGGGCGCGCCGGGCAAGACGGTGTGGGCGGAACTGCGCCTGGCGTGAGAAAGGCACGACTTGGCGGCCCGCTCAGCCGCCGGGCAAGCTCCGCACGACGTACGTCATGTGCTGAAGGTTGCCCGCCCGCAGCCACTCCGTGGGCCCGTCGGCCGAGAGCGGGCCGTTCGCGCAGTCGCTGAGCCCCGTTCGCTCGACCCGGTGCAGGCAGCTAAACAGGTCGAGCGAACCATCCAGACCGCAATCCGCGGGTCAGGAGCCCTTTTCGGCAGGCTCAAGGATCGCCACGCACTCCACATGATGCGTCATCGGGAACAGGTCGAACGCCCGCAGCGTCCGCGGCCGGTAGCCGTTCTCGCGGAAGTACGCCAGGTCCCGTGCGAGGGCCGCCGGGTCGCAGGCGACGTAGGCGATGCGGCGGGCGCCGAGGCCCGAGACGTACTCGACGGTGGAGCGGCCGGCGCCCGCGCGGGGCGGGTCGAGGACGACGAGGTCGGCGTCGGTGATGCCGGTGCGGGGCAGGACGGACTCGACCTTGCCCTGCTCGATGCGCACCCGCGGCAGGTCCTGGAGGTTGTGGCGGGCGTCCTCCACCGCGCGCTTGCCGGACTCGATGCCGAGTACCGCGCCCTTCTCGCCGACGCGTTGGGCGATCGCTCCCGCGAACAGGCCGACGCCGCAGTAGAGATCGAGCGCGGTGTCGCCCTTGCGCGGCAGCAGACCCTGCATCACGGCCTCGACGAGCATCTGGGCCGCCTTCGGGTGGACCTGCCAGAAGCCGCCCATGCCGACCCGGTAGGTGCGGTCGTCCGCACGCTCGCGGACGAAGGGGCGGCCGTGGACGCGGTGCACACTGCCGTCGCCTTCGTGGACGCGCAGGACGGAGACCGGCCGGTCCAGTTCCACGATCGGGAGCCGGGCACCGGGCCGCGGGGTGAGGATCACCTGGCGGTCCTGGGAACCCGTCGCGGCGATGGCCTCGATCGAGGCCATGCCCTTCCAGCTCCGCTCCTCGATGCCGAGTTCCGAGACCCCGGGCGCCGCGATCATGCAGTGCTCGACCGGTTCCACATCGTGGGAGCGGTGCCTGCGCAGCCCCGCGCGCCCCTCCGTGTCGACGGCGTACTGCACCCTCGTGCGCCAGGCCGGGACCTGGCCCGCGGGCAGCTTGTCGCCCTCCGCCGGAACGACGGTGCCGTCCCAGCCGGCCTCCTCCGGGGTGAGGCCCGCGAGCCGCTTCAGCTGCTCCGCGACGACCTCGCCCTTGAAGCGCCGCTGCGCACCCGGCTTGGCGTGCTGCCAGTCGCAGCCGCCGCACCGTCCGGGCCCGGCGTAAGGGCACGGCGCCTCGACGCGGTCCTTGGACGACTCCAGGATGCGCACGGCGTCGGCGCGCAGATAGCGGGAGCCCTCCTCACCCTCGGTGATCCGGGCCACGACCTTCTCGCCGGGCAGCGCGTGCCGGACGAAGAGGACCCGGCCGGCGTCGGTGCGGGCGATGCAGTGCCCGCCGTGCGCGACGGGGCCGACCTCGACCTCGTACTCCTCCCCGGCGAGCGAGGCATCGGAAGCGTTCGGCATGGCGGGATGACTCCAGGGATACGAGAGGGGGCCGTCGCCCGTCCGCGGACGACAGCCCCCCAGTCTACGTGGGCCGGAGGGTGCCCCGGCCCGTCCGGCCGGTGCCCGTACCCGTGTCAGCTCCGGCCGCTGGGCTCCTTGGTCTGGTCGCTCACCGGGCCACGGCGCACCGATCCGGGCGCGTTCCACTCCTGGCGCTTCCTGGCCCGCTTCTTGGCCAGCTCGGAGGACTGGAGCTGGTAGGGGACGGAGGTGACCATGACGCCCGGGGTGAACAGCAGCCTGCCCTTGAGGCGCAGGGCGCTCTGGTTGTGCAGCAGGTGCTCCCACCAGTGGCCGACCACGTACTCGGGGATGATCACGCTGACGGCGTCGCGCGGGCTCTCCCGCCGCAGGCTCCTCACATACTCGATGATCGGCCGGGTGATCTCCCGGTACGGCGAGTGGAGGATCTTCAGCGGGATGTTGATGCCGCGCCGGTCCCACTCGTCCTTCAGCGCCTTGGTCTCCGCCGGGTCGACGTCGATGCTGAGGGCCTCCAGCTTGTCGGAGCGCATGAGCTTGGCGTAGGCGAGGGCCCGCAGGGTCGGCCGGTGGACCTTGGACACCAGCACGATGGAGTGGACCCGGGAGGGCCGGACGCTGTCGTCGGAGGGCTCGACGGGTGCGGCGATCTCGTCGGACACCCGGTCGTAGTGGCGGCGGATCGCCGACATGGTCCCGTAGAAGATCACCATGCCCAGGAGCGCCACCCAGGCGCCGTGCGTGAACTTGGTGACGAGGACGACGACCAGGACGAGACCGGTGAAGAAGGCGCCGAAGGCGTTGATCGCCCGCGAGCGGATCATGCGGCGCCGTGCGGCCGGGTCCCGCTCCGTCCGCAGATGGCGGTTCCAGTGCCGGACCATGCCGGTCTGGCTGAGGGTGAAGGAGACGAAGACACCGACGATGTAGAGCTGGATGAGCTTCGTGGAGTCGGCGTCGTAGACCCAGACCAGCAGCATGGCCGCACCGGCGAGCAGCACGATGCCGTTGGAGAAGGCGAGCCGGTCGCCGCGGGTGTGCAGCTGGCGCGGCAGGTACCGGTCCTGGGCGAGGATCGAGCCGAGCAGCGGGAAGCCGTTGTACGCCGTGTTGGCGGCCAGGAAGAGGACGAGTGCGGTGGCCGCGGCGAGCAGGACGAAGAAGAAGGTCTGCTCGCCGAAGACGGCTGCCGCGACCTGCGAGATCACCGGGTCCTGGACGTAGTCGGGGCCGACCGGCTGTCCGTTCTGGATGAGGTCGTGGGCGGGGTTCTCGGCCATCCGCACGTCGCTGGCCATGGCCAGGCCGATGATGCCGCAGAACATGGTGACCGCGAGCATGCCCATGAGCAGCAGTGTCGTGGCGGCGTTCCGGCTCTTGGGCTTGCGGAAGGCGGGGACGCCGTTGCTGATGGCCTCGACTCCGGTGAGCGCGGCGCAGCCGGAGGAGAAGGCGCGCAGCAGCAGGAAGACCATGGCGAAGCCGGCCAGGCCCTGCTGCTCGGGCTTGATCTCGAAGTCCGCGGTCGGGGCGCGCATGGTGTCGTCGAGGACGAGGCCCTTGAAGGCGCCCCAGGCGATCATGGTGAAGACGCCGAAGACGAAGACGTAGGTGGGGATCGCGAAGAGCTTCCCGGACTCCTTGACCCCGCGCAGGTTCATCAGGGTCAGCAGCAGGATGATGACGACGGCGCTGAGCACCTTGTGCTCGACCACGAAGTGGACCGCGGAGCCCAGGTTCTCCACTCCGGAGGAGATCGACACGGCCACGGTGAGGACGTAGTCGACGAGGAGGGCGCTGGCGACGGTGAGGCCGGCCCTCGGGCCGAGGTTGGTGTTCGCCACCTCGTAGTCGCCGCCGCCGCTCGGGTACGCGTGGACGTTCTGCCGGTAGGAGGCGACGACGGTGAACATCAGGACCACGACGGCGGCCGCGATCCAGGGGCTGTACTGGTAGGCCGACACACCCGCGATCGAGAGGACCAGCAGCACTTCCCCGGGTGCGTAGGCCACCGAGGACAGCGGGTCGGAGGCGAACACCGGGAGTGCGATCCGCTTCGGCAGGAGCGTCTCGCCCAGCCTGTCGCTCCGCAGCGCCCGGCCGATCAGGATGCGTTTGGGCAGGTCGGTCAGTTTGGACACGGAGAGGATCGTAAGGGGTTCCTCTTGACGGCGCCCACCCGTGGGCCCCTCCGCCACGAAATCGCCTCTGGTCGGCCACGCTGCGGCAACGCCCCGGCCACGGAGTGCTACGTCATCGGGTCTACCGGCGGTATCGGTACCTCGGATGAGGGCAACGCGCGGAGCGCGTCATAAGCTCGTCTGGGGCGGCAACCGCACTCTGAGCCCCGTCGTTGCCCGGCAGAGCCGAGAGAGAAGAGTGAGCAGGGTGTTTGCGCAGGTCATCGGGATGACCAGGACTGCGGGGTAGATAGGTGCACATCGTGATCATGGGCTGTGGGCGCGTGGGAGCCGCGCTCGCGCAGACCCTGGAGCAACAGGGGCACACCGTCGCCGTCGTCGATCAGGACCCCACCGCCTTCCGTCGTCTGGGCTCCGGGTTCGGCGGGCGCCGGGTCACCGGCGTCGGCTTCGACCAGGACACGCTCCGCGAGGCGGGCATCGAGGAGGCCGGTGCCTTCGCGGCGGTCAGCAGCGGTGACAACTCCAACATCATCGCCGCGCGGGTGGCCCGCGAGATGTTCGGGATCGAGAACGTCGCGGCCCGTATCTACGACCCGCGGCGCGCCGAGGTCTACCAGCGGCTGGGCATTCCCACCGTGGCGACGGTCCGCTGGACCGCGGACCAGATGCTCCGCCGGCTGCTGCCCTCCGGGGCGGAGGAGCTGTGGCGGGACCCGAGCGGCGCGGTACAGCTCGCCGAGGTCCACACCTCCCCGGCCTGGATCGGCCACAAGGTCAGCCGGCTGCAGGAGGAGACGGGCGTGCGGGTCGCGTTCCTCACCCGGCTGGGCGAGGCGGTCCTGCCGACCTCGCAGACCGTGCTGCAGGAAGGCGATCTGGTGCACGTGATGATGCGCACGGACGAGATCGAGAAGGTCGAGGCGGCGTTCGCCCAGGGTCCCGAGGGGGGCGGTCACTGATGCGGGTCGCGATTGCCGGGGCCGGCGCGGTGGGCCGTTCCATCGCGGGAGAGCTGCTGGAGAACGGGCACGAGGTGCTCCTGATCGACAAGGCGCCCACCGCCATCTCGGTGGAGCGGGTGCCGCAGGCGGAGTGGCTGCTGGCCGACGCCTGTGAGATCACGTCGCTGGACGAGGCGGCGCTGCAGCGCTGCAACGTGGTGATCGCGGCGACGGGTGACGACAAGGTGAACCTCGTCGTCTCCCTGCTCGCGAAGACCGAGTACGGCGTGCCGCGCGTGGTGGCCCGGGTGAACAACCCCAAGAACGAGTGGCTGTTCAACGAGTCGTGGGGCGTCGATGTCGCGGTGTCCACGCCGCGTCTGATGTCGGCGCTGGTCGAGGAGGCCGTGAGCGTCGGCGATCTGGTGCGGCTCCTCCGCTTCAGCCACGGCGACGCCAACCTCGTCGAGCTGACCCTGCCGCCGGAGTCGGCGCTCGCCGGCACGCAGGTGGGCGATGTGGCCTGGCCCGAGGACACCTCGCTGGTGACGATCATCCGGGGGCCCCGGGTGCTCACCCCGCACGACGAGGAGACCCTGGAGCCGGGCGACGAGCTCCTCTTCGTGGCCGCGCAGGCGCGGGAGGAGCAGCTGGAGGACCTGCTGTCGGTCCGCCGCGAGGACCCGACGACGGCGGGCTGACTCCGCACGGACCGCGGAGGGCCGGTCGCCGGACGGGCCGGGGATCCGGTCCGTCCGGCGACCGGCCCTCCGGCTGCCGGCGCCCAGGGAGTCGGTGCCGGGGGCCGTGTGCGTCCGGGCGGTTACGCCTCGCCCTCGCGGGTCGCGGCCGCCTTGCGGGCCTCCTCGGCCCGCTCCTGCTCCTCCATCTCGGCGAAGACATCGATGGGCGGCGGGGCCTTCGCCAGGAAGACCCAGGTCAGATAGACCGCCAGCAGGAACGGCGGGATCTTGAGCGCGACCAGCACCCAGCCGAGCTGGGTCGTGTCCGCCCACCAGTAGAGCGGGAAGAGGATCGCGCACTTGGCGAGCAGGATCAGGCCCCATGCCCAGCTGGCCTTGGCGTAGGCCTTCTTGCGGCCGGGGTTGCGGGTGCGCCAGGAGAGGTTCTCCTTGAAGACCGGCCCGAGGATGAGGCCGATCAGGGGGACGCCCGCCAGGGTCGTGATGATGTACGTGAGGGCGAGGCCCAGCGTGTACAGCATGCCCGGCAGGTAGAAGTCCTTCGCATTGCCGGTCATCATCGCGAACACGACGCCGAAGGCCACACCGAAGACGCCGCTGAAGGCGTGCTTCACGGTGTCCCGGCGGACGAGCCGGACGGCGACGAGGACCAGGGACAGCCCGAGGGCCGCGATGGCCGAGAGGTGCAGGTCCTTGTTGATCGTGTAGATCGTGACGAAGAGTAGTCCGGGCAGGACCGTCTCGACCGTGCCCCGGATACCGCCGAAGGCCTCGAACAGGGCCGCTTCCGTCACGGCCCTGGCGTGCCGGCCGTGGCCGTCTTCGTCCTGTTCCTGCGTGGTCGGCTTGTCGAGGGACGTCACCGGCTACTCCTGTCCGAGCGGTCGGAGCTCGTATTTGGGATTGAACAGCACCCGCCGGCCCTGGCTCATGGAGATCCTGCCGGAGGCGATCATCTTGCGGCCCGGTTCTATGCCCACGATGGAGCGCCGGCCCAGCCACACCACGTCCAGCGCCGCGGAACCGTCGAAGAGTTCCGCCTCCAGGGCCGGGACTCCGGCCCGCGGACGCAGGGTGACCGTGCGCAAGGTACCAGTCACCTTCACGATCTGCCGGTCGCCGCAGTCGCAGATCGGCGTGCAACCCGATGCCTCCGCGTCCTCCTTGAGCTCCGCGGACTCGAGTTCCTGCTGGGAGCTGGACAGACGGTCGAGCATCCGCCGGAAGCGGCCCGCCGGCTTCTCGGCGTTCCCGGATCGAGGTACAGCACTCATGGTGAAAGCGTACCGGGGCGATGTACGGGCACCGTCAAGAGCCGTGTGGTGCGGACCGGCCGAAACGGTGGTCTCCGCCGTCCCACCCCGGGGGGTGCGGCGGCGGAGGCCCTCAGCGCTCGAAGCGGTAGCCCATGCCCGGCTCGGTGACGAAGTGCCGGGGGTGCGACGGATCGGCCTCCAGCTTGCGGCGCAGCTGGGCCATGTAGACCCGCAGGTAGTTCGTCTCGGTGCCGTACGAGGGCCCCCACACCTCCTGGAGCAGCTGCTTCTGGCTGACGAGTCGGCCGGTGTTGCGGACGAGGACCTCCAGGAGGTGCCACTCGGTCGGGGTGAGCCGGACGTCCCTGCCGTCCCGGTCGACCTTCTTCGCCGCGAGGTCGACGGTGAAGCCCTCGGTCTCGACGACCACGATCTCGTCCTCGTCCCCGCCGGCGGGCTCGGCACGGCGCACGGCGGCCCGCAGGCGGGCCAGCAGCTCGTCCATGCCGAACGGCTTGGTGACGTAGTCGTCGGCACCGGCGTCGAGGGCCTCGACCTTCTCGTCGGAGGTGTGCCGGGCGGAGAGGACCAGGATCGGCACTCGGGTCCAGCCCCGCAGGCCCTTGATCACCTCGACGCCGTCCATGTCGGGCAGCCCGAGGTCGAGGACGACGACATCGGGGTGGCGCGCCGCGGCGACCTGGAGGGCCGTCGTGCCGTCGGGGGCGGCGTCGACCTCGTACTTGCGCGCCTTCAGGTTGATCACGAGGGCGCGTACGATCTGCGGCTCGTCGTCGACCACGAGCACTCGGGTCATGAGTGCCTTCCTTCCGTCTCTCGTCCGTTCGTCGGGGTTGGCGTGCGGGGTCAGCCGGCGACCCGCGTGGTGGGGGTCCCGGTGCCCGTCGCGGCGGTGCCGGATGCCGTCCGGAGGGTGAGGACCATCGTCAGGCCGCCGCCGGGGGTGTCCTCCGCGGACAGTGTGCCGTCCATCGCCTCGACGAAGCCCCGGGCCACGGCGAGGCCGAGCCCGACCCCGGCGCCGCGCGGGGCGTCGCCGTAGCGCTGGAAGGGCTCGAAGATGCGGTCCTTGGCGTCGTCCGGGACGCCGCGGCCGCGGTCCACGACCCGTACCTCGACCCGGCCGCCGTGGGCGCTCGCGGAGACGACGACGGGGGTGTCGTCGGGGCTGTACTTGACGGCGTTCTCGACGATGTTGGCGACGGCCCGCTCCAGCAGGCCCTTGTCCGTGCGCACCATCGGCAGGGTCTCGGGGATGTCCAGCTCGACGCTGCCCTCCGGAACACCGACGAGGGCCATGGGGACGACCTCGTCGAGGTCGATGCCGCGGATGAGCGGGGTGACGGTGCCGGTCTGGAGCCGGGACATGTCGAGCAGGTTGCCGACCAGGTGGTCCAGCCGGTCGGCACCGGCCTCGATGCCTGCGAGGAGTTCGGCCCGGTCGTCCTCGGACCACTCGACGTCGTCGGAGCGCAGCGAGGAGACGGCCGCTTTGATGCCTGCGAGCGGGGTGCGCAGGTCGTGGCTGACGGCGGCGAGCAGCGCGGTGCGGATGCGGTTGCCCTCGGCGAGCTTGCGGCCCTCCTCGGCCCGGTGGACGAGCCGCTGCCGCTCGAGGACGACGGCGGCCTGGGCGGCGAACGCTCCGAGCACGCGCCGGTCCTCGGCGGGCAGGACGCGGCCGGACAGCGCCAGGGCCATGTCCTCGCCTACGGGCATGTCCACGTCGGCGTCCTCGGGACGGCCGACGGGCCGGGGCCCGACGCTGCCCGCACAGGTCCAGGGGTCCACGTCGCTCAGGCGTTCCAGCAGGGCCACGGACTCCATGCCGAAGGTCTCACGGACCCGTTCCAGCAGGGCGTCGAGGGCCGTCTCGCCGCGCAGCACACTGCCCGCGAGGAACGACAGGATCTCGGATTCCGCGCGCAGGCGGGCCGCCTGCTGGGTCCGCCGGGCGGCGAGGTCGACGACCGACGCGACGGCGACTGCGACCCCGAAGAAGACCGCGATGGCGACGATGTTCTTCGGGTCCGAGATCGTGAACCGGTGCAGCGGCGGCGCGAAGAAGTAGTTCAGCAGCAGCGAGCCGAAGGCGGCGGAGGCCAGGGCCGGCAGCAGACCGCCGAGCAGAGCCGCGGTCACGGTCAGCGACAGGAACAGCAGCATGTCGTTGGCCAGCCCGAGGTCCGCGTCGGTGTGCGTGAGCAGCAGCGCCAGCAACGCCGGGCCCGCGACGCCGACCAGCCAGCCCGCGGCGATCCGTGCGCGGCCGAGCCGGGCGCCCCGGGCCACGGGCAGTCCGCGGCCCTTGGCGGCCTCCTCGTGGGTGACGATGTGGACGTCCAGGTCGGGGCCCGACTCCCGGGCGACTGTGGCGCCCACACCGGGGCCGAGGACGTACTGCCAGGCCTTGCGGCGCGAGGAGCCGAGCACGATCTGGGTGGCGTTGACCCCGCGGGCGAACTCCAGCAGCGCGGAGGGGATGTCGTCGCCGACGACGTGGTGGAAGGTGCCGCCGAGGTCCTCGACGAGCGTGCGCTGGACGGCGAGTTCCTTGGGCGAGGCGGAGGTCAGCCCGTCGCTGCGGGCGATGTAGACGGCCAGCACGACCCCGCCCGCGCCCTTCTCCGCGAGGCGCGCGGCGCGCCGGATCAGGGTGCGTCCCTCGGGGCCCCCGGTGAGGCCGACGACGATGCGCTCGCGGGCCTGCCAGGTGGAGCGGATGTCGTGCTCGCCGCGGTACTGCTGGAGGTACTCGTCGACGCGGTCGGCGACCCACAGCAGGGCGAGCTCGCGCAGGGCCGTGAGATTGCCGGGGCGGAAGTAGTTGGACAGTGCCGCGTCGACCTTGTCGGGCTTGTAGATGTTGCCGTGTGCCATGCGGCGGCGCAGTGCCTGGGGCGACATGTCGACGAGCTCGATCTGGTCGGCACGGCGGACGACGTCGTCGGGGACGGTCTCCCGTTGCCGCACGCCGGTTATCGACCCGACCACGTCGCCGAGCGACTCCAGATGCTGGATGTTGACGGTCGAGATCACGTCGATGCCGGCGGCGAGGAGTTCCTCGACGTCCTGCCAGCGCTTGGTGTTGCGCGAGCCGGGCACATTGGTGTGGGCCAGTTCGTCCACGAGGGCGACGGCTGGCCGGCGGGCCAGGACGGCGTCCACGTCCATCTCGGTGAAGACGGCCCCCCGGTGATCGAGCTCGGCGCGGGGGACCTGCTCCAGACCGTGCAGCATGACCTCGGTCCGCGGCCGGTCGTGGTGCTCCACGAAGCCGACGACGCAGTCCGTGCCCCGCTCGACGCGCCGGTGCGCTTCGGAGAGCATCGCGTAGGTCTTGCCCACCCCCGGTGCGGCCCCGAGATAGATCCGTAGCTTGCCGCGCGCCATGGCCTCATCGTCCCTCACCGGCAGCCGGGCACCGGCTGCTGCGCGCCCGCCGTGGACGCCTTGCCGAAACTACATCCAGGAAATCGGACATGTCGGACCGCATGCTCTGCCGAGGGACGTATTGATGCGATTCTGACGCACCGGACCCCTGGTCGGGAGGGCCCTGACGGTCCCCCGCCCCGGGACGACGGACCGGTATCGGCCGGAACGGCCCCGGGGAGCGAGGAGGTCGAACGGCGGTGGGCCGCACCCCGCCCCGGGGTGCGGCCCACCGCACGCTGCCACGGCCCACGGCCGTGGAGGATCCGCCTCAGCGCACCTCGGTGATCTCCGGACCGCGCTGCAGCTGTCCCATGCCTCCGGAGAAGCGGGATGTCTCCTGCTCCTCCTGCTGGACGCCCTCGGGCACCATCTGCGCGTCGTTCGGCAGCTTCAGGACGATCGGGTCGCGGGGCGCCATCGGCCCCTCGCCGCGGACCACGACCGTGTCCCGGAAGATCTGCTCCAGCAGGCCCGCGGCCTGCGGCTGCACGGCGCCCTGCCCGGAGATCACTCCGCGCAGGAACCAGCGCGGCCCGTCCACGCCGACGAAGCGCACCAGCTGCACGCCACCGGTACCGTCGGGCAGCTGGACCGGGACCTGGGCCCGGAGCTCCCAGCCCAAGGGGCCCTCGACCTCGTCGATGACGCCGCCCTGCTGGGTGATGCCGGAGGCGATCTCCTCCCGGACCTCGCCCCAGATGCCTTCCTTCTTGGGAGCCGCGAACGCCTGCAGCTGGATCGCGCTGTCGCGCAGCACGACGGTGGCCGCCACGATCGCGTCCCCCGCGACCTCCACGCGCAGCTCCATGCCCTCGACCCCGGGCACATGGAGACCGCCCAGGTCCACGCGGCCCTCCTCGGGCCGGGAGACCTCGGAGACGTCCCAGGGGCCGTCGGGCCGCGGCGCCGGCGGAAGGTTCACCCGGCGGGGCTCGTCCTGCTCCGCCGCGTCGTCCGCGTCGAGCTCGTCGACGACCTGCTCGGCCTCGCCCGCCACGTCCGCTGCTTCTCCAGCGGGACTGCTCTTCTTGCGACGTCCGAACACGTCACTGTCCTTCCCGGTCGGATACGACCGAAGCGTATCGATTCCCACCCTGTGAGCCGCCCGGTCCGTCCACGGCGGCATGACCGCCGGTGGACCCGAAGCCCCCCTCGGCCCGCGCCGAGCCGGGAAGCTCCGCCACCTCGTGGAAGCGCACCTTCTCGACCTGCTGGACGACCAGTTGAGCAATCCGGTCGAACCGCTCGAACCGCACGCTCTCGCGCGGGTCCAGATTGACCACGATCACCTTGATCTCCCCACGGTACCCGGCATCCACCGTCCCCGGGGCATTCACGAGCGCCAGTCCGCAGCGGGCCGCCAGGCCCGACCGCGGGTGCACGAAGGCCGCGTACCCGTCCGGGAGGGCGATGGACACCCCGGTCGGCAGCACGGCGCGCTCCCCCGGCGCCAGCTCGGCGGCCCGGGTGGTCACCAGATCGACACCCGCGTCGCCCGGATGTCCGTATTGCGGAATCGGCACCTCCGGGTCCACGCGCCGGATGAGTACGTCGACGGGTTCGCGCATCAGGGGTTCACCTCGAAGGCGCGGGCGCGCCTGACCTGGTCGGGGTCGGCCATGGCCGCCTGGATCTCCTCCGGACGGCCGTTGTCGATGAAGTGGTCGACCTTGACTTCGATGAAGAGGGCCTCGGCGCGGACCGCGACGGGGCCCTCCGGGCCGCCGATCCGGCCGGTGGCCCGGGAGTAGATCTTGCGGCCGGCGACCGCCGTGACCTCGGCCTCCAGGAACAGCACCGTGTCCACGGGGACGGGACGGACGAAGTCGGTCTCCAGGCGTCCGGTCACCGCGATCACCCGCAGCAGCCAGTTGAGCGAGCCGAGTGTCTCGTCCAGCGCGGTGGCCAGGACGCCTCCGTGGGCGAGGCCCGGCGCTCCCTGGTGGGCGGCGGTCACGGTGAACTCGGCGGTGAGACTGACGCCCTCGCCGGCCCGCGCCTCCAGGTGCAGCCCGTGGGGCTGCCCGCCACCGCAGCCGAAGCAGTACTCGTAGTGCGCGCCCAGGAGCTCACCGGGAGCCGGCGCGTCGGGGTGCCGTACCGGCGCCGCGGCGTCGGCGGGAGGGGTCAGTGCAGTACTCACAGCCGCAGACCTTACCCGCGGGGCAACCTGCTGGTCGCGCCGTGCCAAGCTTGGGTTCATGCAGCCCTCCGCCACACCGTCCGGCTCCCCCGCGGCACCCCGTTACGACGAGCGTCTCACCGTCCCCCGCTCCTGGTGGCTGATCACCGTTCTGGTGGCGGTCTCGGGCGGTCTGGTCCTGCTCCCGCTGGGCACGGTGCCGATGCTCGGCGGGCTGATCGCGGCGGGCGCGCTGACGGCGGCCGGTGTGAGCTCGTACGGCTCCGCCCGGATCAGGGTGGTGGCGGACTCGCTGGTGGCGGGCGACGCCCGGATCCCCGTCCCGGCGCTCGGCGAGCCCGAGGCACTGGAGGCCGAGGACGCCCGGGCCTGGCGTTCGTACAAGGCGGATCCGCGTGCCTTCATGCTGCTCCGCAGCTACGTGCCGACGGCGGTGCGTGTGCCGGTCACGGACCCGGAGGACCCGACGCCCTACCTGTATCTGTCCACGCGGGACCCGAAGGGCCTGATCGCCGCGCTCGAGGCCGTCAGGGACCGCTGACGGGCGGCGACGGCCGCCCGCGAGCGCGGACGCGCGTCCCGTGCGTGGAGTCAGCGGTCGAGTTCGCGGCGGAGCTCGACGGGGATGGTGTGCGGCAGCTCTCCGGGCTGTTCCAGCCGGGGCTGCGGGGGCAGCGCGTCCCAGGGCACCTGCCTGGCGCGCAGGTCCTTGCGGATGCGCTCGGCCAGCTTCCTGGTGTCCCGCCGGTTCATCACGGCGCCGACGGCGGCACCGATCATGAAGGGCATCAGGTTCGGCAGATTGCGGACCGTGCGCTTCATGATCTGCTGCCGGAGCTCGCGCTTCATCCGGCCGCCCAGGGCTGCGTTGATCGTCGACGGTTCGGACACGTCGATGCCGCGCTCCTCCGACCAGCTGCCCAGGTAGGCGGTGGAGCGCTCCGTGAGGTTGCCGGGCGGGCGCAGGCCGTAGACCTCGTGAAGTTCGGCGATCAGCTTCAGCTCGATCGCCGCGACGCCGATGATCTCCGTCGCCAGCTCGGCCGGGAGTGCGGGCGGCACCGGCATCATGGCCGCCGCGCCGATCCCGGCGCCCACGGTCGACGTGCCGTTGGCCGCACCCGCGATCAGTTTGTCCGCGATCTGCTCCGGGCCGAGGCCCGGGAACTGGGCCCGCAGGGTGGTGAGATCGCGGACGGGAATCCGCGGCGCGTACTCGATGAGCCGGTCGGCGACGAAGCCCAGCGCGACCTTGGCGGCGTCGCCGCTCTTGCGCACGCCGGTCATGGCGGCCGCGCCGCTCCTGCGGACTCCCTGCCTGACGGCGTCCAGGCGCCGGGCCCTGGTCGGGGACCCCGCCTGAGCTGCGGCCTCGAGCGAGGCCGGCAGGCCTCGCTCGTCGTCACGCGTTTCACCGGGAGAGGGCAGGCGGGCAGGCTCGTCCCGCCCGTCCGACGGCTTCTCGCCGTCCCACGGGCCGGTACCGCCCGGATGTGCGTCCGGGGGACCCTTCCGGCGGAAGCGCCGCTTCGCCGGCCGGTCCGCCGGTCCGTCGCCTGCCACGGCCGACCGGACCTCAGTCGCAGTCGCGGCAGATCGGCTGGCCGTTCTTCTCGCGGGCCAGCTGGCTGCGGTGGTGGACCAGGAAGCAGCTCATGCAGGTGAACTCGTCAGCCTGCTTGGGCAGCACCCGTACGGCCAGCTCCTCGTTCGAGAGGTCCGCTCCGGGCAGCTCCAGGCCCTCCGCGGCCTCGAACTCGTCGACGTCGACCGTGGAGGTCGTCTTGTCGTTCCGGCGCGCCTTCAGCTCTTCGAGGCTGTCGGAATCGATGTCGTCGTCGGTCTTGCGTGGGGTGTCGTAATCCGTAGCCATGTCGCTCTCCCCCTCTGGGTGTTTGCGGTGTCTCCAGCGCACGTAACGCGTGAGAGGCCGGACTTGTGCCCGACCTGAGGCGGAGATTTTGCCTCACATCAAGGTCTGTTACTCAATCGACACCCAACCCGACCCCTCATGAGTGATCAGCTTGGATGGCGATCAGGACCGTACACGGTCCTAATGTCGCACTTCACGGGCGCCACCCCGTGTACTTCCCGTCATTCCGACCCCCGGAAACCCGGACGTTCCCGGCGTTCCACAGGATCTTTGACGACGGAGAGTACATGGCCGGAAATTCGCCTCTGTGATCGATCACACAGCGAACCTCCGGGCGCGGGTCCCGAAAATTCCGCGTAAAGCGAACAGAGGCGTTTCCCTCGGCGGCCCTTCGGTGTCATCCGCGGCCCTGAAGCATGTCCTCAGAGCGGCAGGGTGACGCGCATGACGAGGCCGCCGCCCTCGCGCGGCTCCGCGATGATACGGCCACCGTGGGCCCTCGCGACGGACCGCGCGATCGACAGGCCAAGCCCGACCCCCCTGTCACTGCCGGTGCGCTCCTGGCGGAGCCTCCGGAATGGCTCGAAGAGATTGTCGATCTCGTACGCGGGCACCACCGGCCCGGTGTTCGTCACCACCAGCACCGCCTGGCCGTGCTGGACCTCGGTGGTGACCTCGACCCAGCCGCCGTCCGCGACGTTGTACCGCACCGCGTTCTGCACGAGGTTCAGGGCGATCCGCTCCAGCAGTACGCCGTTGCCCTGGACGACCGCGGGAACTCGCTCCCCGCGGATCTCGACGCCCTTGGCCTCGGCCTCCGCCCTCGTCTGGTCCACGGCGCGGCCGGCGACCTCGGCCAGGTCGACGGGCTTGCGCTCCACGATCTGGTTCTCGCTGCGGGCGAGCAGCAGCAGCCCCTCCACGAGCTGCTCGCTCCGTTCGTTGGTGGCGAGCAGGGTCTTCCCGAGCTGCTGCAGCTCGGCCGGGGCACCCGGGTCGGAGAGGTGCACCTCCAGCAGGGTCCGGTTGATCGCCAGGGGCGTGCGCAGCTCGTGCGAGGCGTTGGCGACGAACCGCTGCTGTGCGGAGAAGGCCCTCTCCAGCCGCTCCAGCATTTCGTCGAACGTGTCCGCGAGCTCCTTCAGCTCGTCGTCCGGGCCCTCCAGCTCGATCCGCCGCGAGAGGTCCGTGCCGACGACCCGGCGGGCGGTGCGGGTGATCTTGCCGAGCGGGGACAGGACGCGGCCGGCCATGGCGTAGCCGAAGGCGAACGCGATCACGCTGAGGCCGAGGAGCGCGAAGAGAGAGCGGGTCAGGAGCTCGTCGAGGGCGTGCTGGCGCTGCTCGGCGATGCACAGCTTCAGCGCCGCGTTCCGCTGGCCGTTGTCGACCAGGTCGTTGATGCGGGGGCACGTCGGGCTGGTGATGGTGACGTTCGCGCCGGGCGCCGCACCGACCTCGACGGACTGGCGGATGCCGTCGTGCAGCGCCTGCGCCGTCAGCAGATAGATGATCGACAGCAGCAGGATGCCCGCGATCAGGAACATCCCGCCGTACAGCAGGGTGAGCCTTATCCGGATGGTGGGACGCAGCAGCGGCCCGACGGGCTCTCTCGGGTCCCAGGTGGGCTTGGGGGGCGCCGTGGGGGGCGCGGGTGCCGTCGCCACGCTCAGATCCGGTAGCCGGAGCCCGGGACGGTGACGATCACCGGGGGCTCCCCGAGCTTGCGGCGCAGGGTCATGACGGTGACCCGGACGACATTGGTGAACGGGTCCGTGTTCTCGTCCCACGCCTTCTCGAGCAGCTGTTCGGCCGAGACGACCGCGCCCTCGCTGCGCATGAGGACCTCCAGCACGGCGAACTCCTTGGGGGCGAGCTGGATCTCCCGGCCCTCGCGGAACACCTCGCGCCGGTTGGGGTCGAGCTTGATCCCGGCGCGCTCCAGGACGGGCGGCAGCGGTACGGTCGTGCGCCGGCCCAGCGCGCGCACACGCGCGGTGAGCTCGGTGAACGCGAAGGGCTTGGGCAGGTAGTCGTCCGCCCCGAGCTCCAGTCCTTCCACACGGTCGCTGACGTCGCCGGAGGCGGTCAGCATCAGGACGCGCGTGGGCATGCCGAGTTCGACGATCTTGCGGCAGACGTCGTCGCCGTGGACGAAGGGGAGGTCGCGGTCGAGGACGACCACGTCGTAGTCGTTCACGCCGATGCGTTCGAGGGCGGCGGCGCCGTCGTACACGACGTCGACCGCCATGGCCTCCCGGCGCAGTCCGGTGGCCACCGCATCGGCGAGCAGCTGCTCGTCCTCGACGACGAGTACGCGCACGAGGCTGGTCCTTCCTGTGTGACCGCCCGGTACCGTGACCGGGCAGGTCGGCGGTGACCTCGGGCGGGTCGGTGGTCGAATGATGGTTCGTTCTGTCTCCATCCTGCCCCTTACGCGCGTAAACCGGCCGTAAGACGGAGAAGGCGCACCCCGGGGGCACCAGGAGTGCACCGGGAATTCACGCGGTTCCCGGTGGAGTTGAGGTTTCCCTGAGGATGGCCCTGGGGAGGACGACTGCACACCCCGCGATCACGCCGTGTATGTGGCATGCCACACCCCGTCTCTCTGTCCCCCAGAGGGTGCGCGTGATCCACCACCCGCCACCGACCCACGACGAGGGGGCGCGACCATGGACGCATTCACCGCAGGTCTTCTGCAGCGCATCAAGGCCACGGAGACCGACCTCACGCGGGCCCGTGAGGACGGCGACGACTTCCTGGCGGAGGTCGAGCAGGCCGAGCTGGAGGACCTGCACCGTCTCGCGGCGGAGCACGGCGTGAAGTTCGGCGCCGTCAGCGCCTGACCGGCCCGTGGGGGCCCGGTGCCGTGGGACGGCACCGGGCCCCCACGCATGTGCGGACCCGTGCCGGCGCCGTGGTCGGCCGCCCGGCCCGCCTCAGTCGTGCCAGGCGCCGAGCTCGTCGAGCAGGCGCTGGAGCGGGGTGAAGACGCCCGGCGACGCCGCGACGGCCAGATCGCGGTTCGGCGGTTCTCCCGGGCGGGACCCGGTGAGGGCCCCCGCCTCGCGGGCGACGAGGTCGCCCGCCGCGAGGTCCCAGGGGTGGAGGCCCCGCTCGTAGTAGCCGTCCAGACGGCCGGCGGCGACGTCGCAGAGGTCCACCGCGGCCGAGCCGCCGCGCCGGATGTCGCGGAACCGCGGGATCAGCTGCCGTGCCACTTCCGCCTGGTGACGGCGCACGGACTGGACGTAGTTGAACCCCGTCGAGACCAGTGCCTGGTCCAGCGGCGGTGCGGGGCGGCACCGGAGCGGGCGGTCGCCGCAGAAGGCGCCGCCCCCGCGCACGGCCCGGTACGTCTCGCCGCGCATCGGCACCTCTACGACGCCCACGACGGTCTCCCCGTCCCGCTCCGCCGCGATGGAGACGGCCCACGTCGGCAGGCCGTAGAGGTAGTTCACGGTGCCGTCGAGCGGGTCCACCACCCAGCGGACACCGCTCGTCCCCTCCGTGGAGGCCCCCTCCTCACCGAGGAAACCGTCGTCCGGCCGGGCACCGGTGAGGAAGCCGGTGATCAGCTTCTCGGCGGCGATGTCCATCTCGGTCACGACGTCGATCGGGCTGGACTTGGTCGCGGCGACGGCGAGATCGTCGGGCCTGCCGTCCCGCAGCAGCTCACCCGCCCGGCGCGCGGCCTCCAGCGCGAGGGAGAGCAGTTCGTCGAGCAGAGGGTCGGTCACGGAATGGCTCCCAGGATGCGTGGCTGTGTCATGTGCCGGGACGTGCGGGCAGCGACCGCACCCCCCTTCCGTACGACGGCTCTCCGTCCGTACGTACGGGTCCGCCCGCTCCAGTGCCGCGTCGGGCGACGCCCGCCCCGTCGCGACGGGCGAACCCTGCCCGACGCGGCACTACGCGTACGGGCTGTCCGCGCCGGCCGCCGCCGGGCGCTCCGACCGCGCCGGGCAGCATCCGATCGGGCAGAGGTCGTGGGACGGCCCCAGCTCACCGAGCGCACACCGCTCCACCACCTTCCCCCGCTCGGTCGCCGCCCGCTCCAGGAGCAGGTCGCGGACCGCCGCCGCGAAGCGCGGGTCCGCCCCGACCGTCGCCGACCGACGGACCGGGAACCCCAGTTCGGCGGCCCTGGCGGTGGCCTCCGTGTCCAGGTCGTACAGGACCTCCATGTGGTCCGACACGAAGCCGATCGGCACCATCACGGCGGCCGGGACCCCCTCGCCGTGCAGCTCCTCCAGGTGGTCGCAGATGTCCGGCTCCAGCCAGGGGATGTGCGGGGCACCGCTGCGCGACTGGTACACGAGACGCCAGGGGTGGTCGGTGCCGGTCTCCTCCCTGATCGCGTCGACGATCACCCTCGCCACGTCGAGGTGCTGCTTCACGTAGGCCCCGCCGTCGCCGTGGTCGGCGACCGGACCCGAGCTGTCCGCGGCCGCGTCCGGGATCGAGTGGGTGGTGAACGCCAGGTGCGCGCCCGCCCGCACGTCCTCGGGCAGGTCGGCGAGCGACGCGAGCACGCCCTCCACCATCGGGGCGAGGAAACCGGGGTGGTTGAAGTAGTGCCTCAGCTTGTCGACGCGCGGCAGCGGCAGCCCCTCCGCCTCCAGCGCGGCGAGCGCGTCCGCGAGGTTCTCCCGGTACTGCCGGCAGCCCGAGTACGAGGCGTACGCGCTGGTGGCGAGCACGGCCACCCGGCGGCGCCCGTCGAGGACCATCTCGCGGAGGGTGTCCGTCAGGTACGGCGCCCAGTTCCGGTTGCCCCAGTAGACCGGCAGATCGAGGCCGGCGCCGGCGAAGTCCTTGCGGAGCGCGTGCAGCAGCGCCCGGTTCTGGTCGTTGATCGGGCTGACCCCGCCGAAGAGGAAGTAGTGCCGGCCGACTTCCTTCAGGCGCTCCTTGGGGATGCCGCGGCCGCGCGTCACGTTCTCCAGGAACGGGACCACGTCGTCCGGTCCTTCGGGACCGCCGAAGGAGAGCAGCAGCAGGGCGTCGTAGGGGGCTGGGTCGCGCGGGGCGGGATCGTGCTGTTCGGCCATGGTGCGATCCTCCCACCAGCCTCGGACAGCGGAAAAACCGCACTGGAGTAAGGGTTGCCTCACCAGTAAGCTGTACCGGCCACTCACATTCCTTACGGAGCGCCGTCTTGCCCAGTCCCTACCGCGCCCTTTTCGCGGCCCCCGGCACCCTGGCGTTCTCCGCCGCGGGCCTCTTCGGGCGCATGCCACTGTCCATGATGGGCGTCGGCATCGTGGCCATGGTCTCCCAGCTGACGGGGCGCTACAGCCTCGCCGGTTGGCTCTCCGCGACCCTGGCGCTCTCGGCGGCGGTGCTCGGCCCCCAGGTGTCCCGGCTGGTCGACCGGCACGGGCAGAGCAGGGTGCTGCGCCCCGCCCTGCTGATATCGGTCGCCGCGGTGGGGGGACTGCTCGTCTGCGCCCGTCAAGGGGCGCCGAACTGGATGCTGTTCGCGTTCACCGCCTGCGCCGGATGCATTCCGGCCGTCGGCGCGATGACGCGGTCGCGCTGGGCGGCGATCTACCAGGGTTCGCCCCGCGAACTGCACACCGCGTACGCCTTCGAGTCGATCGTCGACGAGGTGTGCTTCATCGTCGGCCCGATCATCTCCATCGGTCTGTCCACGGTCTGGTTCCCCGAGGCGGGCCCGCTGCTGGCCACCGCCTTCCTGGTGATCGGCGTGCTCTGGCTCACGGCGCAGCGCGCGACCGAGCCCGCGCCGCACCCGCGTACGTCCGACAGCGGCGGTTCCGCGCTGCGCTCCCCCGGTCTGCGGGTGCTGGTCGTGACCTTCGTCGCGACGGGCGCCATCTTCGGCTCGATCGACGTGGTGACGGTGGCCTTCGCCGAGGAGCAGGGCAGCAAGGCCGCGGCCAGCCTGGTCCTGGCGGTGTACGCGCTGGGCTCCTGCCTGGCAGGAGCGGTCTTCGGCCTGCTGCACCTGAAGGGCGAGCCGGCCCGCAGGTGGGTACTGGGCGTGTGCGCGATGGCCGTGAGTATGATCCCCCTCCAACTGGCCGGGAACTTGGTGGTCCTGGCCGTGGCGCTCTTTGTCGCGGGCCTGGCCATCGCGCCCACCATGGTGACGACCATGGCCCTCGTCGAAGCGCACGTACCGCGCACCAAGCTGACCGAGGGCATGACCTGGACCGGTACCGGGCTCGCGGTCGGCGTCTCGCTCGGCTTGTCGGCCTCAGGATGGGTGGTTGACGAGTACGGGGCCGGTGCCGCGTACGCGGTGCCCGCGGTGGCGGGAGCGCTCGCGGTCGTGGTCGCGTTCCCGGGGTACAACCGGCTGCGCAGGCCGGTGCCGACGCGGGAGGGGCGGGATGACGAGCACATCCGGGACCACGACGAGGAACGCGTGGCGTAACTGGGCGGGCACGGTGACCGCCCGTCCGGTGCGGGAGGTCACTCCGGCCTCGGCGGGGGAACTGGCCGAGGCCGTGCGCCGCGCCGCGGAGGACGGTCTGCGGGTGAAGACGGTCGGCACCGGCCACTCGTTCACCGCGATCGCCGCGACGGACGGCGTGCTGGTGAGGCCCGATCTCCTCACGGGCATCCGGGAGATCGACCGTACGGCGATGACGGTGACCGTCGAGGCCGGCACCCCGCTGAAGCGGCTCAACGCCGCGCTCGCCCGCGAGGACCTGTCGCTCACGAACATGGGCGACATCATGGAGCAGACGGTCGCGGGTGCCACGAGCACCGGGACGCACGGCACCGGCCGGGACTCCGCCTCGATCGCCGCGCAGATCCGGGGGATCGAGCTGATCACGGCGGACGGTTCGGTGCTGACCTGCTCCGAGAAGGGGACCGGCGAGGAGCGCGAGCTCTTCGCCGCGGCCAGGATCGGACTCGGCGCACTGGGCGTGATCAGCGCGATCACCCTCGCCGTCGAGCCGATGTTCCTGTTGACGGCCCGCGAGGAGCCGATGTCCTTCGACCGGGTGACTTCGGAGTTCGACGAGCTGCACGCGGAGAACGAGCACTTCGAGTTCTACTGGTTCCCCCACACGGGCAGCTGCAACACCAAACGCAACAACCGCAGCTCCGGTCCCGTCGCCCCGCCCGGAGCGGTCAGCGGGTGGATCGAGGACGAATTCCTCTCCAACGGACTGTTCCAGGTGGTCAATTCACTCGGACGTGCGATACCGGCCACGATTCCGGCGATCGCGAAGGTCTCCAGCCGCGCGCTGTCCGCTCGCACGTACACGGACATTCCCTACAAGGTCTTCACAAGTCCCCGCCGGGTGCGCTTCGTCGAGATGGAATACGCGCTCCCGAGGGAGGCCGCGGTCGCCGCGCTGCGTGAGCTGAAGGCCATGGTCGACCGTTCGCCGCTCCGGATCAGCTTCCCCGTGGAGGTGCGGACGGCACCCGCCGACGACATCACGCTGTCCACCGCGTCCGGGCGCGAGACCGCGTACATCGCCGTGCACATGTACAAGGGCACGCCGTACCGCTCGTACTTCACCGCGGTGGAGCGGATCATGACCGCGCACGGCGGCCGGCCGCACTGGGGCAAGATCCACACGCGCGACGCGGAGTACTTCGAGAGCGTGTACCCGCGGTTCGGCGAGTTCCTGGCGCTGCGCGACCGGCTGGATCCCGACCGGGTGTTCGGCAACGACCATCTGCGGCGGGTACTGGGCGCCTGAGGGCCTGCAGGGGACCGAGGTCTTGTTTCCCTGCATGCCCTCGGGGCGCCGGCGCCTGCGCTAAGGGGCGTCCGGCGCCGTCCCTCGCGTGGATCCGGCCGGCGCGGGCGCGGAGGGCGCCGAGTCCTGCGGCGCCGCCGGGGCCTCGTCATCGGCGGAGGCGGAAGGGCCGGAGGACGGCCGGTCCCCTTCACCACCGTCATTCCCCGGACCGGAGCCCGACGCGGAGCCGGAGCCGCCCCGACCGTCGCCCTCGGTGCCGCTCCCACCCCGGTCGCCCGCACCGCTGCCCGCTCCGGAGCCGTCGTCCGTTCCGGAAGTGCCGTCGTGTTCACCGCCCCGCTGCCCGTACCGCCCGCCGTCCCGGCTCTGCTGTGGGCCCGGCGGCGAGGGCGACTCGTCTCCGGCCGAGGACTCGCCTCCGCCGCGGACGGCCGTACCCACCGTGGTGCCCCGCCCGCCGCCGAGGTCCCGGCCGGACGCGAGTTCGTACCCGGTGATGCCGAGCATCGCGACGGCGAAGACGACGGCGGCGGCGAGCAAGCACCGCTTCCGGCCGCGGGCGCGAGTGCCGTGGACGGTCGCCGCGCCGAACTCCCCGTGACCGCGCGGCTCACCGTACGCGGCGGGCTCCGGTTCCGGGGAACCGGCGGGCGGCCGGCGGCCCTTGGAGCCGGTTTGCCGCGTGACATCGCGGATCTGTTCGCCGGTCCGCCGGAACAGGTGCTGGAAGAGAGAGCCGCCGCAGGTGGCCACCACACTCATCACTCCGGCGCCCAGAATCGTTCCGTAGACGCCGAGTCGAGAGGCGAGGACGGCCGCCGCGACCGCCGCGAGGGCACTGCCCGCGACCTGCGGAACGCTCAGGTCCAGTCGCCGCTCCTTCCGCTCCGCCGCGCCGTCGTCCCTCGTGTGATGCATCTCCGGCCTCTGCTTACCCATCTGTCCCACCGTGCACCAGGTAGGGACATATGGGCGAATCGAATAGTTCCGATTCTGTGGATTCTGTGAAGCTTGCCACCCCCGAATCCGGGGTAGAGGAACGGAACTTGCGGCCTACGCGACAAGTTCGGCGGCGCGCCGGTCCACCCCGATGGCCCGAATGGAGTACTGTGACGAGCCCTGGGTCCGGTCTCTCTCACGGGTGCACGGCCCCGGGGACAGGGGGCCGAAAGCGGCACTCGAACCGGCGGCGCCGTGGCACCGCGCGGTCGCCTGCTGTAAAGGGTGGCGATGCTCGTCACCCTGCGTTGCAAACAGGTAACCGTGCCATAACGGCGGTCCAGGGCCCATGCCCGACACGCCGGGCAACTCGGCAAGGTTGTGGCAGGCTGCACCCGGGCAGGCCACACTCGACTAGCGGAAGCAGCGACGCACGTGACGTCGGCAGGCACCACCCGGGAGGTCCCCATGCCCGAACTGCGTGTCGTGGCCGTCTCAAACGACGGCACACGACTGGTGCTGAAGGCTGCGGACAGCACGGAGTACACGCTTCCGATTGATGAACGGCTGCGCGCCGCCGTCCGCAACGACCGCGCGCGCCTCGGCCAGATCGAGATCGAGGTCGAGAGCCACCTCCGCCCGCGCGACATCCAGGCGCGCATACGAGCAGGCGCGTCCGCGGAGGAGGTCGCCCAGCTCGCCGGCATTCCCGTGGAACGGGTACGCCGGTTCGAGGGACCCGTCCTCGCGGAGCGCGCGTTCATGGCGGAGCGTGCGCGCAAGACGCCCGTCCGCCGTCCCGGGGAGAACACCGGGCCGCAGCTCGGCGAGGCCGTGCAGGAGCGCCTGCTCCTGCGGGGTGCCGAGAAGGACACCGTCCAGTGGGACTCCTGGCGGCGCGACGACGGCACTTGGGAAGTGCTGCTGGTCTACCGGGTGGCGGGAGAGCCGCACTCGGCGAGTTGGACGTACGACCCGCCGCGCCGGCTGGTCCAGGCCGTCGACGACGAGGCCCGGGCGCTGATCGGGGAGACGGACGACGCCATCGGCGTCACCCATGAGCCGAGCTTCCCGTTCGTACCGCGCATCGCCCGGCTTCCCCGGGACCGGCCGCTCGACCGCGCCCCGGACCGCCCCGCGCAGCTCCCGGCGCCGGAGCCCGAGGCCGACGAGACCGGGCGGGACTCGCTGACCAGCCTGCTGGAGGCGGTCCCGAGCTTCCGCGGCGACCTCGTCGTGCCGGAGCGGCCGGCGCCGGAGACGCCGGCCGCCGAGCCCGTACAGGAACCCGAGGCCGAGGAGCCCCCCGCGCCCGCGGCGTCCGCCGGCGCCGGCTCGGCGTACGCGGACGTCCTGATGCCGCGTTCGGTCACCGGCCACCGTGATCGCCTCACCGGAACCACGGACCGGCAGGCCGAGGCCGACGGCGTCCGCCCGGGCCGCCGCGCGGCGGTTCCGAGCTGGGACGAGATCGTGTTCGGCACCCGCCGGAAGAAGCAGGAGTAGCCCCCTCCGGCCATCGCGGTGGAGGGCTCATACGGGTTTCCGTATGAGCCCTCCACCGTTCTCCGGTGCCGCATCAGGCGAGTTCGCCCCGTCGCGAGGCCCGGCACGGCGAACCGCGGCGTTGCCGAACCAGCCGAGCGTGTCGGTCCGGCCCCTGCCCGCTATCGCGGGTCGGGGCCCGTGGCGACCGGCCGGGTGGGATCGGAGGACCACTCCGACCAGGAACCGGCGTAGAGCGCCGCCGGGATTCCGGCGATCGCCAGAGCCAGGACCTCGTGCGCGCCGGAGACGCCGGAGCCGCAGTAGACACCGACCTCGCGAGCGTCCTCGGCGCCCAGTCGCTTGAAACGGGCGGCCAGTTCCTCGCGGGACAGGAAAGTGGTGGCGCCCTCCGAGACGTTCTCCGTGGTCGGAGCCGAGACCGCGCCGGGGATGTGCCCGCCGACGGGGTCGATCGGCTCGACGTCGCCCCGGTAGCGCTCGGCCGCCCGGGCGTCCAGCAGCAGTCCGGACCGGGCGAGGGCCGCCGCGCCGTCCGCGTCGAGCAGCGGCAGTCCGCCGGGCACGGGCGTGAAGTCACCCGGAGCCGTGGGAGGGACGTCCGTGCTCAACGGGCCGTCCCATGCCGCGAGACCCCCGTCCAGGACACGGACATCCGGGTGTCCGGCCCACCGCAGCAGCCACCACGCCCGCGCCGCGCCCCAGCCCTGTCCCCCGTCGTAGACGACGACCGGGACGCCACCCGACACGCCCGCGCGGCGCATCGCCGCGCCGAAGGTCTCCGTGTCCGGTAGCGGATGCCGCCCGCCCCGCCCGGGCGGTCCCGCCAGTTCGGAGTCGAGGTCGACGTACACGGCCCCGGGGATGTGACCGGCCTCGTAGGCGGCCCGGCCGTCGAAGGGTGCGGAACCGGCGGCCTTGGCCAAGGTGAGCTGCCAGCGGACGTCGAGCAGCACCGGAGGCCGCTGACCGGCTGACTCGCCGGCGAGTTCGGTAGCGGTGATGATGGGCTTCATGACGCCATCCTCGCGCAAGGGCCCGTCGTGCCCTCGGCAGCGACGTCAATGGCCGCACCGAGGATGGAAGGTGCGGGAACGGGCATCCTTCCCCGGGGGATCCCCGGGAAGAGCGGCGCGGCCGTGACGCGCGGCGCGCCCGGTGGTGCGAGCATCTGCACGGGGTGGGGCCGTCCCGTACGACGGCCGCCGGTCCCCCGCACGGCCACGACGACGATGGTCCGAGGAGAGAGTGACGATGACGACCGAGGCGACTCGGCGCAGACCCGGCGAGCCCTGCTGGGTGAGCCTCATGGTGCACGGACTCGACGCGACGCAGGACTTCTACCGGGAGCTGTTCGGCTGGGACTTCCTCCCCGGGCCGCAGCAACTCGGCCCGTACGTCCGGGCGCTGCTCGACGGCAAGGAGGTGGCCGGCATCGGCCGACTCCCGGCGGACCGCCATCTGCCGATCGCGTGGACGCCGTACATGGCCTCGGACGACGTCGACGAGACCGCCGAGCAGATCAGGATGTGCGGCGGCACGATCGGGGTCGGGCCGCTCGACGCGGCGGACGCGGGACGGCTCGTCATCGCCGCCGACCCGGAGGGCGCGGTCTTCGGCGCCTGGCAGGCCGCCGCGCACACGGGCACCGCCCTCTTCGGCACCCACGGCACGCCCGTGTGGAACGAGCTGATGACGCGGGAGACGTCGGCGGTCGGCAAGTTCTACGAGTCGGTCTTCGGCTACGACCTCGAGCCCTCTGTCCCGGCCGGCTCCGACCGGCTGACGCTGCGCCTGGACGACCGCCCGGTGGCCTCGATCCACGGGGTGGGCCACGCGCTGCCGCGGGACAGGGGCTCGCACTGGATGACCTACTTCGAGGTCGAGGACCCCGACGCGATCGCGGACGCGGTGGTGGGGCTCGGCGGCCACGTCGTGCGTGAACCGCACGTGGGCACGAGCGGCCGGCAGGCGACTGTGGCCGACCCCGAGGGCGCGGTCCTCACGATCGTGCGGACCCCACGACGGGCCTGACCCGGGCGTCGGCCGTCGCGGGCCGAGCCGGCCTCCTCCGGGGGCGTTGCCCGCGGCCGCCCCGCCTCTACCTGGTCGTCGGACGTGCCGTGGGACCCGTGGCCGTGGGAGACCCCGGAGCCGACCCCCGCCGGTCGACGCCGGGACCGCGGCGCGGCCCGTCGCCGTCGGGCCTGCCGGGAGCCCGCTCCCCCACGGACGCCATGGCGCACGTCCCGGCTGGGGTTGGCCCGTCCCGGAGCCCGTTGCCACTCCATGGGACGGCGCGCGTCCCCGGCGGGGTACGGCCCCGACGGCCCCGACGGGAGGCGCCGTGGGCGTCCGCGCTCAGTCGGCGGCCACGGGAAGCACGTCGGGCGACAGCGCCGCGGCCCGCGCGGAAGCGGCGGTCGTGCGCCGCCGGTGATGCAGCCGGCACAGCACCTCGTAGCCGATCTCGTCCAGCGACTGGTTCACGTCGCCGACGACGACCTGGGCGCCCTCGACGACCATCTCCCCACCGATCGTACGGGCGTTGTGGGTGGCGCGGGCCCCGCACCAGCACAGTGCCTCGACCTGCAGCACCTCGACCCGGTCGGCCAGCTCCACCAGCCGCTGCGATCCGGGGAACAGCTTGGACCGGAAGTCCGTCGTGATGCCGAACGCGAACACGTCGAGCCGGAGGTCGTCCACGACCCGCGCCAGCTGGTCGATCTGCTCCGGGGCGAGGAACTGGGCCTCGTCCGCGATCACGTAGTCGCAGCGTCCGCCCCGGGAGAGGTGGGCGACGAGGTAGGCGTAGAAGTCGAAGCCCTCCGCGGCCTCGATGGCGTCCGTCACCAGTCCCAGCCGGGACGACAGCTTGCCCTCGCCTGCCCGGTCGTCACGGGTGAAGATCATGCCCTGCAGTCCCCGGGCGGACCGGTTGTGCTCGATCTGAAGAGCGAGGGTGCTCTTTCCGCAGTCCATCGTTCCGGAGAAGAACACCAGCTCGGGCATGAGGACGTGACAGCCTTTCAGTTGTTGCCGGGGGACGCGGTCGGGGCGGTCGGACGTCAGGAGCGTACTTCGAGCAGGGGGACGAGCTGTTCGACGGGGGTCATCGAACCGTGCATGCCGACCATGGCCGACTCGTTGGGCTCGTTCACCGAGGCGGTGATCACGACGTCGTCGTGGGCCGCGGCGACCACGTCCCCGATGCGCCGGTAGACGCGCTCGTCGGTCTGCGGGCCGAACCAGCCCGCCGCGATGGCCTCGTCCCGGCTCGCGATCCAGAACCGGTCGCCGAGCACCTCGCGCCAGACGGCGAGCACATCGGCCTCGGCGCCGGGGACGGCGTAGACGTGGCGGGCGCGGCCCTCGCCGCCGAGCAGGGCGACGCCCGCGCGCAGCTCCCAGTCCTCGTCGAAGTCGATCCGCGACTCCTCGCCGAACGGGATGTCGATCATGCCGTGGTCGGCGGTGACGTACAGGGCGGCGCGGGGCGGCAACTGCTCGGCGAGGCGCTGGACGAGACGGTCCACGTACATCAACTGGCCGCGCCAGGCGTCGGAGTCGATGCCGAAGCGGTGGCCCTTGCCGTCGAGCTCGCTGTAGTACGTGTACACGAGCGACCGGTCCCCCGCGGCGAGTTGCTCCGCGGCGAAGTCCATCCGCTCCTCGCCGGTGAGCCTGCCGTGGAACGTTCCGCCGCTCAGCGCGATCTTGGTGAGCGGGGTGTCCCGGAACGTGGGGGACGACACCTGGGCGGTGTGCACCCCGGCCTCGTCGGCGAGCTGGAAGACCGTCGGGTACGGCTGCCAGACGCGCGGCGAGGTCCACGGCTTCCAGCGCAGCTGGTTCATCAGCTCACCGGTCTCCGGATTGCGGGCGGTGTATCCGGGCAGGCCGTGGACGCCGGGCGGCAGTCCGGTGCCGAAGGAGGCCAGCGAGGTGGCCGTCGTGGCCGGGAATCCGGCCGTCAGCGGCCGGCCGGTGCCGCCGAGGGAGCCGGCGAGGAGTGAGGTGAGGTACGGCGCGTCCTCGGGATGGGCCCTCAGTTGCTCCCAGCCGAGGCCGTCGATCAGGAAGACGCAGTTCCGGTCCGCGGGCGTGAGCTCCTCGATCGCGGCGTGCAGCCCCGGTACGCCCTGCCCGGCGGCGAGCGTCGGCAGCAGATCTGCCAGCGAGGCCGTGCCGTAGGCGGGGACGGGAGCCGTGTCGAGGCCGAGCGGAACGACGTCCTCGGGCCAGTCGGGACGGACCATCAGCGGGTGGCCGCCGTGGCGGCCGTCGCCTCTGACAGGGCCTGGGCGAAGGCGAGCGTCTGACGGACCGCCTCGGGCCCGTCGCCGGCCTCGCTGACCCGCAGGCTGAGGTCGTCCGCGGTGGAGCTGCCGGTGTAGCCGTGGTCGGCATCGCAGTTGGGGTCGCCGCAGGCGGCGGGCTCCAGGTCGATCCGGGAGACCGCGCCCCAGCCGATGGTGAGGACGACCTCGCGGGGCAGGGTGCCCGGGGTGTACGACTCGGGGTTGGCGACCACGCGGCTGACCACCACGGACGAGATCCTCGGGAGCTTCACCGACTCGGTGGAGGTCGTCGCGTAGGGGGTCGGGGAGCTGCTGTCGGCCGCCTGCTCGTCCGTGTGGCTCACGATGAAGCGGGCGCCGGTCAGCACGAGGACGGTCACATGGCGGCGCACCTCGTTGGAGTCGAAGGTGGTCTCCTGGTGGACCAGGTACGACGAGATCTGCTCGCCGCCCACCGCGGCCTCCACCGCTTCGGCCACGAGAGCCGGGTAGTAGCCGCTGCGCTCGATCGCCGCGCGCAGCCCCTGGGTCGTCGTACCGGTCTTCGCCATGGGCTCCATCCTACGGGGCCCGGGGACCCTGGAGTGCGCTCCGTGACCGCCCGGCCCGCGACCCCGGGGCCCGCCGGGTTCAGTAGCTCGGGAGGGTCCTCGGGCCCAGGTCGGTACGGGGCGGCGGCGGGGCGAGCCGTACGGAGGCCCCGAGCACGGAGAGGCCGTGCTGGGCGACCACGACGGGTTCGAGGCCGACGCCGACGACTTCCGGGTGGTCGTCGACCAGCCGGGAGACGCGCAGCAGCAGCTCTGCCAGCGCGGCGGTGTCGACGGGCGCGGAGCCGCGCCAGCCGAAGAGGAGCGGGGCGGTCCGGACGGACCGGATGAGGCCCGCCGCGTCGCGGTCGGTGACGGGGACGAGACGGTGGGCCGTGTCGCCGAGCAGGTCCGTGGCGGGGCCCGCGAGCCCGAAGGACAGCACGGCGCCCACGGCCGGGTCGATCGCGGCCCGCACGACGGTGTCCACCCCTCGCGGGACCATCGGCTGCACCACGGGCTGGAGCTCCTCCGGCTTGCCGAGGCTCTCCGTCAACTCCGCGTAAGCCTGGCGGACCTGCCGCTCGTCGGCCAGGTCGAGACGTACGCCGCCGAGGTCGGGGCGGTGGCGCAGGTGCGGCGCGGTCGTCTTGAGGGCGACCGGATGGCCGAGCCGGGCGGCAGCCCGGGCGGCGGCTTCCGCGTCGGGGGCGGGCAGCACGGGGACGACGGGGATGCCATAGCGCTCCAGCAGCCTCCGCGCGTCGTCCTCGGGCAGAGTGACGCCGCGCTCGCCGGGGGCGGCGTCGAGCAGGCCCTGGATGAGTCCGGCCGCACCGCCCTCGTCGATGTCGTCGTACTCCGGCACCTTCCCGGGCTCCGCCGCGTCCCGGCGCCACTGGGCGTACCGCACGGCCTCGGCCAGGGCGCGCACGGCCCGTTCGGCGGCGGGGTAGGCGGGGATGCGGGCGGCCTCCCCGCGGGCCGCCGCGGGGTCGCCGTCCCCGGCGGTCCGCGCGGCTCCGTCGCGGGGGTCGGTGCGGGCATGCGCTCCCGGCACCGGCGCCGGTACCCCGGGCGCCGCGGTGGCGGCCGCCGCCGCGGAACCTCCCGTGGCCGGGCCCACTCCGTCCGGACCGGCCGCGGGGGCCGGACCGGGCCACGGTCCCCGGGCGGTCGTGGAACCACTCGCACGGGCCACGACGCTCGGCGCCGACGCGGTGCCCGTGCCGGCGCCGGACGCTGTGCGCGCGCCGGGGTGCGGCGCGGCGCCCGCGGGCGCCGGTCCCGGGTCCGCACCCGGCCCGGGGTCCCCGGCGGTGTCGGGGCCGCGGTGCGGGGAGGCCGGGGCCGAGCTGCTCGCCGCGGCGAGGGCGTCGGCGAGTCCGCCGAGTTCGACGTGGACGACGAGCACGGGCTTGGCCGGTGCGGAGGCCGTCGCGGCGCGGAGGGCCGCCGCGAGGACCTCGCCGTCGCCGGACTCGGTGACGCCGTTCTCCCCGACCCACGGGATCGCGTTGACGACGACCGCGTCGCACGCCTCGTCCCGCAGCGCCCCGGCCAGCGCCTCGCAGAAGTCGTCCGGCGTCGCGGCCGTCGTCAGGTCGCGTGGGCGCAGTGGTCGCAAGCCTTCCGTCAGGCAGGCGTCGTACGTCAGCAGGCCCAGGGACTCGGAGTTGCCCAGGATCGCCACCCGCGGTCCCGCGGGCAGCGGCTGGCTCGCCAGCAGCGCCCCGGCGTCGACGAGCTCGGTGACGGTGTCGACGCGGATCACACCGGCCTGCCTCAGCAGCTCCGAGACCGTCGCGTACGGCACCCGGGTCGTCGGCACCGCGTGTCCCGGCGGAGCACTGCCGGTGTGCCGGGCACCCTTCACGACGACCACGGGTTTCACCTCCGCCGTGCGCCGTGCGAGCCGGGTGAACTTCCGCGGGTTGCCGATCGATTCGAGGTAGAGCAGGACGACGTCGGTGTCCGGGTCGTCGTACCAGTACTGGAGGAAGTCGTTGCCGGACACGTCGGCACGGTTGCCCGCGGAGATGAACGACGACAGCCCGGTGCCCCGCCGGTGCAGTCCGCTGAGGAGTGCTATGCCGATGGCGCCGGACTGGGTGAACAGCCCGGTCCGGCCGCGCGCGGGCGACTCCGGAGCGAGTGAGGCGTTGAGCCGCACCCCGTCCGCGGTGTTGATGATCCCGAACGCGTTCGGCCCGATGATCCGCATCCCGTACGAGCGCGCCTGGCGTACCAGTTCGCGCTGCCGTTCCAGCCCCTCCGGGCCGCTCTCCGCGTACCCCGCGGCGAGCACGACGAGTCCCTGCACGCCGTGCTCGCCGCAGTCCTCGACGACCTCGGGCACGCGTTCGGCGGGGACGGCGACGACCGCCAGGTCGACGGGCTCGCCGGTCGCCGCGACGATCTCCCCCACCGAGCGGTGGGCGGGTACCCCGTCGATCTCGTCCATGTCGAGGACGAGCGAACGGTTCACCGCGTACGTCCGCCCGGTGTACCCGGCGTCGATCAGATTGCGCAGCACGGCTCGCCCCACCCCGCCGGGCGCACGGCCGGCGCCGACCACCGCCACCGAGCGGGGTGCCAGGAGTCGCTGGACGGAGCGGGCCTCGGCCCGCTGTTCGCGGGCGCGCTGGACCGCGAGGGACCGGGCCGTCGGTTCGAGGTCGAGCGTGAGGTGGACGGAGCCGTCCTCGAAGCTGCGCCGCTGGGTGTACCCGGCGTCGGTGAACACCTTGATCATCTTGTTGTTGGCGGGCAGCACCTCCGCCGCGAACCGTCTGATCCCGCGCTCCCGCGCGACGGCAGCGATGTGTTCCAGCAGGGTGGAGGCGACACCCCGACCCTGGTGGGCGTCCTGCACCAGGAAGGCGACCTCGGCCTCGTCCGCCGGTGCGGACGCCGGCAGGCCCTGCGCGTCGATGCGGTCGAAGCGGACGGTCGCGATGAACTCGCCGCCGACGGTCACCGCGAGTCCCACCCGGTCCACGTAGTCGTGGTGCGTGAACCGGTGCACGTCCTTGGCCGACAGCCGTGGGTAGGGTGCGAAGAACCGGTAGTACTTGGACTCGTCCGAGACCTGCTCGTAGAAGCTGACGAGCCGCTCGGCGTCCTCGGTGGTGATGGGCCTGATGTGCGCGGTGCCACCGTCACGCAGCACCACGTCGGCTTCCCAGTGGTCGGGGTACGCGTGATCCGACGGGGTCTGCATGGGGCAAGGGTAAGGCTCCGGCACGGGTCGCGTTCCCCGAAGTGCGGGGGCAGGCTGGGAGGGCCGGCCCCGGCCCCGCACGGGCCGGGGCCGGTGGCCGGGTGCTCCGCACCTCATGAGAGACTGGTCTAGACAACCCGCCAACGCTTCCCGCTGAGACTCGAAGGGCACCACCATGGCTGAGCGCCGCGTCAATGTCGGCTGGGCCGAGGGCCTGCACGCCCGCCCCGCGTCCATCTTCGTTCGTGCCGCCACGGCTTCCGGCGTTCCGGTGACGATCGCCAAGGCCGGTGGCACCCCGGTCAACGCCGCCTCGATGCTCGCGGTGCTCGGCCTCGGCGCCCAGGGCGGCGAGGAGATCGTGCTCGCCTCGGACGCGGAGGGCGCGGATGCCGCCCTGGAGCGTCTGGCGAAGCTCGTCGCCGAGGGCCTCGAGGAGCTTCCCGAGACCGTCTGAAACCGATGAATTCATGTGCGGGCCGCGGTGCCGGAGAATTCCGGCACCGCGGCCCGCACATTCCCCCCGGAATTTGCCCTGGTTGCTTTTCCGGCAGCAGTAAAGACCCCCGGGCGCGCAATTGCTCTCTTTGTATACGGCGCGACTGTTAAATGCGGTCGCCCGCCGTGTTTACGGAATGTTGCGAAACCCTCACGCCTGCGGGAATCCGCAGCCGGTGCGCGCCGGTCGTCCGCTCCGCGTGCAGCGCCGTGAGCGCGCGGGCACGCTCCGCGTCGCCGCGTGCCACCGCGTCCACGATCGCGCCGTGCTCGGCCCATGCCTCGACGGGACGGGCGGGCCGCTCGATCGCGTACATCCACGCGATCTTGTGCCGGAGCTGGGTCAACAGCGCGGTGAGCCCCGGACTCCCGCACGCCTGGGCCAAGGTCTCGTGGAACCAGGCGCCGAGCGAGCGCAGATCCTCGCCCTGACCGCGCCGGGCCCGGTCCTGACCGAGTCTGACCAGCCCGCGCAACACCTTGAGGTGCGCCTCGGTGCGCCGCTGGGCGGCCCGGGCGGCACCGAGGGGCTCCAGCAGCAGCCGGATCTCCAGCAGGTCGGCGGCCTCCTGCTCGGTGGGCTCGGCCACGCACGCTCCGGCGTGCCGGCGGGTGACGACGAAACCCTCCGACTCCAGGGTCCGCAGCGCCTCCCGGACCGGGACGCGTGAGACGCCGTAGCGTCGCGCCAGCTGTTCCTCGGTGAGGCGACTGCCGCGCTCGAACACACCGGAGACGATGTCGTCGCGGATCGCCGTGCATACCGAGCGCGCGGGAATGCGCATACCGAACCTCCGCTTTAATCGCCGCGAAACCCCGTCGAGCGACGTCTGTTTCGGTGACTCTATGGCAGGTGGCCGGAATTTCCGAAGACCCATGGTAATCCATGGATATCTTTTGGCCTGAATACGCCGAGGCCCCCGCTCGGAGAGCAGGGGCCTCGGGCGGAAGGGTCTGTGCGTCAGACGCGGACGCCGTGCGAGCGGAGGTACGAGACCGGGTCGATGTCCGAACCGTAGTCCTCACCGGTGCGGGCCTCGAAGTGGAGGTGCGGACCGGAGGAGTTCCCGGTCGACCCGGAGAGGCCGATCTGCTGGCCCGGGGCGACCTGCTGGCCGACCGAGACGCTGATCGAGGACAGGTGGCCGTACTGCGTGTACGTGCCGTCGTGCATGCGCAGGACGACGTTGTTGCCGTAGGCGCCGCCCCAGCCCGCCTCCACGACGGTGCCCATGCCGACGGCGACGACCTCGGTGCCGGAGGCGGCATGGAAGTCGACGCCGGTGTGGCTGCCGGAGGACCACTGGGCGCCCCCGGCGTGGTAGTCGGTGCTCACATAGGAGCCGGCGACCGGGAGCGTGTACGTCATCAGCCGCTTGCGCTCGGCCTCGCGGGCGGCACGCTCCGCGGCGTCACGAGCGGCCTTCACCCGGAGCTCGGCCTTGCGCTTGGCCTCTGCCTCGGCCTTCTCCTGGGCCGCGACCAGGGCGGCCTCCTGCTGCTGGGCCTCCGCCTGCGCGTCGATCTGCTCGGCGAGCGAGTCGGCGGCGACGGCCTGGGTCAGGCCGGTGTCCTCGACGGGGGCGGAGACCTCGGCATCGGCCGCGAAGGCCGGGGAGGCGAGGGTACCGACGACGCCGGTGGTGGCGATGGCCGCGACGGAGGCGACGCCCGCGCTCTTGCGCGACAGGCGGCTCGGACCACGGTGCTTCCCGGTGGCACGGGTGAACGCCATCAAGTGGCTGATCCTTTCCTTCCTTCTCGCCTACCGGGTTAGCTGACGGGTTCGGAGCAGGAAGGTCTCCTACGGGCCCCTCCGCGCGGCGGCGAAGGCACCCGATTCACCCCAGGGGACATATGGGTCCCCGGCTCCCCAGGCTCGCGCCGGACGGGGACTCGGCGATGGCTGCCCGATGCCGCGGGTGCGGCGCGTGCAACTGGCGGACAGCGCAGAAGACGCTAAGCCGATCTTCGCTCAATCACCAAACAGACACGGATATTTGTAGTGCACGCCACAGGGCAGACACCACTCCTCCCCATCAAACCGGACATAGGGGAGGGTCGTTCCGGGTACGCGAAAGGGCCCCGTCGGCGCGAAACCGACGGGGCCCTTTCGTGCGCGCCGGAGGCGCCGGCGGTCAATCAGCCCGTGACAACGGTCACTTCACCGATTCCGAGCGCCCGGACGGGCTCCTCGATCTCGGAGGCGTCCCCCACGAGGACCGTGACGAGCCGGTCCACGGGGAAGGCGTTGACGACCGCGGCGGTCGCCTCCACCGTGCCGGTCCCGGCCAGCCGCGCGTACAACTGGGCCTGGTAGTCGTCCGGGAGACCCTGCTCGACCTGGTCGGCCAGCGTGCCCGCCACGGAGGCGGCCGTCTCGTACTTCAGCGGCGCCACGCCCACCAGGTTCTGCACGGCGACATCGCGCTCCGCGTCGGTCAGGCCCTCCGCGGCGAGGGTGCGGAGCACCTTGAAGAGGTCGTCGAGCGCGGGACCGGTGTGCGGGGTGTCGACCGAGCCGCTGATGGCGAGCATCGAGGCGCCGGAGACCCCGCCAGGCGACGCCGGGATGTCCGAGCGCAGCACCTGACCGAAGGCCCGCACGCCGTAGGTGTAGCCCTTCTCCTCGCGCAGCACGCGGTCCAGGCGCGAGGTGAGCGTGCCGCCGAGGCAGTACGTACCCAGGACCTGGGCGGGCCAGACCCGGTCGTGGCGGTCGGGGCCGATCCGGCCGATCAGCAGCTGGGTCTGCACGGCGCCGGGTCGGTCGACGATGACGACGCGGCCCGTGTCGTCGGCGGTGATCGGTGGCATCGGGCGGCTCTCGGCCGAGTCGCCCGTCCAGGCGCCGAGCGTGTCGGTCAGCACGGCGTCCAGGTCCACCCCTTCGAGGTCACCGACCACCACGGCCGTGGCCGTGGCCGGGCGGACGTGCGACTCGTAGAAGGCCCGGACCGCGGCGGAGTCGATGCGCTCGACGGTCTCCTCCGTGCCCTGCCGCGGCCGCGACATCCGGGAGGACGCCGGGAACAGCTGCCGGGAGAGCTCCTTCGCCGCCCGGCGTGCCGGGTTCGCCGTCTCATGGGGGATCTCGTCCAGCCGGTTGCGCACGAGCCGCTCGACCTCGCTGTCGGCGAACAGCGGGGCGCGCAGCGCCTCGGCGAGCAGGCCGAGGGCCTTCGGCAGCCGCGAGACCGGCACCTCCAGGGAGATCCGCACCCCCGGGTGGTCGGCGTGCGAGTCGAGCGTGGCGCCGCAGCGCTCCAGCTCGGCGGCGAACTCCTCGGCCGAGTGCTTGTCCGTGCCCTCCGACAGTGCGCGGGCCATGATCGTGGCGACGCCGTCCAGCCCCTCGGGCTCGGCGTCGAGCGGCGCGTCGAGGAAGATCTCCACGGCCACGACCTGCTGGCCGGGACGGTGGCAGCGCAGCACGGTCAGCCCGTTGCCGAGCGTGCCGCGCTCGGGCGCGGGAAAGGCCCAGGGCCTGGCCTCGCCGGGCCGAGGCTGCGGATGGAGGTCCATGGTCACGGCAGCGTCGGTCACTGGTCCGTCCCTTCTGCGTCGTTGTCCTCGGCGTTCCCGGCGTCGGCTCCCGCGACGGGCTCGTACACGAGCACGGCCCTGTTGTCCGGGCGCAGCCGGGCCTTGGCGACGGCCTGCACCTCGTCGGCGGTGACGTCGAGCACCCGCTTGACGGCGGTGAGCGCCAGCTGCGGGTCACCGAACAGCACGGCGTACCGGCACAGCTCGTCGGCGCGGCCGGCGACGGTGCCGAGGCGGTCCAGCCACTCGCGCTCGAGCTGGGCCTGGGCGCGCTCCATCTCCTCCGCCGTGGGCCCCTCGGCGGCGAAGCGGGCCAGCTCCTCGTCGACCGCCGCCTCGATGTCGGGGACCTCGACGCCCGCGGACGTCTTCACGTCCAGCCAGCCCAGCGAGGGGGCGCCGGCCAGGCGGAGCAGGCCGAAGCCGGCGGCGACGGCCGTGCGGTCGCGGCGGACCAGCCGGTTGTGCAGCCGGGACGACTCGCCGCCGCCGAGGACCGTCAGAGCCAGGTCGGCCGCGTCGGCCTCGCGGGTGCCGTCGTGCGGCAGGCGGTACGCGGCCATGAGCGCCCGGGCCGGAACCTCCTCCTCCACGACCTCGCGCAGCTGTTCGCCGATGACCTCCGGGAGCGAACCGTCGCGCGGCGGCTGCTTGCCGTCGTGCATGGGGATGGATCCGAAGTACTTCTCGATCCAGGAGAGCGTCTGCTCCGGGTCGATGTCTCCGACGACGGACAGCACCGCGTTGTTCGGCGCGTAGTAGGTGCGGAAGAAGTTCCGCGCGTCCTCCAGCGTCGCCGCGTCCAGGTCGGCCATCGAGCCGATCGGGGTGTGGTGGTAGGGGTGCCCCTCGGGGTAGGCGAGCGCGGTCAGCTTCTCGAACGCGGTGCCGTACGGAACGTTGTCGTAGCGCTGGCGACGCTCGTTCTTGACGACGTCCCGCTGGTTCTCCATGGACTCGTCGTCGAGGGCGGCCAGCAGGGAGCCCATGCGGTCGGCCTCCAGCCAGAGCGCGAGCTCCAGCTGGTGGGCGGGCATGGTCTCGAAGTAGTTGGTGCGCTCGAAGCTCGTGGTGCCGTTCAGCGAGCCGCCGGCCCCCTGCACCAGCTCGAAGTGGCCGTTGCCCGGCACCTGGGCGGAACCCTGGAACATGAGGTGCTCGAACAGGTGGGCCAGGCCGGTGCGGCCCTCGACCTCGTGGCGGGAGCCGACGTCGTACCAGAGGCACACCGCGGCGACCGGGGTCAGGCGGTCCTCCGAGAGCACCACGCGCAGGCCGTTGGCCAGGCGGTGCTCGGTCGCTGTCAGGCCTCCGGAGCCGGCCCGGGCTGTGGCCGTGTGACCCATGGGCATGTGGTCCCTTCGATCGCGTTGCAGGATGTCCTGCCACTGTATGCAAACCGTGCAGGTAAGCGGCGAAGTTCCCGCGGCTTCCACTCCCTGTTCCGGGTCGCGGTCCGCGTTGTCGGTGCGACGGTCCACAATGGTCGGCGTCAGATCCCGTTCATGGTTCATGTTGGTGAAGGAGCCGCAGCAGCGATGGCCCGCCGCAGCACGAAGACGCCGCCGCCCGACGACTTCGAGGAGAGGATCCTCGACATCGACGTCGTCGACGAGATGCAGGGCTCCTTCCTCGAGTACGCGTACTCGGTGATCTACTCCCGCGCCCTGCCCGACGCCCGCGACGGCATGAAGCCGGTGCACCGCCGGATCGTGTACCAGATGAACGAGATGGGGCTGCGCCCCGACCGGGGCTATGTGAAGTGCGCCCGTGTCGTCGGCGAGGTGATGGGAAAGCTCCACCCGCACGGTGACGCGTCGATCTACGACGCTCTGGTGCGCATGGCCCAGCCCTTCTCCATGCGACTGCCGCTGGTCGACGGCCACGGGAACTTCGGTTCGCTGGGCAATGACGACCCTCCGGCGGCGATGCGTTACACCGAGTGCCGGATGGCCGACGCGACGAGCCTGATGACCGAGTCCATCGACGAGGACACGGTCGACTTCGCGCCGAACTACGACGGCCAGGAGAAGGAACCCCTGGCGCTGCCCGCCGCGTACCCGAACCTGCTGGTGAACGGCGCCTCCGGGATCGCGGTCGGGATGGCGACGAACATGCCGCCCCACAACCTGGGCGAGGTCATCGCCGCCGCCCGTCATCTGATCAGGCACCCGGGCGCGGACCTGGAGACGCTGATGCGTCACGTGCCGGGTCCGGATCTGCCGACAGGCGGCCGGATCGTCGGTCTGTCCGGGATCAGGGACGGGTACGAGACCGGCCGCGGCACGTTCAAGATCCGTGCCACGGTCACGGTGGAGGACGTGACGGCGCGCCGCAAGGGACTCGTCGTCACCGAACTGCCGTTCAGCGTCGGCCCGGAGAAGGTGATCTCCAAGATCAAGGACCTGGTCGGCCAGAAGAAGCTGCAGGGCGTCGCCGACGTCAAGGACCTCACGGACCGCGAGCACGGGCTGCGCCTGGTCATCGAGATCAAGAACGGTTTCATCCCCGAGGCCGTCCTCGAGCAGCTGTACAAGCTGACGCCGATGGAGGAGTCCTTCGGCATCAACAACGTGGCGCTGGTCGACGGCCAGCCGCTGACCCTGGGCCTCAAGGAGCTGCTGGAGGTCTATCTCGACCACCGCTTCGACGTGGTGCGCCGCCGCAGCGAGTTCCGCCGCGGGAAGAAGAGGGACCGCCTGCACCTGGTCGAGGGCCTGCTCGTCGCGTTGGTCGACATCGACGAGGTCATCCGCCTCATCCGCTCCAGCGAGAACGCGGCGCAGGCCAAGGAACGGCTGATCGAGCGCTTCTCCCTCAGCGACGTCCAGACCCAGTACATCCTGGACACTCCGCTGCGCCGGCTCACCAGGTTCGACCGGATCGAGCTGGAGGCCGAGCGCGACAAGCTCAAGGCCGAGATCGCCGGACTGACGACGATCCTGGAGTCGGACGCGGAGCTGCGCAAGCTCGTCTCCTCCGAACTGGCCGCGGTGGCCAAGAAGTTCGGCACCCCCCGGCGCACGGTCCTGCTGGAGTCCACCGGCACCCCGGCTCCGGCCGCCTCGCTGCAGGTGGCGGACGACCCTTGCCGGGTGCTGCTGTCCTCCACGGGCCTGCTGGCACGCACGGTCACCGGCGAGCCGCCGGCGGACGGGGGGAGGCGTACCAAGCACGACGTGATCGTCTCCTCGGTGGGGGCGACCGCACGGGGCGAGGTGGGCGTCGTCACCTCGGCGGGCCGGCTGCTCCGGCTGTCGGTGATCGACCTCCCGCAGCTCCCGGAGACGGCCCAGGCGCCGAACCTCTCGGGCGGTGCCCAGGTCTCGGAGTTCCTGTCGCTGGAGGCGGACGAGACGGTCGTCTGTCTGACCGGTCTGGAGGAGTCCTCCCCGGGTCTTGCGCTGGGCACGCTGCAGGGCGTGGTCAAGCGGGTGGTGCCGGACTACCCGGCCAACAAGGACGAGCTCGAGGTCATCGCGCTCAAGGAGGGCGACAGGGTCGTCGGCGGCGCCGAACTGCGCACGGGTGAGGAGGACCTGGTCTTCATCACCTCCGACGCACAGCTGCTGCGCTTCCAGGCGTCGCAGGTCCGGCCGCAGGGCAGGCCGGCGGGCGGCATGGCGGGCATCAAACTCGCGGAGGGAGCCGAGGTGATCTCGTTCACCGCGGTGGACCCGGCCGCGGAGGCGGTGGTCTTCACCGCCGCGGGTGCCGCCGGGACGCTGGACGACTCGGTGACGACGGCGAAGCTGACGCCGTTCGACCAGTACCCGCGCAAGGGCCGGGCGACCGGCGGTGTGCGCTGCCAGCGCTTCCTGAAGGGTGAGGACAAGCTGGTCTTCGCCTGGGCGGGTGCGACCGTGGCGCACGCGGCGCAGAAGAACGGCTCGCCGGCCGAGCTTCCGGAGATCGACCCCCGCCGGGACGGTTCGGGCACGCCGCTGGCCAAGCCGGTCGCGGCGGTCGCGGGCCCGCTGCCGTAGGCGCGCGACCGCCCGCGGTCGTGTGCCGGTTGGTCCCCGAGTGGGGCAACCGCCCCCCTTCCACCCGAGAGCGGAGGGGGGCGGATCGGCCGCGGGCGCCGACCGGCCCGGATCAGTCCCCGGGCGGTTCCTCCGGGGCGTCCCGCTGCTCGGGCACGTAACGCAGCACGCCCCACATGCTGTGCTCCTCCGGGCGGTCGTCGGCGCCGGTGGTTCTGGCCGCGCCGAGCCGGCCGAGCAGCGCCCCCGTGTCGGTGCCCGAGCCGATGAGCACGAGCCGGGTGGCCTTCTCGGTTCCGTCGGCGGGCCAGGGCTCCGGGTGGAAGCACAGGAAGCGGCCCACCGCGTGGATCGCGTAGCGGTTGCGGGGGTCGGCCTCGCCGAAGTCCACGAACCCCTTGATCCGGTACAGCCCTTCGGGCCGTGAGTCCAGGAAGTCCAGCAGCCTGCGCGGGTGCAGGGGCTCGGACGTCTCGAACGACACCGTGTCGTAGGCCGCGTGCAGATGCTCGTGGTGACCCCCCGCGTCGATGTCGCCGTGCTCGCCGTCCTCGTGGAGGTCGTCGAAGGACAGTTGCCCCACCCGCTCACCGGGTGGACGGCATTCGAAGAGCAGCTCGGGGTCGACGCGTCCGTACGTCGCCTCGACCACGGCGGAACCGCGGGCCAGTGAGGTGATCCGCTCCCTCAGTCGCTGCCGCACTCCCGGGCCGACCCGGTCCGCCTTGTTGACCACGACCAGGTCGGCGATCCCGAGGTGCCGCTCGATCTCGGGGTGCCGCTCGCGGGTGGCGTCGAACTCGGCGGCGTCGACGACCTCGACGAGGCCGCCGTACACGATCCGCTCGTTCTCGCTGGCGAGGACCATCCTGACCAGTTCCTGGGGCTCGGCGAGCCCGCTCGCCTCGATGACGATCACATCGAGGCGAGCGGCGGGCCGGGTGAGCCTTTCCAGGAAGACGTCCAGCTCGCTCGTGTCGACGGCGCAGCACAGACATCCGTTGCCGAGGGAGACCGTGGAGTCGCCGAGCTGGCCGGCCACGGTCATGGCATCGATCTCGATGGCCCCGAAGTCGTTGACGATCGCGCCGATCCGGGTACCCCGGCTCGCTCGCAGGAGATGGTTGAGCAGCGTCGTCTTGCCCGATCCCAGGAAGCCCGCGAGGACGACGACGGGGATCTGCGGACTGCTCAAGACGGGACCTCCTGGGGCGTTCGTGCGTCGGCCCCAGGATATGGGCACGACACGGGCCGTTCAGGAGGCCTTCGGGAGCGGCTGCGGCGGCTGCCGGTCCCACACAGCGCGCGGCAGGTCGGATGATCGCGCGCACCTCGTCGGGCAGCCGGCGCAGGGCGGCCGTCCCGGCGCGGAACGCCCCCGTCGTTACCGACGAGGAGATCGCCGACTGGCTCTGGCGGCACCCTGGAGCGTGGGATCCGGTTCACCGCCCCGTCCGAACCCCTCGCCGCGGCCCGTCGGGCCGTCGAGGCCCTGCCCGCGCACAGCGGTTCCACGGATCGGCTGCGGGCGGCCGCCGTCGCTGCGGCGGCAGCCGACCCCTCCGCTTCGACCTCGGTCCGTCCGCCGCGACCGGCGTCGGGCGCACACTCGTCCCGACGTTGGTCGACGCCCTGCCGGTGGCCGGCACCGCCCTCCGCGGCGAGAGCCGGCTCGCCGGGCGGCGGCCTGCCCGCGGCATCGGACACGTGGCCGGAACGCCTCCGCCTGCGCAGATCCGGTCCGCTCGGACCCGTGGCCGTACCGCCGTGTCGGGGATGCGGTCCGCCGGGCCGGCGACGGCGGGCGAAGCTCTCGGAATCCGTCGGCCCACCCCGCGGGCGGCACCGGGAGGGGGAGTTCCCGAAGGCCGTCCCGGACGCTTACCGTGCATGCGTATGAGCCCCGCATCGACCGGCCCCGCCGACGTGACCCCGAGATGGCGGCGGTTGGGCCGGCCGCGGCGGGTCTTCGCACAGGTCCTGCTGATGCAGTTGGCCGTCGCCACCGGTGTCACCGTCCTGGCCACCGGCCTCTTCCTGGCACCGCTCAGCTCCCAGCTGGACGACCAGGCGATGCGCCGCGCGCTGGCCATCGCCGAGACGACCGCGTCACCGCGGGTGGCCGCGGGCCTGCTCGCCTCGGAGCCGTCCGCGAGCGGCCCCGTCCAGGCCGAGGCGGAACGGATCCGGCGCAGCACCGGTGCCGAGTACGTCGTGATCATGGATCGGCGCGGGGTGCGCTGGTCCCACACCGAGCCGGCGGCCATCGGCGAGGTCGTCTCCACCGACCCCAGCCAGGCGCTCGCCGGCAGGCATGTGATGGGTATCGAGAGCGGGACGCTCGGCCGCTCGGCCCGGGGCAAGGTGCCGCTGCGCGACGACGACGGACGGATCGTCGGCGCGGTCTCCGTCGGCATCGAGTACGACAGCGTCCGCGAGCGGCTGCTCGACGCGATCCCCGGGCTCCTCGCCTACGCGGGCGGCGCCCTCGCCGTCGGCGCCCTGGTCGCCTACATGATCTCCCGCCGGCTCCAGCGGAAGACCCATGACCTCGCCTTCTCCGACATCTCGGCGCTGCTGGCCGAACGTGAGGCGATGCTCCACGGCATCCGGGAAGGGGTGGTCGCCCTCGACGGGGCGGGCCGGATCCGGTTGATGAACGACGAGGCCCAGCGACTGCTCGGGCTCGGCCGGGAGGCCGGCGGCAGGCTGCTCGAGGACGCGCTCGGTCCTGGCCGCACCGCGGACGTGCTGGCCGGCCGGGTCATGGGCGAGGATCTGGTCACGGTACGGGGCCATCGCGTCCTGGTCGCCAACCGGATGCCGACGGACGACGGCGGCGCCGTCGCGACGCTGCGCGACCGCACCGAACTGGAGCAGTTGGGCCGTGAACTGGACTCCACCAGGGGACTGATCGACGCCCTGCGCGCCCAGGACCACGAGCACGCGAACCGGATGCACACCGTGCTCGGGCTGCTGGAGCTGGAGATGCACGAGGAGGCGGTCGCGTTCGTGACCGAGGCCGTGGGCGTGCACCGGGCCACGGCCGAGCAGGTCACCGAGAAGATCCACGATCCCCTCCTGGCGTCCCTGCTGGTCGGGAAGGCTACGGTGGCGGCCGAGCGGGGCGTCTCGCTGCGGATCGCGTCCGGCACGCTGCTGCCGGACCGGCTCGTCGACCCGCGCGCTCTGGTGACCGTCGTCGGCAATCTCGTCGACAACGCGCTGGACGCGGCAGCCGTGTCCGAGGACCCGCGCATCGAGGTCGGGATTCGCGTCGAGGACCGCACGATCGTCCTGCGGGTCTCGGACAGCGGACCGGGCGTACCCGACGGCAGCCGCGAACTGATCTTCACCGAGGGCTGGTCCACGAAGGAGCCGCCGGTGCACGGCAGGCGCGGGCTCGGACTGGCACTGGTCCGGCGCTTCGCGGAACGGCAGGGCGGCAGCGTCCGGGTGGCCGAGGCCGGCCCGTCGACGGGCGGCGGCGCGGAGTTCACCGTCGTCCTGCCCGAGGCGCTGGCCGAGCAGCGCCTCTGACCGGGGCCCACGACGGCGGGTGGGACGCGGTGACGACGGGGTCCGAGAGGCGGATCGAGGTTCGGGTCGTGGACGACGACACCGAGTCGCCGAGATCAACGGGCATATGTGGCCGAGGTGCCCGCGTCCGCCCCGGCGCACTCGGCGGCCGAGGCGATGGCGTGATCGCCGCGAGCTCGGTCGGCCTGATCCTGCTGGGCCACTGCCCGCCGCCCACGTCCGACTCAGCCTCCGCCAGGGCGAGACGAGTCGCCCGGTGCACCGCCGCACCTGGACGACGAGCGGGGACGGCGATGGGACGGCCGGAGCTGACCCCCGGACACCCGGCCGCTGATGCGGTCGGCACCCCGGACTTGCTCAGACCGCACCCGCGCCCGTCAGCGACCGGACCTCCGTCTCCGCGTGCTTCGCCTCGTCCGGCTCCTCCGAGGACGTCACGGTGCCCAGCCAGCCGGCGAGGAAGCCGAGCGGGATGGAGACGAGGCCCGGGTTCTGCAGCGGGAAGCACCGGAAGTCCAGATCGGGAAACAGCGACTCGGGGCTCCCCGACACCACCGGTGAGAGCAGCACCAGCAGGACCGCCGGGATCAGGCCGCCGTACACCGACCACACGGCGCCGCGGGTGGTGAACTTCCGCCAGAACAGCGAGTAGAGCAGCACAGGGAGGTTCGCCGACGCGGCGACGGCGAAGGCGAGCCCCACCAGGAACGCCACATTGAGGTCACGGGCGAGCAGGCCGAGCGCGATCGCCGCGGCGCCGATGACCGCGGCGGCGACCCGTGCCACCGCCACCTCGCTGTATCCCTTGCCGTGCCGCCTGCTCAGCGACGCATACAGGTCGTGGGCGACCGACGCCGACGAGGCGAGCGTGATGCCGGCGACGACGGCGAGGATCGTCGCGAAGGCGACCGCGGCGACGACGGCGAACAGCACCGTGCCTCCGGTGGAGCCCGCTCCACCGCCGAGGTCGAGGGCGAGCAACGGGACCGCCGTGTTCCCCGCGGCGTTCGACGAGCGCACCTCGTCGGTGCCGAGGATCGCCGCCGCGCCGAATCCGAGCACGATCGTCATCAGATAGAAGCTGCCGATGAGCCCGATGGACCAGACGACCGAGCGGCGGGCCGCCCGGGCCGTGGGCACGGTGTAGAAGCGGGACAGGATGTGCGGCAGACCGGCGGTCCCGAGCACCAGGGCGAGCCCGAGGCTGATGAAGTCCAGACGCGCGGTCCAGTCCGTGCCGTACCGCAGTCCCGGCGAGAGGAAGTCCGTGCCGTGCCCGCTCTGCGCGGCCGCGGTGTCCAGCAGTTCGTTGAGGTCGCCGTGGAAGCGGGTCAGGACCAGCACGGTGAGCGTGGTGGCGCCGGCCATCAGCAGTACGGCCTTGACGATCTGGATCCAGGTGGTGGCCCGCATCCCTCCCATCGACACGTAGACGACCATCAGCGCGCCGACGCCGACGACGGTCCACGAGCGCGCGGCCTCGCTCGTCCCGCCGAGGAGCAGGGCCACCAGGCTGCCCGCCCCCACCATCTGCGCGACCAGATAGAGCACGGACACGGCGACCGAGGAGGTTCCCGCCGCGATGCGGACGGGGCGCTCGCTCATCCTGCTGGCGACGACGTCGGCGAGAGTGAAGCGGCCGCAGTTGCGGACCAGTTCGGCCACCAGGAACAGCACGACCAGCCAGGCGACGAGGAAGCCCACGGAATAGAGCATGCCGTCGTAGCCGTAGAGGGCGATGAGCCCGGAGATGCCGAGGAAAGAAGCGGCCGACATGTAGTCGCCGGCGATGGCGAAGCCGTTCTCCATCGGTGAGAAGAGCCGTCCGCCGGCGTAGAACTCCTCCGCCGAGCCGTGCCGGTTGCGGCCGACCCAGGTGGTGATGGCCAGTGTCACCGCGATGAACGCGCTGAACAGCACGAGGGCCAGGGTCTGGTGATCGCCCGTCACTGGTCCTTCTCCCGCGCCGCGTCGGCCTGTCCGGGCAGGGGGAGCCCTTCGGCGGGACCCGTCTGCCGGAAGTCGTCACCGGGCTCCGCTTCCGCGTCCCGTGTCCGGTCGAAGACCGCCCAGCGGAGATCCAGTGCCGCACGGTCCCTGCGCAACCGGGCGTGACGGGCATAGGCCCAGGTCAGCAGGAAGGTGCTGAGGAACTGGCCGAGCCCCGCCACCATCGCCACGTTCACGGCGCCGATCACCGGCCGGGCCATCAGCGCGGGTGCGGCCGTGGCCGTGACCACGTACGCCACGTACCAGATGAAGAACGCAGTGGTCGCCGGCACGACGAACCGCCGGTAGCGGCTGCGGACCTGCTGGAAGGCCGCGCTGCGGTGCACTTCCAGATAGATGTCGCTCGCCCGGTGACGGTGGCCGCCGGCGCCCCCGGCCGCTGCCGCCGAGGGTACGGACGCCTCGTCCGCACCGCCCGGCTCACCCCAGCCGGAGGCCAGCGCGTCGTACCACGGGTCGTCGATGCGGACCGCACCGTCGTCCCGGCCTTGCTGCTTCTCCACGCTCAGTTCTCCTTGTCAGCAACCGTTACGGCCGCGTGCCCAAGGATGGACAGAACGGGGGGATCCCGGACTCTTCTCTTGTTCTCTTCACCCCATCAGGTGACGGAGGCCGGCGCTCCGCCCGGGCGGGGTGTCACGCGTCGATGCGCGAGCGGTCCAGGGTCGCCGCGGAGCTGGTGATGAACTCCTTGCGCGGTGCGACCTCGTTGCCCATGAGCAGGTCGAAGATCTGCTCCGCCGCCTCCAGGTCCCCGATGTTGATCCGGCGCAGCGTGCGGTGGCGCGGATCCATCGTGGTCTCCGCGAGCTGGTCGGCGTCCATCTCTCCGAGGCCCTTGTAGCGCTGGATGGAGTCCTTGAAGCGGATCCCCTTGCGCTGGAACTCCAGCAGCGTGGTGCGGAGTTCGTTGTCAGAGTACGTGTACACGTACTTGTCCTGGCCCTTCTTGGGCTGGACCAGCTCGATCCGGTGCAGCGGCGGGACGGCGGCGAAGACCCGGCCGGCCTCGACCATGGGCCGCATGTAGCGCTGGAAGAGCGTGAGCAGCAGACAGCGGATGTGCGCACCGTCGACATCGGCGTCCACAAGCAGGACGATCTTGCCGTAGCGGGCGGCGTCGATGTCGAACGTACGGCCCGAGCCCGCCCCTATGACCTGGATGATCGAGCCGCACTCGGCGTTCTTGAGCATGTCGGAGACCGACGACTTCTGGACGTTGAGGATCTTGCCGCGGATCGGCAGCAGCGCCTGGAACTCCGAATTCCGGGCGAGCTTGGCCGTACCGAGTGCCGAGTCGCCCTCCACGATGAACAGTTCGCTGCGCTCGACGTCGTCGCTGCGGCAGTCCGCGAGCTTGGCGGGCAGCGAGGAGGACTCCAGGGCCGTCTTCCGACGCTGCGCCTCCTTGTGCTGGCGGGCGGCGATCCGTGTGCGCGCGGCGGCGACGGCCTTCTCCAGCACGGCCCGTGCCTGCGCCTTGGCGTCGCGCTTGGTCGAGGTCAGAAAGGCCTTGAGCTCCTTGGCGACCACATTGGCGACGATGCGGTTGGCCGCGGAGGTGCCGAGGACCTCCTTGGTCTGGCCCTCGAACTGCGGCTCGGCGAGCCGGACTGTCACGACGGCGGTCAGTCCCTCGAGGGCGTCGTCCTTGACGATGTCGTCCTCGGCCACCCGCAGCAGCTTGGCGGAGCGCAGCACCTCGTTGATCGTCTTGGTGACGGAGCGCTCGAAGCCGGTGACATGGGTGCCGCCCTTGGGGGTGGCGATGATGTTCACGAACGACCTGAGGGTCGTGTCGTAACCGGTGCCCCAGCGCAGCGCGATGTCGACGCCGAGTTCACGGGTGACCTCGGTCGGGGTCATGTGGCCCCGGTCGTCGAGGACCGGCACGGTCTCCTTGAACGTGCCGTGACCGCTCAGGCGCAGAACGTCGCAGACCGCCTTGTCCTGGGCGAGGTACTCGCAGAACTCGCTGATGCCGCCGTCGAAGCGGAAGATCTCCTGCGACTTGCCCTCGCCCTCGAGGTCGCGCTCGTCGCGCACCACGATGGTGAGGCCGGGCACGAGGAACGCCGTCTGGCGGGCGCGCTGGTGGAGCGTCTCCAGCGAGAGCTTGGCGTCCTTGAGGAAGATCTGTCGGTCCGCCCAGTAGCGGACCCGGGTGCCGGTGCGGTTCTTGGGCACCCGCTTGCCCTTGATCAGCCCGTTCGCCGGGTCGAACGGCGCGTCCGGGCCGGACTCCGTGAAGATGCCGGGGACTCCGCGGCGGAAGCTGATCGAGTGGGTCGCGCTGCCCCGGTCGACCTCGACGTCGAGGCGGGCGGAGAGTGCGTTGACGACGGAGGCGCCCACGCCGTGCAGACCACCGGACGCCGCGTACGAGCCGCCGCCGAACTTGCCGCCGGCGTGCAGCTTGGTCATGACGACCTCGACGCCGGACAGCCCGGTCTTGGGCTCCACGTCGACCGGGATGCCGCGACCGTTGTCGCGGACCTCGACCGAGCCGTCGTCGTGGAGGACGACCTCGATGTGGTCGCAGTGGCCCCCGAGGGCCTCGTCGACCGAGTTGTCGATGATTTCCCAAAGGCAGTGCATCAGGCCACGGCTGTCGGTCGACCCGATGTACATGCCCGGCCGTTTGCGAACAGCCTCGAGCCCCTCGAGGACGAGCAGGTGCCGCGCGGTGTAGTTGGAACCGTCACGGTCTGCGGTCAGCAGCGCACTGGACGGCACGGACGTCTCGGCGGTCACGCGGTTCGCTCCTCGCTGAATTTGAATGTGGCCGTGTGGGGGTAACGGCCCGGCGTCGGTCGCCGGTCAGAGGGTACCGAGGCCTGGTAGAGCCGATGTAACGCCACCCTCATGATTCAACATGCTAGTCCAGAGTCGCATACATGTTCGATCCCTCGATGGAGTGACGCGCACATCACGTTCCCTTCCAGGCATGAACCATTTAGGCTCCGGGCACGTCCTCATGAACAACCGGCAACCCAGCCGGGAGGATCCAATGCCCAGAGAAGCAAGCGAAACCGTAAAGCTAAGCAATACGGCACATTCGCCGCCAACCGGCAGCAGACAGCCACCTTGACGAAGAAGTTTCAGGGACAAGGCGCGAGCGGGAACGTTTTCGGCCTGGTTGGATGTTGACCCTGGTACGACAGCTCGTCGAGCTAGAGAAGAGGCGACGTGACTACTGTTCTGACCCCCGCGAGCCCGCTGACGGCCGCTGACCGCTGCGACCGCTGCGGCGCCCAGGCGTACCTGCGCGTCGTCCTGACAAGCGGCGGTGAGCTGCTCTTCTGTGCCCACCACGGGCGCAAGTTCGAGCCGGAACTCAAGAAGATCGCCGCTGAGATACAGGATGAGACGGACCGCCTGACGGCCGTACCGGCCGGCGCCGGAGACGACGAGCGCTGAGGTCGCATCCCACGACGAGCCAGGGGCCGGTCCAGGACCGGTCGACGGGCGGCCACTCCCTCCGGGGGTGGCCGCCCGTTCTCGTTCTCGCGTGCCGTACCCGGTGACGCGGGGTGCGCACGCAACCACGCCTGGCGACAGGGTCGACCTTCGAGCCGGTCAGCAGGGCGGGATTCGCGTCGCTCCATGGCCGAAATCATTCGGTCCATCACCAACTGGCGCACGTCTCACTGTTTGTCGGCCACCGTCGGCAGTACCTCACCGACCCGCGTGTAGACCCCGGGAGAGTCCGCCCGGCCGCATCCGCTGCCCCAGGAGACGATCCCGATCAGCCTGCCCCCCGCCACCAGCGGGCCGCCGCTGTCACCCTGGCAGGCGTCGTGACCGCCCCTGGCGTCACCGGCGCACATCATCGTGGCCGGCAGGTAGCGGCCTCCCATCACGCTGCCGGGGTACGCCTGCGCGCACACCGAGTCCGGCTGCACCTGCACCTGCGCGGCGCGCAGCGTCCGGGCGTACGTACCGGCCCCCGTCGTGTCGCCCCAGCCGTAGACCGTCGCCGCCGTGCCGGGCCGGTACGCCTCGTCGCCCCGACGGGCCGTCGCGATGGCGTACTGCGCGGGCAGGGCGCTGCCGAGCGTGAGCACGGCCAGGTCCGAGGAACTGGTCACGGGATCGTACCCGGGTGCGAACCGGACCTTCCTCACGGGGATCTCCTGGCCGCCGGTGCCGCGCAGGTCCTCACGCCCCGCGATCACCCGTAGATCGCGCACCTCGCCCACCGGCGCCCCCAGCACCTCTCGGCTGAGGCAGTGGGCCGCGGTGAGCACCTTCGTCGGTGCCACCACCACGGCGCCGCAGAACTGCCCGGCTCTGGTACCCCCGAACCGGTCACGGCTGGCCAGGGCGACGACCCAGGGGATCTCCGAGGACCGCACCGCCGACCCTCCGATGATCACACTGTCGGCGGCCGCCGGAGCCAGGGAGACGAACGGGGTCAGAGCCGCCGCGGAGGCCAGGGCCAAGGCCGCCGTCAAGGGTCGGGTGATGGGACGTCGCATGCGCTCTCCTGACTCTCCGGTGCTCTCCGTCCACTCAGCGTCGACCAACCGGACGCGGTCCGCACCCGCGCGGGTGCGGCGCGCGAGCACCCGGGGAGCCGATGGGCGGACTCCCGACCGGAAGAGGCCCGGACACGCCGGCGGGCAGGCGGCGCGGGCCGGGCGAGGAGACCGGTCGACCACCGCCTCCGGGCCCGGAGAACGCCCGGGGCAGCGGACAGGCGAAGGGCCCGGCTCCACCGGGATACCGGGCCCTCCGCCTGTGCGAGTGTCGTCCTCGTCCTAGTCCAGGTAGTCCCGCAGGACCTGGGACCGGGACGGGTGCCGCAGCTTGGACATCGTCTTGGACTCGATCTGGCGGATGCGCTCACGCGTCACGCCGTAGACCTTGCCGATCTCGTCGAGTGTCTTCGGCTGGCCGTCGGTGAGGCCGAAACGCATGGAGACGACACCGGCCTCACGCTCCGAGAGCGTGTCGAGCACCGAGTGCAGCTGCTCCTGGAGCAGCGTGAAGCTGACGGCGTCGGCCGGCACGACGGCCTCGGAGTCCTCGATAAGATCACCGAACTCGCTGTCGCCGTCCTCACCCAGCGGGGTGTGGAGCGAGATCGGCTCGCGACCGTACTTCTGGACCTCGATGACCTTCTCCGGGGTCATGTCGAGCTCCTTGGCCAGCTCCTCCGGAGTGGGCTCGCGGCCCAGGTCCTGGAGCATCTGGCGCTGCACGCGCGCGAGCTTGTTGATGACCTCGACCATGTGCACCGGGATGCGGATGGTGCGTGCCTGGTCGGCCATGGCACGGGTGATCGCCTGACGGATCCACCAGGTGGCGTACGTGGAGAACTTGTAGCCCTTGGTGTAGTCGAACTTCTCGACTGCGCGGATCAGACCGAGGTTGCCCTCCTGGATCAGGTCCAGGAAGAGCATGCCGCGGCCGGTGTAGCGCTTGGCCAGCGAGACGACCAGCCGGAGGTTGGCCTCCAGCAGGTGGTTCTTGGCACGGCGGCCGTCCTCGGCGATGATCTCCAGCTCGCGCTTGAGCTTCGGGGCCAGCTTGTCGGAGTTCGCCAGCTTGTCCTCGGCGAACAGGCCCGCCTCGATACGCTTGGCCAGCTCGACCTCCTGCTCCGCGTTGAGCAGGGGGACCTTGCCGATCTGCTTCAGGTAGTCCTTCACCGGGTCGGCGGTGGCGCCGGCCGCGGCGACCTGCTGCGCGGGGGCGTCGTCCTCGTCCTCGTCGGACAGCACGAAACCGGCGCTCTCGGCGCCCTCGGGCTCGTCGCCGCCCGCCTTGCCGGCCTGCGGCTCCTCGAGCGCCTCCTCGCCCTCGATCAGCTCCTCGGCGTCCTTCTTGGCCGCCGTCGTCTTCTTGGCCGCCGTCGTCTTCTTGGCCGCGGTCTTCTTCGCGGCGGTCTTCTTCGCGGCCGTCGTCTTCTTGGCCGCGCTCTTCTTGGCGGGCGCGGCGGTCTCGCCGGCGGGCGCCGCGGTGCTCTCGTCGTCGGCGGCGGCCGACGCCGCGGTGGAGGCGGCGACGGTCTTGGCCGTGGCCGTCTTGGCCGCGACGGTCTTGGTGGCGGTGCGCTTCGCCGGGCTCTTAGCTGCGACGCTCTTGCGGGTGCGCTTGGGCGACTCCGCGGCACTGACCATCAGCGTCACACCCTCTTCCTCGAGGATCTGGTTGAGGCTGCGCAGAACATTCTTCCACTGGGTTGGCGGAATCTGGTCAGCCTCGAAGGCCCGACGCACGTCATCGCCGGCGATCTGCCCATCAGCCTTTCCCCGCTCGATGAGCGCCATCACAGACTCGGACTCGGCGATCTCCGGCGGGAGCGTACGGGATGTGCTGGCCGACACGAACAACCTCTCGGAACGATGGAAACGGCTTCCGGCCCCGCCCATGATCGGGCCGGAGCCGACGACCGTCGGCTGGGGATGTACCGACGGCGCGGGCTGGACCTCGGAGAGTGAACAGCGCCGCGATCGGCGCCCGTATTCCCTCCTCGGCTGTCACCTCTTAGGTCATCGCACTGTCTCGAGGAGTGTTACGCCCAATCCGCGTGGCCCGAGTCACACCCCATTGACGACAAAACGACCAAATGGGGGTTCAATCAGCATTCGGCTCCACAATCGTGTCGCCGGACCCCAGGGTCCGGCGACACACGATGGGTACGCCTCGAACGCCCCGGCCGCAGCCGCGGATCAGTGCTCGCGCGGAGCCGGGACCACGCGCTCCACCTCGGGGTGGGTCGTGAGAAGTTGCCGCATGGCCGATTCCGCACCGTTCGCGTCGCCGGCGGCGAGGGCGTCGACGATCCGCGCGTGGTGCGCGAGGGAGGCCTCGGAGGGGCGGTCGCAGCCCGCGGCGGGCCCTCCCGAGACCTGGAGGGCGGCGGCGACGATGCCGGACAGGTGCTCGAGCATGCGGTTGCCCGCGACCTGGATCAGGAGCGAGTGGAACTCGGCGTCGGCACGGGTGAAGGTGATCCCGTCGCCCTGCGCGAGGGAGTGGCTCATGATCTCCACCATGTCACCGAGGCGCTGCTGCACGTCCTCCCTGCCGTGCCCGGCCGCCAGCCGGGCGGCGAGCGGCTCGATCGTCCAGCGGAGCTCGGCCAGCTCACGGCGCTGGTCGTCGCGCTGAGGGCCGAAGGCGCGCCACTCGATGATGTCGGGGTCCAGCAGGTTCCAGTCGCTGACCGGACGGACCCTGGTGCCGACGTTCGGGCGGGCGCTGACGAGACCCTTGGCCTCGAGGACCCGCAGCGACTCGCGGACCACGGTGCGGGACACCTCGAAGCGCTGGCCGATCTCCTCCGGCACGAGCGGACGGTCGGCCCCGAGGTCCCCGGAGACGATCATCTGGCCGAGCTGCTGGACGAGTTGACCGTGGAGCCCGCGGCCCCGGCTGCCCGCGGCACGGCGGCCGGCGCGGCCCAACTCGCTTTCCGCGGTGTCCCAGGCCGGAGGGCCGACCCGGTCGACGCCGGGCACCTCCGGGTAGGGGTATCGGTCGAGATCGCCCGGGCCGGCGAGGCCGGACTCGACGGGGCGGGCGGCGGTCATCATGGTGTGCGCAAGGGTACTCACGCATCCTTTGTCGGCGCGCCCTCAGCCACCCTTGAGGTCTTTGGTGAAAAGCACACGAAAGGGTGATCGGCGCCCGCCCTGCAATTGACGCCTTATCGGGAAGAAACGGTCATTCTTCGGGGAGTTACGGGCAGCTCATCGCATCGTGATCGAATTTGGTCAGCAACGAACTCTGTCGCGAAGACCGATGATCAGATACGAGCAGAACAGAATAGAGAGCGACAACGCCAGCGCCGTTCCCACTGGTTGGACGAGCGCCCGCAGCGCCGTGAGCAACCAGCGGTCCACCTCATACGGCCACTGCAGCCAGGTCAGCTCCCTCAAGCGCCCGGGAAATCCCGCTACCGAGCGCCCGGACGGCCTCGCGTACGCCTGCTGCACGAGGGGGACCACCGCCATCGGGACGGCGAGCACGGCGGCCACGCCGGCTGCCGTGAGGCGGAAGGTGCCCGCTGCGAGCAGGCCCGACCATGCGCAGCCGACCAGGAGTCCGACCCAACTGAGGCCGAGGGCGGGCCAGTTCCGGAACACGGGCAGGGGGTCGGACCCGTAGAGGAGCCACAGCGCCTGGGCGTCGAGCACGACGACGGCACCACCGATCACGAGAGCCGCCACGGCCGTCACCGTGAGCTTGGCGAGGAGCAGGCCCAGCCTGCGGGGGACTGTTCCCCGCGCGGCCGCCAGCGCGGGATAGCGGAACTCGTCCCCGAAGGAGAGAGCGCCGAGGACACCCGCCCCGAAGGCGGCGGGCGGCAGGGGCCATGCCTCGGGCCAGGCCGCGAGCAGGTCCCGCAGCGGGGTTCGGCCCGCGTACGCGAGCAGGACGGAGAGAACGGCGGACGAGACGAGAACGGCCGCCGTGATCAGATGCGTCGTCCGGACCCCGAGGAAGCGGCGCAGCTCGTACCGCAACGGCTGGAGCGGCTGCGACGGAACCCGCCCGGCGCGGGACGGGCCGCGGCCCGCACGGGAAAGGGGCGGGGTGGCCGGGGCCGGGCCGGCGGAGCGTTGCCCGGCCGGGGAGAAGGAGCCCACCCGGTGCGGCGCGGCCGAGGGGTGGTCGAGGGCGTTCGGGGCCGCGGATCGAGGGACCGGATCGTGCGCCGCCGCATGCTCCTGGGCGCCGTCGGGGCACGCCCGAGGGGCGGCGTTGCCCTGTTCGGTGCCCCCTCGGCCGACGGCACCTCCCGGGGCGGAGGCCGCGCCGGTTGCGGGCAGGTCGAGGACGGCGCCGGTCGCTTCATCGGCCCCCTGAGCGCGAGCGGGTACCGCGCGGGGTCCCGCGTCACCGATCTCGTCGGCGAGTTGGTGGACGAGAACGCCGTGGCGGAAGGCGGCGTCACCGATCTCCGCGCAGCTGCTTCCGTACACGGAGAGCCGGTTGCCGCCTTCGGCGACGACCTCGACGGAGCGGCGCGCCGCCCGCGACTCATGACTCAGCGCAGCGGCGAGCCGGACGGCGTGCGGGCTCAGGACGGCGACGCGCGGCCGGAGCCGGGTCCGGGCGAAGTCGGCCACGTCCTGATCGGCGACGAGCCGGCCCTTGTCGACGGTGACCACGCGATCCGCGGTCCTCGCGGCCTCCTTGGGGTCGGCGGTCGTGTAGAGGACGGTCCCGCCGTGCGCGGCGTGAGCACGCAGCAGGCCGAACAGCCAGCTGTGCTCACGCGGTGACAGCCCCCGGGAGGGGGCGTCGAGCAGCAGGGTGTGCGGATCCCCCAACAGCGCGGAAGCCAGGCCCAGTCTGCGGTCCATGCCGAGGGACAGCGAACCGAGGCGTGCGTCCCGCAGCGCGGCGATGCCCACGAGGTCGAGCATGTCGTCCGCGCGGGACACGGGCACTCCGGCGGCGGCACAGAGCATCCGGAGCTGGCCTCGCGCGGTACGGGCGGGGTGCCCGGGCACATCTCCCAACAGCACGCCCACCTCCCGGGCGGGGTTCGCGATGGCATGGAGGGGACGTCCGCGGAAGTACGTGATGCCACGGCCCTCCTCGAGTCCGAGCATCAGCAGCAGGGCCGTGCTCTTGCCCGAACCCCGTGCTCCGAGGAGGGCGGTGACGTCGCCCGGTCTTGCCTCGAAGGTCAGATCGTCCACGGCGGGCGCGAGGTACCGGCGGGAGGTGCTGGTGAGTCCGATGGCCTGGAGCATCGCTTCCCCTGCGGAGGTGAGACCGCTCGGCGACCGGGCGGGTGCACGGCGGGTGCGGATACCGCAGCACGATAACGCGATATTTCGGACTTTCTCGGCAGCCTCGTGACGCCGGGTGTCAGGGCGAGGGCACGGCTCACGAGCACAAGCCGCCCGGACGTCAGACCTCGGGGCGCAGCATCGGCGGATTGAGCAGGGTCGCGCCGCCGGCCCGGAAGAGCTGCGCCGGGCGCCCGCCCTGGCGGGTCGTCGTGCCGCCGGCGGGCACCAGGAAGCCGGGGGTTCCGGTCACCTTGCGATGGAAGTTGCGCGGGTCCAGGGCGACACCCCACACCGCCTCGTACACCCGCCGCAGCTCGCCGACCGTGAACTCCGGCGGACAGAACGCCGTGGCCAGCGACGAGTACTCGATCTTGGAACGGGCCCGTTCCACACCGTCCGCCAGGATCTGCGTGTGATCGAAGGCCAGCCGACCGGACTGGTCCTCGTCGCGCGCGCCCCCCTCCGGGCTCAGCAGCGTCCCGACGGGCGCCCAGCGCGCGTTGCTCGCGTCGCCTCCGGCCCGCGGCGCCGGGAGGTCCGGCGCGAGCGCCAGATGCGCGACGCTCACCACACGCATCCGCGGGTCCCGCTTCGGATCGCCGTAGGTGGCGAGCTGTTCGAGGTGGGCGCCGTTGTCGGGCGCGGGTGAGTGGGGGTCGTGCACGCAGAGCCCCGTCTCCTCGACGAGTTCGCGCGCCGCCGCGGCCGTGAGATCCTCGTCCGCCCTGACGAAACCCCCGGGCAGCGCCCACCGGCCCTGGTACGGCTGCTCGCCGCGTCGTACGACCAGAGCGCACAGAGCGTCGCGCCGCACGGTGAGCACGACCAGGTCGACGGTGACAGCGAAGGGCGGGAAGGCCGACGGGTCGTAGGGCATGCCGCGATCATAGTCGTCTTCCTGACGATAAACACTCCCTTCCTGATCGGAACCGCGACTTCTTGGTGCTCCGGATCGGCGGCCGCTCCGTGCGCCGACCGGTCCTCGTCCCCCCTCAACTTCGCCCCCTGGGGAGGCTCTCCCCTCCTCCTGGCCCGGCTCCCCCGATGCCCGGAGGACCGAGCCGTGCCGGGCCTTCGCCGGCCCCGCCCGGACGAGTCCGGGGCGAGTCCGGGCCCTGTCCGACCGGGGCCCGGACCGACCCGGGTCCGACGACGGCTCCGAAGCGGACGCAGCCGGTGAGGCGTCGGCACGGGACCGCGCCAGGAACGGAGCCGGGAGGAGTGAGCCGGCACCGGGCGGTGAGGGGCCGGGCTGTGATGGACCGGAACAGCGACGGGACGGAACCGGGCGGTTCGGCCGCGCGGACCGGGCGCCGGGTCACGCGGCCCTTACGAGGCACCGCTTCCCAGGATGGAGCGCCTGCGGCGAGGCCGGCCGATCACGCTCCGCCGCCGGTTCCCCTTTCCGCCGTCCCCCGACCGCCCGGGCGGGCCGGGCTCGGTGACGTGGCGTCGCCCTCGACGTTCGAAGCGCGCCGCCTGGTGGCCGAGGCCGCTCCCGGAACGGCCGGACCGGGTGCGCCCCTCTTCCGGCCTGCCGGACGCACGTGAGCCCCCGGCCGCGACAGTCCGGGGCGGGGCCGGGGCCGCCGCGTCCCCTCGGTCCGGTGACGCGGGGAGTGCGCGGGGGCGGCTGCGGACACGTCCTCCGCCGCCGCCGCGTCCGCAGCCGGCCCCGGACGAGCGGGCGGACCGGCCGTTGTGTCCTGGCCCGGCGCGGAGAGCCCGACCGCGGGTGCGGTGCCCGGCGCCGAGGCCGCCGCGGGCGTGGGATCCGGTGCGGCCGCCCGTGCAGCGACCGACTCCGTGGAGGGTCCTGCGGAAGCCGGCTCGCCCCCGACCGTGGGCTCCGCGGCGGCCGGCCCACACCCCGCGGAACCGGCCGTGAGCTCAGCGGTATCCGGCCCACACCCCGCGGAACCGGCCGTGGGCTCCGCGGCAGTCGATGCGCTCCCCACCGAACCGCCCGCGGAACCGCCCGAGGACATCACCGGTGCCGGAGCGCCCGGCACCGGCATCGTGCCGTGGGTCCGCAGGCAGCGGCGCAGTTCCTCGGGGTCCAGCCCGTCGTTGCACGCCTGGTGGAGGAGGCGCGCGAAGACGTACTCCGGATCCGAGCGGAGAGCGAGGCTGAGGGCGACTCGGGCGCTCGGCTCGTCGCCCGTGGACCAGGAGACCCAGCCGGCCAGCGAGAGCGGGGCGGCCGCATGCTCCGCGTAGGGTCCGACGCAACGACGGGCCAGCGCCCGCCACAGCCTGAGCGCGCGGTGGGCCTGCGGACCCTCCATCCACGCGGCGGCCCGGTCCCGGGTCTCGCGGTCCTGGATCCCGAGAATCACCGCGGCCGCCTCGGCGTGGGAGATCAGCCCGTCGTCGCGTGCGTCCGCCGAGGACGGGTCCATGTCGAGCGTCGCCCTCTCCCCCAGGCGCTTCATCAGCCGGCGGGCGAGCCTCAGGGTCTCGGTCCCGACCTGCTCCCTGCTCCCTCCGTGCAGGATCCTCGGGAGCAGGGCCGCGCCCGCGGAGTCCAGGGCCCGCTCCTGGTCGGCCATGGACGGGGTCCGCAGCGGCTCGAGGCGCGACTCCATCTCCCGCAGCGAGCCCCGGACCTGGATGCCCGCGTACGCCGCGGCCGCGGCCATGACCGAGGTGCCGGAGATCGCCATCGCCGTCCCCTCCGCCGGGCAGCAGCGGGAATCGGGGCAGCAGTAGCTCCAGAAGCGGCCGCCGGAAACGCACAGTGCCTCGGGGACCGGGACGTCCAGCGCGCCGCAGGAGGTGCGCAGCCACTGTGCGAGGGGACGCAGCCGCTCCATCACCGCCCGGCCGGTCTCCCCCTCCGCGGGGTCCTGGCACAGGAAGACGACGATTCCGTCCGGCCGGGAGCCCCGGCGCTCGCTGCCCTCGACGAGGCACTCGGCGAGGTGCTGGGCGACGGGCAGCCACTCGTGCGGGGATTCGGGGATGCCCAGGCGGAGCCGCCCGCCGAAGCGGCCCCGCCTGCCGTGGAGTGCGACGAGCACGATCGAGTCGGTCGGGTGGAAGCCCAGCATGTACGGCAGGGCGTCGACGAGTTCGGCCGGCCCGCGCAGGGTGATCTGCTGCTGCTCGCCGTCGGCCGGACCGGTGGGTTCGCGGTGCTTGTTCATGGCACGACGGTCCCGCGGACGGTCCTGGCCCCGCGACCCCTGTGGATAACGTTATCCACAGGCTGACCGGCTCGTTCGCGGAATGTCCTCGTCATCGGGTTGCATGGGGGGCATGACCAACGCAGACCGCGCAGCACTCAGGGCATCGGCCGACGCCGTACTCGCACGTCTCGTCGGGGACACCACCGGCGCCGCCGAACTGCGCGAGGACCAGTGGCGGGCCATCGAGGCGCTCGTCGCCGACAAGCGCAGGGCGCTGGTCGTGCAGCGGACCGGCTGGGGCAAGTCCGCCGTGTACTTCGTCGCCACGTCACTGCTGCGTGAGCGGGGCAGCGGTCCGACGGTGATCGTCTCGCCCCTGCTCGCGCTCATGCGGAACCAGGTGGAGGCCGCCGCCCGGGCGGGTGTCCGGGCCAGGACGATCAATTCGTCGAACACGGAGGAGTGGGAGACCGTCCAGGACGAGGTGGCCGCCGGTGCGGTGGACGTGCTGCTGGTCAGTCCCGAGCGGCTGAACAACCCGGACTTCCGGGACCAGGTGCTGCCGAAGCTCGCCGCGGCGACCGGCCTGCTCGTGGTGGACGAGGCGCACTGCATCTCGGACTGGGGCCATGACTTCCGCCCCGACTACCGGCGGTTGCGCACGATGCTCGCCGATCTGGCGCCCGGTGTCCCGGTGCTGGCCACGACCGCGACGGCCAACGCCCGTGTGACCGCCGACGTGGCTGAGCAACTGGGCACCGGCGCGGGTACCGACGCGCTGGTGCTGCGCGGGCCGCTCGACCGGGAGAGCCTCAGCCTCGGCGTGCTCCAACTCCCCGACGCCGCCCACCGGCTGGCCTGGCTGGCCGATCATCTCGGTGAGCTGCCCGGCTCGGGGATCATCTACACGCTCACGGTCGCGGCCGCCGAGGAGGTGACGGCTTACCTGAGGCACTGCGGACACACGGTGGCGTCGTACACGGGCCGTACGGAGAACGCGGACCGGCAGCAGGCGGAGGACGACCTGCTCGCCAACCGGGTCAAGGCCCTGGTCGCCACCTCCGCGCTCGGGATGGGGTTCGACAAGCCGGACCTCGGATTCGTGGTGCACCTCGGATCGCCCTCCTCGCCCATCGCCTACTACCAGCAGGTGGGCAGGGCCGGTCGCGGTGTGGAGCATGCCGAGGTGCTGCTCCTGCCCGGCAAGGAGGACGAGGCGATCTGGCAGTACTTCGCCTCGGTCGCCTTCCCGTCCGAGGACCTCGTGCGCCGCACCCTCGACGTGCTGGAGCAGGCGGAGCGGCCCCTGTCCCTCCCCGCGCTGGAGCCGCTCGTCGAGCTGCGCCGCACACGGCTGGAGACGATGCTCAAGGTCCTCGACGTGGACGGAGCGGTGCACAGGGTCAAGGGCGGCTGGACGACGACCGGCCGGCCGTGGGTGTACGACGCCCAGCGCTACGCATGGGTGGCGCGTCAACGCGAGGCCGAGCAGCAGGCGATGCGTGACTACGCGTCGGCTGTGGCCTGCCGGATGGAGTTCCTGCGCCGGCAGCTGGACGACGAGGAGGCCGCCCCGTGCGGCCGCTGCGACAACTGCGCCGGCTCCCGCTTCGACGCCTCGGTGTCCGCCGCCGCACTGGATGCCGCGCGCGGTGAACTGGGGCGCCCGGGCGTCGAGGTGGAGCCCCGCAAGATGTGGCCCACAGGTCTTCCGGCGGTCGGCGTGGATCTGAAGGGGCGCATTCCCGTGGGCGAACAGGCTTTCACGGGCCGGGCGCTGGGCCGGCTCTCCGACATCGGCTGGGGCAACCGGCTGCGTCCGATGCTCTCCGCGCAGGCCCAGGACGGTCCGGTGCCCGCCGATGTGGCCGATGCGGTCGTCAGTGTCCTGGCCGACTGGGCCAGGGGCCCGGGTGGTTGGTCCTCCGGGGCCGCCGACGCACCTGCCCGTCCCGTCGGCGTGGTGACCGTCGCCTCGCGCCGCAGGCCGGGCCTCGTCGGCTCGCTCGGAGCCCGCATCGCGGAGGTCGGGAGGATGCCTCTCCTCGGCGCCGTCGAGTACACGGCCGGTTCGGAGGACCGGCACATCTCTCGCACGAACAGCGCTCAGCGGGTGCGGGGGCTGCATGAATCCCTCGTCGTCCCACCGGATCTGGCACGGACGGTGGCCGAGGCGGGCGGTCCGGTGCTGCTCGTGGACGATCTTTCGGACAGCGGCTGGACCCTCGCGGTCGCGTCACGTCTGTTGCGCCGAGCGGGAGCTGAGGGGGTGTTTCCGCTGGTCCTGGCAGTTCAGGCGTGAGGGGAGAGTGACAGCGTGCAGCGGCGGGCAGGGATATGAGCACCATTTCTGCCCATTCCCGTCAGCAGCCTCAATTGCTCGTTGCCGCCCGCCCCTGAGCCCGCAAGAATTGGAACCACCGCCCTCCGCCCGGTCCGGTCGCGGTCCGCAAAGGGCTATGCCGCGGTGCGCCCTCACCCGACTCTGCCCTCATTGTGGGCGCGTATGCGAAGGGAGGACCGTGACCTTCGGATTCGCCTCGTCCGCAGCCACTGCGTTCAATGGATCGGCCGGCTCCGCCAGTCGCCTCGCCAGACTGCTGGAACCCGCGGAGTGGGCGGAAGCGGGGATACCTCTCCTGCGCAACCCACGCGAGGTCGTGAGCGGCCTGCACGTCCGCCATGAGCCCACGCCGACGACGGCGGTCGTCGCCGTGCTGGACACCGAGGAACGGCTCATCGCCAGCGCCTCGTTCGTCCGGCGGGCCGCCCCGGCCGACGGCTGGGATCTCCGCAACGCGCTGCTGGCACAGTTGCGGCGGGTCATCCCGCACGACCTGCGCCGCCGTTCACCGGTTCGCACCGCCGTGCTGCTCTACTGCCGTGAGGGCGACGAGCGTTGGACGGAGGAGGACGGCGCCTGGATGTGGGGACTGCGAGACGCATGCACCTTGCACGGCCTGCGCTGCGGCGCCTACATCACGCTGACGCGGGGCGGGTGGCAGGTGCTGGGCGAAGGACGCGGCGGCCGTCGGCCCAGCTCCGAGTCGCGGTCGAGCGGTTTCGCGGATCTGGTTCCGGGGACGGGGGCCGCACCCTTGCGCACGGCGAGCGGCGCCGCCGAGGCGCTGCGCCGTACGGCGGCCCGCTGAGACGCACGGGCAGCACGCTTCCCGGCCCGGCGCCGGCGACCCGACCTCGGGCGGCGTCCCGGCACCGCCCCCGTGCGACGGCCACGACCCCGTACGCGCGACTCGGCGACGTGCGGGGGCGCAACCCGCGGGCAAGGCAGCCGGCGCCCACCCGTCGGCGGTGCCGCACACGGGGCACGACACACCACCCCCGCACCGCGCAGGGCCGTAGGACGGCGCCGGGGCGGGCAGAGCGTCGCACCCGGACGGGCTCTGTGCCGCGCCCGGTCCGGATGTGCGCGCCGCCGTCCGGCTCAGACGCCCGCGCCGAGCGCCGCGTTGATCCGCTGAGGATCACCGCACACGATCAGCAGCGCACGCGCGCGCCGCATGGCGACGGGCAGCGCCCGCACCGCGTCGTCGTCGTTGCCGCCGTTCACGGCGACGACGACCACGGGCCGGGACGAGGCACGGTCCACAGAGGCGGCGTCCGCGTAGAAGACGTCGTCGGCGGCGTCGTGCTGGGCCCAGTAGGCCGTCTCGCCGAAGGACAGCTCATGGGCAGCCCAGGGGTGCTGCTCACCCGTGGTCAGCACGAGGATCTCGCCCGGGGCACGCCCCGAGTCGAGGAGCAGGTCGACGGCCTCACCGGCGGCGTCGAGCGCGCCGTCGGCGGAAGCGGGGATGAGCTGGATCTGCGGCGCGGAACGATTCTCCTGCCGCGGGGACGCCGTGGCGGTGGAGCCGTGCGCGCGCTGCGCGGGCGGAGCGGGCCTGGCCGGACCGGGGCCGGGGCGCCCGGGACGGGGAGCGGCCGCGCCACGCGGACCGGGTACGGGACGAGGGGTCGGCGCGGTGCGGCCTGCGGCCGATGCAGCGCGGGGACCCTGGGCACTCTCGTGAATCTGAGGCTCCTCGGGGATGAGAGGCATGGGTGGATATCTATCAAACGCCGGTGCGACGAGCACCGGCGGGTGGCACATAAGTGCGACCGGTCGTGAGGCCGGTCGGCACAGTACTCCCGGTACGGCCGGTTCAGAAGTCGAAGCCGAGTTGGCCCCCGCTTTCCAGAGCGGCCGCCTCCACCGGGAGCCGGACCTTCTTCAGATGCCGCCAGCGCGGCATCGCGTCGAGGTAGGCCCAGGAAAGCCGGTGGAAGGGGGTGGGACCGAGCTCGTGCAGCGCCGCCTTGTGCACCGGCGACGGGTAGCCGGCGTTCTCGGCGAAGGCATACGGCTCGAACGCCGCCGCTTCCAGTCCGAGCTCGGCCATCAACGCGTCCCGCCGCACCTTGGCGATCACCGAGGCGGCCGCCACGGCGACACAGGACTGATCGCCCTTGATGACCGTCCGGACCCGCCAGGGCGCGCCGAGGTAGTCGTGCTTGCCGTCCAGGATGACCGCGTCGGGCCGGACGGGGAGCCCGTCCAGAGCCCGCACGGCCGCCAGCCGCAAGGCCGCCGTCATGCCCAGGTCGTCGATCTCCTCCGGGGAGGCGTGCCCGAGCGCATGGCAGGTGACCCATCTCTCCAGCTCCGCGGCCAGGACGGCGCGGCGCTTGGGAGTGATCAGCTTGGAGTCGGTCAGCCCCTCGGGGGGCCTGCGCAGACCCGTGACGGCCGCGCACACCGTGACAGGACCGGCCCACGCCCCTCGCCCGACCTCGTCGACACCGGCGATGATCTTGGCACCGGTGGTGGCGCGGAGTGAGCGCTCAACGGTGTGGGTGGGTGGTTCGTACGGCATGGCGCCAGACAGATTACGCCGCGCGGCGCGGCCGCGACACCCCGGCTCCCCTTCTCCCGGGAGCGCCCGCCGTCAACCGTCGCGCGGACACAGCAGCGGGCATCACGACCCGATCGATCGCGCAGGCGATGCCCACGTCCCGACATTCGCTTCCGCACACTTTGGATCGGTACAGCATCATCGCCGAATCGCGTCGAAGGCCCTCTGGTCCATCGCGTCCGGACGCACGCCACTCCGGGCCACACTCCGCCCCACGACCTGCCGGAGGAGATGCATCGACGGCCCGATGACGCCGCCGACGATGGACCCAAGAGGCGCCCGGCCGTCGGCATGTCGCATTCGTGAAGGACCGCACGCAGGGCACATACCGGCTTCGCGTACAGCACCGCCCGTGTCCGGCGGACCAGTTGACGGAGGTTCTCACGCACTTCCGTGATCCGGCGCGCACCCCAACGAGGGGGACCCGGCCTCGAGGACGTCTGCGACCAGGTACCGGGCCGGCGGCATCCTCCTCGGCGCCGGCTGCTCATGACCGGCAATCTGCTCCTCGCGCTCGCCTCGCTCCTGGCCGGACTCGCCCAGGAGCCCCGGTAGTTGCTCGCGGCGCGTGCGCTCCGGGGCGTCGGGGGCTCGATCGCCTCGCCGACGCCACTCGCTCTGGTCACGACCGCAGTGCCCGAAGGCCCCGAGCACAACCGGGCGTTCGGCATCCTCGCCGCCGTCTCCGCCTGCGGCGGCACCATAGGAACGCTCGCCGGCCGGACGCTCACGGAGTGGCTCGACCGGCGCCGGGCGCTGTTCGTCAACGTACCCGTCGGCCCCTGATCGCCTTCCTGGCTCCGCTGCACATCAGCGAGTCCCGGCTCACCCGGACAGGTTCGACGGGGCGGGCGCGCCGACGTCCCTCGCCGGTACGGCCCCGCTGGTCCACGGAATCATCCGTTCCTCCGAGAGGACCGGCGGGACACGCTCACGCTGGGCTCGGTGCGGAGCGGCGGTGCTCCTGCTCGGCACGTTCGCCCTCGTGGAGTCGCGGTCCGGGAAGCCCGCCACGCGGCTCAGGACGTCCGTCGACCGGAACCGTCCGGCCCATACGTGGGGAGCGGACCGCGCCTCGTGGCAGGCCGGAGGGTGGGCGGGCGGCGGCGCACCGGGCAGCGCCGGGACGCGCCCGGGCGGACGGCGCCGTCAGTCCATGCCGGTACCGGGGTCGAAGTCGTCGAGGTCGGCGTCCTCGCCGTACCCGTCACGGGTGTACTCGTCCCCGTCCCCTCCGTACCGCACGTCGTCCGGGCAGGACGGCCCGCCTGCCGATGCCGGCCGCTTCTCCAGGATCTCCCTCGCCCGGGTCTGCCCCCAGCTCGTCTCGTACCAGGACTGCTCCGTCTCCCGCAGGTCGCGTTCGATGTCCTTCAGCGCGCAGGAGCGCACCGGCTCGGGAAGGGCGTCGAGAGCGGGAACGGCGTCGGCCGAGAGGTCTCGGAGATACCGGACGTCGATCTTCCCCGTGCTCTCGAAGCGCTGGACGTTGCGCTCGGCGACCAGCGCGTCGGGCGAGCCGAGGCCGAAGGCCAGGACCGCGGCGGCGGCACTGCCCGCGACGGCGCGCGGCAGCCAGCGGCTCCCGAGGAACCCCGCGGCGATGATCAGCACCAGCACGAGTCCGAGCCACAGCTCCATCGCGGCGACCGAGATCCGCAGCCGCGTCAGCCCGTACGCGTCGACGTAGAGATCCATCCGGCGCAGCGCGGAGGCCACCACCACCAGGGTGAGCACGCACAGCGTGCCCAGCACCGCGCGGACGAGGGCGCTGTCGCGAACCCCTCCGCGTGGGGCCCAGCGCAGCGCCAGCCCGATGACGGCGAGAGTGAGCAGAGTGGCCCACAGCAGCTGCCAGAAACCCTGCCGCGCGTACTCGGCGTAGGTGAGTCCCGTCTCGCTGAGCACCTTGTCGTACCCGCCGAAGAGGACGGCGAGCTGGACGGCTATGAAGGCCGCGAAGAGCAGGTCCAGGACGATCAGGGGAAGGGCCCACTCGACTCGGCCCCTCGCACTGCCCTGTCGCAGGGTGAGCCGGTCCCAGCGCAGCGGCGCCGCGGCGGTGTGCGCCGCCGCGAGTGCCCCGGCCAGTCCGACGAGGAACAGCAGGAGGCGCCAGGGGGCGTCGATTCCCGAGACGTCCGGCGTCAGCTCGCCGAGCAGATCGGCGAACGCCGCGTCGGCGCTCGCGAACAACGCGCCGAACACGAGGAGCAGGAAGGCGGCCACCGCGCTCGCGCGCAGAACGGGGCCCCAGCGGCCCCTCGAACCGTCGGCACGTTCGCGGAGTCCGCGCCACCCCCACACCGGTCCGGTCACCAGCGAGTCCAGAACGCCGACCGGGCCGAGGACGACGCCCGGCCAGGTGCGCCCCCCGTGAAGTGCGAGCGAGCCGACGGCCATCGCCGAGACGACGGCCAGGAACGTCGGCCAGCCCGCGTCGCGCAGGGCCGGGACCAGCAGCAGTGCGAGGCCGCCGACCGCCCAGACACCGATCCAGGGGCGCAGCCGTCGGCCCGCGGCCCTGGCGGCGAAGTACGCGGCGAGCGTGGCAGGCACCGCGACGATCAGCAGATTCACCCCGAGCCCGTCACCGAGCAGCAGAGCGCTGAGCAGTGCGGTGGCGAGGGCGCACCAGAGCGTCGCCGCACGAGCGGGCTCGCGCCGGGCGGGCCGGATGGAGGCGAGCCAGGGTTCTGGCCGTTCGACCGATGGACGCCACGGCTGTCCGTGCTGCGTGTGCGTGTGCGCGTGGGCGCGGCCGGGGCCGGCCCACGAACCGTGGCCCTGTGCGGCCCCGCGCGTGCCCGGTGGTCCAGGGGACCCGGCGCCCGGAGCACCGGCACCGCCGACGGCGTCGCGCGGTGCGGCCCCGAGCGGACGGCCCTCCCCCGGCGCATCGCCGGACGGGGACCCGGCTGTCGCGGTGTGCCCGCCCGGCTCCGATGACACTCCCGATTCCGGTGGCCTTCCCGACCCGAGTGACCGCTCCGACCCGAGTGACCGTTCCGACTCGGGTGGCCTTCCCCCAACTCCGCGAGGCCGGGCGTCACCGGCATCGTGGGCGGTCCGCTCGCGGCCGCCGTCCGAATGCCGCTCCCGCGCCCCTGCCGACGTCACGGCCGGGGTCCGATCCGCGGGCGTCCCGGTGCCCTCGCCCGGATCGACGTCCCGCTCCGGGACCCGGTCCTGCGCGAACGATTCTTCCCCGGATCCGGCTCGCTCCTCCGGCCCGGGCCCGGTGTCCGGGGCTTGCGGTGTGGACGGTACGTCTGGCACGGGACCCCCTCCCGACCGGGCACCGCGGGTGGGGCAGATAGGGCCGTCCCGCTGTCCCGGCGTCTCGTCGGCGCACGCTCGTCATGATCAACGTTGCGGCGTGGCCGACAGGTTAGCCCCGGACACCGGGCAACGCCCCGTCGCTGCCGCGTTGTGGCAGGACCGTGACAGTGCGGCGGGGCGGCCGGGGGCAAGGCCCCGGCCGGGCAGCCTCCGCCGGTCAGGCCACCCGGGCGGGCAGCCAGTCGGGCAGGGTCTCGGTCTGTGCCAGCCACACCGCGGGCGGCGCCCCGGCCTCGGCCGCCGCGACCACTCCCCCCGCGATGGCGCAGGTCGTGTCGACGTCCCCGCCGACCTGCGCGGTGGTCCAGAAGGTCTTCTCGAAGTCCCCGAGCGCCCGTGCCGCGGACCAGAGCGCGAACGGAACGGTGTCGTGCGCGCTCGTGCGCCGTCCCCGGCCGAGCACGGCCGCGACCGTGCCGGCATCGCCGTAGTCGAGCATGTCGCGCGCCCGGCGGAGCCCCTGCCCCACCGCGCTGCGCGGCACGAGTGCGATCACGCCGTCGAGCAGGTCGGCGGGCGTCGGAGGCCCGCCCGGGGCGGCGGCGAGCGCCGCGGCCGCCGCGACCGCCATGCTGCCCACGACTGCCTCGCGGTGCTGGTGCGTCGTGTACGCGGAGATCTCCGCCTGATGGGTGGCCTGCTCGGGGTCGTCGGCGTACCAGGCGCCGAGCGGGGCGATACGCATCGCCGCGCCGTTGCCCCACGAGCCCTGACCGTTGAAGAGCTGCGAGGCCAGCTCGCGCCAGTCGCCGCCCTCGCGGACAAGCCGCAGCATCCGGTTCACGGCGGGCCCGTAACCCCGGTCGAGGTCGTGGTGGTCGGCGAAGGACCGCGCGAGGGCGTCCTGGTCGATCCGGCTGTGGGCGGCCAGCACGGCCACCACCGAGCAGGCCATCTCGGTGTCGTCGGTCCACTGCCAGGGCCCCGACGGCAGCGCGCGCCGTTTCAGCAGCGGATAGTTGGAGGGTACGAAGAACTGGGAGCCCAGGGCGTCTCCCACGGACAGCCCGCGCAGGCTGGCCAGGGCGCGTTCGAGGCGCCGGTCGAGAGAGGAGTCAGCGGTCATCGCACCGCCACTCTAACCGGTGATCCCGTACCACTCGGGAGTGCACCAGCGCTCGAAGGGCCTGTCCAGCGTGTACCGGCCGTCCTCGCCGAGCAGCAGCACCCGCGTCTCGCCGTTGTCGGGATTCGACAGCGACTCGAATTCGGGCACCGTCCAGTGGAACCAGCGCATGCAGAAGAGGCGCATGGTCAGTCCGTGGGTGACGAGCAGGACGTTGGGCGGGTGCTCGGGCGATTCGAAGCTCCGGTAGAGGCTCTCCAGGAACGCCCCCACCCGGTCGTACACATCGGCTCCCGACTCGCCCTGCGGAAAGCGGTAGAAGAAGTGGCCGTAGGCGTCGCGGTAGGCCTTCTGCAACCGCACGGCGTCCCTCTCCTGCCAGTTTCCCCAGTCCTGCTCGCGCAGCCGCGGCTCCTCCCTGACCCGGACGAGCCGGGGGTCGAGACGGAACGCGTGGAGGGTCTGGTGGGTACGTCGGTAAGGCGACACATAGACACTGACGCGCTCGTGGCCGAACAGCCCGCGCAGCCGGTCTCCGGTCTCCTCGGCCTGGCGCCACCCCCGGTCGGTGAGGCTCAGCGCATGGTCGGGCTTGCGCTCGTAGACCGAGTCGTCGGCGTTGCCCTCCGACTCGCCGTGCCGGACGAGGACGATGCGCCGTGGTCGTGCCATAGGACAAACCCTAGATCGGAGCGGCCCCGCACGCGGAGCCCGGTGGCACGGCCGCGGCGTGTCCTCACATGACGCGCACACGTCCGTGCGTCCGGGCCGGTCCGGAGCGGGCTCGGCCTTCCCTCCGCGGCGGCCGACGGCGGATCTCCCTGTCCGCCGGGCGGTCACACCGTCCAGGACGACTGAAGCTCCACGACGTCGCCGGCCAGCGCCGCGATGTCCGCCTCCGTCTGTGCCCTCAGGGAGAGCCGTTCCACCCGCTCCACCCGGTATTTGCCGTGCTCGGCGGCCGACCGCCACATGGACAGCACCAGGAACTCGTTCCCCGGCGCCTCGCCGAAGAGCCCCCGCACCATGCCCGGGGACCCCGCCATCGCCGGGTTCCACACCTTCTCCTGCATCAGGGAGAAGTGCTCGACCCGGTGCTCGTGCACCTTGCAGTGCGCCACCCGCACCACGTCCGCGTCCGTGAAGCGCGGCTCGAATCCGGTCTTCACGTCGAAACGATGGTCGAAGAGCTTCGCCTGGAGGTTCCGGTACGTGCCCGACTGGGCGGACGCGAGGCGGTCGTGCGACCGCGCCATGAAGGAGTCGTAGAACGCTCGGGTCTCCCAGAACGCGAACACGTGCGCGACGTCCGGCCGTCCCCTGCTCCAGCCGCCGCCCTGCCCCCGGAAGCCCGGCTCCCCCAGCAGCCCCGCCCATTTCCGCTGCCCGCGTTCGAACCCCCTACGGTCCACGACGGTGCAGCGAATCCACTTGACCAGCACCGCGCCATCGTACGGCCAGGGGACGTGGCCTTGGTCACTCTCCCGGGTGAACGTACGCCTCCGGTCACCGACCCGACCGGTTCGAGCCGCCCCCTCCCGGCCGCCCCCGGACGTCGGCGGTCACATGACACGATGACAACTCGCACGTGACGCGGGGAGTTGACGGCCGGTCCACCGTCCTGGCGGGCCTCGGCCGTCCACGAGGAAGGGAATTCGGGTGAGCAGTCTCAGCAAAGGGCTCCGGAAGGTCCAGGTGACGCTGAAGTGGGACCCCAGCCCCATCGGAGCGGCCGCCCATGACCTCGACATCGTCGCCGCCGCCTACAGGGCGGACGCCCCGCACGGCGGGCCCGCCTATCTCGTGCACTTCGACAGCCGGTCGCCCGACGGCACCATCACCCTGGACCGGGACAGCCGCACCGGGCAGGGCTTCGGCGCGGACGAGGTGATGACCCTCGAACTCGAACGGCTGGCGGCTGCCTACGCGAGGGTCGTGGTCGGTGTCGTCATCCAGCAGCGGAACGCGGAGAAGTCCTTCTCCGACGTCCCGAACACCGGGGTCCGGATACTCGACGGTCCGGTGGAGCTGGCGAGCCACGACCTCTCGGCCGTCCCGGACGCCTCGGCAGCCACGGTCGCGGAGTTCACCCGGGACGACGCGGGAGCATGGCAACTGCGTCCGGTCCTGCACGGCTTCCGCGCCGACCCGGCCGAGTTCGCCGAGCTGATGGGCACGGCACCGGCCTGAGCGGAGTCTTCCCGGCGGGCCCGGTCCGGCCCACGCCCGAGCCGCCGCACCCGCCCCGGGGGACCGGTGTTGCCCGTCCCTCGTCGCCCGGGGACCGTCCGGCGCCGGCCGGTCCGTCTGACCGGCCCGGTCGCCGTGCGAGGGAGACGAGCGCGGGAGGGACACCGGCGACGAGCCGGTGTCCCTCCCGCGGATCACGCCTCGGGTTCGGACGGCGCCGGGCGTGGCACCCGGCGCGGGCCGCCCGGTATCAGCTGCAGCCGCTCGTCGAGCCGCAGCCCTCGCAGATGTAGCAGGAGCCCGCACGCTGCATCTTCGTGCCGCAGGAGAAGCACAGCGGCGCGTCCGCGCTGATGCCGAGCTGCATCTCCACCAGTTCCGCGGAGGTGTGGGCCTGCTGCGGGGCCGGGGTCTCGGCCTTCGGGTCGGAGACCGGCTTCAGGCTCTCCTGCCGGCGCGGGGCGGACTGGGCCAGGCCCTCGACGTCCACCTCGTCCTCGGCGGGCTCGTACGAACCCGTCTCCAGGTGCCGCTGGCGCTCCTCGGCCGAGTGGATGCCGAGCGCCGAGCGGGTCTCGAAGGGCAGGAAGTCGAGCGCCAGGCGGCGGAAGATGTAGTCGACGATCGACTGCGCCATCCGCACGTCCGGGTCGTCCGTCATGCCGGCCGGCTCGAAGCGCATGTTCGTGAACTTCGAGACGTAGGTCTCCAGCGGCACGCCGTACTGCAGACCGACCGAGACGGCGATGGAGAAGGCGTCCATCATGCCCGCGAGGGTGGAGCCCTGCTTCGACATCTTCAGGAAGACCTCGCCGAGACCGTCGTCCGGGTAGGAGTTGGCGGTCATGTAGCCCTCGGCGCCGCCGACCGTGAAGGAGGTCGTGATGCCGGGACGGCCCTTGGGCAGGCGCTTGCGGACCGGGCGGTACTCGACGACCTTCTCGACCGCGGTACGGATGGTCTCCTCGGCCTTCTCGGCGATCTCCTGCTTATTCTCCTTCTTCTTGGCGGAGAGAGGCTGACCGACCTTGCAGTTGTCGCGGTAGATCGCAAGGGCCTTGACGCCCATCTTCCAGGCCTCGAAGTAGATCTCCTCGACCTCCTCGACGGTCGCCGTCTCCGGCATGTTGACCGTCTTGGAGAGGGCGCCGGAGATCCACGGCTGGATCGCGGCCATCATCCGGACGTGGCCCATCGGGGAGATGGCGCGCTCGCCCATCGCGCAGTCGAAGACCTCGTAGTGCTCGGTCCTCAGGCCCGGGGCGTCGATCACGTTGCCGTGCTCGGAGATGTGGGCGACGATCGCCTCGATCTGCTCTTCCTGGTAGCCGAGACGGCGCAGCGCCTGCGGCACGGTGCCGTTGACGATCTGCATCGAGCCGCCGCCGACGAGCTTCTTGAACTTGACCAGCGCGAGGTCGGGCTCCAGGCCGGTGGTGTCGCAGGACATCGCGAGACCGATGGTGCCGGTCGGGGCGATGACGGACGCCTGAGCGTTGCGGAAACCGTTCTTCGCGCCGAGGCGGACCACGTCCTGCCAGGCCTCGGTGGCCGCGGCCCAGACCGGGGTGTCCAGGTCGTCCATGCGGACGGCCGTGGCGTTGGCGTCGGCGTGCTGCCTCATCACCCGCTGGTGCGGTTCGGCGTTGCGGGCGTAGCCGTCGTACGGGCCGACGACCGCGGCGAGCTCGGCGGAGCGCCGGTAGGAGGTGCCGGTCATCAGCGAGGTGATGGCACCGGCCAGGGCGCGGCCGCCGTCGGAGTCGTACGCGTGGCCGGTGGCCATCAGCAGGGCGCCCAGGTTGGCGTAGCCGATGCCGAGCTGGCGGAAGGCGCGGGTGTTCTCGCCGATCTTCTGGGTCGGGAAGTCGGCGAAGCAGATGGAGATGTCCATCGCCGTGATGACGAGCTCGACGACCTTCTGGAAGCGCTCGACGTCGAAGGACTGGCTGCCCTTGCCGTCGTCCTTCAGGAACTTCATCAGGTTCAGCGAGGCCAGGTTGCAGGACGTGTTGTCCAGGTGCATGTACTCGCTGCACGGGTTCGAGCCGTTGATCCGGCCGGACTCGGGGCAGGTGTGCCAGTGGTTGATGGTGTCGTCGTACTGGATGCCCGGGTCGGCACAGGCCCACGCCGCCTCGGCCATCTTGCGGAAGAGCGACTTCGCGTCGACCTCCTCGATGACCTCGCCGGTCATCCGGGCACGCAGGCCGAACTTCCCGCCGGACTCGACGGCCTTCATGAACTCGTCGTTCACGCGGACGGAGTTGTTGGCGTTCTGGTACTGGACGGACGTGATGTCGTCGCCGCCCAGGTCCATGTCGAAGCCCGCGTCGCGCAGCGCGCGGATCTTCTCCTCCTCCTTGACCTTGGTCTCGATGAAGTCCTCGATGTCGGGGTGGTCGACGTCGAGGATGACCATCTTGGCGGCCCGCCGCGTCGCGCCACCGGACTTGATCGTTCCGGCGGAGGCGTCGGCCCCGCGCATGAAGGAGACCGGCCCGGAGGCGTTGCCGCCGGAGGAGAGCAGTTCCTTGGAGGAGCGGATCCGGGAGAGGTTCAGGCCGGCACCGGAGCCGCCCTTGAAGATCATGCCCTCTTCCTTGTACCAGTCGAGGATCGACTCCATGGAGTCGTCGACGGACAGGATGAAGCAGGCGGAGACCTGCTGCGGCTGGGGAGTGCCGACGTTGAACCACACCGGCGAGTTGAAGCTGAAGATCTGGTGCAGGAGGGCGTACGCCAGCTCGTGCTCGAAGATCTCCGCGTCGGCGGGCGAGGCGAAGTACTTGTAGTCCTCACCGGCCTTGCGGTACGCCTTCACGATGCGGTCGATGAGCTGCTTCAGGCTCACCTCGCGCTGCGGGGTGCCGACCGCGCCCCGGAAGTACTTGCTGGTGACGATGTTGACCGCGTTCACCGACCAGAAGTCGGGGAACTCGACGCCACGCTGCTCGAAGTTGACCGAGCCGTCGCGCCAGTTGGTCATGACGACGTCACGGCGCTCCCAGGCCACCTCGTCGTACGGGTGCACGCCGGGGGTGGTGTGGACGCGCTCGACACGCAGGCCCTGCCGGGCCGCGGCAGCCTTGGATCCCTTGGCTCGGGAACCTCGTGCCGGGCCGCTCGTCGTCTCTGTCATGCCGCCTCCCATATACGGGCGAAAACGCCCTGAAGTGCCCAGATCTTCCCGTGGCACAGTCTCTGTCTGATGTCATGGGCGCAGCGCCGTGCGCCGTACCCGTGACAGGTCTCCACTGCCGCTCCGCGGCCGATCCCCGCCCCGCCCCCGCGGGCCGTTCGATCAGTCGGCGGCCCTGGCGGGCTCGGGGACCTCCTGGGTCGCACCGGGCCCGCTCTCCTCTGCTGGTGGCCGCTGCTCGCGCAGCTCCGCGATGGCGGCCTCGAAGTCTTCGAGCGAGTCGAACGCTCGGTACACGGACGCGAATCGCAGGTACGCGACGAGGTCGAGCTCCTGCAGGGGGCCGAGTATGGCCAGACCCACGTCGTGGGTGGTCAGCTCGGCACTGCCGGTGGCGCGCACCGCCTCCTCGACCCGCTGGCCGAGCTGGGCGAGGGCGTCCTCGGTGACGGGTCGCCCCTGGCACGCCTTGCGCACGCCGGAGATGACCTTGTTACGGCTGAAGGGCTCGGTCACCCCGCTGCGCTTGATCACCATCAGCGACGCGGTCTCGACCGTCGTGAATCGACGGGAGCAGTCGGGGCACTGGCGGCGGCGGCGGATCGACGTGCCGTCGTCCGTGGTCCGGCTGTCGACGACACGACTGTCAGGGTGCCTGCAGAAGGGGCAGTGCATGGTTCCCAACCCTCCTTCACAGCACGACTGAACAGCCCCGCAGGGGCGCATCGGCCCCCTCGAAGCAGCCACAAGCATAGGCGATCGCCGCGGCCTTGATGGACCGGGGACCACAACTTCTGGGCGGCCGGGACAATCCAACCACTAGATCTGGGGTTTGGTCGCCAATCCCACCCGGAAGCGTGTCGCGCCACGGGAGAGGGCGCCCCGCGGTCCGCGGCCGCCCGCCGGGCCGGCCACGAGACTACGGGAGGGGCCCGGCGCATCCGATTCCGGGGGGCCGCGGTCACCTCTTTCCGGCACCCCGGATGACAGACTGGCGGTGGACACCCCCGCAGCTCACGCCCGGCCGCGAGGGCCGGCGCGACGCCCCGGACCCCCGGCGCGATCGCGACCTCCTATACACCCAGCCACATGCGAGCGTAAGGTGATCTGCGTTTTTTCACTCGAACGTGTGTTTGGCGCAACCTTTCGAAAGCAACTACCGTTGTCCAGCTAGGGAGACCATCTCGAGAGGGGCCGACGTGACCACCACCGCTGACAGTGCCACCATCACTGCCCAGGACCGCTCCCAGAACCGATTCGAGCCGGTGCATGCCATGAATGACGCAGCCACGACCCCGGAGGGCGCAGAGCCCGCGCGCCCCGCTCGTTCGCTGCCCGGTCGACCTCCAGGGATCCGCGCGGACAGCTCCGGCCTCACAGACCGCCAGCGCCGGGTCATCGAGGTGATCCGTGACTCGGTGCAGCGCCGTGGATACCCGCCGTCGATGCGTGAGATCGGCCAGGCGGTGGGCCTCTCCAGCACGTCGTCCGTGGCCCACCAGCTCATGGCCCTGGAGCGGAAGGGCTTCCTCCGGCGCGACCCCCACCGGCCCCGGGCCTACGAGGTGCGCGGTTCGGACCAGCCGGCCACGCAGCCCACTGACACCACGGGCAAGCCCGCCGCCTCGTACGTGCCCCTGGTCGGCCGTATCGCCGCCGGTGGCCCCATCCTCGCCGAGGAGTCGGTCGAGGACGTCTTCCCCCTCCCCCGGCAGCTGGTCGGCGACGGCGAGCTGTTCGTCCTGAAGGTCGTCGGTGACTCGATGATCGAGGCCGCGATCTGCGACGGCGACTGGGTCACGGTCCGCCGTCAGCCGGTCGCCGAGAACGGCGACATCGTGGCAGCCATGCTGGACGGCGAGGCCACGGTCAAGCGCTTCAAGCGCGAGGACGGCCACGTGTGGCTACTCCCCCACAACGCCGCATACCAACCGATCCCCGGCGACGAGGCGACGATCCTCGGCAAGGTGGTGGCGGTGCTTCGGCGGGTGTGAGCACACTCCGTCGCTCTGGCCGGGCCCCGGGACCCACTGCGCCGGTCCCGGGGCCCCGTTGCGACGGCGGGGAGGCCGCACCCTGTCCCGCAGTCCCCGTCGCAAGGAGCGCCCGCGCCGCCTCACGGAGCGACCTCGGCGCCTGCCCGCCTCTCCTTCTCCCGGCCTATTTCCCGTCCGCCCTCGCCGTCGCGTCGATGGCCGCAAGGGAGCGCCGCACCTGATTACGGTCCGTGGTGTACCAGAATTCGGGCAGTGACGCCTTCAGATAGCTCCCGTACCGCGCCGTGGCCAGCCGCTGGTCGAGCACGGCGACCACACCACGGTCTCCCGTTGCCCGTACGAGCCGGCCGGCGCCCTGGGCCATCAGCAGCGCGGCATGCGTGGCCGCCACGGCCATGAAGCCGTTCCCGCCCGCCTCCTCCACGGCCTTCTGGCGGGCGCTCATCAGGGGATCGTCCGGGCGTGGGAAAGGAATCTTGTCCATCACCACCAGCTGGCAGCTCGGACCGGGGACGTCGACCCCCTGCCAGAGGGAGAGCGTGCCGAACAGACACGTCTTCGGATCGGCCGCAAAGTTCTTGATCAGCTCCCCGAGCGTCTCCTCGCCCTGAAGCAGGACCGGGAACTCGGGAATGCGGGAACGCAGCTCCTCGGCCGCGAGCTGGGCCGCCCGCATCGAGGAGAACAGGCCGAGCGTGCGGCCTCCGGCCGCCTGGATCAGCTCGGTGAGCTCGTCGAGCATGTCGTCCCGTCCGCCGTCCCGCACCGGACGGGACAGATGCCTCGCGACATAGAGGATGCCCTGCTTCGGGTAGTCGAACGGCGAGCCGACGTCGACGCCCTTCCAGACGGCGAGGTCCTCGCCCTCGGTGCCCTCGGGGGCCAGCCCGAGCGACGCGCCCACACCGTTGAAATCGCCGCCCAGCTTGAGCGTCGCGGAGGTGAGCACCACCGAGCGGTCGGCGAAGAGCTTCTCCCGCAGCAGACCCGAGACCGACAGCGGGGCGACCCGCAGGGACGCTCCGAATCGGTCGTGGCGCTCGTACCAGACCACGTCGAACTCGGAGCCGTGGCTGATCCGCTCGGCGACCTCGTGGACGGACTCGACCGAGGCGAGCGCCTGCTTGCGGACGGCGTCCTCGTCCTGGACCGACTTGTCGCGGGTGGCGCCCAGCGCCGAGATCACCGTGCGGGCGGCATCGCGCAGCGCCAGCAGTGCGTACCCCAGGTCCTCCGGGATCTTCTCGAGGCGGCCGGGCAGTGCGAGCTCCATCAGCCTCTCGAAGCCCTCGGCGGCCGTCTGGAGCTGATCGGCCGCCTTCTCGTTGACCAGTTTGGCGGCGCGTCGCACCGCGCGATTGACCTGGCCGGGAGTGAGTTCGCCGGTGGCGACGCCGGTGACACGCGAGACCAGTTCATGGGCCTCGTCCACGATCAGCACCTCGTGCTGCGGGAGCACCGGGGCGCCCTCGATCGCGTCGATGGCGAGCAGGGCGTGGTTCGTCACGACGACCTCGGCGAGCTTGGCGCGCTCCCGCGCCATCTCCGCGAAGCACTCCGCCCCGTAGGCGCACTTGCTCGCGCCGAGGCACTCCCGGGAGGACACGGAGACCTGCGACCACGCCCGGTCGGACACCCCGGGGGTGAGGTCGTCCCGGTCGCCGGTCTCGGTCTCGTCGGACCAGTCGCGCAGGCGCATCAGATCCTGGCCCAGCTTGCTGGTGGGGCCGGTGGCCGAGGTGGGGTTCCCCGTGCCGAAGGCAAGGGGAGAGTCGAACAGCCCGTCCTCCTCTTCCTGGGGGACGCCCTCGTGGAGCCGGTGCAGACACAGATAGTTCGACCGGCCTTTGAGCATGGCGAACTCCGGTCTGCGGCGGAGCAGCGGGTGCAGGGCGTCCACCGTCCGCGGAAGGTCCCGCTCCACGAGCTGGCGCTGCAGCGCGAGCGTCGCCGTGGCGACGACCACGCGACCCCCGTGGGCCAGCGCGGGGACCAGGTACCCGAGCGACTTGCCCGTACCGGTGCCGGCCTGGATGAGCAGATGGGACCCGTCGTCGATGGCCTCGGACACGGACTCGGCCATGGTGACCTGGCCAGGCCTTTCGACCCCGCCGACGGCGGCGACCGCGGCGTGGAGGAGCTCGGGGAGGGATGGCTTCGTCATAGACCGCCCACCCTACGGGGCGCCGCTGACAGCGCGGTCCGGTCCCGGCCGGAGCGCTGCGCCATCACATGCTCAGCGGGTTGCGGACCGTGCCGTGGACGGCGGCGTGCGGACGCTCGGAGCGGTCGCGGTAGCCGTCGAGGTGGAGCCGGTTGCGGTTCAGGCAGAGACGCTCGATACGCGGAGTGAGCAGGTCGAACAGCTCGTAGCGGTCCTTGAGCTCGGGGAAGCGGGACTGGTGGCGCAGGATCTCCGCGCGGACGAGGGACCAGAACTGGGACTCGGGTACGCCCAGTTGCTCCTCGCACAGCGGGGCGAGATGGCGGAACACCCCGATGAAGAGACCGGAGTGGATGAACTGGGTGAGGAAGCCGGGCTCCTCCGTGAGCAGGACCGCTCGCACGTCGTCGGGCATGGCGCCCAGCTCCGGCAGGGCCCTGGCACTGACGTTCACGTCGTCGACGAAGTCCTTGATCGCGAGACGTACGGGCACGTCGTGGTGGTCGAAGACGACGATGGCGTTCTCCCCGTGGGGGGAGAAGACCGTGCCGTAGCGGTAGAGGAAGTGCAGCAGGGGCGGGAGCAGGGCGGCGAAGAGGTGCCGCAGCCAGGTGGCGGGAGCCAGCCCGGAGCGTTCGACCAGTTCGGCGCAGAAGGCGCGGCCCGCGGGGTCGGTGTGCAGGAGCGAGGCGAGGGTGCGCGCACGCTCCCCGGCGGGCAGCCGCAAGGGCTCCCGCCAGATGGCGCCGAGCAGTTCCCTGTACTGGTAGGGCACCTCGGGCAGCCGGTCGTAGTGCGGGTGCTCGACGGTGACCGAGGCCACCTCCCCCAGCAGGATCACTCGGCACTCGTCGCGGAGGAAGGGGTCGTGGTCGCTCAGTCCGTGGACCCATGAGGTGACGGCGGGCGCGGCCAGCGTGCGCTCGGTGGGCAACCCCCGCCAGACGAGGGTGTTGAGCACGGACAGCGGGAGCTTGACGGTGTGCCGGTCGGGGCGGCTGGTGTTGAGGAAGGTGCGGATGGACTGCTGCGGGAGCCGCAGGTCGCCGTCCGTGGTGAGCGGGACGATCTCGCCGCGGGCGATGGAGGGGGCGTAGAGGGGCAGGAGCACCTGGTCCCACTGCCAGGGGTGCACGGGCAGCAGGAGGTAGTCGGAGGGGTCGAGGCCGCGGTCCGTCAGCGTGGCCGTGAAGGCCCCGCGCACCGGAGCGTCGAGCTCCGCGGCGTAGAGGAGTTCGGGTGTGTCGAGTCCCCGCACGCCTCGGTAGGCGGCGAGGCGGGTACTGACGGCGATCCACGGGAGTCGTGCCGGATTCCGCGCCTCGGGGGCCCAGCGGGCGGTGTCCCGGGCGGAGAAGCCGAGGCGGCCCTTGTTGAGGACCAGCCAGGGATGACCGGTCTGGTGGCCCTCCAGGGAGGCGTAGTCGAGGTCGGCGAGCCGGGCGGCGGGGAGTGCGGTGTGGTCGAGCCTGCAGTCGGCGGCCAGGGTCGTGCTCAGCTCGCGTACGAGGTGGCCGAGCGTGGCGCCGTCGAGCGCGAGGAGGTGGCGGGCGGCCGTCAGGAAGCGGAGCGGATCGGTGAACGGGGTTCCGTCGCACCGGACGGAGTCGGGGTCGACCCTCCAGCTGCCGTATGCGCCGCGCCGGGCCCGGAAGGTGAGGTTCTCCCCTTCGTCGAGGCGGAGTGCGTAGCCGTCGTCGTGGCCCTGGGGCAGCGGCTCGATGATCTCTTCGTAGGCGAACTCACCGAGTGTCTTGGCGAGCAGACGGGCCGACGCCCGTTGCCAGGATTCCGGGTTGAGCTCGGCCGGCGCGAGCAGGGCGGTCGGCTCGTCGGAGTCTGGGGTGGCAGGGGACTTCGGCACGGGGACTCCTCGTATGGAACCGATGCGGTTCGAGCGGTGTATGTAGGGCAGCGGGTCGGTCACAGCACTTTGCCCAGCGCTCTGTCGCGGACCATGAGCGCTGCTCGCTTGTCGGGCAGGTCGACCTCCGCGGAGAAGCGGAAGCCGGCGCTGAGGAAGGCGGAGACGGAGGGGGTGTTGCGCAGGTCGGGTTCGGCGACGACGCGTCCGCAGCGGGGCCGGTGGTCGAGCACGTGATCGGCCGCGGCCCGGAGCAGGATCGTGCCGACGCCGCGGCCGCGGTCGGCGACGCCCCCGATGAGCAGGTGGATGCCGGTGTCGTGGGGCCGGGCCGGGTAGTGACGTGCGAGCGGGTCGAGGTCGGCGCGGTAGATCTCGAAGTAGCCCGTCGGCACACCGTCGAGCACGCCGAGGCAGGGGACGCTGCGCCCGTCTCCCGCCAGCTGACTCCCGAGGTGGGCCTCGGTGACGGACTCCGGCCCGGCCAGCTCCCAGAAGGCCGCGACAGCGGGGTCGTTCATCCAGCGGCTGATCAACCGCAGATCGCGCTCGATCAGGACGGGCACGAGCTGGAAGGAGCCGATGGGGGTGGGGACTGCACCCCAGTCGGAGAGGGCGTCCAGCAGGTCCTCGCCCGGGAACGGCGCGTGGTCGGGGCGCTTGCCCCCGGGGCCTTCCCCGGGCGCCGCGCCCGGGGAGCTCTGCTCCACCGGCGCCCGGGAGCCCGGTTGCCGGTCCTGTTCGAAGAGCGCCGCGAGTTCGTCGGGCAGCCGCAGTTCGAGGGTGTCCTCCACCCCACCGCCGGTGGAGGGGGTGGAGCCGCTGGTGTCGGCGCTCGCGTCGGTGGGAGGCATGGGTGGCGCTCTCCTCTCGGCAGTTCGGACAGGTCGGTCGTCGGGGGTGCCCGTCCTGGCCGGCCGGTGCCTACGGAGACGGGATCCCCTCGGGGACGGACGACGTTCAGGAGTGGAGGGGGTTGGTGATGGTGACGTAGACGGACTGGGTGTCGACGGGACCGACGAGCTCGTCGAGGCCGTGCAGCCGGGTGAGGAGATTCGCCTTGCATCGCAGGGTGGGGCACTCCAGGAGCTGCGCGGGCAGCGGCGAGCCGAGGTGACGGACGGAGTCGAGGAAGCGGCGGAAGGCGGCCACGAGCACGCGTTCGTCGGCGAGCCGTTGCGATCCGAAGGCGCCGATGAGACCGAGGACGTTGTTGATGCCGAGGTAGTAGGCGAAGCGTTCGTCCGTGACGGCGTCGTCGACGAAGGTGTCGCTGAGAGTGCCGATGCCGGGAAGCCGGCGGTCGAGTTCGGCGCGGCGCGACTCGCGGAAGTAGTAGCCCTGGTTGTCGCGGTAGCGGCCGCCGGCGGGCCAGCCCTGCGGGTCGATGATCACCAGGGTGTTCTGCTGGTGGGCCTCGAGGGCGACACCGGCCGTGGCATCGAGCCACAGCACCGGGCGCACGACCTGGTCGAGGTAGCGCAGGAACCACTCGGCGGCGACGGCACCGGTGGGGCGGCCCGTGCGGGCGGCGAGGCCGCCGATGACCTCGGCGAGACGCGAGTGGCTGCCCGTCCGGCCCGGCCAGGGCCGGGGTGCGGTGAGGCCCGCGAGGCAGACGGCGTCGTCACCGGCGCCGAACGGGTTGTGCCGGATCATGACGTCGAGTCCGGGCAGTGGCGCTCCGTCCGGGGTGTCCACTGCGAGCCACGCGGGGTCACGGACGATGTCGAAGCGGGGGTGCGCGGTCCGCCACTGTGTGCCCAGGCCGCTGCGGAGAAGGCGGTGGACCTCGACGCCCCGGTGGAGTTCCTTGCGGAGGTTCTCACGACGGGAGTTGGTGATGCGTACGCCGAGCGAGAGCTTGAGCATGGCCGGTGCGCCGGGCTGATGCACGGTGCGGACGGACGAGGTGGGGTGCCAGGGTTCACCGGCGGGGCCCAGGTCGCGGAGCAGTCCCGCGTCGAACAGCGCGGCGGCTTCGGGGCGGTGGGTCACTTCGCGGGCCTGCCAGGGGTGCAGCGGCAGGGCGACGGTTCCGGGAGGGAGGGCGAGGCCACCGGCGAGCCGGGAGGTGAGCTGCTCTGCGGGCACCGTGCGGCCCTCTTCCGTCCAGGCCGAGTCGCCGGACAGTACGTCCCGGTCGACGGCCAGCCAGTGGAGCGGGAAGGAGCCGTACAACTCCGGTGAGTAGAGCCGGGCTTCGGCGTCGGAGAGCCCTTCACGGCTCTTGGGGGTGGGATGAAGCGGATGGCCCAGGATCAGTGACTGTTCGGCGGTCAGGAAGAGGTCGGCTCCGTGCTGAGGGGCGGGGCGCCGCCGTCGGTCGTCGATGAAGCCGGCCGTGCGGCGGACGGAGTCCGCGACGCGTCCGGCGAGGTCGACCGCTTCGGACCGGCGGCCTTCACCGTCCTTTCGCACCAGGCCCCCGGATCCGGGTGCGCCGCCGTCGGCGCCCGGCTCACGGGTGAGGAGGACCGCGACGGTGACGGCGTCGGCCGGAGGGGCGTCCGCCGGAGCACCCTCCAGTACGGGCGGTCCGAAACGGTGCCAGCCGGTGAGGGACCAGTGGAGGACGGGGACGAGCAGTGCGGTACCGCTGGCCCGGAGCGGAATGCGCAGGGACCCCCCGGTGGGCCTGGGCAGGTCGTTCTCCCTGACCCAGCAGCGCAGGAGGTTCTCGACGGCGCCCGCGTCGGCGGCCGTCAGCGGATCGGGGTGGTCGAGCGGGTCGGCCGCGGTGCCCGGCGTGGCTGCGGCGGGGACTTCCGCCGGGCCCGACGCCGTTCCCGGCCGGGGATCGGCGTCCTGGTCCTCGGACGGCCCCGAGGCCTGCCGCGGTACCGTCACCGGCTCGACCGTGAGGGGGTGCCTCGGGTGGTGGTCCGCGGTGGGACGGGCGCCGGGCTCTGGGGTGTCGGCAGCGGGGGTGGGGTTCACGGGGACTTCCTTGTGGTGTCGTCCGGGATCACAGAGAGGGTCCGGTGTCGTTGCGGCGGTGCGGTGCGCAGACGGCCGCTTCCAGGGAGTCGGCGAAGCGGTCGAGGACCGCTTGGGCCTGCTCGTCGGTGAGCGTGAGGGGAGGCAGCAGTCGGACGACCCCGGAGTGGCGTCCGCCGAGTTCGACGATGAGCCCGCGGCGCAGGCACTCCCGCTGCACGGCGGCGGCGAGGACGGGGTCGGCCGGCGGGACGTCGGCCTGCGGGTCGTCGACGTCGGGATCCACCAGTTCGACACCGATCATCAACCCCCGGCCGCGTACGTCGCCGATGGACCGGTGGGTGGCGGCGAGGCCCTGGAGCTGCCCCAGCATGCGTGTGCCGAGGGTGGCTGCCCGCTCCGCCAGCCGGTGCTCCCGTACGAAGGCCAGGGTGGCCGCACCCGCCGCCATGGCGAGCTGGTTGCCCCGGAAGGTGCCGGCGTGGGCGCCGGGCTGCCAGACGTCCAGATCGGCGCGGTAGACGATCACGGCGAGCGGGAGGGAACCGCCGATGGCCTTGGACAGCACCATCACGTCGGGGACGATCCCGCTGTGCTCGACCGCCCAGAAGGCTCCGGTGCGGCCCACCCCCGTCTGCACCTCGTCGGCGATCAGCGGGATGGAACGGGACGCGGTGAGCTCGCGCATCCGTCGCAGCCAGCCGTCGGGGGCGGGGATCACACCCCCCTCGCCCTGCACCGGTTCCAGGATCATGCCGGCGGGCGACGGGACACCGCCCTTGGGATCGTCCAGCAGGTTCTCGGTCCAGCGGGCTGCGAGCTCGGCGCCCCGTTCGCCGCCGACGCCGAAGGGGCAGCGGTAGTTCTGCGGATAGGGCAGCCTCGTCACCCGGACGTCCGCCGCACCCCCCGACGCGTCGAGGGCCCCGGCCGTCATGCCGTGGTACGCGCCGGTGAACGCGAGCAGTCCGGTGCGGCCCGTCGCGGTGCGGACCAGTTTGAGGGCGGCTTCGACGGCGTCCGTGCCGGCCGGCCCGCAGAACTGGATGCGGGCGTCGTCGGCGAACGGTCGCGGCAACGTGGCGAACAGCTCGGTGGTGAAGGCGTCCTTGACCGGAGTGGCGAGATCGAGGACGTGCAGCGGCGCTCCTGAGGCGAGCACCTTCTTGATCGCTTCCAGTACGACGGGGTGGTTGTGGCCGAGGGCGAGGGTCCCGGCGCCCGAGAGGCAGTCGAGATACCGTCGTCCGTCCGCCCCCTCGATCGTCAGGCCGCGGGCCCGTACCGGGACGATGGGCAGCGAGCGGGCGTACGTCCGCGCCGCCGACTCACGGAGCGACTGGCGGCGCAGGATTCCTTCGTGTGCGACGGGCTGTGCCGGCGGAGCGGGTTCGGTCACGGCCACGGTTGTTCGTCCTCCGACTGTCACGGTTGTGTCGCGCCTCGGTACGGCGGTCGACCGCCGCGGCACGACGGTGAACGCTGGAAGCCTGCGTCCCCCGTCCGTACCAACGACGCCGGAAGCGGGGGATCACGGTCATTCCGGAAGATCCTTGAGCCCGGGAACCACGGCCCTGCCGCCCACCGTCCCCAACGGCACCGGCATAGTGGGGGCCGCGTTGCGGCACCGGCAGCGTCGCCGGGGTGCGCGCAGGCAATCCCGTTCGTACGCACGTAACTGATGAAGTCCCAGGGGGATCACCACATGCGACCCAATCGCCCGATCTTCGCCGCACGCCGGGGGGAGAGCGCCACTCGCAGGCCGATATTCGCGGCGGGCGCGCTCGCGGCCGCGCTCGCGCTGACGGCAACGGCCTGCGGCCCCGGTGAGGACGGCGCTGCGGACAAGCCGAGTGCCCCGGCAACGGCGGCCGACGGTGCCACCGACGGGAAGATCACGATCCCGGACGACCTCAAGGACCGGCTCAAGGAGCACGGGATCGACCTGGACAAGTGGCGCAACGGCGAGTGGAAGAACTGGGACAAGGACACCTGGCTCCGGGAGGCCAAGGACTTCGTCAACCCGATCATCGAGGACCTCTGGGACCCGGACCGGATGCGTGAGGCCGAGGAGCCCGACAAGCCGGTCGAGGAGGAGGACATCTCCGGTGACGAGGGCGTCACCGACCCGACGCCGCAACCGGTCGAGGCCGCGCCGGTCGCCGCGCCCTACCACGGCAACGCCCCCGAGGCCGGGAAGGTCTTCTTCGACGGCCCCAAGGGCTCGATGGTCTGCTCCGCGACCGTCGTGAAGGACCCGGCCAACCCCGGAAAGTCCAACATGGTGTGGACCGCGGGCCACTGCGTCCACGCGGGCAAGGAGGGCGGCTGGTACCGCAACATCGCCTTCGTCCCCTCGTACAACAACAGCGCGAAGACCTCCACCAAGGGGGACTCGAAGGAGCAGGTGGCCCCTTACGGCGTGTGGTGGGGCGACTGGGCGCAGACCTCCGAGCAGTGGATCTCGCAGGGCGCCGCCACCGGCGGCCAGGGCGCACCGTACGACTTCGCCGTGATCCATGTGACGCCCGAGAAGGGCGGCAACGGCAAGTCCCTCGAGGAGACGGTCGGTTCGGCCCTGCCGGTCGACTTCGACGCCCCGGCCGTGCCGAAGGTGGGGAGCGTGAGGGCGACGGGCTTCCCGGCGGCGCCGCCGTTCGACGGCGAGCGGATGTTCCAGTGCGAGGACAAGCCCGGCCGGCTGTCGCTGAAGGCCGAGGAGCCGACGATGTACCGCATCGGCTGCACCATGACCGGCGGTTCCTCCGGCGGTGGCTGGGTGGCGGCCGGCAAGGACGGCAAGCCCGCGCTGGTCTCGAACACGTCGATCGGCCCGGTGACGGCGGGCTGGCTCGCCGGACCGCGCCTCGGCGAGGAGGCCAAGGGCGTCTACGACGCGGTCAGCAGGAAGTTCGCGGGCCGATAGTGCTGCTCGGGGGCCCCGGACTCTCCGGGGCCCACCGGCACGGCCGCGGACGGTACCTGGTTCCAAGTCGCGACGTGGGGCGCATCGGCTGCACCATGACCGGCGGTTCCTCCGGTGGCGGCTGGGTGGCGGCCGGCAAGGACGGCAAGCCCGCGCTGGTCCCGAACACGTCGATCGGCCCGGTGACGGCGGGCCGGCTCGCCGGACCGCGCCTCGGCGAAGGGGCGAAGGGGATCTGCACGCCGATGAGCGAGAGGTTCGCGGGCGGGTGACCCGCGAGCCGAGGGCCGTGCTGTCCGGCGAGCCCAGGCCCTGCCCCGAATGTCTGGTACACGCACCCCGTGGACCACGAAGGCCCGCCCCGGGCGGGGCGGGCCTTCGCAAGGGGCGTCGCGCGGTGCGGACCGCGGACGGCTCAGCGCGTCGCCGGGACGTACGGCCCCAGCGCGGCCGCGAGTTCCTCGTGCACCCGCGCCTTGAGCAGCGTGCCCTCGGAGGTGTGCTCCTCCGACAGGACCTCGCCGTCGGCGTGGACGCGCGAGACGAGCGCTCCCTGTGTGTACGGCAGCAGGACCTCGATCTCGACCTGCGGGCGCGGCAGTTCGGCGTCGATGATCGCGAGGAGTTCGTCGATCCCGGCGCCCGTACGGGCCGAGACGGCGATGGCGTGCCGCTCGATGCGCAGCAGGCGCTGCAGCACGAGCGGATCGGCCGCGTCCGCCTTGTTGATCACGACGATCTCCGGCACGTCCACCGCGCCGACGTCCCGGATCACCTCGCGCACGGCGGCCAGCTGCTCCTCCGGTGCGGGATGCGAGCCGTCCACCACGTGCAGGATGAGGTCGGACTCGCCGACCTCCTCCATCGTGGAGCGGAACGCCTCGACGAGGTGGTGGGGAAGGTGCCGGACGAATCCGACGGTGTCGGCCAGCGTGCAGAGCCTGCCGCTCGGGGTCTCGGCCCGTCGCACGGTCGGGTCCAGGGTGGCGAACAGCGCGTTCTCCACCAGGACACCGGCGCCGGTGAGGCGGTTGAGCAGCGAGGACTTGCCCGCGTTGGTGTAGCCGGCGATCGCCACGGACGGAACCCTGTGGCGCTTGCGCTCCTGCCGCTTGATCTCGCGGCCGGTCTTCATCTCCGCGATCTCCCGGCGCATCTTCGCCATCTTCTCGCGGATCCGGCGCCGGTCCGTCTCGATCTTGGTCTCACCGGGGCCTCGGGTGGCCATGCCGCCGCTGCCGCCGCCCATCTGCCGGGACATCGACTGGCCCCAGCCGCGCAGCCGGGGCAGCATGTACTGCATCTGCGCCAGGGCCACCTGCGCCTTGCCCTCCCGGGACTTGGCGTGCTGAGCGAAGATGTCGAGGATCAGGGCGGTCCGGTCGACCACCTTGACCTTGACGATGTCCTCGAGGTGGATCAGCTGGCCCGGGCTGAGCTCACCGTCGCAGACGACGGTGTCGGCCCCGCTCTCGAGCACGATGTCGCGCAGCTCGTTGGCCTTGCCCGAGCCGATGTACGTGGCCGGGTCCGGCTTGTCGCGGCGCTGGATCACACCGTCGAGCACGAGGGCTCCAGCCGTCTCGGCGAGGGCGGCCAGCTCCGCGAGGGAGTTCTCCGCGTCCTGGACGGTCCCGGAGGTCCATACGCCGACGAGCACGACGCGCTCGAGGCGCAACTGCCGGTACTCGACCTCGGTGACGTCCTCGAGCTCGGTGGAGAGTCCCGCCACACGCCGCAGCGCGGCACGGTCGGAGCGGTCGAACTGGTCGCCGTCCCGCTCTCCGTCGATCTCGTAGCTCCAGGCGACGTCCTCTTCCATCAGGGCATCGGCCCGAAGGCTCTCGGTGCGGGTGGTCTCCGCGAAGCTCTGCGCGTCCTGGGAAGTGGATGAAGAGGAGGTCATTGGATCCTTACGTCGATCGAAAGCTGATGCGGACCGTATGCGCTCGGCATGCTCCCGCGATTGTCACAACGCGTCACGGTCCCGGAACATTCCCGGTGTGCCGCGCCGGGGCGGAGGGACCGTCGGGCGGGTCCGTCCCCCCTTCGGGGGAGGCATGCCCGGCGGCGCCGCCGACCTGTCGATGGTCCCACGGCTCCGCCGCGGCCGTCACCCCGGTTTTCCCGCCCCTCCCCGGGCTCCGGGAGGGCCCGTGGAGACTCAGTGCTTCACGGCGGGCGCGGCATTCCGCTGGGCCGACGGGGCCTCACTGCGCCAGTCCGGGTGCCCGGGCATCCTCGGGGTCTTCTCCCCGTAGAGCCAGCCCCTGAAGAACCCGGTCAGGTCGCGGCCCGAGACCCGCTGGGCGAGGGCGGTGAAGTCCGCCGTCGTCGCCGTGCCGTCCCGGTGCTCGGCGACCCAGGCCCGCTCCAGCGTCTCGAACGCGTCCTTGCCGATCTCCTGTCGCAGTGCGTAGAGGACCAGCGCACTGCCCTCGTACACGATCGGCCGGAACAGCCCGAGCTGCCGGCCGGGTGCCGCGGGCTTCGGGGCGGCCGGTGGCCCGCCGGCGGCGCGCCAGCCGTCGGACTGCGCGTATGCCTCGCGCATCTGCTCCTCGAGCGGCTGCTCGGCGTGCTCCTCCGCGTACAGCGAGCCGTACCAGGTGGCGTGGCCCTCGTTGAGCCAGAGGTCCGACCAGGTCCGCGGCGTGACGCTGTTGCCGAACCACTGGTGGGCGAGTTCGTGGACCATGACCGACTCGACGTACCACTTCGGGTACCGGGCGTCGGTGAACATCGACGTCTCGAAGAGCGAAAGCGTCTGGGTCTCCAGGGCGAACCCGGTCTCGGCCTGCGCCAGGAGCACTCCGTACGTCTCGAACGGATAGCGCCCGACCTTGTTCTCCATCCAGGTGATGTGCCCGGGGGTCTTCCTGAGCCAGGGCTCGAGCCGTGCCCGCTGCGCTGCGGGGACGACGTCCCGTAGGGGCAGGCCGTGCGGGCCCTCGCGGCGGACGACGGCCGACTTCCCGATGCTGACCTGGGCCAGCTCGGTCGCCATGGGGTGCCGGGTGCGATAGACCCAGGTCCTGGTGGCGGACTTGGCGGTGGGCTCGGCGGCACCGGTCCGGGCGGCCGGGACCGGGAGGCCGTTGGCCACGGCGGTCAGCCCCGTCGGTGCCGTGATGCGGAACGTGAAGTGCGCCTTGTCTGCGGGGTGGTCGTTGCAGGGGAAGACGCGGTGGGCGGCGTCGGCCTGGTTGGCCATCGCCAGGCCGTCGGTCGTGCGCACCCAGCCGCCCGCCTCCCCACCCTTCGGATCGCTGGTGTGGGTGACGGTGATGGCGAGGGGGGTGCCTGCGTCCACGGCCCGTCGCGGGGTGATCACCAGGTCCTCGCCGGCGGTCGTGAACTCGGCACTGCTGCCGTTCACCTCGACAGCCCGTACGGTGCCGCTGGTGAAGTCGAGGTTGATCCGCTCCAGGTGCTTCGTGGCCCGTGCGTCGATCTTCGTCACGGCATCCAGCGGCCTGCTGTTGGCGCCCCGGTAGGTGAAGGCGATGTCGTAGGTGAGGACGTCGTACCCGGGGTTGCCCAGGTGCGGGAACAGCGGATCCCCGATCCCCAGCGGTTCGGGGCCGGGCAGTACGGCGGCGACCAGCGTGGCCGAGGCGGTGACGAGCAACGCCGCCCGCAGGCGTCGTGAGGTGATCAGCATGTCATCACCGCTACCAGCGCGGGGAACGCGGACCGCGGCGGCTCGCTCCGCGCACACCCGAAAGGGGTCAGGCGCCGGGGGCAGGGCGGTCGTCCGCGTCCTGAGAAGGACGGCGGCGGGCCTGCTCAGGCGGAGGCCGGGTGCTGGGCGCGGCTCACGTCGTACACCCCCGCCACCTCGCGCATCGCCCTCATCAGCGCGGGCAGCCCGGCGGCGTCCTGGAGCTGGAGCGTGTACGTGTGGCGTACGCGCTGTTCGCTCGGCGGTTCGACGGTGGCGGAGACGACCGCAGCCCCGGCCGTGGCGATGGCCTCGGTGAGATCCGCGAGGAGGCGGGGCCTGCCGAACGCCTCGGCGACCAGCGTGACGCGGCACTCCGCCGCCCGGCCCCAGCGCACCTCGACCGGCTCCCGCCCCATGGCGCGCATGCGGGACACGCCGGGACACTCGCCGCGGTGCACGGTGACCGCTCCGCCGCGGACCGCGAATCCGGTCACCACGTCGGGCGGCACCGGGGTGCAGCATCCGGCGAGCCGGACGGGGGCGTCGGGGAGGCCGGGCGCCTCCGCGACGGCGTTCGCGGCGGCCCGCCGGCCCCCGCCGGGGGACACGGGCGCCCGGGGCGCTGCGGCCTGCGGCTTGGCCGCCTCGGGGTGCTCGGCGAGCCAGCTGGTGATCGCGATCCGGGCCGCGGGAGTACGGGCGTGGTCGAGCCAGTCCGGCGAGGGCCCGGAGGCGGCGTCCTGGGCGAGCAGCGGCTGCACCGTGTCGCCGTCACCCAGCCGGGTGGCCAGCGCGGCGAGCCGGCCGTTGACACGGGCCCCGACACAGGCGTGCGCCGCATCGCCGTACTGCGCGTAGGCGGCGTCCACACAGCTCGCCCCGGCGGGAAGGCCGAGGGTGCCGCCGTCCGCGCGGAAGACGGTGATCTCGCGGTCCTCGGCGAGGTCCGCCTGCAGCGAGGTCCAGAAGGTGTCGGGGTCCGGGGCCGACTCCTGCCACTCCAGCAGCCGGGAGAGCCAGCCCGGCCTGGTGGGGTCGGCCCGCTCGCCGTCCGCTCCGCCGGGGGCGTCGCCCGCGCCCGCGGTGCCGCCCCCGTCCGCTGTGTCCAGCGCCGTGTACGGGTTGCCGAGGGCGACGACACCGGCCTCGGCGACGCGGTGCATCTGGTGCGTGCGGATGAGGACTTCGGCGACGGCTCCGTCGGAGCCCGCGACCGCCGTGTGCAGTGACTGGTACAGGTTGAACTTGGGGGCGGCGATGAAGTCCTTGAACTCGGAGATCAACGGCGTGAAGCAGGTGTGCAGTTCGCCGAGGACGGCATAGCAGTCGGCGTCCTCGCCGACGAGGACGAGGAGGCGGCCGAAGTCCGTGCCGGACAGCTCGCCGCGCTTGAGCCGTAGGCGGTGCACGGAGACGAAGTGCCGTGGCCGGACGAGGACTTCGGCCGGGATGCCCGCGTCCCGCAGGACGGCTCCGACGCTCTCGGCGACGGTGGCCAGGGCGTCACCCGCGTCGGCGTTCTCCGCGATGAGCGCGCGGGTGCGTTCGTACTCCTCGGGGTGGAGGATCGCGAAGACCAGGTCCTCCAGCTCGGTCTTCAGCGCCTGGACGCCGAGCCGCTCGGCGAGCGGGATCAGCACGTCGCGGGTGACCTTGGCGATGCGCGCCTGTTTCTCGGGTCGCATCACACCGAGGGTGCGCATGTTGTGCAGCCGGTCGGCGAGTTTGATGGACATGACCCGGACGTCGTTGCCGGTGGCGACGAGCATCTTGCGGAAGGTCTCCGGCTCGGCGGCCGCGCCGTAGTCGACCTTCTCCAGTTTGGTGACGCCGTCGACGAGGTAGCAGACCTCCTCGCCGAACTCCGTCCGCACCTGGTCGAGTGTCACTTCGGTGTCCTCCACGGTGTCGTGGAGGAGCGAGGCGGTCAAGGTCGTGGTCTCCGCGCCGAGTTCGGCGAGGATCAGCGTCACGGCGAGCGGGTGCGTGATGTACGGCTCGCCGCTCTTGCGGAACTGCCCGCGGTGCGAGGACTCGGCGAGGACGTACGCCCTGCGCAGGATCGTCAGATCGGCGTCGGGGTGGTGGGCGCGGTGCGCCTCCGCGACGTGGCCGATGGCGTCGGGGACCCGGTCCCGTGCTGTCGGACCGAGCAGCGCGGCTCTGCCCAGCCGACGGAGGTCGAGCCTGGGGCGGGCGCGTCGGCGGCTGGGAGCACCAGGGTTGGTGGCCTCTGCACTCATGGGGCACCTCCGGCAGCGTCGACCGGCGGTGGGCGGAGCAGGTGTGCCCTCCCTGCCGGTGCTTGATGCTACCGAGCCCACCACGTAGCCGAGTTCACCTCTCGCTCAGCGTGAATCGGATCACCCATTCGAGCGATGGTTCAGGGGATGCGCGTTCCCATCGGCGGTGCGACCCGTGCCGTGGGACGCCGGGGAGCGCGGCCGGAGGCCCGTGCCGCGGGACGCGATGGAGCGCAGCTCAGGCCGGGGCCTCGAGCCAGGCGGGGTCGATGTGGCCCTCGGCGACGATCACGGCGGGACCGGTCATCTCGATCTCGCCGTCCGGGTGCTCGGTGATCACCAGCCGGCCGCCCGGAAGGTCCACCGTGTACGTGACGGGGACACCGGTCACGGCGGGGTCGGCGCCGTCCCTGCGCGCCGCCGCCACGGCGACGGCGCAGGCGCCGGTGCCGCACGAACGGGTCTCGCCGGAGCCTCGCTCGTGCACCCTCATGGCCACGTGGCGCGGGCCCCGGTCGACGACGAACTCGATGTTCACTCCGTCCGGGTACACCGAGGCCGGGGTGAACGGCGGGGCGGAGAGCAGTCCGCCCGCGTGGCCGAGGTCCTCGACGAACGCGACCGCGTGCGGATTGCCCATGTTCACGTTCCGGGCGGGCCAGCTGCGGCCGTCGACGGTGACGGTGACACCGTCCTCGGGGAGCCGGGCCCGGCCCATGGCGACGGTGATGTCGCCGTCCTCGTCGATGTGCACCCACTTGACGCCGCCGCGCGTGGCCACCGCGAGGTCACCTGCGCCGACGAGGCCCGCCCGGAGCAGATAGCGGGCGAACACCCGCACTCCGTTGCCGCACATCTCGGCGATCGAACCGTCCGCGTTGCGGTAGTCCATGAACCACTCGGCCTCGCCCGCCTGGGAACGCGCCTCGGGGTGCGCGGCGGAGCGCACGACGTGGAGCAGCCCGTCGCCCCCGATGCCCGCGCGGCGGTCGCAGAGTGTGGCGACCACGGAGGCGGGCAGCTCGATCTCGTTGCCGGGGTCCGGGACGATCACGAAGTCGTTCTCGGTCCCGTGGCCCTTCAGGAAGGCGATGGGCGAGAGCGGTGGCGTGGTCGGGGTGGCGTCGCTGGTCACCCGACCATCGTAAGGGCCGGTCCCGGCACTCAGCGGAGCCGGGCCACGCGCCAGACCGCGAGGGCGACGAGGGCCGCGGCCACCACGACGTACAGGGCGATCACGCGCCAGTCGGGGCGCTCCCCGGAGCTGCGCTCGGGCAGGCCCGGCCAGGTGTGGCCGACACGGCGGGCGGCCATCATGCCCCAGCCCGCGGCGCAGCAGCTGATCAGGAGACCGAGCATGGCGACGACCGCACCGCCGTCCCCGGAACCGAACGCGAGCGGGAACGCGAACATCAGCGAACCGACGGCGGCGAGGCCCACGATGGGCGCGAGCTGCCAGATCCTGAGGCGCCGGGGCGGACGCAGCTCCACCTCGACCGCGCCGTCGGCTCCCGAGTCGTCCGCGCCGTCCGCGAGCAGGTCAACGGTCTCGTCCGGGCCGTCGGGGCTCAGACGGGACAGGTCGTTCCGTGCCCGCTGTTCTCTGTCGCGAGGGCCGGCCTCCATCGCCACGCGCCCTCCCAACTCGGACCACTAGTCGATCGATGCTCGATGATGGCACGGCCCGAGGCACCGGAATGACGGCCGTGGCGTCCCGATGCCATCACGTGATCAGGCTGTAACCGGTCGTTCGACCAACGCGAGAGCGCGTCCCGGAAGTTCCCGGCGGTCCGCGGCGGCACCGCTCAGCCAGTGCACGCGCGGATCCCGGCGGAACCAGGAGTCCTGACGACGCGCGAAACGCTTGGTGGCGCGCACGGTCTCGGCGCGCGCCGCCTCCTCGGTGCACTCCCCCGCGAGCGCCGAGAGGACCTGCTGGTAGCCGAGCGCGCGCGAGGCGGTGCGCCCGGCCCGCAGCCCCTGGGCCTCCAGGGCCCGCACCTCGTCGACGAGACCCGCCTCCCACATGCGGTCCACCCGCAGCGCGATGCGTTCGTCGAGTTCGGGGCGGGCGACGTCGACACCGATCTGCACGGTGTCGTACACGGCGTCGTGGCCGGGCAGGTTGGCGGTGAAGGGCCTGCCGGTGATCTCGATCACCTCCAGGGCCCGGACGATTCGCCGGCCGTTGCCGGGCAGGATCGCGCGGGCGGCCTCCGGGTCGGCTTCGGCCAGCCGCGCGTGCAGCACTCCGGAGCCGCGCTCCTCCAGTTCGGCCTCGAGGCGGGCGCGGACCTCGGGGTCGGTACCGGGGAACTCCAGCGCGTCGATCGCACCGCGCACGTACAGCCCCGATCCCCCGACGAGGACGGGCGTACGACCCTCGGCGAGCAGCCGGTCGATCTCCGCACGGGCCAGCTTCTGGTACTCGGCGACGCTCGCCGCCTCCGTGACGTCCCAGATGTCGAGGAGGTGGTGCGGAATTCCGCCGCGCTCCTCCTCCGTCAGTTTGGCGGTCCCGATGTCCATCCCGCGGTAGAGCTGCATCGAGTCGGCGTTGACGACCTCGCCGCCGAGCTGCCGGGCCAGATGGACGCCCAGATCGGACTTGCCGGCCGCGGTGGGACCGACGACGGCGATGACCCGCGGTGCGGGGGCTGCGCTTCTCACCGGCCCAGTCTCGCAAACGACCCCGGCTGTCCCCGAACGAGCTACGTGACGGCACCTGCACGGGGTCGTTGCCTGTTGCGAGGTTCCGGCCGCCGGTCACTGAACCGGCGCCGCCGGGGCGGAGCGATGGGACGCTCCGGACGGCGCGGAATTTCGCCCACACGAGTAGGCTATGGAGTAGATATGGGCGTTTTTGCAAGGTTTCGCCGGAAGGTCAAAGTTGCTGGGGAGGCGTCGACCGAGGAAGGCACGGCCGGCCGTGTGACGGCCGGTCCCGAGGAAGGCGCCGCCGGGGAACCTGCCAAGGACGCCGTGCAGGTGAAGGAGCCAGTGGAGGCGTCCGCGGACGAGGCCACCGGCTCCGTGGACTCCCTGAACGGTGCGGACGACGACGAGGCCGCAACCGGCGCCGAGGAGGCTCCGGCGGCCTCCGGCGCGGCCGGCGGTCCCGGACCGTCGGACGGATCCTCCGGGGCGGAGCACGTCGAGATCCCGAAGCAGCAGTCCGTCGACGAGGCCGCGGACAACGGAGCCGGGGAAGGCGCCCGTAAGTAGATCCGGATGAGCGAAGGTGACCCATGGGCATCATGGACACGCTGAAGGCCAAGCTCGCCCCCGCCCGGGAGAAGGTCTCCGACCTCGCCCACCACCACGGGCACAAGATCGAGCACGGTTTGGACAAGGCCGCACGGACGGTCGACCATCGGACCAAGGGCAAGTACAGCGACAAGATCGAGTCGGGTACCGGCAAGGCCAAGGAGGCCCTGGACCGCCTCGCCCACAAGGACGACGGCACGCAGAAGGGCGGCGAAGGCACCCCGCCGCCGGCTTCCTGAGGGTGCGACGGCGCCACTGCCGCGGAGTTCCGGCTCCGCGGCGGTCCGCCGTGTCCGGGGGAAGGCCGAGCCGGTCGCGGCAGCGTGGTGCTCGATCGCTCCGGCGCCTCGGGGCACGCCCGCAGACGGCCGCCGCCCGCGCCGTGAACCGGTGCGGTCGTCCCCGACGGGGTGGGGGCGCGGTGTCAGGACCAGGCGGCGACGAAGTACCCGACGCCGTACGGGGCGTCCTCGTAGAGGAGCTGCCCGGTCAGTCCGGCGTCCTCGGCGGCTCCCGCGAGGACCTGCCACGGTGCGCGCCCGGCCACCTGGAGCTCCCGTGCGAGGGACTCGTCGAGCCCGGCGAGCACCGCGGTGTCCGCGGCCCCGAGCGCCCGGGCGGCCTCCGCGTCGAACGGCGCCGCGCGTTCGTCCAGGTATCCCGGTGCCTTGAGGGTGCGGCGGGCACTGCCGTCGCCCATGACGAGCAATGCGACCCGCCGGGCCCGCGCGGCCAGCTCCCGGCCCGTCTCCACACAGCGCGCGGTGGTCAGACCGACGTCCACGGCGAGACCCTCCACCGGGGCGATGGACCAGCTCGCACGTTCCAGCAGCCAGGCCCCGACGGCCAGCGCCACGGGAAGCCGTCCCTCCGGCGCAGGCCCCTCGCCGGTGCCCAGTCGCACGTGCGAGGCCACGCCGAAGCCCTCGAAGGAACCGGGCGTCCCCTGGGCGTGGGCACCGGGCCGCTCGCCGGGTCCCGCGGGGCCCACCACGAACAGCACCTCGGGACGGGAGGCGGCCAGCACACCCAGCACGTCGGCACACGCGGTCCGGGCCGCGTCGAGTTCGGAGGCGGCGCCGGCGGCCACGTCGGGCACGAGGAGCGGAGGGCTGGGGCAGACAGCTGCGGCGACAAGCATGATCGCAGCCTAGTGCGCGGGCTCCGGGCGGCCCCGGACGACCGGCGACTGCCCACGACGGGTCGGCCCGGGGCATTGGTTCCCGGACCTCGCCGGACGCACCGGCACCCGGCGGCAATGGCCCGCCACGTACCCGCCGGGTCAGCCGACCGCCGAACAGCCGCCCGTCGGAGCGGGCAGCGGAGCGGGGACGCCGACCGTCGGCAGGCCGAGCATCACGCCGGCGGGCTGCTGAGGGGCGGCGTTGCGCTTCTCCCAGGCCTCACCGGCACGAGTACGGCGCACGGAGATCGTCTCGCCCTCGGCCAGAAGGTGGTGCGGTGCCGCGTACGTGATCTCGACGGTCACCACGTCGCCCGGACGGACCTCGTCCACGGGCTTGGTGAAGTGGACCAGTCGGTTGTCCGGCGCACGGCCCGAGAGCCGGTGCGTGGCACCGTCCTTGCGGCCCTCGCCCTCGGCGACCATGACCTCCAGGACCCGGCCGACCTGCTTCTTGTTCTCCTCCCAGGAGATCTCCTCCTGGAGGGCCACCAGCCGCTCGTAGCGCGCCTGGACGACCTCCTTCGGGATCTGACCGTCCATCTCGGCGGCCGGGGTGCCGGGCCGTTTCGAGTACTGGAAGGTGAAGGCCTGGGCGAAGCGGGCCTCGCGCACGACGTGCAGCGTCTGCTCGAAGTCCTCCTCGGTCTCGCCGGGGAAGCCCACGATGATGTCGGTGGAGATGGCGGCGTGCGGGATCGCGGCGCGGACCTTCTCGATGATGCCGAGATAGCGCTTCTGCCGGTACGAGCGGCGCATCGCCTTGAGCACCGTGTCGGAGCCGGACTGGAGCGGCATGTGCAGCTGCGGCATCACGTTCGGCGTCTCGGCCATCGCGGCGATCACGTCGTCGGTGAAGTCGCGCGGGTGCGGGGAGGTGAAGCGCACCCGCTCCAGGCCCTCGATCCTCCCGCAGGCGCGGAGGAGCTTGGAGAACGCCTCCCGGTCGCCGATGTCGGAGCCGTACGCGTTGACGTTCTGGCCGAGCAGCGTGATCTCCGAAACGCCCTCGCCGACCAGCGCCTCGACCTCGGCGAGGATGTCGCCGGGACGGCGGTCCTTCTCCTTGCCGCGCAACGCCGGCACGATGCAGAACGTGCAGGTGTTGTTGCACCCGACGGAGATGGACACCCAGGCCGCGTACGCGCTCTCACGGCGCGTCGGCAGCGTGGAGGGGAAGGCCTCCAGCGACTCGGCGATCTCGACCTGCGCCTCTTCCCGGACGCGGGCGCGCTCCAGCAGCACGGGCAGCTTGCCGATGTTGTGCGTGCCGAAGACGACATCGACCCACGGCGCCTTCGTGACGATGGTGTCGCGGTCCTTCTGGGCGAGGCAGCCGCCGACGGCGATCTGCATCCCCGGCCGCCGGGCCTTCATCGGGGCGAGCCGCCCGAGATTGCCGTACAGCCTGTTGTCGGCGTTCTCCCGGACCGCGCAGGTGTTGAAGACGACGACATCCGCCTCGCCCTCACCCGTGCCCTCGGGCGCCCGGACATAGCCCGCGTCCTCCAACAGGCCGGACAGCCGCTCGGAGTCGTGGACGTTCATCTGGCACCCGTAGGTGCGCACCTCGTAAGTCTTCGCGCTCATCTCGCACACCAGGGTACGGGGTGACGGCCGCCCTCCGCCCCCTTGTTCCCCGGGCGGGAGAGGGCGGGAGAGGGGAGGACCGTGGGCGGGACACGGAGAGCCGATCATGCACGGGGAGGGGAGGGCCTGGTCAGCACCGTGCGTGAACTGGCAGGATCGCGCCATGCTCCCCGCTCTGTCCCGAATCAGCCGGCGCCGCGCCCTGCAGGGCTCCGCCGCGCTGGCCGTCGTGTGCGGGCTGCTGCTGTGGTGGCTGCTGCCGATGGACGACAGCAGCCCGAGCGGCCGGCTCACGTTCAGCACGGGCGTGCAGAGCGGCGTGTACCAGCGGTACGGAAACCTCCTCAAGCACGCCCTGGCCCACGACCTGCCGAAGGTCTCGATAGAACTCCGCAAGAGCGAGGGCTCCCAGCAGAACCTCGCCCGGGTGGCGAGCGGTGAGGCCGACTTCACGATCGCGACCGCCGACGCGGTGGCGAAGTACAAGCGCGACGGCAGGCCCGGCGCCGACCGGCTGCGCGGCTGCGCACGACTGTACGACGACTACGTACAGCTCGTCGTGCCCCAGGGCTCGCCCGTGGAGACCCCGGCCGATCTGCGCGGCAAACGGGTCGGCGTCGGCCAGGACCGCTCCGGTGTCCGTCTCATAGCGGACCGGGTGCTCACGGCCGCGGGCCTGGACGCCCGCCAGGACGTCGAACCGGTGTCCGCCGGCCTCGACACCTTGCCGGGACGGCTGGAACGGGGCGAACTGGACGCCTTCTTCTGGTCGGGAGGGCTGCCGACCGGCACGATCCAGAAGCTCTCGGAACGTTTTCCCGTACGGCTGGTCCCGGTCGGCGACAGGCTCATCGGCCGCGTCCACGCGACGGGCGACGCGACGCGCCACTACCACTCGGCGGTGATCCCGGCCGAGGCCTATCCGCGTATGGGCGCCAGGTCCCCGGTGCAGACCGTCGCCGTGGCCAATCTGCTCGTCACGACGGACCGGGCGGACCCGGAGCTGACCGAGCGGTTCACCCGGACCGTGATCAGGAGCCGGGACCGCATCGGCCGTGTGGTCCACCCGGCGCAGCTCGTGGACCTGCGGACGGCGATCTACACGGACCCGCTGCCGCTCCACGAAGGCGCCCGCCGCTACTACAGCTCGGTGAAGCCGTAGGACGAGCGCCGGGGACACGGACCCCGGACGCCGGGGTCGGGCGCCGTCGCGGGGGTGACGCTCCGCGGTGCCACCGGCCGGCCCCGGCTCTCGGGGCGAGCGGGCGATCGGCCCCCGCCTCCTGAGGTCGGGGGTGGCGGGGACCGGCCGGGCCGGACGCGGGCCGGTCCACCGGCGGCAGGCCGGCCCCGTACGGACCGCCCCGTCCCTCGTTCCCGCGCACCGGTCCCGGCCGGGAAGCCCTCCCCCTCCGGCAGCCGGCCCCGTACGGACCGCCCCGGCCCCCGCCTCAGGCCGTCGGCGGGTGGCGCGGCAGTGCGACCGTCACCCGCAGTCCGCGCGGTTCGTTGTGCGCGTACGCGATCGAGCCGCCGCCCGCGGAGAGCAGCGCGCGGGTTATGGAGAGTCCGAGGCCGGAGCCCTTCACATTCTGGTGGCGGCCGCTGCGCCAGAAGCGGTCCCCGATCCGGGCGAGTTCCTCCTCCGTGAGCCCGGGGCCGCCGTCGGCGACCACGACCGTGGAGGTCGTGCCGTCGGCCGAGGCCGTGACCGTGACCTCCTCCCCCTCTGGCGTGAACTTCAGCGCGTTGTCGATCACGGCGTCCAGGGCGCTGGAGAGCGCGATCGGGTCGGCCCAGGCGGTGACGGCCGGACCGCGGCCGTTGAGCCGGACGCCCTTCTCCTCCGCGAGCGGACGCCAGGCGGCGACCCGCTCGGCCGCCAGCTCACCGATGTCGGTGAGCCGGATGTCGGCGGAGGCGTGCTCGGCCAGGGCCAGGTCGAGCAGATCGTCCAGGACCCGCGCGAGCCGCTTGCCCTCCGTGCGCACGGAGGCGATCTCCTCGTTGCCCTCCGGCAGTTCGAGGGCGAGGAGCTCGATCCTCAGCAGCAGGGCGGCGAGGGGGTTGCGGAGTTGGTGCGAGGCGTCGGCGACGAAGGCGCGCTGCTGCTCCAGCACCAGCTCGACGTTGTCGGCCATCTCGTTGAACGACCGCGCCAGACGTTGGAGTTCCGGTGGGCCTCCGGCCACGGCGACCCGGGAGTTCATCCGGCCGGTCGCGATGCCGTGGGTGGCGGCGTCGAGGATGCGCACCGGCCGCAGCACCCAGCCGGTGAGCCGGAACGCCGCGCCCACGGCGACGAGCATCGCCGCGGACTCGCCGGCCACGATGATCAGCCATCCGCGCAGGATGCGAGAGCGCAGTTGCCCCGTGGGCGAGTCGGTGACGACGACCGCGACGACGTCGCCGTCGCGCACCACCGGCGAGGCGACCACGATCCGGCCGTCCTGCTGCCAGGGCCAGACCTGCGGCGGATCGTGGCTGCGGCGGCCGAGCAGGGCCTCGGCGAACGCCTGGCGGCCCACCCCCGTCTCCGGGACCTCCCAGTGCCAGGGGGCCCGGGCCATCGCGGCACCGCTGCGGTGGAAGACGCCCGCGTGGATCCCGTACACGTCGTTGTAGCGGGTCAGTTCCTCTTCGAGGGTGGTGTGGCGCTCGTCCCGGCCCGGCACCCCCTCCGTGACGAACTGGGCCTGGGCGGCGAACCGTGCCGTGTCGTCCAGCCGGTCGACCACCACCTGCTGCTGCTCGGCCGCCGCCAGGCTCACCGCGAGCGGGAAGCCCAGGGCGAGCAGGACGCCCGCCATGAGGACGATGAGGAGCGGGAGAAGGCGGGTACGCAAGGGGAGGGCGGGCCTTTACGCGACGGGGTCGACCAGGCGGTAGCCGACGCCGCGCACGGTCTCGATGAGGGCGGGCATGCGGAGCTTGGAACGCAGCGACGCCACGTGCACCTCGAGCGTCCGACCGGTCCCCTCCCAGCTGGTGCGCCACACCTCGCTGATGATCTGCTCGCGGCGGAAGACGACACCGGGCCGCTGAGCGAGCAGCGCCAGCAGGTCGAACTCCTTGCGGGTCAGCTGGACGTCCGCCCCGTCGACGCTGACGCGGCGCGTGGACAGTTCGATGATGACCGCGCCGAGCCTGAGCGCGCTGTCGGAGGCCCGCGGGGCCTCCTCGCCGGGCGCGGTGCGCCGGCTGACGGCATGGATGCGGGCCAGCAACTCGCCCGTGTCATACGGCTTCACGACGTAGTCGTCGGCCCCGAGGTTCAGCCCGTGGATGCGCGAGCGCACGTCGCCCCGCGCGGTGACCATGATCACCGGTGTGGTGGTGAGCTTCCGTATCTTCCCGCACACCTGGTAACCGTCCTGGTCCGGCAGCCCCAGATCGAGCAGGACGACCCCGAAGGGAGCCCTGCCCTCGGCGGCCGCCGGGAGCACGGCCTGCAGCGCCTCCTCGCCGTTGCGGGCGTGGGTGACCTGGAAGCCGTGGCGTGCGAGCACCGCGGACAGGGCCGCGGCGACGTGGTTGTCGTCCTCGACAAGCAGAAGTCTCATGTGGCCCCCCTCCCGGACGTGGCTCTGGCGTTGTTACCAGGGCATAAAGACCGATAGGCGCACCATGAGTCAAGAGGGTCACCGGCGACCTGGGGTCTTTCGTTACCCACCCGGTACTGCGGCCGCCATCCCGTTCACCCTGTGTGTCCGGTTGCAGCCGGATCGTTATGCTCAATTTCCGCTCAGATGTAATGACGGTGCTCGGAGTGCGTCATTAAGGTCCTCCCAACCGAGGAGGACGGAGCAAGAAGCCGATGAGCGGAGTATCAGTGACCAAGGGCGCCGAGGACGCCGTGCCGGCCACGACGGACCTGGTCGTACTGAGCAACGTCAACAAGCACTTCGGCGCGCTGCATGTACTCCAGGACATCGACCTGACGATCGCGCGCGGCGAGGTCGTGGTGGTCATCGGGCCCTCCGGGTCCGGAAAGTCCACGTTGTGCCGCACGATCAACCGGCTGGAGACGATCGACTCCGGCTCGATCACGATCGACGGAAAGCCGCTGCCCGACGAGGGCCGGGAACTGGCCCGGCTGCGCGCCGATGTCGGCATGGTCTTCCAGTCGTTCAACCTCTTCGCGCACAAGACGGTGCTGGAGAACGTCATGCTGGGCCAGCTGAAGGTCCGCAGGACGGACAAGAAGGCAGCCGAGGAGAAGGCGCGCGGCCTGCTCGACCGGGTGGGCGTCGGCTCGCAGGCCGACAAGTACCCGGCGCAGCTCTCCGGCGGCCAGCAGCAGCGCGTCGCGATCGCCCGGGCGCTCGCGATGAACCCCAAGGTCATGCTGTTCGACGAGCCCACGTCGGCGCTGGACCCCGAGATGATCAACGAGGTCCTCGAGGTCATGCAGCAGCTGGCGCGGGACGGCATGACGATGGTCGTCGTCACGCACGAGATGGGCTTCGCGCGCAGCGCCGCCAACCGCGTCGTCTTCATGGCCGACGGCAAGATCGTCGAAGAGGCCACGCCGGAGGAGTTCTTCAGCAACCCGCGCAGCGACCGGGCCAAGGACTTCCTCTCGAAGATCCTGCACCACTGAACCGGGCCGTTCCTGGGCATCGTTGGCCCGGGCAGGTTCTGCTGATCGCACACATCACGTCCAACCAAGGGAAGTTCACATGAAGCTCCGTAAGGCCTCCGCCGCCGCGGCCGCCGCAGTCGCGCTCGCTCTCACCGTCACCGCCTGTGGCTCCGGCAAGAAGGACGACGCGGCCGGCGGCGGTTCCGCGGGCGGCGGCGACAAGATCACGATCGGTATCAAGGTCGACCAGCCGGGCATCGGCCTGAAGACCCCCGACGGCAAGTTCGTGGGCTTCGACGTCGACGTGGCCAAGTACGTGGCCAAGGAGCTCGGTTACGAAGAGGGCGACATCGTCTTCAAGGAGACCAAGAGCGCCGACCGCGAGACCGCGATCGAGCGCGGCGACGTCAAGTTCATCGTCGCCTCCTACTCGATCAACGACAAGCGCCTGGCCAAGGTGGACTTCGCCGGCCCGTACCTGCTGGCCCACCAGGACATCCTGGTCCGCGCCGACGACGACTCCATCAAGTCCCCGGCGGACCTGAACAACAAGAAGCTCTGCTCGGTCACCGGCTCGACCTCGGCGCAGAACGTCAAGGACAAGCTGGCCCCGAAGGCGCAGCTGCAGGAGTACGGCGGCTACTCCGAGTGCCTCACCGGCCTGGAGAACAAGGTCATCGACGCGCTGACCACCGACGACTCCATCCTCGCCGGCTACGCCGCGCAGGACGCCTTCAAGGGCAAGTTCAAGCTCGCCGGCTTCAAGATGAGCAACGAGAACTACGGCATCGGCCTGAAGAAGGGCGACACCGAGCTCAAGGACAAGATCAACAAGGCACTGGAGAAGATGGTCCAGGACAAGTCCTGGGACAAGGCCGTGGCGGCCCACTTCGGCCCGGCCGGCTACCAGAACGAGCCCGCCCCGAAGATCGGCAACATCGTCAAGTAACGCCTGACCGACCGGGCGCGCCGCCGCTGACGGCGGCGGCGCGCCGAGTCCTTCCCACTCGCAGACGCGGAAGCGCGGGAGATCGTGTTCGACTTTCTTGATATGGACGCCCTGCTGGGCGCCTTCTGGGTGACGGTGAAACTCACCGTCTACTCGGCCATAGGCTCCCTGATATGGGGAACGCTGCTGGCCGGCATGCGGGTCAGCCCGGTACCGCTGATGCGGGCCGTCGGCACCGCGTACGTGAACGTCGTGCGTAACATCCCGCTCACCGTCGTCATCCTCTTCACCTCACTGGGGCTCTTCCAGACGCTGGGCGTCACCCTGGCCGGCGGCAACTTCGAGGTGATCAACTTCCGGCTGGCGGTGCTCGGCCTGATCGCCTACACCGCGGCCTTCGTGTGCGAGGCGCTGCGGTCCGGCATCAACACCGTGCCCGTAGGCCAGGCGGAGGCGGCGCGCGCCCTGGGCCTGAGCTTCACCCAGGTGCTGACGCTCATCGTCCTTCCGCAGGCCTTCCGGTCGGTCGTCAACCCGCTGGCCAACGTGCTGATCGCACTGACCAAGAACACCACCGTCGCCGCGGTGATCGGTGTCGCGGAGGCATCGCTGCTGATGAAGGAGTGGATCGAGACGTACGCCGCCCTGATCCCGATCGTCGCGGTCTTCGCGTTCGGCTTCATCTGCCTCACGCTGCCGACCGGACTGGTACTCGGCTGGGTGAGCAGGAAGGTGGCGGTGAAGCGATGAGTTCCGTCCTCTACGACACCCCGGGCACGCGTGCCAAGCGGCGCAACGTCGGCTACACCGTCCTGTTCCTGGCCCTGCTCGCGCTGGCCGTCTGGTGGGTCTACGACGGCCTGAGCTCCAAGGGCCAGCTCGACTGGATCAAGTGGGAGCCGTTCTTCACCAGCTCCCAGCCGTACGCCACCTACCTCTGGCCCGGACTGCAGAACACCCTGATCGCCGCGACCCTCGCGCTGGTCATCGCACTGCCGCTCGGTGCGGTCTTCGGCATCGCCCGGCTCTCCGACCACCGTTCGGTCCGCGCCGTCGCCGGCACGGTCGTGGAGTTCTTCCGCGCCATCCCCGTGCTGATCCTGATGCTGTTCGCCAACGCGGCCTACGCCGACTTCACCGACATCAGCAGCGATGTGCGCCCGCTGTACGCGGTGGTCACCGGCCTGGTGCTGTACAACGCCTCGGTCCTCGCGGAGATCGTCCGGGCCGGCATCCAGTCCCTGCCGCGAGGCCAGACGGACGCCGCCAAGGCGATCGGCATGCGCAAGGGGCAGACGATGCGGCACGTGCTGCTGCCGCAGTCGGTGACGGCCATGCTGCCGGCCATCGTCAGCCAGATGGTCGTCATCGTGAAGGACACCGCCCTGGGTGGCGCGATGCTCTCCTTCAACGAACTGCTGTCCTCCGTCCGGCCGATGAGCGCCAACTACGGCGCCAACACCATCGCCTGCTTCACCGTCGTCGCCGTCATCTTCGTCACGCTGAACTTCGCCCTCACCACCGCGGCGGGGTGGCTGGAGCGCAAGCTGCGGCGCGGCAAGAAGAGCACGGGCGCCGTCGTCCACGCCGGTCCCGGCGGCGGCCTGGAGACGGTGGGGCCCGCCGACGGTATCTCCACACAGGGCGACTTCAAATCGGGCGCCGGAGGCGGGGGCTGACCCCGCAACGGGGCAGGAACCATCGAAGGGCGGCGGCGCGAAGGCGTCCGCCGCCCTTCGTCGCTTGACGGGGACACCGGCAGTGGGTTGCATACGTTCTGTGATCGCACACCGGGTGCCAGCCGGCCCATTCCCCCTGTTCACTCCGTCCCGGCAGGTCTCAGGAGCAGCGCCGTGGACCCGGTGATCGTCGTCGGCGCGGGTCCGGTCGGGCTCGCCCTCGCCCTCGCCCTCGCCGCTCAGGGCGTTCCTTCGGTGGTCCTCGACGAGGGCGAGGGCAAGGACGAGCCGCGCCCCGCGCGTACGGTCCTCCTGCGCGCGGACACCGCGGCGCTCGCCCAGCGGCTGGGCTGCGCCACGATCCGTGACGAGGGAGCCCGCTGGGCCGGCTGGCGTTCGCTGCGGCGCAAGCAGGAACTGCGCCGGGTGGAGTTCCACGGGGAGGATCTGCCGGCTCCCGTGCACATCCCCCAGCACGCCCTGACGCGGGGACTGCGGGCGGCCGTGGACGCGGCGGACCTGGTGCGGGTCGCCACGCACAGCCGTCTCGACGCGTTGGAACAGGACGGGAGCGGTGTCACCGCGCACCCGCGCGGACCCGGGTCGACCTGGTGGCGCGGGAGTTTCCTGGTCGGCTGCGACGGGGCCAGGTCGACGGTCAGAAAGCTCCTCGGGATCCGGTTCCCGGGCCGGACCGCCGTGGAACGCCACGCCGTCGCGGCCCTGCGCACCGAGCTGCCCTGGCCCGACGAAGGCGTGCTGCACCGGCTGCCGCCGTGGCGCGCGGTCGGGGACGAGGTGACCGCGCGACCGCTGCCCGACGGCGTCTGGCGGCTGGACTGGCTGCTGCCCGCGCGCGGCGAACTGGTGACGCCCGACGCGCTGGTGTCACGGGTCCGGGACACGCTGGCCGGCTGGTGCGAGGGACCGCCGCAGTACGACCTCCTCGACACCGGCGTCCACACCCTGCACCACCGGCTGGCCCGACGCTGGCGTGTGGACCGTGCCTTCCTCGCCGGGGACGCGGCCCATCTCCTCGGCGCGGTCGGCACCCAGGGCGTGGACGAGGGCATGCGCGACGCCGACAACCTGGCGTGGAAGCTCGCCCAGGCCTGGCACCACGGCGCCTCCGAAACCCTGCTCGACAGCTACCAGGCCGAACGGCGCACGGCGGTTGCCGCACGGCTGCGGGCCGCGGACCAGTCCCTGCCGATACTGCGCGGCACCGGTGGCCTGCGGACGTATCTGCCGGGCGCCACGCGGGGGCACGACACGCTCCTGACGGACGGGCATCTGGGGCTCGGCGCGCTGGGTGCGCCCCCCGCCTACCCGCACTCCCCCCTCATGCCCCAGCACGCCGACGCGCACACCGCAGTCGGAACACCGGCCGGTGCTCCGGTGGCGGACGTGGCCGTGACGACGCCCGACGGGACGGCCGCCCGGCTGCGGGACCGGCTGGGCCGGGCCCGGCTGCTGGTGGTCCTGATCGCCCCCGGCACGGGCGTGTGGGACCGGCGCCACTGGGTGACGGCCGGCGTCATGCCCCGGCTCGCCTCGACGGTGTCGGAGCTGCCCGCCCGGGCGGAGCTGCTCGTCGCCGAGTCCTATCCGGGTGCATCGGCGCACACGGTGCTGCTGGTCAGGCCGGACGGACATCTCGCCGCCGCCTTCGGGGGCGTGCGTCCGGCCGAGCTGCACGCCGCGGCCGACGCGGTGCGTGGAGGTGCGCCCGCGACCTCGGAGTCCCGCGCCGAGCACGCGACCGCACGGTCGGACTGAGCACCCGCCCGCACTGCGGACATCCGTTGACCGGCACGGGCGCACATGGTGTACTCCGGGGCGTGACCGACACCGATGTGCGCCTGTGGCGGAGGGTCCACATGGACCTGCTCCGCTATGCGGGCTGCGTGTGTCGACGGTCTTGCTGACCCCGCCTTCCCTCTCTCTCCCCCTGCTTTCGCGGCCGCGTTCGCGCACGGGTGTCCCCGTGCGGGCGAGCACGTCGGCCGTGGGCGTCTCAGCGAGTCCCCAGGACGGTTCCCGTGACCCGGTCTGCTCCCGTGCACACCAAGGCCGCCGCACCCACCGCGGCCGAACTCCTCGCGTTTGTGCGGCGTGCCGCCGCCGACACCGACATGATCGCCTCGCTGCCCCTGGACCCCGAGGGCCGCACCTGGGTGCGGCTGGAAGGGCCGGGCGGCAGTGAGGCGTGGTTGATCGGCTGGCCTCCCGGCACCGGCACCGGCTGGCACGACCATGCGGAATCGGTCGGCGCCTTCGCCACCGCGTCGGGCGAGCTGACGGAGAACTCCCTCGCGGTCCGGCTCCCCGCGAGCGGCTGGAAGACCCTGGAGCTGGCGGAGGACGTGGACCGCGGACGGCACCTCGGCCCCGGCGAGGGGCGGGCGTTCGGCAGGCACCATGTCCACGAGGTGCTCAACGAGTCCACCACCGAGCACGCGATCTCGGTCCACGCGTACCACCCGCCGCTGCCGCTGCTGCGGCGGTTCGGCAGGAGCGGCGCGGTACTCCGCCTCGAGCAGGTCGAACGTCCGGAGGACTGGCAGTGAGCGAACGGCCGACAGGAATCGACGAGTTGCTCGAGCGGGTCCGGGAGGGCCTGGACCGGGTCGAACCCCCCGAGGCGTTCGAGGCGGCCGCGGACGGTGCGCTGCTGGTCGACATCCGCTACGCGGCGCTGCGCGACCGGGACGGGCTGATCCCCGGTGCGCTGGTCGTCGAACGCAATGAACTGGAGTGGCGGCTGGACCCGCTGGGCAGCCATCGTGCGCCGGAGGCCACCGGCCATGACCTGCGGGTCGTGGTCGTCTGCAACGAGGGGTACGCCTCATCGCTCGCGGCGGCCTCACTCCGGCAGCTCGGGCTGCACCGCGCGACCGATATGGTCGGGGGCTTCCAGGCGTGGCGTGCGCAAGGACTGCCGGTGCAGGTGCCGGAGACGGCGGAGTAGCGGTCGCGAGGCGGTACGGGTGTGCGGCGTCTGACCGACGCACGCACGGGTGTCGGGAGTCGGCTGCCGGTGAGCCGGCGACGTACACGATGCGGGCGTGCGTCGGTCAACTGACCGTGGGGCGGCCGGTTGACATGGCGCCCCGCAGTCGGCACCGAAGCGGACCGGTGTTCCGGGACGTGGTTTCCCTCGTCCCTTCCCCTCCGTGAACACCGGTCCGCTCCCGTGGTCCTGGTGGGCCTCGGCCTCCGGCCGGCGCCGAGGGCACGGCGTTCGCCCCTCATGAACACCCGGGCGGTCCCGGGTGGTCCCGGGTGGTGAGGAGAGAACCACCAGGCGGGCTGGAAGTCACCGAGGCAGGTGAAAAGTCGTGGACGAGTCCGAACTCGGACGGGCGCTGTGCCCGGCACCGCCCGGGTGAAGCCCGCCACGGCCACGACCCGTGGCCGGCCGGTTCGGCGCCCCGCATCGACCCGTCCATGAACCGTCCTTGTCTGCGGCCGGTCAGGACATACCGTCCTCCAGACCGTCCAGGCCCTCGGTGTCCTCGCCCTCCTCCTCCAGGGCCCGGCGGACCACCCTCAGGGCCATGCCCTCCGGGTATCCCTTGCGGGCGAGCATGCCCGCGAGACGGCGGAGGCGGCGGTCCCGGTCGAGGCCTCGGGTGGAGCGGAGTTTCCTGGCGACCAGCTCGCGCGCCGTCTCCTCCTCCTGGTCGGAGTCGAGCCGGCCGACCGCTTCGTCGATCAGCGCCGGGGCGACGCCCTTGGTGCGCAGCTCGCGGGCGAGGGCGCGACGGGCCAGTCCGCGGCCGTGGTGCCGTGACTCCACCCAGGCGCCCGCGAAGGCCGCGTCGTCGATGAGCCCGACGTCCTCGAAGCGGGACAGCACCTCCCCGGCGGCCTCGTCCGGGATCCCGCGCTTGCGGAGCGCCTCGGCGAGTTGCTTCCGGGTCCGGGGCGTGCCGGTGAGCAGGCGCAGACAGATCGCCCGCGCCCTCTCTTCCGGGTCCTGGGGCGGCAGCTCCTCATCGGCCCTCGACGATGCGGAGCTGCCGCCCGGCCAATCCGCGGTACGCCGCGGGCTCGGGTCGGGCACGGTGCCGGTCAGCCCTTGGCCGCCGTGGCCGTCTTGGTGGCCTTCGCCGCCTTGGTGGCGGGGGCGGGCACCGACTTGGCGGGAGCGTCGGCCGGGGCGGCGGCGCTCGCCGCGTCCGCGCCGGGCTCGCCCGCCGGGGTCTCGGTGCTGCTCACCCCGACGCCCAACTTCTCCTTGATCTTCTTCTCGATCTCGTTGGCGAGATCGGGGTTGTCCTTCAGGAAGTTCCGCGCGTTCTCCTTGCCCTGTCCGAGCTGGTCGCCCTCGTACGTGTACCAGGCGCCGGCCTTGCGGACGAAGCCGTGCTCCACGCCCATGTCGATCAGTCCGCCCTCGCGGCTGATGCCCTGGCCGTAGAGGATGTCGAACTCGGCCTGCTTGAAGGGCGGCGCGACCTTGTTCTTGACGACCTTGCAGCGGGTGCGGTTGCCGACGGCCTCGGTCCCGTCCTTCAGGGTCTCGATGCGGCGGATGTCGATGCGCACCGAGGCGTAGAACTTCAGCGCACGGCCACCGGTCGTGGTCTCGGGCGAGCCGAACATCACGCCGATCTTCTCGCGGAGCTGGTTGATGAAGATCGCCGTGGTCTTGGACTGGTTGAGCGCGCTCGTGATCTTCCGCAGGGCCTGGCTCATCAGCCGCGCCTGGAGACCCACGTGGGAGTCGCCCATCTCTCCCTCGATCTCCGCGCGCGGCACGAGCGCGGCGACGGAGTCGATGACGATGAGGTCGAGCGCGCCGGAGCGGACCAGCATGTCGACGATCTCGAGCGCCTGCTCGCCGTTGTCCGGCTGGGACAGGATCAGGTTGTCGATGTCGACGCCGAGCTTCTTCGCGTACTCGGGGTCGAGGGCGTGCTCGGCGTCGACGAAGGCGACCTGGCCGCCCGCCTTCTGCGCGTTGGCGACGGCGTGCAGGGTCAGAGTCGTCTTGCCGGAGGACTCCGGGCCGTAGATCTCCACCACACGGCCGCGCGGCAGGCCACCGACACCCAGCGCGACATCGAGCGCCGTCGAGCCGGTCGGGATGACCTCGATGGGCTCCTTCGACCGCTCGCCCATGCGCATCACGGCGCCCTTGCCGAACTGTCGTTCAATCTGCGCGAGCGCGGCGTCGAGCGCCTTCTCGCGGTCGGTTCCTGCCATGGGTTCCACCCGGTTTGCTTGAGTCGATCGCTTCACGCCAAAGACGCTAACCCCTGCCACTGACAATGCGCCCCGACGTCCCTCCAACCTGTGGATAACCCGGTGAAGACCCCGGGATCCCAAGGCCGGACCCCCATAAGAATGGATGTTCGATTTTGGTGTCAAGCACGCTGCCCGCGCCGCGCGCCCCGTGCCGCACGCCGCCCGCGGGGCCGCCGGAGGACCGCGGCCGGGCCGCCGCGGCCGCCCAAGGACGGTCGGGGTCCCGGACGGACCGTCAGGCGCCCGCCTCCCCGTCGGCCGCCGTACCGTCCTTCTTGCTGCGCAGGGCCCGCTGGACCCGGGCGAGGACCGCCTCGCCGTGTCGCCGGTGACCGTGGACCCGCGGGTCCTCGGTCACGGTGTAGCGCTTCACGTACGCGCCGAGGAACGCCTGCAGCGTGGCGACGGCCGGAATCGCGATCAGCGCGCCGACGGCTCCCAGCAGCGCGGTGCCGGCGATGACCGAGCCGAACGCCACCGCCGGATGGATGTCCACCGTCCTGGCGGTGAGCTTCGGCTGCAGCACGTAGTTCTCGAACTGCTGGTAGACCAGCACGAAACCCAGTACCCACAGCGCGTACCAGGGGTTGATCGTGAAGGCGATCAGCATCGGCAGGGCCCCCGCGAGATAGGTGCCGATGGTGGGGATGAACTGCGACACCAGCCCCACCCACATGGCCAGCGCCGGGGCGTAGGGCACGTCCAGCATCGCCAGGAGCACGTAGTGGGCGACACCCGAGATCAGCGCCATCAGCCCGCGCGAGTACAGGTACCCGCCGGTCTTGTCGACGGCGATCTCCCAGGCCCGCAGCACCTCGGTCTGCTTCGACGGCGGCAGCACCGAGCACAGCGCGCGCCGCAGCCTCGGCCCGTCCGCCGCGAAGTAGAAGGAGAAGAGGAAGATCGTCAGCAGCTTGAACAGCCCGCCGAGCACCGTGGCCGAGACGTCGAGCACGCCGGTCGCGCTGTTCTGCACGTACTTCTGCAGCCAGTCGGAACGCAGCAGGCTGTCCTGGATCGCGACTCGCGACAGTTCGCTGTGGAAGGTCTTGTTGATCCAGTTGATCACCTGGTCCAGGTACTGCGGGAAGTCCTCGACCATCTCGACGATCTGGCCGGCCAGCATCGAGCCGAGCGCCACGACGAAGCCCGCGCTCACGGCCAGCACCGCGATGAAGACGAGGAACGTGGCGATGCCGCGCCGCACTCCGCGGGCCGCCATCCGCCCCACCGCCGGTTCGATCGCGAGCGCCAGGAAGAACGCGATCAGCACGTTGATCAGCAGACCGATCAGCTGGTGGAAGGCCCAGCTGCCGAGCTGGAAGCAGCCGTAGAGCGCCAGTGCCAGCACCATGGCGCGGGGCAGCCAGCGGGGCATGCGCCCTGGCGGGACGACCGTGACGGCGGTCCCGCCGGCCCCGGCGCCGCCGTCGGGCGCGGTGGCGGGCGAGGGGACCCTCACCCGGTCCCCGGCCCCGGCCGGGCCGGCCCCGGTGTCGTCATCGGGCCGCCCGGCCTCCGCGTACTGGGTGGCCGGGCGGTTCTGGTCCTGGGTGGTCTCGTCATTCGGTGCCACGGAGCAAGTCTCGCCCACCGCGGCGACAACCGGGACGGCCCTGTGGACGACGCCCTGCCGACGGGCGGAGCGACGCGTCCCGGCGCCGGCCTCACCGGCGCGGGCGGCCCGGCTCCCTCCGGCGGGACGACCGCCCGGATCCCGGGCTCAGCGCTTGTCCGCCGGGATGCCGACCGCGGCGCAGACCCCGCGCCAGACGTCCTTGGTCTCCCAGCCCGCGGCCAGCGCCTCGTGCACCGTCCGGCCCCCGAGTTCCGTCATCACGTGGTCGCGCGCGAAGGAGTCGGCGTACGCCGCACCGAAGTGCTCTTCCATCCGCTCCCAGAAAATCGTCAACCGCATGGCACCAGTATCCGCCCCCTGAGGGTGAGACCCGTCCGTCGGCCTTGTGCGGAGCCCGTTCGCCCCTACCGTCGGAGCATGGCTGGAACACCTCTGGCACGCGCCGAGCACTTCGTCTGGCTCACGGCTCGCGTGCTCGAACAGCGGCGGTTCGCGTATCACTTCCTGGGTGCGGCGGCGGAGCCGGTCGAGGCCGCGCTGACCGCGTACCTCAATGAGGACGGCGGCTACGGCCACGCCCTGGAACCCGATCTCCGCGGCCCCGCGAGCCAGCCGCTGCACACGGCGCACGCCTTGCGCGTGCTGGACTCCATCGGGCGCTGCGGCGGGCTGCGGGCGGAGCGGATCTGCCGCTACCTGACGAACGTGGCGACGAGGGAGGGCGCCCTGCCCGTGATCCACCCCTCGCAGCGGGGCTACCCGACGGCGCCGTTCATCCCGATCGTGTCGGATCCGCCCAGTGAGCTGCTGGCCACGGGGCCCGTGGTGGGCCTGCTGCACCGCAACCAGGTGTGGCACGCGTGGCTGTTCCGCGCGACCGACTTCTGCTGGGCGGCGGTGGAGGGGCTGCGGAAGTCGCACCCGTACGAGATCCAGGCGGCGGTCGCGTTCCTGGACGGTGTCCCGGACCGGTCGCGTGCCGAGGAGGCCGCGGACCGGCTCGGACGGCTGGTGCGTGAGCAGCGGCTCGTGGTGCTCGCCCCGGACCGTTCCGACGAGTACCCGGTCGCCGCGGGCTATGCGCCGGGCGAGTACCACTACCCCCACGACTACGCCCGCGTACCCGGCTCGCTGGCGCGGCGCTGGTTCACGGACGAGGAGATGGACCGGTCGCTGGACCACCTCGCCCGTGAGCAGCAGGAGGACGGCGGCTGGCCGGTCCGGTGGCGCCAGTGGGCGCCGAGCACCGCCCTGGAGTGGCGTCCGGTCGTGACGGTCGAGGCGCTGCGCACGCTGCGGGCACACGGGCGCGTGCTGCGCTGAGCAGGCACGCGCCCCCGCGCCGGAGCCTCGTCAGGGGTCCGGCGCAAGGGGTCCGGCGCGAGGGGTCCGGCGCGAGGGGTCCGGCTCAGCCTCCGAGGGCCCGAACCCCCGCGGTGACCGCCACGGAGGCGGCGACCACGACGAGGAACGGCGCCCGGAGGACCAGTGCGATCGCGGCCGCGGCCAGTCCTGCGGCCCGGGCGTCCAGCACCAGTGCGTCGCCCGCGCTGAAGGTCTGCTGGGCGGTGAGCGCCGCCAGCAGGGCGACCGGGAGCAGGGCGGCGAGCCGCTGGACGAGCGGGCGCTCGAGGACTCCGGCCGGCACCAGCAGACCGGCCAGTTTGACCAGGTAGCAGGCGGCGGCGGTCACTCCGATCGCGATCCAGACGTTCAACGCTCCGCTCCCTTCCGCCCGGTGGCGGTCGTCCGGCCCTGCCACCAGAGCACGGCGGGCGCCGCGACGGCCGCGACGAGCACCGGCACTCCGGCGGGGAGCACCGGCAGCAGCCCGAGGCCGAGGACGACGGCGATGGCGGCGACCACTCGCTCGGTCGTCGAACGCAGCATCGGCGCCAGCAGGGCCAGGAAGACCGCGGGCCCCGCCGCGTCCAGTCCCCAGGCGTTCGTGTCCCCGATGGCCTCGGCGCCGAGCGCCCCGAGGAGTGTGGTGAGGTTCCACAGCACGTAGAGGGTGAGTCCGGTGACGGTGAAACCGATGCGGGCGGCGCGGCGGGTGGGCTGGGCCAGGGCCACCGCGGTGGTCTCGTCGATGACCCAGTGGGCGGCGAACGGCCGCACGGCGCGGCGCACCGCGAGGAGCTGGGAGAGCCGCAGGCCGTAGAAGGCGTTGCGGGTCCCGAGGAAGAAGGCGCCGGCTGCCGCGGTGAACGGGTTGCCGCCCGCGGCGAGCGCGCCGACCAGGGCGAACTGCGAGGCGCCGGTGAACACGAGCAGGCTGAGGACGCAGATCTGCAGGACGTCGAGTCCCGCGCCCGCGGCCGTCACACCGAACGCGAAGCCGGACAGGCCGACGGCGACGCCCACGCCGAGGGCGTCCCGTACGACGGCGAAGTCGGCCTTCAGCGGTACGTCCGCGGTCGTCCGCGGTCCGGACCCACCGGCCGCGGCGAGCGGTTCGCCGTCTATGGGTATTTCTGCTGACGCTGTCTGTTCTGGCACGTCAGGGACGGTACGGGACCGGACGGTTCGAGGTCTTGTACGTTCTTGCGCCCGCCCCCTCGTTCCCCGCGCGACCTCCGTGCCCGCGCACCGCGTCCCGTGCCCGCCGACGCAGCCCGTGCGCGGCGCGATGCCCGGCCGCTCGTCCCTCGGGGGGACCGGCCTCAACGCCGCCCGCCGACGCCCCGTCCCCGCTGGTAGGCGCCTGGGGGCACCCCGACGATCCGGGTGAAGTGCCGGTTGAGGTGCGGCTGATCGGCGAACCCGACGGCGGCGGCCGCCTGCGCCGGGGGCGCGCCCATGTCCAGCAGCCGGCGGGCCCGACGGACGCGGGCGTCGGTGAGCCAGGTGTGCGGTGGCATTCCGTAGCGGTCGCGGAAGGCCCGCAGCAGGGCGAAGGGGCTGGTGCCCAGCTCCGCGGCGAGGGTCTGGAGCGTGGGCGGGTCGTCCATCCGCTCCTCCAGCACCGCCCGGGCGCGTGCCGCGTCGCGGGCGCCCGCCGTGAGCGGTTCGCGCGCCGGAAGGCTGCTCCCGTGGTTCCGCAGCAGCCGCGCCACCATGATCCGCAGCACGCTGTCGGCGGCGAGCGCATTGCCTTCCTCGGCCGCGCGATGGACCTCGCGGATCAGCCGGGCCGCCTGCTCGTCGACCACGTCGGACTCCTCGAAGCCGGCGGTGCCCCTGATCGTCGTCGTCTCCGCCGCTATCTCCGCCACCACCCGGGACGACGGGTAGAGCGTCGAGTACACCCAGCCCTCCGCCACTCCGGCCCTGGCGGTGTGCGGAACCTCCGGATTGATCATCACGACCGTGCCGGGCCCTGCGTGCACCACGCCGCCCGGGAGCCCGACCTCCTCCACACCGCGCGTGATGGTCGCGAAGACGTATCCCTCGTGGCTGTGGCGGGGGAAGGTGTGCCGTACGTAGCGGGCCCGGAGCAGATCGATTCCCGGCAGCCGCTCGTGCTGCCAGTACCGCGCCCACTCGCCCTCGGCCATGTCGACATTCTCGCAGGTCCGGGCGCTTGTCAGTGGGGCGGTGCACGATGGGTGTCATGGTCGGCAGTGCACTCGACAGCTTCGCCCCCGCGACCCGCGGCTGGTTCAGGGCGGCTTTCAGCGCGCCCACCGCGGCCCAGGAGGGCGCGTGGCGGGCGATCGGCCGCGGCTCGGACGTGCTGGTCGTCGCCCCGACCGGCTCCGGGAAGACCCTCGCAGCGTTCCTGGCCGCCCTCGACGGTCTGACGTCCGCCCCGCCTCCGGCGGACGTGAGGAAGCGCTGCCGCGTGCTGTACGTGTCACCGCTGAAGGCCCTCGCGGTCGACGTCGAGCGCAATCTCCGCAGCCCGCTGACGGGCATCCGGCAGGAGGCCGTGCGGCTCGGGCTGCCCGAGCCCGAGGTGCGTGTGGGCATCCGGTCCGGTGACACACCCGCGGCCGAGCGGCGGGCGCTGGCGACCCGTCCGCCGGACATCCTGATCACCACCCCAGAGTCGCTGTTCCTGATGCTCACGTCCTCCACCCGCGAGGCGCTGAGCGGCATCGAGACGGTGATCGTGGACGAGGTGCACGCGGTCGCGGGCACCAAGCGCGGCGCGCACCTCGCGCTGTCCCTGGAGCGGCTGGACGAGGTCCTGTCCCGGCCGGCCCGACGGATCGGCCTCTCGGCGACCGTCCGGCCGGTGGACGAGGTGGCGCGCTATCTGTCGCCGCGGCGCAGGGCGGAGATCGTCCAGCCGCCGTCCGGCAAGGAGTTCGACCTGTCCGTCGTCGTCCCGGTCGAGGACATGGGCGAGCTCGGCGGTTCCCCGGCCTCCGAGCCGGACGGCCCCGGCGAGAAGCCGTCGATCTGGCCGCAGGTGGAGGAGCGGATCGCCGATCTGGTGCAGGCGCACCGCTCGACGATCGTCTTCGCGAACTCCCGCCGTCTCGCGGAGCGGCTGTGCAACCGGCTCAATGAGATCGCGTACGAGCGGACCGTGGGAGAGCCGCTGCCCGAGGGCGCCCCGCCGGCGGAGCTCATGGCCCAGTCCGGAGCGGCGCAGGGCGCGCCGCCGCTGCTCGCCCGCGCGCACCACGGTTCGGTCTCCAAGGAGCAGCGCGCTCTCGTCGAGGAGGACCTGAAGGCGGGCCGGCTCCCCGCCGTCGTCGCGACGTCCAGCCTGGAGCTGGGCATCGACATGGGCGCGGTGGACCTGGTCGTCCAGGTCGAGTCCCCGCCGTCGGTCGCCTCCGGTCTGCAGCGGGTCGGCCGCGCCGGGCACCAGGTGGGCGCGGTCTCCACGGGCGTCGTCTTCCCCAAGTACCGGGGAGATCTGGTCCAGGCGGCCGTCGTCACCGAGCGCATGCGCACGGGTTCGATCGAGTCGCTCCGCATCCCGGCCAATCCGCTGGACGTGCTGGCCCAGCAGCTGGTCGCCATGGTCGCCCTCGACACCTGGCAGTTCGACGACCTGCTGGCCGTGGTGCGGCGCGCCGCCCCCTTCGCCTCGCTGCCGGAGTCGGCGTTCACGGCGGTGCTGGACATGCTGGCCGGGCGGTATCCGTCCGACGCGTTCGCGGAGCTGCGCCCCCGTGTGGTGTGGGACCGGGTCGCCGGGACGGTCACGGGGCGTCCCGGAGCCCAGCGGCTCGCCGTCACCTCCGGCGGCACGATCCCGGACCGCGGGCTGTTCGGCGTGTTCCTGGCCGGCGCGGACCCGAAGAAGGGCGGGGGCCGGGTCGGCGAGCTCGACGAGGAGATGGTGTACGAGTCCCGGGTCGGCGACGTCTTCACCCTGGGCACGACCTCCTGGCGGATCGAGGACATCACCCGCGACCGGGTGCTCGTCTCCCCCGCACCCGGAGTTCCCGGCCGGCTGCCGTTCTGGAAGGGCGACCAGCTGGGCCGGCCGCTCGAACTGGGCCGCGCGGTGGGCGCCTTCCTCCGCGAGGTCGGATCACTGCCCGAGGAAGACGCCCGGTTGCGGCTGATGACCGCCGGTCTCGACGAGTGGGCCGCCACCAACGTCCTCTCTTACCTCGACGAGCAGCGCCGGGCCTGCGGGCATGTGCCCGACGACCGCACGATCGTCGTCGAGCGGTTCCGTGACGAGCTGGGCGACTGGCGGGTCGTGGTGCACTCGCCGTTCGGTGCCCAGGTCCACGCGCCCTGGGCGCTGGCGCTGGGCGCACGCCTCTCCGAGCGGTACGGCATGGACGCCCAGGTCATGCACGCGGACGACGGAATCGTGCTGCGGCTCCCCGACGCCGAGCTGATGGGCCTGGACCTGCTGGACCAGGACCCGGTCCACCTCGACACCTCGTACGACGGTGAGCAGGCCCCGGTCGCCGCCGCCGACACCCTCTTCGACAAGGGCGAGGTCAGCCAGATCGTCACCGACCAGGTGGGCGGATCCGCGCTGTTCGCCTCCCGCTTCCGTGAGTGCGCGGCACGCGCCCTGCTGCTGCCTCGCCGCAGCCCCGGCAAGCGGACGCCCCTCTGGCAGCAGCGTCAGCGCGCGGCCCAGCTGCTCCAGGTGGCCAGTGAGTTCGGCTCGTTCCCGATCGTCCTCGAGGCCGTGCGGGAGTGCCTCCAGGACGTGTTCGACGTCCCCGGGCTCGAGGAGCTGATGGGCGACATCGAGGCACGCAAGGTGCGGCTGGTCGAAGTCACCACCCCAGAGCCGTCGCCCTTCGCCCGCTCCCTCCTCTTCGGCTATGTGGCCCAGTTCCTGTACGAGGGGGACTCACCGCTCGCAGAGCGCCGGGCCGCGGCACTCTCCCTGGACTCCCGGCTGCTCGCCGAGCTGCTGGGCCGGGCGGAACTGCGCGAACTGCTCGACGCGGACGTCCTGGGCGAGCTGGAGCAGGAGCTCCAGTGGCTCACCGACGACCGCAGGATCAAGGACGTGGAGGGCGTCGCGGACCTGCTGCGGGTGCTCGGACCGCTCACGACCGAGGAGCTGACCGAGCGCGGTGCCGATCCGCACTGGCCCGGGGAACTCGCCGGGGCCCGCCGCGCCATCAGGGTACGGATCGCCGGCGTCGGCCACTGGGCGGCGATCGAGGACGCCGGACGGCTCAGGGACGCACTGGGCACGGCGCTCCCGGTGGGCGTCCCCGAGGCGTTCACGGAACCGGTGAAGGATCCTCTCGGCGATCTGCTGGCCCGTTTCGCCCGCACACACGGGCCGTTCACCTCGTCGCAGGCAGCCGCACGGTTCGGGCTGGGCGCGGCCGTCACGGACGGGGGCCTGCAGCGGCTCGCAGCGGCCGGGCGGGTCGTCCAGGGCGAGTTCCATCCTTCGGGCATCGGTCAGGAGTGGTGCGACGCCGCGGTGCTGCGCCGGCTGCGGCGCCGCTCCCTCGCCGCGCTCCGCGAGGAGTTGGAGCCGGTGCCGCCCGCCGCGCTCGCGACGTTCCTGCCCCAGTGGCAGCACCTGGGGAACAACAGCCTGCGCGGCATCGACGGGCTGGCCCGTGCCGTCGAGCAGCTCCAGGGCGCCCCCGTGCCCGCCTCCGCGCTGGAGAAGCTGATCCTCCCGTCCCGGGTGGCCGGATACTCGCCGGGCATGCTCGACGAGCTGACCACGACGGGCGAGGTGGTGTGGGCCGGAGCCGGCGCGCTGCCGGGCAAGGACGGCTGGGTCTCGCTCTATCTCGCGGACGCCGCCCCGCTGCTGCTGCCGCAGCCCCACCCGCTGGAGCCGACGGCACTGCACGAGTCGGTGCTCTCGGCCCTCTCCGGCGGCTACGGCCTGTTCTTCCGCCAGATCACGGACCGGGTGCGGGCGACGACGCATCCCGATGCCACGGACCCCCAGCTGGCAGACGCCCTGTGGGACCTGGCCTGGTCGGGCCGGCTCACCAACGACACCCTGGCGCCCCTGCGCTCGCTCCTGGGGTCCGGCCGGACGGCGGGTTCCACGGCACACCGCGCCCGCCGCACGGTGCCGCGCGGGCGGTACGGCTCGTTGACGGCGGCTGCCAGGACCGCGTCGCGCAGTGGTCCGCCCACCGTCTCCGGACGCTGGTCCCTGCTTCCCGGGCAGGAGACCGACCCCACGCACCGCGCCCACGCCCTGGCCCGTACGCTGCTGGACCGCCATGGCGTCGTCACCCGGGGCGCGGTCGCCGCCGAAGGTGTCGAGGGCGGATTCTCGGCGACGTACCGCATCCTGTCCGCCTTCGAGGACAGCGGGCAGGCTCGCCGCGGCTATGTGGTCGAAGGGCTCGGGGCCGCCCAGTTCGCGATGGACGGCGCGGTGGACCGGCTCAGGGCCGCGGCCGGCGCCCGCGAGCGTGCCGACGGGCACACCTCACCGCGTGCGGTGGTCCTGGCGGCCGCCGACCCGGCCAACGCCTACGGGGCGGCGCTGTCCTGGCCCGAGCCGCCCGACGGCGCGAGCCACAAACCGGGCCGCAAGGCCGGGTCGCTCGTCGTACTGGTCGACGGGGAGCTCACGCTCTACATGGAGCGCGGCGGGAAGACCTTGCTGTCCTGGCCCGCCGAGCCGGACGATCCGGCGCTCCGAGCGGCGGCGGAAGCGCTCGCGGAAGCGGGCAGGGCGGGGATGCTCGGCACGATCACGGTCGAGCGGATCAACGGCGCGGCGGCATTGACCTCGCCGCTCGCCCGCCCGTTGGAGGAGGCCGGCTTCCACGCCACCCCCCGCGGCCTGCGCGTTCGGGCCTGACGCCGGATACGGACGCCGCGGCGGACCGGGCGGTCACGGCCGCCTGCACCAGGAGCGGCTCCGGCCTGTGCGTGAAGGGCGGCCGGGGGCGGACGGACCCGCCCCGCTCCCCCGCCGGCGTTCACCGTGCATGCGCGCGACGAGAGCGCCCGGCCCTGCGCCGCCCCGGCCGGGCGGCCGGGACGAGCACCGGACCGCGATGCCGCGGCCTCGCCATGACCGCCGTCGCGCATCATGGAGGCATGCCCGAAGGAGACACCGTCTGGCTGACCGCACGGAAGCTGCACGCCGCCCTGGCCGGACGGACGCTGACCCTCTCCGACCTCAGGGTGCCCCGGTTCGCCACCGCCGACCTCACCGGCCGGGAGGTGCTGGACGTCACGGCCCGGGGCAAGCATCTGCTCACACGCATCGAGGGCGGACTCACCCTCCACTCCCACCTGCGAATGGACGGCTCCTGGCGGGTCTTCGCCGCAGGCGAGCGCTGGCGCGGGGGCCCGAACCACCAGATCCGGGCCGTCCTGGGCAATGCCGACCGCACGGCCGTCGGCTACCGCCTTCCCGTGCTGGAACTGCTGCGCACACGGGACGAGGACCGGGCCGTGGGACATCTCGGCCCGGATCTCCTGGGCTCCGACTGGGATCCGGAGACGGCCGTCCGCAACCTGCTCGCCGACCCCGCGCGCCCGATCGGCGAGGCGCTGCTCGACCAGCGCAATCTCGCGGGAATCGGCAACGTCTACAAGTCCGAACTGGCCTTCCTCGCCCGGGTCACTCCGTGGCTCCCGATCGGCGACCTGCCCTCGGGCGTTCCCGAGCGCCTCGTCGCCACGGCCCGGCGGCTGATGGAACTCAACAAGGACACGTTCGACCGGCGCACCACGCCCGGTGGAAACGCCGGCGGTCCCGGGGACGACCGGCGCCGGAGCCCGCTGCGTCCCGGCGGGCAGCACCTGTTCGTGTACGGGCGCCGAGGCCACCCGTGTCTGCGCTGCGGTACCGCGATCCGCGGAGCCGGCCGGGACGACCGGGTCTCGTACTGGTGCCCGGGCTGCCAGTCCGGGCCCGCACCCTGACGGCCCGCCACCACCCTCACGTCCGACGCCCCGCCGCGTGGACGCCGGCCCCACCCCGAACGCCTCCGCACACGCGATCCCGCACCGGACCAGGAATTGACGGATCGTCAGGAGCGGTCGTACCGTCCCGGCATGCCCGTCACCGCGTACGACCTCACCGGCCGCACCGCGTTCGTCACCGGCGCGGCGAGCGGCATCGGCCGCGCCACCTCCGTTCTGCTCGCCGAGGCGGGCGCCACCGTGCACTGCGCGGACGTGGCCGAGAAGGACCTCGCGCAGACCCTGACGACGATCGAGGACGCGGGCGGCACGGCGCACCCCCATCTCGTCGACGTGAGCGACCGCGCCGCGCTCGACGCGGCGATGACGGCCGCCGTGTCGGCCTCCGGACCGCCGCGCGTTCTGGCCGCCGTCGCCGGCATCATGCACTCCAGCCCGGTCCTGGAGACCAGGGAAGAGGACCTCGACCGGGTCCTCGCGGTCAACTTCAAGGGCGTTCTGTACGCCTGCCAGGCCGCCGCCCGCTCGATGATCGACGCCGGCGTACCCGGTTCGATCATCACCATGGCATCCGGCGCGGTCGACGCCGCGAATCCGGGTCTGCTCTGCTACAGCGCCGCCAAGGCGGCCGTCGTCCAGCTCACCAAGACCCTGGCCGCGGAACTCGGCAGGCATGCGATCCGGGTCAACGCCGTCGCACCGGGCTGGGTTCGCACCCCCATGACGGACCGCCATGACGCGGAGTCGCAGCGGCGGGCGGAGGCGGCCATGGCCAGGATCTCACCGCTCGGCCGGGTCGGTGAGCCCGCGGACGTCGCCCATGCGGTGCTGCACCTCGCCTCCGACGCGTCGTCGTTCACGACGGGCCAGATCCTCCGGCCGAACGGGGGCGTCGCGATGCCGTGGTAGCCGTGGTCGTTCCCCCGGCCCTACCGGCGTCCCCGGACCGCGACGCAACATGCACCGGCAACAGGCTGAGCCCCCACCCGCCTGCCGCCACTGCCCCCTCGACGAGTCCCGCATGCTCCGGCACCAGCGCCAGCCGCAGCACGGCCCACCACCACAGAGCGCCCAGTGCGAGCGCCGGCAGCAGGACCCATCGCCTCACCATGGCCGCCTCCTCCGGTCGACGCTAGACCGGACCGATCACGCGGCGGGAGGGCGCACCGGTTGCACACCCGGCGCGCCCGCAGCGTATGCGCCAGGCGCCCCAGGGGTTCGTGCTCCGGGCCGTGCGCCCGCGCATCCATCCCCTTGTGGTGATGTCCGGTCCGGCCGCGGCCCCGGAGGAGGCTCCGGGTATGCCCACGGCTAGACGCTCTCCGCCTGGAACATCCACGCGTGCTTCTCGAGGTCGGCCGTGAGCGAGATGAGGATGTCCTGGCTCACCGGATCCGGCTCGTCCGTGGCCTGGATGCGCTCACGCATCCGTTCGATCACCGCGGTCAGCGACTTCACCATGGTGCTGACCACGTCGGTGTCCTGGATCCAGCCGTCCGGGACCTTGCCGATGGCACTGGCCGAGGCGACGGTCGAGGCGCGGCCGTCGGGCGCGACACCGATGGCGGAGGCGCGCTCGGCCACGACGTCGGAGTGCTGCCGCGCCGTGGCGACGACCTCGTCCAGCTGGAGGTGAACCGAGCGGAATCGGGGCCCGACGACGTTCCAGTGCACCTGCTTGGCCACGAGCCCCAGATCGATCAGATCGACCAGCGCGCCCTGCAGGGCCTCACCGGTGATCTTGCGCGCGTCCTCGGGCAGCAGGCTCTTCACCGCAGACATAGTGACCTCCGTTCGGTGACACCGCTCTCCACCATGACACACATGGCACAAAACGGTCATTCGGGGGATAAAAGAAGCCCCGGTCGGGTACCCACCCGACCGGGGCTCACACGTGGAAATCAGGCGGCGACGACGTCCACCGCTTCCGCCGGTGCCTTGATCGTCACCCGTTCCGTCGGCACGCCCGCGACCGATGTCACGGACACGGAATTGAGCGGCCGCACCGGCGCGGACACCGGCTCGCTCGCCGCTGCCGACTCGGCCAGCTCGGCGAGCGACAGCTCGTCGCTCACTTCCCGCATGAGCTCGGACATCCGTACGTCAAGCGCGTCGCAGATGGCGGAGAGCAGTTCGGAGGAAGCCTCCTTCTGCCCCCGCTCCACCTCGGAGAGATAGCCGAGAGAGACTCGGGCGGACGAGGAGACTTCGCGCAGAGTACGGCCCTGGCGCTGGCGCTGCCGACGCAGCACGTCACCCAGCAGGCGACGGAGCAGAATCATCGGTGGCTCCCTCCTCGGACCGCGTAGCCGCATCCTTCACGCCCCACCGTACCGCCTCGCGCTGCGGCCGTGCGGGGAGCGATGTCGTGTTCACTCAGGGCTGCAAACATCAATTCCCCCCGTTCTGTTCCGTATCCTGTGCCCGCCCCTTACCCGAGAGTTCGCCGGCGAGCAGTTCCAGCACGCTCCGGACACTCTCTCTACGGATTTCCGAGCGGTCGCCGTTCAATCTCAGCCGCGCCACTTTCCGGGCGCCGTGGGGGCCCGCGACCGCGACGAACACCGTGCCCACGGGCTGTCCGTCCTGGGGATCGGGACCCGCGACACCGGTGGTCGCGATGCCCCAGCCGGCCTCCATCCGGGACCGCACGCCCGCTGCCATCTGGGCCGCGACCTCCGGGTGCACCGCGCCGTGCTCGGCGAGCAGGGCGCCGTCGACCCCCAGGAGGTCCCGCTTGAGGCCGGTCGCGTAAGCCGTCACGGAGCCCAGGAAGCTCTTCGACGCCCCCGGAACGGAGGTCAGCTCCGCGGCCACGAGACCGCCCGTGAGGGACTCCGCCACAGCCAGGGTCTCACCGCGTTCCCCGAGAAGGGCGAGCACGCCGTCGGCACTGCTCATCGCGGCCACTCCGCGCTCATCGAGAGGACCCCGCGCGGTCCCGCCCGGCGGACCGCTCGGCGGCGAGGCCCCTGCGCCGCAGGACCACCGCCTGACGCACGTAGTCCAGCCCCGTCACGACGGTCAGGAGGACCGCCACTGCCATCACCCACCAGCGCAGCGTGGCCAGCGGACCGGTCAGCACGAGCACGTACATGCCGACCGCGGTGCCCTGCGCGAGGGTCTTCAGCTTGCCGCCGCGGCTCGCCGGGATCACTCCGTGCCGGATCACCCAGAAGCGCATCAGGGTGATCCCCAGCTCGCGGAAGAGGATCACTCCGGTCACCCACCAGGGCAGGTCCCCGAGGGCCGACAGACAGATCAGCCCCGCGGCCATGATCGCCTTGTCGGCGATCGGGTCCGCGATCTTCCCGAAGTCCGTGACCAGGTTGTACGTACGCGCCAGATGCCCGTCGAACACGTCCGTGATCATGGCGACGGCGAAGGCCGCCCAGGCCCAGGCGCGCCAGACCGGGTCGTGTCCGCCGTCCATGAGCAGCAGCACCACGAACCCGGGCACGAGCAGCAGGCGCACCATGGTGAGGATGTTGGCGATGTTCCACAGGCTGGCCTGGTCGACGGCCGCAGCGCCCAGCTTCCCGCCGGGCGCCGGCCTTCCGGTCCCGCCCGCTGCGGATGCCGGCGCTCCGGTCATCTGCCCGCCTCCTCGCGGCACTCCGAAACCACGTCGGCCGTGAGATCGACGCCCTCCGTACCGACGACCTTCGCTTCGACCATACGTCCGGATGCCAACCCGACGGCACTCGTGAAGACCACCTGCCCGTCGGTCTCGGGCGCCTGGTGCGCGGCACGGCCCACGGCGCCGTCCTCGTCGTCCACGGACTCGACGAGGACCTGCAGGGTCTGCCCCATGCGCTCCTCGGCCCGCTGGGCGGTCAGCTCCTCCGCGAGCCGGGACAGATGCGCCAGGCGCGCGTCGACGACGTCCTGGTCGAGCTTGCGCTCGTAGCCGGCGGCCTCGGTGCCCTCCTCGTCGGAGTAGCCGAAGACGCCGATGGCGTCCAGCCGCGCCTCGGTGAGGAAGCGCTCCAGCTCCGCGAAGTCCGCCTCGCCCTCGCCCGGGAACCCGACGATGAAGTTGGACCGCACACCGGCCTCCGGGGCCTTGCCGCGGATGGTCTCCAGCAGCTCCAGGAACCGCTCGGTGTCGCCGAAACGCCGCATGGCGCGCAGCACACCGGGGGCGCTGTGCTGGAACGAGAGGTCGAAATAGGGTGCGACCTTCTCGGTGGACGTCAGGACGTCGATCAGTCCGGGGCGCATCTCGGCGGGCTGCAGGTAGCTGACCCGCACCCGCTCGATGCCGTCGACGGCCGCGAGCTCGGGCAGCAGCGTCTCCAGCAGCCGGATGTCGCCGAGGTCCTTGCCGTACGAGGTGTTGTTCTCGGAGACCAGCATGATCTCCTTCACGCCCTGTTCGGCGAGCCAGCGGGTCTCGCCCAGGACGTCGCTCGGCCGCCGGGAGACGAAGGACCCGCGGAAGGACGGGATGGCGCAGAACGAGCAGCGCCGGTCGCAGCCGGAGGCGAGCTTCACCGAGGCGACCGGACTGGTGTCCAGCCTGCGGCGGAGGGGGGCGCGCGGCCCGGAGGCGGGCGCCAGCCCCTCGGGGAGGTCGGCCGGCACGTCCTCCGGGGCGGGGGCCTGCGCGTGCCCCGGGAGGGCCACGTCGGCGCCCTGGCGGTCCGCCGGGCTGATCGGCAGCAGCTTGCGGCGGTCGCGCGGCGTGTGGGACGCGTGGATGCCGCCGCTCAGGATGGTCCGGAGGCGGTCGGAGATGTCGGCGTAGTCGTCGAAGCCCAGTACGCCGTCGGCCTCGGGCAGGGCCTCGGCGAGTTCCTTGCCGTAGCGCTCGGCCATGCAGCCGACCGCGACGACGGCCTGGGTCTTCCCGTGGTCCTTGAGGTCGTTGGCCTCGAGCAGGGCGTCGACGGAGTCCTTCTTGGCGGCCTCGACGAAGCCGCAGGTGTTGACGACCGCGACATCCGCGTCGGCGGCTTCCTCGACGAGCTCCCAGCCGTCCGCTGCCAGGCGGCCTGCGAGCTCCTCCGAGTCCACCTCGTTACGGGCGCAGCCAAGAGTGACAAGGGCGACGGTACGGCGTTCGGGCATGGGCTCAAGACTACTTCGTCCCGGCCCACGCCCGGTCCGCGAGGGTTGCCGCCCGGGGTACGGGCGGTGGATGGTCGATTTCCGGCCTGTCCGGTCAGCCGGCCTCGGGGTCGCCCTTGGCGTAGGACAGCCGTTCCACCTGACCGTTCTCGAACTTGTCCTCGATCTTCCTGCCGTTCACGAACAGCTCGATCGCGCCGGCGTTGCCGAGAATGAGGTCCAGGCGCTCGCCGTCCTGGAAGGTCTTGGACTCGCCCGCGAGGAGCAGCCCGTCGAAGAGCAGCTTGCCGTTGGCGGACTTGGCGGAGATCCAGCTCTTGTCGTCGACCGCCGTCAGCTTCACCGTCACCTTGTCCTGCGGGACGGCGGCGATCGCGCTCTCGGAGGCGTCGGGCTTGGGCGCCACCGGCTTGGCCGGGGGCGGCTGGGGGCTGGTCCGCTCGGGCGTGGAACCCTCGGCGACCTGCTTGGTGCCGTTGGTGCCGTCGGACCCGCCGAAGAGGGTGAAGCCGACGAAACCGATGACGGCGACGATCGCCGCGACCATCGCGGCGGTCCAGTTGGGGCGCCTGCGCTCGGGGCGGATGCGTTCCGCCTCGAAGAGCGGGGCCGCCGGGGTCGGCGAGGGACGGCCGCCGTGCTCGGCGTCGTACCGCGCGACGAGAGGGTCCGGATCCAGCCCCACGGCACGCGCGAGCGTCCTGATGTGCCCGCGCGCGTAGACATCGCCACCGCAGCGCGAGAAGTCGTCCTGCTCGATCGCCTGCACGATGGGGACGCGCACACGGGTGGAAGTACTGACCTCGTCGACGGTGAGGCCTGCGTCGGTGCGCGCCTGCTGGAGCGAGCGACCGATCGAAGGCCCGTCGTCTTCGAGAGAAGGACGGGCGTCTTCGGGGGAGTTGCCGATGGACACGGGGGCGCCTTTCGAGCGTGTAGCCACCTGCTGGAGGTTCAGTCTATGGGTGGTACGAAAGGGTGGGGCAACCGGGCGGATGCAGTTTGTACGCCATCGGAATGGCCGGACGGCGGGAGCACGGGGCATGTCCCGCCCTCCATCCAACTTGACGTACGACCAAGGGAAACGGTTGCCCCGCCCTCCCTTACGAATCAGACTCCCCACGGATCACCGCGAGCACTCCATCCAGCTCATCGGGTTTCACCAGAACATCACGCGCCTTGGAGCCCTCGCTGGGGCCCACGATGTTCCTGGACTCCATGAGGTCCATGAGGCGGCCGGCCTTGGCGAAGCCGACCCGGAGCTTGCGCTGGAGCATGGACGTCGACCCGAACTGGGTGGTGACCACCAGTTCCGCGGCCTGGCAGAGCAGGTCGAGGTCGTCGCCGATGTCCTCGTCGATCTCCTTCTTCTGCTTCGTGCCGACGACCACGTCGTCCCGGAAGACGGGGGCCATCTGCTCCTTGCAGTGCCGGACGGCGGCCGCGACCTCCTCCTCCGTCACGAAGGCGCCCTGCATACGGGTGGGCTTGCCGGCCCCCATGGGCAGGAACAGACCATCGCCCTTGCCGATCAGCTTCTCCGCGCCCGGCTGGTCCAGGATGACCCGGCTGTCGGCGAGGGAGGAGGTGGCGAAGGCGAGCCGCGAGGGCACATTGGCCTTGATCAGCCCGGTGACGACGTCGACCGAGGGCCGCTGGGTGGCCAGGACCAGATGGATGCCGGCGGCGCGGGCCAGCTGGGTGATCCGGACGATGGCGTCCTCGACGTCGCGCGGGGCGACCATCATCAGGTCCGCGAGCTCGTCGACGATCACCAGCAGGTACGGATAGGGCTGGAGCTCGCGCTCGCTGCCCTCGGGGGCCTTGACGCGGCCGCCGCGCACGGCACGGTTGAAGTCGTCGATGTGCCGGAAGCCGTACGCGGCGAGGTCGTCGTAGCGCAGGTCCATCTCGCGCACGACCCACTGCAGGGCCTCGGCGGCCCGCTTGGGGTTGGTGATGATCGGCGTGATCAGGTGCGGGATGCCCTCGTAGGCCGTGAGCTCGACCCGCTTGGGGTCGACGAGGACCATCCGGACGTCCTCCGGGGTGGCCCGCATCATCACGGAGGTGATCAGGCAGTTGATGCAGGAGGACTTTCCGGAGCCGGTGGCGCCCGCGACCAGGATGTGCGGCATCTTCGCCAGGTTGGCCATGACGTAGCCGCCCTCGACGTCCTTGCCGAGGGCGACCAGCATCGGGTGGTCGTCCTCGGCCGCGTCCGCCAGTCGCAGCACGTCGCCGAGATTGACCATCTCCCGGTCGGTGTTCGGGATCTCGATGCCCACGGCGGACTTGCCCGGGATCGGCGAGATGATCCGTACGTCCGGGCTCGCGACGGCATAGGCGATGTTCTTGGTCAGCGCGGTGATCCGCTCGACCTTCACCGCGGGGCCGAGCTCGACCTCGTAGCGGGTGACCGTCGGCCCGCGGGTGAAGCCGGTGACCGCGGCGTCGACCTTGAACTCCGTGAAGACGTTCGTGAGTGCGGCGACGATCGCGTCGTTGGCGGCGCTGCGGCTCTTGCCCGGTCCGCCGCGCTCCAGCAGGTCCAGCGACGGCAGCCCGTAGGTGATGTCCCCGGAGAGCTGCAGCTGCTCGGCGCGCGGGGGGAGGGGCTGCGACTCGGGGGCGGGCTTGGTCAGGTCGGGCACGGAGCCCGACGGGGACTGCTTCTCCCCCGTGGCGGGCGGAGCGGCCGAGGGCTGGTCGGTCCGCGCCCCGGGCAGCGGCCCGGCGGCACGCTCCCGGTCGGCGGTGAGGTCGCGGGTCAGACCGGCGACGACGGGTGACGGCGGCATGCCGTTGAGGACGGCCCCGTCCAGGGCGGCAGCGGCGGCCGCGGCGACGTCGACCGCGTCCATCGGCAGGCCGGCGTCCGGCTGCGCGGTGGGCCCTCGGCGCCGGCGCCGGGACAGCGCCGCCTCCTCCGCCCGGTCGGCGTCGTGCACCTCGCTGTCGCGGCGCGCGGGAGTGCGGGGGCGCGCGGGCCGCTCCCCGCGCCACTCGTCGTACTCCCCCCGCTCCCCGGTGTCGTCCTCACCGGGCTCGTACGGCGCCTCCAGGATCCCGAGCCTGACCCCGAGCCTGCGCATCCGCTGTGGGATGGCGTTGACCGGCGTGGCGGTGACGACGAGCAGACCGAAGACCGTGAGCAGCACCAGCAGCGGTACGGCGAGGACCTCGGTCATCATGAAGATCAGCGGCTTGGAGGCGGCCCAGCCGATCAGACCGCCCGCGTCCTGCATGGCCTCGGCGCCGTCCTCGCGCCCCGGTGAACCGCAGGCGATGTGGACCTGGCCGAGCACGCCGACCACGAGTGCGGTCAGCCCGATGACGATCCGGCCGTTGGCGTCGGGCCGCTCGGGATAGAGGATCAGCCGCACGGCGACGGCGACGAGCAGTATCGGCACAAGCAGATCGAGCCGGCCGAACGCGCCGGTGACGAGCATCTCGACGAGATCGCCCACCGGGCCGCGCAGATTGGACCAGGTGCCCGCGGCGACGATCAGCGAGAGGGCCAGCAGCAGGAGCGCGAGCCCGTCCTTGCGGTGCACCGGATCGAGTCCCTTGGCGCCGCGTCCTATGCCGCGGAGCAGCGCGCCGAGGGCGTGGGCGACACCGAGCCACACGGCACGGATCAGCCACAGCACGCCTCCGGTGGGATTCGGCGCGGGCCTGGGCGCGGTCTTCTTCGCCGCAGCCCGGCGCGCGGGTGCCTTCTTGGCGGGGGCGCGTTTGCCTGCCGCCGGCGTCTTCGCCGCGGTCTTCCTGGCGGGCGCCGCCTTCTTCGCGGCGCCGGTCGTACGGCCGGCGCGCGGCTTCGCGGTGCCCGCCGTGCCCTGGGAACCCTTGCCGGACGTACGTGAGGCCATGGTGGTGAGGTTACCGGTGCGACAGGCGGGGCACACGCGTGACCACCGGTTCACCCGTTCGTGTCGCCCATGCCTGGCTCGGAAACTGACGCCCGCTCAGCGGGCGGGCGCCGGCGCGAGCTTCGCGGCGTTGCGGAACCCCCGCCCGGCCCGCCCCTCGGGCGGTCGGCGCCGGTTCCCGCAACACGACCTAGCTCTGGGACGGAAGCGTCGGCGAACCGGCGCCCGCACCCGGCTCCAGGGCGTCCAGCGCCCTGCGCAGTCCGGTGAGTTTGCGCTCCAGGTGGGCTGCGGTGGCGACGGCCGCGGCGTCGGCGGATTCGTCGTCCAGCTGCTTGGAGAGCGCCTCGGCCTGCTCCTCGACCGCCGCGAGCCGCGCGGACAGTTCGGCGAGGAGTCCCGCCGGTTCCTTGTTGGCCTCACCCGCGCCGTGTCCGCCGCCCTCCAACTGGAGCCGGAGCAGAGCCGCCTGCTCCCGAAGCTGGCAGTTCTTCATGTAGAGCTCGACGAAGACGGAGACCTTCGCCCGGAGCACCCAGGGGTCGAACGGTTTGGAGATGTAGTCCACCGCGCCCGCCGCGTACCCGCGGAAGGTGTGGTGCGGACCGTGGTTGATCGCCGTCAGGAAGATGATCGGGATGTCTCTGGTCCGTTCGCGGCGCTTGATGTGCGCCGCGGTCTCGAATCCGTCCATTCCCGGCATCTGGACGTCCAGCAGAATGACCGCGAAATCGTCCGTCAGCAGCGCTTTGAGCGCTTCCTCCCCTGACGATGCCCGCACCAGCGTCTGATCGAGCGCAGAGAGGATGGCCTCCAGCGCCAACAGATTCTCCGGCCGGTCATCGACCAGGAGGATCTTGGCCTTCTGCACCATGCCTCGCCCTCCTCGCCCCGGCTTGGGGTCTCCCCAGCTCGATGAGCCGGGGGAAACACCGGGCGCCGCCCCGAGGGACGACTCCCTTGCGCCGCCCGTCCTTGTGCCGGTCATGGTAGCCGCACCCCGCCCGTCGCCACACCCTGTCACCGCGATGTCACTGTGCACATAGCAGAAACGCGGTGGGAGACGAGAAGGTTCCCCGGATCCTGCCTCCCCACACGCCCACGGGCACACTCAGTCAGCAATTCATAGAAATCCGTACAGTCTGCAATCAGACTGTGATGTGCACGCGGGCAACCGTCGTCACTTTCCGCGCATCCACTGCTCCATCACGGAGAGAAGATGATCGGGGTCGACCGGCTTCGTGACGTAGTCGGAAGCGCCCGATTCGATCGCCTTCTCCCGGTCGCCCTTCATCGCCTTCGCCGTGAGCGCGATGATCGGCAGCCCGGCGAACTGCGGCATCCTGCGGATCGCCGTCGTCGTGGCGTAGCCGTCCATCTCGGGCATCATGATGTCCATCAGTACGACCGTCACATCGTCGTGCTGCTCCAGGACTTCGATCCCCTCCCGACCGTTCTCCGCGTACAGCACGGACAGGCCGTGCTGCTCCAGCACGCTGGTGAGCGCGAAGACGTTGCGGATGTCGTCGTCGACGATCAGCACCTTCTCGCTGTGGAACTCGTAGGTGCGGCGCGGCTCCTGCCCCGGCTCCTGCGGGGACTGCCCCGTCCACGACTCCTGCACGGAGCCCGACGCGGCCGTCGGCTGCCCGGGCAGGGCGTGCCGCAGGTCCATGGCCCCCAGCGCCTTCCGGCGGCGCCGGAAGAGCGTCCCGGGGGCGTTGTTCGCCTCCCCGGCCGCCGACGGCTGCTGCGCCCCCTGCGGGAGCCCGGACGCCGACGCGTCGTCCATCGCGGGTGCCGGCGTCTCGGAGCCGGGCACGAGCTGCGGGTAGCCCTGCGGCGGCAGTTCGCTGGCGTGCAGCGGCAGGTACAGCGTGAACGTCGAGCCGCGGCCCGGCTCGCTCGCCGCGTGGATCTCACCGCCGAGCAGCCGCGCGATCTCCCGGCTGATCGACAGCCCCAGGCCCGTACCGCCGTACTTGCGGCTGGTCGTGCCGTCGGCCTGCTTGAACGCCTCGAAGATCACCCGCATCTTGCTGGCCGCGATGCCGATGCCGGTGTCGGTGACCGAGAAGGCGATCAGGTCCCCGTCTGCGTCGCGCAGCGATCCCGCCTCCAGCAGCTGCTCGCGGATCGACTGCGGCACATCGGCGTTCGCCGGCCTGATCACCAGCTCCACCGCGCCGGTGTCGGTGAACTTCACCGCGTTCGACAGCAGATTGCGCAGGACCTGCAGCAGCCTCTGCTCGTCCGTGTGGAGCGTCGCGGGCAGCTCCGGCGAGACCCGGACCGAGAAGTCGAGCCCCTTCTCCGCCGTGAGCGGCCGGAACGTCGCCTCCACGTAGTCGACGAGCTGGACCAGGGCGATCCGGGTCGGGCTGACGTCCATCTTGCCCGCCTCGACCTTCGACAGATCGAGGATGTCGTTGATCAGCTGCAGCAGGTCCGACCCGGCCCCGTGGATCGTCTCGGCGAACTCCACCTGCTTCGGCGTCAGGTTGGTGTCCGCGTTGTCCGCCAGCAGCTTGGCGAGGATCAGCAGGGAGTTGAGCGGGGTCCGCAGCTCGTGCGACATGTTCGCCAGGAACTCGGACTTGTAGCGCATGGAGACCGCGAGCTGCTCCGCCCGCTCCTCCAGCACCTGCCGGGCCTCCTCGATCTCGGTGTTCTTCACCTCGATGTCGCGGTTCTGCTGGGCCAGCAGCTCGGCCTTCTCCTCCAGCTCGGCGTTGGAGGACTGCAGCGCCTTCTGCCGGTTCTCCAGCTCCTCCGAACGCTCCCGCAACTGCTCGGTCAGCTCCTGCGACTGCTTGAGCAGCACCTCGGTCTTGGTGTTGACGCTGATCGTGTTGACGCTGGTGGCGATCATCTCGGCGATCTGGTTCAGGAAGTCGCGCTGGATCTGGGTGAACGGCTGGAACGACGCCAGCTCGATCACCCCGAGCACCTTCCCCTCGAACAGCACCGGCAGCACGATCACATGCGCCGGCGACGCCTCACCCAGCCCCGACGAGATCTTCAGGTACCCCGGCGGGACGTTGACCTGGATCGTCCGCTTCTCCTCGGCCGCCGTGCCGATCAGGGTCTCGCCCGGCCGGAACGACGTGGGCATCAGCCCGGCCGAGTAGCCGTAACTGGCGCGCATCACCAGCTCGTACGCGCTCTCGTCGCCCGAGGCCAACTCGTCCCCGCCGCCCGTCGGCATGGCCAGGAAGAAGGCGCCGTGCTGCGCCGAGACCACCGGCGTCAACTCGCTCATGATCAGCGAGGCGACGTCGTCCAGGTCCCGCCGGCCCTGCATCAGACCGGAGATCCGCGCCAGGTTGCCCTTCAGCCAGTCCTGCTCCTCGTTGGCGAGGGTGGTGTCGCGCAGATTGGCGATCATCGTGTTGATGTTGTCCTGCAGGACCTGGATCTCGCCGGCCGCGTCCACGTCGATCTTGAGGTTGAGGTCGCCCCGGGTCACCGCGGTGGCGACGGCCGCGATCGCGCGCACCTGCCGGGTCAGGTTCCCGGCCATCTCGTTCACCGACTCCGTCAGGTCCCGCCAGGTGCCGTCCACGTCCCGGACGCGCGCCTGACCGCCGAGCATGCCGTCCGTGCCCACCTCGCGGGCCACCCGCGTGACCTCCTCGGCGAACGACGACAGCTGGTCGACCATCGTGTTGATGGTGTCCTTGAGGTCCTGGATCTCGCCGCGCGCGTCGATGTCGATCTTCTTGGTGAGATCGCCCTTGGCGATGGCCGTGGTGACCGTGGCGATCTGGCGCACCTGACCGGTCAGGTTGGAGGCCATCGAGTTCACCGACTCGGTGAGGTCCTTCCAGGTGCCCGCGACGCCCGGGACCCGGGCCTGGCCGCCCAGGATGCCCTCCGTACCCACCTCACGGGCCACCCGCGTGACCTCCGCCGCGAACGACGACAGGGTCGTCACCATCGTGTTCACGGTGTCGGCGAGTTCGGCGACCTCGCCGCGCGCCTCGACCGTCACCTTCTTGGTCAGATCGCCGTTGGCGACCGCGGAGGACACCCGGGAGATGTTCCGCACCTGACTGGTCAGGTTGTTGGCCATCAGGTTGACGTTGTCGCTGAGGTCCTTCCAGATGCCGGTGACGCCGCGCACCCGGGCCTGGCCGCCCAGGATGCCCTCCGTACCCACCTCACGGGCCACCCGCGTGACCTCGTCGGCGAAGTTGGAGAGCTGGTCCACCATCGTGTTGACGGTCGTGACCAGCTCCAGGATCTCGCCCTTGGCATCGACCGTGATCTTCTTCGACAGATCGCCCTTGGCCACCGCCGTCGTCACCTCGGCGATGTTCCGCACCTGGCTGGTGAGGTTGTTCGCCATGAAGTTGACGGACTGGGTGAGGTCCTTCCAGGTGCCGGAGACGCCCTGCACCTCGGCCTGGCCGCCCAGGATGCCCTCGGTGCCCACCTCACGGGCCACGCGGGTGACCTGCTCCGCGAAGTTCGAGAGCTGGTCGACCATCGTGTTGAGGGTGTTCTTCAGCTCCAGGATCTCGCCGCGCGCGTCCACGTCGATCTTCTGCGACAGATCACCGCGCGCCACGGCGGTGGCGACCTGGGCGATGTTGCGGACCTGGGCCGTGAGGTTCCCGGCCATGCCGTTCACGGAGTCGGTCAGGTCGCGCCACACCCCGGCGACACCGGGCACCTGTGCCTGACCGCCGAGCCGCCCGTCCGTGCCCACCTCGCGAGCGACCCTCGTCACCTGCTCGGCGAACGCCGACAGCTGGTCCACCATCGTGTTGATGGTGTTCTTCAGCTCCAGGATCTCGCCGCGCGCGTCCACGTCGATCTTCTGTGACAGATCACCGCGCGCCACGGCCGTCGTCACCTGGGCGATCTGGCGCACCTGCGAGGTCAGGTTGCCGGCCATGAAGTTGACGGAGTCGGTGAGCTCCTTCCAGGTGCCCGAGACTCCGTCGACCCGCGCCTGACCACCGAGCCGGCCCTCCGTACCCACGTCCCGGGCCATGCGCGTCACCTGGTCGGCGAACGAGGACAGCTGCGCCACCATCGTGTTGACGGTGTTCTTCAGTTCCAGCATCTCGCCCGCCACGTCGACGGTGACCTTCTGCGACAGGTCGCCGTTCGCGACCGCCGTCGTCACCTGCGCGATGTCCCGCACCTGACCGGTGAGGTTGCGGAACGCCGTGTTCACCGAGTCGGTCAGGTCCTTCCACGTGCCCGCCGCACCCGGCACCTCGGCCTGACCGCCCAGCCGGCCCTCGACGCCGACCTCCCGCGCCACACGGGTCACTTCGGAACCGAACGACTGGAGCTGGTCCACCATCGTGTTGACGGTGTTCTTCAGTTCCAGCATCTCGCCCGCCACGTCGACGGTGACCTTCTGCGACAGGTCGCCGTTCGCGACCGCCGTCGTCACCTGCGCGATGTCCCGCACCTGGGTCGTGAGGTTGCGGAAGACGGTGTTGACCGAGTCGGTCAGGTCCTTCCACGTACCGGCCGCACCCGGCACCTGCGCCTGGCCGCCGAGCAGACCCTCGGCACCGACCTCGCTCGCCACCCGGGTGACTTCGTCCGCGAATGTCCGAAGCGTCTCGGTCATCTGATTGATGGTCTCGGCGAGCTGGGCGACCTCGCCGCGCGCGCTCACCGTGACCTTCTGCGACAGGTCGCCGTTCGCGACGGCCGTGGTGACCTCGGCGATGCCCCGCACCTGCGAGGTGAGATTGCCCGCCATCGTGTTGACGGAGTCGGTCAGGTCCTTCCACACACCGGCGACGCCCGGCACGACCGCCTGGCCGCCGAGCTCACCCTCCGTGCCCACCTCACGGGCGACCCGGGTCACCTCGGAGGAGAACGAGGACAGCTGGTCCACCATGGTGTTGACGGTGTTCTTCAGCTGGAGCATCTCACCGGCGACATGCACGGTGACCTTGCGCGAGAGGTCACCCTTGGCGACCGCCGTGGTCACGAGGGCGATGTCACGCACCTGAGCCGTCAGCCGGTACGCCATCGTGTTGACGGAATCCGTGAGGTCTTTCCATGAACCGGACATACCTCGCACCTGGGCCTGTCCGCCGAGTTTGCCCTCGGTACCGACCTCGAGTGCGACCCGTGTCACTTCGTCGGTGAACGCGGACAGCTGGTCCACGAGGTTGTTCACCGTGCGCGCGACCTTCAGGAACTCACCGCGCAGCGGCCGCACCGCCCCGTCCGAGCCCTCCTCCGCGTGCGACCGCAGCTCCATGCGGTGCTCCAGATCGCCCTCCGCGACCGCCGACAGCACCCGACCCACCTCGGACACCGGGCGCGCCAGGTCGTCCACCAGATCGTTGGACGCCTCGATCGCGGCGGCCCAGGAGCCCTCGCAGGCGCCGGGATCCAGCCGTTCCGTGAGCTTTCCCTCACGACCGACGACACGCCGGACCCGCGCGAGCTCTCCGGTGAGATGCAGATTGCGGTCCGCGACCTCGTTGAAGACGGCAGCGATCTCGGCCATGACGCCGTCGCCCGAGACCGTCAGCCGCTTGCGGAAGTTCCCGTCCCGCATGGCTGACAGGGCCGCGAGCAGCCGGTTCAGAGCCGCGGTGTCCACCGCGGTCGTTCCCCCGCGTGACTGATTCCTCCGGGACTGTCCGCCTTGTGCGCGCGTGCCGGCACCACGCGCCGTTGCACCAGACTCCACCGTGTCCCTCCCGCGGGGGTTGACCATGTTGCTCGGGCTGTCTCAGGAAGCTTTCCCAGTGTTTCACCGCAGCCGAACCAGGCCATAACAGTTCGGCAGCTTCGCATAGCGTCCCCACCCCTGGAAGGCGGAAACGGCGGTGACCGGCATCCGCTCGGACAGCGAAGGTAAGTAACCTGGCATCCGGCTGTCCAACCGCCCCGGTCGCCCGGCGGGGGGCGGCATGGCGCAAGGACTACCAGACCGGGCACCGGGAGGGGCGGACATCGACCATGGCCGAGCCGGGCGTCGAGACGCGTACGAGAAGTTCCGAGATCACCGCACGGGCGGCTGCCAGCTTCGAACCGGTCGGCCGGTCGGTGGCCACGGCACGCGCCTTCGTCCGCGACACCCTCCAGGGCTGGGGGCACTCCGACGTCGTCGACGACGCCGTCGTCCTCACCAGTGAGCTCGTCACCAACGCGGTGATCCACGCCGGCACCGCCGCAGAGGTGCTCTGCCTGCGCACCGTGGAGGGCGTACGGGTCGAGGTCGCCGACCGGTATCCGGAACGCGAGATCCCGATGCAGGGCGGCACCAGAGCCGTCGCCCACCCCGATCGGGAGAACGGGCGCGGACTGCTGCTCTGCGCCGCGCTTGCCTCGCGCTGGGGCGTCGAGTACACACCGACCCACAAGCACGTCTGGTTCCAACTCGACCTGCCGCAGCGCGCGGTGGGCACCCGGTCGGCCGGTCCGGTCCTTCCGCCCGATCTCCTTCCCGTCGCCGACGAGCGCGTCCGCGTCGCCGTGATCCAGATCGACCGCAACGGCGCCATCGGCTCCTGGAACGACGACGCCGAGCACCTTTTCGGATATGCGACGGACCAGGTGCTCGGCAAGCCCCTCGGCGACTTCGCCGCCTGGCCGCACACCCCGGGGACCGGCACCGGCCTGGCCGAGGCGCTCCAACTGTCCCGCTGGGAGGGCAGCTACGGAATCCGCGGCACGGACGGCCGCGTCGTCCCCGTCTACGCCTCCCACCTCCGCGTGCGCGACACCCTGGGCGAGGCGTCCACCGTCTGCCTCCTGGTGCGCGACTACGAGCGGGCCGTGCTGCAGACGCCGACGCGCGCGCCCGCCGGGGACGGCGCCGGCCACGACAACCGCAACGCCGATCCCTTCGAGGTCTTCATCGGATCCCCGGCGCCCGACGACCTCGACGGCCTCCTCCAGCGCACGGTCGAACGCGCCCGCGACATGCTCGACGGCGACGCCGCGTTCCTGCTGCTGGCCACCGACGACGAGACGGAGCTCGAGGTACGGGCCACCACCGGACTCCCCTCGGCCCGCCAGCGCTTCGCCCGGGTCCCGGTCGAGGCCGGGACGGGACGCTACGGATCGGCCCGTATGCCCGCCGTCCACGAGGACCTCACCGCGGTCCCCGGGGCCGTCCCTCTCCTCAGTGGCACCGGGATGCGCTCCGTGGTCACCGTCCCGCTCAAGGTCGAAGGCCGGCTCACCGGCTCCCTGGGCGTGGCCGCCGAGGGCTCGGGCCGCTACTCCAACGAGGAGGCGCTGCGCCTGCAGTTCGCAGCCGACCGCATCGCGCTCGCCGTCGAGTCCGCACGCCTTGGCGAGCTGGAGCGGCTGCGCCGGGGATCCCTCAGCTTCCTCGTCGAGGCCTCGGACCTGCTGGCCGGCACTCTCGACCGCGACCAGACACTGGCGCTGATGGCACAGATGACGGTGCCGACGCTCGCCACCTGGTGTGCCGTGTACACGATCTCCGACCAGTCCTCCGAGCCGTACCTCTCGTACGTCCTCCACGAGGACGAGGAGCGCATCGACGGCCTGAAGGCCCTGCTCGCCAAGATCGACCCGCCGGACCCGGTTCCCACGCCCGGCGCACGGGTGTGGACCGCCCCGGCCGAGGCCGCGCACCAGGCCGCACTGCGCACCTCCATGCGTGAACTCGGCCTCGGCGCGGCCCATGTGTCGTCGGGCATCGGCACGACCCTGGCCACGGCCTCCGCGGTCGGCGGCGAGACCGTGGTCCTCCCTCTGGTCGCCCGAAATCGCGTCATCGGCATGCTGACGCTCGGCAAGCCGTCCGACGACCACTTCCGCCAGGAGATCCTGGAACTCGCCGAGGACCTTTCCCGCCGGGCCGCCCTCGCCCTGGACAATGCCAGGCTCTACTCGGAGCGCACGGCCATCAGCCAGTCCCTGCAGCGCAGTCTGCTGCCGCCGGGCCTGCCCCAGGTGCCGGGCGTTGAGGTGGAGGTCATCTACCGCGCGGCCGGCGAGGGCAACGAGGTCGGCGGAGACTTCTACGACCTCTTCCCTATCCGCGACGGGGCGTACGGCTTCGCCATCGGCGACGTCTGCGGAACGGGCCCGGAGGCCGCCGCGGTCACCGGTCTGGCCCGGCACGCCCTGCGGCTGCTGGCCCGGGAGGGCTTCGGAGGTCCGGCGGTGCTGGAACGCCTCAACGCGGCGATCCTCGACGAGGGCGCCCGCAGCCGCTTCCTCACGCTGCTGTACGGCGAGCTCTGGCCCCAGGAGGACGGCTCGGCGCTCCTGAAGGTCGTCTGCGCCGGACATCCGCTGCCGCTGCGGCTGCGCCAGGACGGCTCCGTGGAGCCAGCGGCCGATCCGCAGCCGCTGCTGGGCGTGATGGACGACCTGGAACTGTACGAGCAGACCGTCACTCTCGACCCGGGCGACGTCCTCCTCTGCGTCACGGACGGTGTCACGGAACGCCGTGAGGGAACGCGCATGCTCGGCGACGACGGCCTCAGCGACGTTCTGACGACGTGCACGGGCTTGACGGCCGGCGCGGTCGCGGCACGGGTTCTCCGCGCTGTCGAGCGCTTCGCTGCCGAACCCGCCTCGGACGACATGGCGATCCTCGCGATGCGCGTGCCGGAGCCCCACGCGAGCTGACGGAAAACGCACATACGACGATGGCCCCCGCCGTGAGGCGAATTCGAGGGGTCGTTGCAACACTGCTGGTCAGCTGGCTAGGTCCAGTAGCTTAGCGAGGCGCTCGGCTGGGGTTTCCCAGTCGAGCGTTTTGCGTGGGCGGCTGTTGAGTTCGGCGGCGACGGCCTGGAGGTGCTCGGGGGTGTGGGTGCTCAGGTCGGTGCCCTTAGGGAAATACTGCCGCAGCAGGCCGTTCGTGTTCTCGTTCGAGCCCCGCTGCCAGGGACTGGCCGGGTCGCAGAAGTAGACCGGGATGTCGGTGGCGACGGTGAACGACCGGTGGGCGGCCATCTCCGAACCCTGGTCCCAGGTCAGGGATCGCCACAGATGCGGCGGGAGGGTCTGGACGGTGGCGGCGAGCGCGTTGCGGGTGGCGAGGGCGCTGTGGCCCGTCGGCAGGTGCACGAGCATCACGTAGCGGGTGGACCGTTCGACCAGGGTGCCGATGGCGGAGCGTCCGTCCTTGCCGATGATGAGGTCGCCTTCCCAGTGGCCGGGGACGGCACGGTCTTCGGCTTCGGCGGGCCGGTCGCTGATCAGGACCATGTCCTTGATGGCGCGGGAGGTGCGCTTGTGGGCCTGGCGGTGCGGGCGCCGGCGGGCACGTCCTGTGCGAAGTGCGCGGGTCAGTTCCCGGCGGAGTTCTCCGCGGCCGTGGACGTAGAGGGCCTGGTAGATCGTCTCGTGGGTCACGTGCATCTCCGGCCGGTCGGGGAAGCGTGCCCGCAGAGCCTGGCAGATCTGCTCGGGGCTCCACCGCATCGTGAGGTGGTCCTGGATGAAGTCCCGCAGTTCGGGGTTCTGGCCGATCTTGCCGGTCTTGGGGCGGGGTCGGCGGGCATCGGCCCGGGCCTGGGCGGTGTGCGGCCGGTAGTACCAGCCTCCCTTGGGCATGGTCCGCCGGTTGCGGCGTATCTCGCGGCTGATGGTGGACGGGCTGCGGCCCAGCTCGGCGGCGATCTGCCGCATCGACGCCTTCTCCCGCAGCCGGTCGGCGATGTGGATGCGGTCGTGCTCCTGGAGATACCGCGAAGGGCCGCAAGGCGGCGCCTCCAGATCTCCCGCAGTCACGGACGCGTGCCCGTGCTCGGGATGGATCGGAGGAACTACCTTGCGGCCCCTCGTGTGACCGTTGCGCCACTTCTTGCCCGTGCGCCGGTCGATGCCGACGATCCGGGCCGCTTCCCGGGTGCTGTAGCCCTGCTCCATGAGCTGGAAGTATGCGGCCCGCTCACGGAGCAACGGCTTGGGCCCCTGCGGCTTCCTGTTCTTGCGGATCTCGAAGTCCATGACACCCCTTGAACTGGGGTGTTGCAACGACCACTAGAACTGAAGTGAGGCGGGGGCCATCGTCCGTTCGGAGCCCCCAAACGGAATCGAACCGTTGACCTTCTCCTTACCATGGAGACGCTCTGCCGACTGAGCTATAGGGGCCTGTTGCTCATTGCGGTATCCCGCTCGGCAACGGCATGAAGCATACCCCGAACTGACGTGTGCTCCTAATCGGCCGCAGGCAACCATTCTGAGCATGTGTCAGCAGTGGCAGAGCGTTCTCGTCGCCGGTCGGCGGCTCTCACCGGTTGTGCAGAGAGACGGTGCGGGATCAGCCCCGGAACGCGAAAAAGCCTCAACCCCCGGGTTTCACCCGGGGGTTGAGGCTTCAAAAATTGTTCGGCGGTGTCCTACTCTCCCACAGGGTCCCCCCTGCAGTACCATCGGCGCTGAAAGGCTTAGCTTCCGGGTTCGGAATGTAACCGGGCGTTTCCCTGACGCTATGACCACCGAAACTCTATGAAGATGTCGAACCCGACCGACCATCCACATGGTCCCGGCATGTTCGTTACTTCAGAACTGACACAGTGGACGCGAGCAACTGAGAACAAGCCCTCGGCCTATTAGTACCGGTCAACTCCACCAGTCACCTGGCTTCCATATCCGGCCTATCAACCCAGTCGTCTACTGGGAGCCTTACCCCATCAAGTGGGTGGGAGTCCTCATCTCGAAGCAGGCTTCCCGCTTAGATGCTTTCAGCGGTTATCCCTCCCGAACGTAGCCAACCAGCCATGCCCTTGGCAGGACAACTGGCACACCAGAGGTTCGTCCGTCCCGGTCCTCTCGTACTAGGGACAGCCCTTCTCAAGACTCCTACGCGCACAGCGGATAGGGACCGAACTGTCTCACGACGTTCTAAACCCAGCTCGCGTACCGCTTTAATGGGCGAACAGCCCAACCCTTGGGACCGACTCCAGCCCCAGGATGCGACGAGCCGACATCGAGGTGCCAAACCATCCCGTCGATATGGACTCTTGGGGAAGATCAGCCTGTTATCCCCGGGGTACCTTTTATCCGTTGAGCGACGGCGCTTCCACAAGCCACCGCCGGATCACTAGTCCCGACTTTCGTCCCTGCTCGACCCGTCGGTCTCACAGTCAAGCTCCCTTGTGCACTTACACTCAACACCTGATTGCCAACCAGGCTGAGGGAACCTTTGGGCGCCTCCGTTACCCTTTGGGAGGCAACCGCCCCAGTTAAACTACCCATCAGACACTGTCCCTGATCCGGATCACGGACCCAGGTTAGACATCCAGCACGACCAGAGTGGTATTTCAACGACGACTCCACCTGAACTGGCGTCCAAGCTTCACAGTCTCCCACCTATCCTACACAAGCCGAACCGAACACCAATATCAAACTGTAGTAAAGGTCCCGGGGTCTTTCCGTCCTGCTGCGCGAAACGAGCATCTTTACTCGTAGTGCAATTTCACCGGGCCTATGGTTGAGACAGTCGAGAAGTCGTTACGCCATTCGTGCAGGTCGGAACTTACCCGACAAGGAATTTCGCTACCTTAGGATGGTTATAGTTACCACCGCCGTTTACTGGCGCTTAAGTTCTCAGCTTCGCCCCACCGAAATGGAGCTAACCGGTCCCCTTAACGTTCCAGCACCGGGCAGGCGTCAGTCCGTATACATCGCCTTACGGCTTCGCACGGACCTGTGTTTTTAGTAAACAGTCGCTTCTCGCTGGTCTCTGCGGCCACACCCAGCTCACACTGCAAGAGTGATCACCAGACGTGGCCCCCCTTCTCCCGAAGTTACGGGGGCATTTTGCCGAGTTCCTTAACCATAGTTCACCCGAACGCCTCGGTATTCTCTACCTGACCACCTGAGTCGGTTTAGGGTACGGGCCGCCATGAAACTCGCTAGAGGCTTTTCTCGACAGCATAGGATCATCCACTTCACCACAATCGGCTCGGCATCAGGTCTCAGACACATGTCACGCGGATTTGCCTACGCGACGTCCTACACCCTTACCCCGGGACAACCACCGCCCGGGCTGGACTACCTTCCTGCGTCACCCCATCACTTACCTACTACCACCTTGGGTCAGCGGCTCCACCACTCCGACCTCGTCCGAAGACTCAGCCGACGGCTTCACGGCCTTAGCATTAATGGGCTCGATACTGGGCGTTTCAAAGCGGGTACCGGAATATCAACCGGTTGTCCATCGACTACGCCTGTCGGCCTCGCCTTAGGTCCCGACTTACCCTGGGCAGATCAGCTTGACCCAGGAACCCTTAGTCAATCGGCGCACACGTTTCCCACGTGTGTATCGCTACTCATGCCTGCATTCTCACTCGTGAACCGTCCACAACTCGCTTCCACGGCTGCTTCACCCGGCACACGACGCTCCCCTACCCATCACGATCCCCGTTGGGGGTACATATCGCAATGACACGACTTCGGCGGTACGCTTGAGCCCCGCTACATTGTCGGCGCGGAATCACTTGACCAGTGAGCTATTACGCACTCTTTCAAGGGTGGCTGCTTCTAAGCCAACCTCCTGGTTGTCTCTGCGACTCCACATCCTTTCCCACTTAGCGTACGCTTAGGGGCCTTAGTCGATGCTCTGGGCTGTTTCCCTCTCGACCATGGAGCTTATCCCCCACAGTCTCACTGCCGCGCTCTCACTTACCGGCATTCGGAGTTTGGCTAAGGTCAGTAACCCGGTAGGGCCCATCGCCTATCCAGTGCTCTACCTCCGGCAAGAAACACACGACGCTGCACCTAAATGCATTTCGGGGAGAACCAGCTATCACGGAGTTTGATTGGCCTTTCACCCCTAACCACAGGTCATCCCCCAGGTTTTCAACCCTGGTGGGTTCGGTCCTCCACGAAGTCTTACCTCCGCTTCAACCTGCCCATGGCTAGATC